>NZ_FNSR01000002.1:600000-1200000 GCF_900104845.1 Paraburkholderia caballeronis | reverse complement strand
CCGTCCAGACCACGCGCCACGCGAAGATGTCGAGGCCGCCGAGCGGCCGCAGTAGCAACGTGTAGGCGGAAAGCAGCGCGAACAGCGCCGACGCGCCGACCGAAAACGCGAGGCCGCGTCCGTAATCGAACTGGTTCATCGAATCGGCGGCGCGAACAGCGGACAAGAAGGCAGGGAAAACACCAGGGCGGTCGCGGACGGACCCCGTGGACAAGCGTTGTTCGTCATCGGATGTAAAGGTTTTCACCGGCGGTCGTGCGCCGCCGCTACTGGCCGCCGGCCGTGCTGCCGCCGCGACGCAGCCGGCATTCTAGACCGGTTGCGCGATGCGCGGGCATGCGCCGTGCTGCTACGGGGGGCATCGCGGCGCAGCGCGAATCGGCCCGTGCGGATCGCGCCGCGATGGACTAGAACGTAAGTCTCGCGTTCCGGCGCGCGTCGTCGGCAAGCGCGCAACCGTCACCCGCGTTACTCTGCATCCCGCCCTGCCATTCATCCATCCCGGAGCCCGCATGATCCGTCCCGCGCCCCATCCCGCGCCTCTACCCGCCGTCGCCAGCGGCTTCGCCGCCGACGTCCGCGCCGGCCTCACGCACGCGCCGCAGAAGGAACTGCCGTCGAAATACCTGTACGACGAAGTCGGCTCCGCGCTGTTCGAAGTGATCACCGTATTGCCCGAATACGGCGTGACGCGCGCGGAAGAACGCCTGCTCGCGCGTCACGCGGCCGACATCGTCGGCGAGTTGTCGTCCGACGTGACGGTCGCGGAACTCGGCAGCGGCAGCGGCCGCAAGACCCGCCGCATTCTCGAAGCGTTGTGCCGCCGGCAGCCAACGTCGTATTGCCCGATCGAGATCTCGCGCGCGGCGCTGCAACTCTGCCGCCGCGAACTCGGCGACATCGAGCGCATCTCGATCGTCGGCTACGAGCGCGACTATCTCGCGGGCCTCGCGGAAGTCAGCCGCCAGCGCGCGGACGGCGAGCGGCTGCTGGTGCTGTTTCTCGGCAGCACGATCGGCAACTTCGCGCGGCTCGCGGCGACGCGCTTCCTGCGCGACATCCGCGCGATGCTGAAAAGCGGCGACACGCTGCTGCTCGGCACCGACCTCGTGAAGCCGGTCGAGACGCTGCTCGACGCGTACGACGACCCGATCGGCGCGACCGCCGCGTTCAACCTGAACCTGCTCGCGCGGATCAACCGGGAACTCGACGCGGACTTCGACCTCGACGCATTCGAGCACGTCGCGCGCTTCAATCCCGATGCGCGCAGCGTCGAGATGCATCTGCGCGCGAAGCGGCGCGTCGAAGCGCACGTGCGCGCGGCGGCGTTGTCGGTATCGCTCGAAGCCGGCGAGACGATCTGGACCGAAAGCAGCCACAAGTACCACGCCGACGAGATTCCGGCGATCGCGGCCGACGCCGGGTTCGAATGCCGGCGTCAGTGGGTCGAGAAGGAATGGGGGTTCGCGGAAAGCCTGCTCGCGGTGAAGTAGCCGGCAACCGCGCGGATTCCGGCGACGAAGCGACGGCGAAGCGACGGCGAAGCGACGGCGAAGCGACGGCGAAGCGACGGCGAAGCAACGACGAAGCAACGACGAAGCAACGACGAAGCAACGACAAAGCGGCGGCGTTGCGCGCGCGTCAGTGCTGCTCGAAGCGTTCGTAACGCTTGTCGCTCGACCGCTCCTCGCTGACCAGATCGGTCACGCGCGCGGCAGGCGGCCCGCGCCGCAGCCATGACAGCATCCGGTCGATCTCGTTCGCCGGCCCCTGGATCACCGCCTCGACCGAGCCGTCTTCGAGATTGGCCACGTAGCCGCGAATGCGCAGCGCGTGCGCCTGTCTCACCGTGGCGTGGCGAAAGCCCACGCCCTGCACCGTGCCGCGCACGCGCACGTAGTACGTTTCGATGCGCGAATCCAGATCAGGTCCGGTCATCGTTCTCTCCTCTTTCCCATTTCGGTACGCTCTTCAGGGCGGCATTGTAATCGTCCTCTCCCGCGTGCGCCGGGGCGGCCGCATCCTGCACGCGCGGGTGCATCGCCGGTACATCCAATCGCCCGCATCCGTGCGCGGCGGTTGCCGCGGCGCACGCCGCGAGCGCCGCGCGCCACGTACAATCCGTGCCACACCGACTCCGGGCGGCGCGTCTCGCCGCCGTCCGCCACCGACCATGGAAGCGAATCCCGAATGACCGATTCCCAACGCGATCTCGTGCTGATCACCGGCGCGTCCGGCTTCGTCGGCTCGGCCGTCGCCCGCATCGCGCAGCAGAAGGGCTTTGCGGTGCGCGTGCTGGTGCGCCCGACGAGCCCGCGCACCAACGTCGAGACCCTCGACGCGCAGATCGTGACCGGCGACATGCGCGACGTCGCGTCGATGCGCACGGCGCTCGCCGGCGTGCGCTACCTGTTCCACGTCGCGGCCGACTACCGGCTGTGGGCGCCGGACCCGCACGAGATCGAGCGCGCGAACCTCGAAGGCGCGGAAGCGACGATGCGCGCGGCGCTCGACGCGGGCGTCGAGCGGATCGTCTACACGAGCAGCGTCGCGACGCTGAAGGTGACGGGTTCGGGCGCATCGGTGGACGAGACGTCGCCGCTGAAAGCCGATCAGGCGATCGGCGTGTACAAGCGCAGCAAGGTGCTCGCGGAACGCGCGGTCGAGCGGATGATCGAGCAGGACGGACTGCCGGCGGTGATCGTGAATCCGTCGACGCCGATCGGCCCGCGCGACGTGAAGCCGACACCGACCGGCCGCATCATCGTCGAGGCGGCGACCGGCAAGATTCCGGCGTTCGTCGATACGGGACTCAACCTCGTGCACGTGGACGACGTCGCGGCCGGGCATTTTCTCGCGCTGGAGCGCGGGCGCATCGGCGAACGCTACATCCTCGGCGGCGAGAACCTGCCGCTCCAGCAGATGCTCGCGGACATCGCCGGCATGGTCGGCCGCAAGCCGCCGACCATCGCGCTGCCGCGCTGGCCGCTATATCCGCTCGCGCTCGGCGCGGAAGCGGTCGCGCATTTCACGAAGCGCGAGCCGTTCGTCACCGTGGACGCGCTGAAGATGTCGAAGAACAAGATGTACTTCACGTCCGCGAAGGCGGAACGCGAACTCGGCTATCGCGCGCGGCCGTATCGCGAAGGGCTGAAGGACGCGCTCGACTGGTTCCGCGCGGCCGGTTATCTGAACGCGTGAGCGGGCGGCGACGGCGAGCGGTTCCGTACCGATCGCGTGCCGATCGCGCAATTTGTTACAACTTTTGTTGCAACATGCGCGCAACGGCGCGGGACGCAGCCGCGCTGCGAGCGGGTAAAATCGCGGGTCTTACCTGAAGAAGCCTCGCATGAATCTTGAAGACCAGATCGGCGCGCTCGAAGCGGGCGTCGATCAGCTCATCCAGGTCGCCGCCGCGGCGCCTGCCGCGCAGTCCGCCGAACCGGCGTCCGTAGCCATAGAACAGCCTGCCGTTATTCCCGAAACGTCCGCCGACGCGGTAACCGAACAGCCGGCTGGCGTGAACACGCCGGTCGAGGCCGCGGAAACGGCCGTCGCGATTCCGTCGCACGACGACGACGCCACGGCCGAAACATCCGCGCCTGACAGTGAAACCGCCGTGGCCGTTGCGGAAGCCGAAACCGCAGACGCAACCGCCGCCGAGCCGCCGACGCTCCAGGTCGGCCGTCCGTCGCAGAACGAAATCACGATGACGATCGGCGGGCAGACGGTGTCGCTGCACCCGATGCAGGTCGGTCAACTGATCGAGGAACTGGCGAACGCGCGCGCGTCGATGCTGCCGGAGCCGCCGCCCGACATTCCGCCGGGCTGGCGCTTCGCGTCGACGCGCAATCCGGTGATGGCGGTGCAGAAGCAGTCGAACGGCGACCGTCTGCTGGTGATGCGCCATACCGGCCACGGCTGGGTGCCGTTCACGTTCTCGCCGGACATGGTGATCCAGATGTACATGATGCTGACGCAGCGTTAACGCGCCGGCATCGTTTCACGCCGGGGCCGCCGGATCGCGCGGCTCCCGATAGCACGCACGGCGCGGCGGTCAGCGCCCCTGCACCGGCGCCTGCACGCGCGCCTTCCACTGCCCGCCCTTGCCGCGCCAGAAGCGCCACGCGGACGCGAACGTCGCGCCGACGTAGAACAGCGCGACGAGCGGCAGGAACGGCGCCCACAGCGGCGAGCGCCGGTAATAGCCGAGCATCGGCGCATACGCGCAGCACATCGCGGCCCATGCAAGCCACGCGGGCCAGCCCTTCGGCCCGAGCACGAGCGCGACAACGGGGGGCGCCAGATAGATGATCGCCATTCCCGCGAGCGTGCCGGCCAGTTGCCACGCCGAATAGTGCAGCTGCGTGAACGCGGTGCGCGCGATCATGTTCCAGATGTCCTTCCAGCTATCGTACGGACGCAGCGACACGCTGCGCGCGGCGACGTCGAGCCGGATCGGATGCCGGCCGCTGCCGCGATGCTTGATGCGCGCGGCGAGGCTGCAATCGTCGATCAGTTCCGCACGGATCGACTCGATGCCGCCCGCCTCTTCGAGCGCCGTCCGGCGCACCAGCATGCAGCCGCCGGCCGCCGCGGCGGTCCGGTTGCGCGGGTTGTTGACCCACGAGAACGGGTACAGCTTCGCGAAGAAGAACACGAACGCCGGAATCAGCGCCTTTTCCCACAACGAGTCGCAGCGCAGCCGCACCATCAGCGAGACGAGGTCGCGGCCTTCCGCGATGGCGCGCGCGACGAGTTGCGTGAGCGCGTCGGCCGGATGGCCGATGTCCGCGTCGGTCAGCAGCAGGTAGTCGGCCGGCAGCCCGAGCGTGCGCACCGCGTCGATCCCCTGCGACTGCGCCCACACCTTGCCGGACCAGCCCGGTGGCAGCGGCTTCGCCGTCACGACCGTCAGCTTTTCCGGGCATTGCAGCCGCAGCGCGGCCGCGCGCGCCGCATCGGCGGTGCCGTCGGTGCTGTGGTCGTCGATCACGATCACGTGGAAATCGCCCGCGTAGTCCTGCGTCAGCAGCGACGCGACCGCCTCGCCGATCGCGTCGGCCTCGTTGCGCGCCGGCACCACGGCGACGGCCGCCGGCCAGCCGCCTTCCGGCGCGACGGCCGCGACCGGCTCGGCCGGGCGGGCGCGCCAGAAGCCGCCGCGCGCGAACAGCAGCACGCACCAGATCAAGAGGGACAGACAGGACAGCGCAAACAGGATGGTCGTGATCATGCATTACCCTCGATCGACGGCAGACGCGCGCCGACGCGCCGCGACAGCCACATCGCCGCCGTGCGCAACAGAATGATCGCCCAGTCGGCTGCGTGCAGCGCCGGGCGGTTGTAGAAAACGTCGTAGTCGGCGTGCTCGATGCGGTCCAGCACCCGCAGCGCGCCGTGCACGACGCTGCACAGCTCCAGCCCGAAACGGCCCGGCACGCGCAGCGCGAGCGGCGCGCCGCGCACGATCAGCGCACGCGCGTGCGCGATTTCGTGGCGCATCAGCGCGCGCCACGCGTCGTCGACAATGCCGGCCGCGATGTGCGCCTCGGACACGCCGAAGCGCCGCCGCTCCGCGAGCGGCAGGTACACGCGGCCGCGCTGCCAGTCGGTCGGAATGTCCCGCAGCAGGCTGACCAGTTGCAGGCCGGTGCAGATCGAATCGGAATCGGCCAGATTTTCCGGCGTCGCGGCGCCGATCAGGCGCAGCATCAGCTCCCCGACCGGATTCGCGGACCGGCTGCAATAGTCGAGCAGCGACGGCCGGTCCGCATAGCGCATGGTGTCGACGTCCTGCTCGAACGCCGACACCAGCTCGTAGAACGGTTCCAGCGGCAGCCCGTGGCGCCGCACCGCGTCCGCGAGTTTTGCGAACAGCGTCGGATGCACCGGCGCGGCGCGGCCGCGCGCGACCGCGTCGAGGCCCGCGCGGAAATCCGCGAGCCGCGCGTGGCGCTCGGGCGGACTCCAGTCGCCTTCGTCTGCGATCTCGGCGGCGGTGCGGACGACGTGATAGATCACGCCAACCGGGGCGCGCAGCGCCTTCGGCAGCAAAACGCCCGCGACCGGGAAATTTTCGTAGTGGTCGGCTTCCATCAACGGGGTTACAGGAGTGGTTTTTACCCGGCTGGCCGCTGATGGCCGACGGGATGGGTATTCTAAAGGGTTCGCGCGCCGTGGTGCATTGCGTCACGGCAGGAGGCCCTTCCGGCCGGCCGTCGCGTGGACGCCGCAGTCGGTGCGTGGTCCAGCAAACGGACGGCGATAAGGTTAAAATGCGCGTTTTGTCCTGGTGCGCCGGTCCCAAACCGGCAATATGCACCTCTTTAATATTGATGGTCGCGGCGATAAAGTCACATTTACCGGCTTCTTCGAAACCCGCGTCAGTCGGAGTTCGCCATCCTATGCGAGTCATCCTTGCCCAGCCCCGCGGCTTTTGTGCGGGGGTTGTTCGCGCAATCGAAATCGTCGATCGCGCATTGCAGAAACACGGCGCGCCGGTCTACGTGCGCCATGAAATTGTCCACAACCGTCACGTGGTCGAAAATCTGCGCAACAAGGGCGCCCGTTTCGTGGAAGAGCTGGATGAAGTGCCGGCAGGCGCAGTCGCCATTTTCAGCGCGCACGGCGTCGCAAAGACCGTCGAGCGCGCCGCCGACGAACGCAGCCTCGACGTGCTCGACGCCACCTGCCCGCTCGTCACGAAGGTTCACGTGCAGGGTCGCCAGTACGTCGCGGCGGGCCGCACGCTGATCCTGATCGGCCACGCCGGCCACCCGGAAGTCGAAGGCACGATCGGCCAGATTCCCGGCACCGTGCTGCTCGTGCAGAGCGAAGCCGAGGTCGCGACGCTCGATCTGCCGCTCGACGCGCCGCTCGCGTACGTCACGCAGACGACGCTGTCGGTCGACGACACCCGTGGCATCATCGATGCGCTGCTCGCGCGCTTCACCGACATCGTCGGCCCCGACACGCGCGACATCTGCTACGCGACGCAGAACCGCCAGGCGGCGGTGCGCGATCTGTCCACGCAGGTGGACGTGCTGCTGGTGGTCGGCGCGACGAACAGCTCGAATTCGAACCGGCTGCGCGAAATCGGCAGCGAAACGGGCGTGCCGAGCTACCTCGTCGCGGACGGGTCCGAAGTGAAGGTCGAATGGTTCGCCAACGCGCAGACGGTCGGCATCACCGCCGGCGCGTCGGCGCCCGAAGAAATGGTCGAAAACGTCATCGACGCACTGCGCGCGCTGGGTCCGGTCGAAGTGTCGACGATGGAAGGCCGCGAAGAAAAAGTCGAGTTCAAGCTGCCGACGAAGCTGCTGCAGCCGCTCGTTGCCCGCGAAGTTTAAGGAGGACACCTTGTCTATTCCGCTGCTACAGAAAGTCCGCGTTGGCGCGTATATCGCCCGCCAGCATTTCGGCGGCAACAAGCGCTACCCGCTCGCGCTGATGCTCGAACCGCTGTTCCGCTGCAATCTCGCCTGCAATGGCTGCGGCAAGATCGATTATCCGGATCCGATCCTGAACCAGCGCCTGTCGCTCGCCGAATGCCTCGAAGCCGTCGACGAATGCGGCGCGCCGGTCGTCTCGATCGCCGGCGGCGAACCGCTGCTGCACAAGGAAATGCCGCAGATCGTGAAGGGCATCATGGCGCGCAAGAAGTTCGTGTACCTGTGCACGAACGCGCTGCTGATGGAAAAGAAGATGGACGACTACGAGCCGAGCCCGTATTTCGTCTGGTCGGTCCACCTGGACGGCGACCGCGAGGCGCACGACCATTCGGTGTCGCAGGAAGGCACGTACGACAAGGCCGTCGCGGCGATCAAGGAAGCGAAGCGCCGCGGCTTCCGCGTGAACATCAACTGCACGCTGTTCAACGACGCGGTGCCGGAGCGCGTCGCGAAGTTCTTCGACACGCTCGGCCCGATCGGCGTCGACGGCATCACGGTGTCGCCGGGCTACGCGTACGAACGCGCGCCGGACCAGCAGCACTTCCTGAACCGCGACAAGACGAAGAAGCTGTTCCGCGAAATCTTCAAGCGCGGCAACAACGGCAAGAACTGGTCGTTCAGCCAGTCGAGCCTGTTCCTCGACTTCCTCGCGGGCAACCAGACCTACGAATGCACGCCGTGGGGCAACCCGGCGCGCACGGTGTTCGGCTGGCAGAAGCCGTGTTACCTGGTCGGCGAAGGTTACGTGAAGACCTTCAAGGAGCTGATGGAAACCACCGACTGGGACAAGTACGGCACCGGCAACTACGAGAAGTGCGCGGACTGCATGGTCCACTGCGGCTTCGAGGCGACCGCCGTGATGGACACGGTCGCGCACCCGCTGAAGGCGCTAAAGGTGTCGCTGACCGGCCCGCGGACCAAAGGCGCGTTCGCGAAGGACATCCCGCTCGAAGGCCAGCGGCCCGCCGAGTACGTGTTCTCGCGCCACGTCGAGATCAAGCTCGAGGAGATCAAGGTCGCCGCGCAGACGAAGAAGCCGGCGACGGTCGCCGCGCATTGAGTCCGCCGCGCCGCCTCGCAGGCGGCGCATGCTTCGCGCACCGGAAAGGGCGCAACGGTTCGTTCCGTTGCGCCCTTTCTCTTTTCCGTTCCGGTTACGCGCCGCTACGGGCCGCATGAAAAAAGCGCAACGGCCTGTCGACCGTCGCGCTTTTCTTTTCCTTCGTCCGCCCAATTCCGATTCAGGCGGACGGTTTCAGGCCCGCCATCAGCAGCACTTGCCCGCGCCGGACCCGTACCGCGCGTTCTGACGCTCGCGGAAGAACTCCTCGTACGTCATCACGGGCCGGTCCGGATGCGTCGCGCGCAGGTGCGCGACGTAACCGTCGTAGTCCGGCAGGCCGACCATCAGCCGCATCGCCTGGCCAAGGTAACGGCCGGCGGTCTGAACGTTGTCACGCAGTCCGGTGAACATCGTGCGCTCCTTTATCAATGCGCGGCGCCCGCGCGCGAGACGACGCCGCCGACCGGCATCGGCTCGTACGGCGCTTCCTTCACGGTCGGACGATCGATGCGGCGCGCGCGAACGATCGCGATCAGCCCGTACACGACGACCGCGACGACCACGAAGATGAACAGCGCGGACAGCCCCGCATCGACGTAGTCGTTGAAGATCATCTGCTGCATCTGCTCGACCGACTTCGCCGGCGCGACGATCTTGCCGTCCGCGAGCGCCGCCGACAGCTTCGACGCGTGCGCGACGAAACTCACCTTCGGGTCGGCCGAGAAGATCTTCTGCGAGCCGGCGGTCAGCGTGCAGATGAGCAGCCACAGCGTCGGCGCGGCGGTCACCCACGCGTAGCGTTCGCGCTTCATCTTGAACAGCACGACGGTGCCGAGCATCAGCGCGATGCCCGCGAGCATCTGGTTCGAGATGCCGAACAGCGGCCACAGCGTATTGATGCCGCCGAGCGGATCGACGACGCCCTGATACAGGAAGTAGCCCCACGCGGCGACGCACAGGCCGGTCGCGATCAGGTTGGCCGGCAGCGATTCGGTGCGCTTGAGCGACGGATGGAACGTGCCGAGCAGATCCTGCAGCATGAAGCGGCCCGCGCGCGTGCCCGCATCGACCGCGGTCAGGATGAACAGCGCCTCGAACAGGATCGCGAAGTGATACCAGAACGCCATCATCGCCTGGCCGCCGATCACCTGGTGCAGGATCTGCGCCATGCCGACCGCCAGCGTCGGCGCGCCGCCGGCGCGCGACACGATCGTCGTTTCGCCGACCGCCTGCGCGGTCTGCGTGAGCATGTCGGGCGTCAGCACGAAGCCCCACTGGCCGACCGTGTGCGCAACGGCGTCCGGCGTCGTGCCGAGCACCGCGAGCGGCGCGTTCATCGCGAAGTACACGCCCGGCTCGATCACCGACGCGGCGACGAGCGCCATGATCGCGACGAACGACTCCATCAGCATGCCGCCGTAGCCGATGAAGCGCGCGTTGGTTTCGTTGTCGAGCAGCTTCGGCGTCGTGCCCGACGAGATCAGCGCGTGGAAGCCCGACACCGAACCGCACGCGATCGTGATGAACAGGAACGGGAACAGGTTGCCCGACCACACCGGACCGGAGCCGTCGACGAACTTCGTCAGCGCCGGCATCTTCAGTTCCGGCGCGACGATCAGGATGCCGACCGCGAGCGCGACGATCGTGCCGATCTTCAGGAACGTGGACAGGTAATCGCGCGGCGCGAGCAGCAGCCACACCGGCAGCACCGATGCGACGAAGCCGTAGCCGATCAGGATCCACGTCAGTTGCGTGCCGGTGAACGTGAACCACGCGGCGAGTTCCGGCGAATCGTGCACGGTCTGGCCGAACGCGATCGACGCCATCAGCAGCACGAAGCCGATGATCGACACTTCGCCGATCCTGCCCGGGCGGATGAAGCGCAGATAGACGCCCATGAACAGCGCGATCGGAATCGTCGCGGCGACGGTGAACGTGCCCCACGGCGAATTCGTCAGCGCCTTCACGACGATCAGCGCGAGCACCGCGAGGATGATGATCATGATCAGGAACGTGCCGAACAGCGCGATCACGCCGGGGATCGGCCCGAGTTCCATCTTCACGAGGTCGCCGAGCGAGCGGCCGTCACGGCGCGTCGAGATGAACAGCACGACGAAGTCCTGCACCGCGCCCGCGAACACGACGCCCGCGAGAATCCACAGCATGCCGGGCAGATAACCCATCTGCGCGGCGAGCACCGGACCGACCAGCGGACCCGCGCCCGCGATCGCCGCGAAGTGGTGACCGAACAGCACGATGCGATTCGTCGGCACGTAGTCGAGGCCGTCGTTGTAGCGCACGGCCGGCGTCATCCGCAGGCCGTCGAGTTGCAGCACCTTGCTGGCGATGAAGCGGCTATAGAAGCGGTAGGCGATCAGGTATACGCAGATCGCGCAGATCACGATCCATAACGCGCTGACCCGCTCGCCTTGCGCGAGCGCGATGGTGCCGAACGCGAACGCGCCAAGCAGCGCGACAAGCGTCCAGACGACGAAACTGGAAGTCCGATTCATGGCGTCTCCTGTTTGTGATTATCTGAATGCCCGGCATGGGACCGGGCCCCGCGCGCCGCCGGTGTGTTGCATCGTAGCGTAACGCGGCGCGGCGCATGGCGAAGGTGCGCCATGCTGTGGGCGTGTAGTATTCGCTTTCGCCCAGTTAGCGACAAGCGGACAATTACGTAACCGCTCTACGTACTACTACGTAGAGTGCCGCGCTTCTACGATGAATCTCAAGACGAAGATCTTTCTGCTCGCGGTCGTGCCGTTCCTCGCGGCCATCGCCGGCATCGGAATCGGCGTGCGGCAGCAGGCCACCGCGCTTGCGGCGACGCAACACTCGACGATGCAGGCGGCGTACCTGTCAAGCAAGGAAATCGAGCTTCGCCATTATGTGGACCTCGCAACCAGTGCGATCGCGCCGTTGTACGACGCGTCGCGCGCACCGGGCGCGGACGTCGACGCGCTGCGGCAGCAGGCGCTCGCGGTGCTGCAGAAAATGGACTTCGGCCCCGACGGTTATTTCTTCGTGTACGACATGCACGGCCGCTCGCTGATGCACCCGCGCGAGCCGGATCTCGTCGGCCGCAACCTGTGGGACCTGCGCGACCCGGCCGGCGCGCTGACGATCCAGCAACTGATCGCGGCCGCGTCGCACGGCGGCGGCTACGTGCGCTACACGTGGCGGCGGCCGTCCACTGGCTGGCTCGCGCCGAAGCTCGGTTACGTCGTGCCGCTCGAACGCTGGGGCTGGATGGTCGGCACCGGCATCTATCTGGACGACGTCGATTCGACGCTCGCGCGGATCGACCAGCGCGCGTCCGCGAACATCGAAAGCACGCTGCAATGGCTCGGCGTGATCGCGCTCACGGGCGTCGGCGTGATCGCGCTCGGCGCGCTGGTGCTGAACGTCAGCGAATACCGGAGTACCGACGCAAAGCTGAAGCGGCTCGCGCAGCAGGTCGTCGAGTCGCAGGAGAACGAGCGCGCGCGGCTGTCGCGCGAACTGCACGACGGGATCAGCCAGATGCTGGTGTCGGTGAAGCTGCTGCTCGAATCGGCGCTCGCGCAGATCGAACGCAGCGGCACGCGCGTGCCCGCGGCGGAAACCTCGCTCGCGACCGGCCTCGCGCGGCTCGGCGACACGCTGCGCGAGGTGCGCCGCATCTCGCACGCGCTGCGCCCGGCGATGCTCGACGACCTCGGCCTCGCCGCCGCGCTCGAACAGTTGACGCGCGAACTGAGCGAGGAAGCCGGCATCGAGATCGGTTTCACGCAGATCGCGCACACGCACGCGGCGCCGCTGCCGGACGCGGTGAACACGATGCTGTTCCGGATCGCGCAGGAGGCGCTGACGAACATCGTGCGGCACGCCGAGGCGGCGCGCGCGGCGCTGACGCTCGAAGTGTCGTCGCGCGGCGCGACGCTGACGATCGCGGACAACGGCCGCGGCTTCGACGTCGAGGAAACCCAGGCCGACCCCCGCACGGGGATGGGGCTGCGCAACATGCGCGAGCGCCTCGAAAAATTCGGCGGCACGCTGGCGCTCGGCTCGCAGCCGGGGCATACGATCGTCACCGCGTGGGTGCCGCTCTCCACGGGGAAAGGAGCAACATGAACGACTTCGCAAAACCGGCGCGCATCGTGCTGGTGGACGATCATCCGCTGGTGCGCGACGGCCTGCGCGCACGGCTCGAAGCGGTCCCGGGCCTGAAGGTCGCCGGCGAGGCGGGCAACGCGGACGAGGCGCTCGCGCTCGCGGAATCGATCGAGCCGGACCTCGTGCTGATGGACATCGGCATGCAGGGGATGAACGGCATCGCGCTCGCGGGCGTGTTCCACGAACGCTTTCCGGCGATCCGCGTGCTGATGCTGTCGATGCACGACAACGTCGAGTACGTGACGCAGGCGGTGCGCGCGGGTGCGAGCGGCTACGTGCTGAAGGACTCGCCGGCGACCGAGATCATCCGCGCGATCGAGGCGGTGCTCGCGGGGCAGACATTCTTCAGCGCGGGGCTCGGCGCGCGGATGATCCAGGCGTCCGCGATGCAGACGCCGATCGAGCGCCTGACGCCGCGCGAGCGCGACATCCTCGATGCGCTTGCGGAAGGGTTGTCGAGCAAGCAGATCGCGCAGCGCAACGGGCTGTCGGTGCGCACGGTCGAGACGCACCGGCTGAACCTGAAGCGCAAGCTCGACATCGAGGGTCAGGCGGAGCTGATCAAGTTCGCGGTGGAGAACCGCAGGAAGGGATGAGGGCGGCGCGGCCGCCCCTCGAACGACAGCGCGGCGTTCAGCCGGCGCCGCGCGTGTTGTGGTCGATCAGGTACTTGATCAGCCCGTCGATGCCGCCCTTCGCGATCTGGTCGGCGAACTGCGTCTGATACACCTGGATCAGCCACGCGCCCATCATGTTGATGTCGTAGATTTTCCAGCCCGACGCGGCGCGCGTGAGCCGGTAGTCGATCGCGTCGTCGCCGCCGTTGCTGATGACGTGGGACTGCACGACCGCGTCCTTCGCGTTCGCCGCCGTGTTCGACGGCAGGAATTTGAACGTCACCTGCTGGTCGCGCAGTTGCGACAGCGACGCCGCGTAGGTTCTCACCAGTAGTTGCTGGAACTGCTGGTACAACTGTTGCTGCTGCTCCGGCGTCGCGGTCGCCCACGCCTTGCCGATCGCGATGCGCGTCGTGCGCTGGAAGTCCGTGGACGGCACGAAGTGCGTTTCGACGACACTGGTGATTTTCGCCATGTCGCCGCCGCGCGCCTGCGGGTCGGCCTTCATCGCGGTCACGGTGCCTTCGACCGCGGCGCGGACGACGGCGTCCGGCGAGCTTTGCGCGAAAGCGGCGCCCGACACGCAGGCGGCCGCGAGAAAAGCTGTCAAATAACGTTTCATACGCTGATCGGAGCAGATGGTTTCGACACCGGAACGACGGCAGGCCGAACGATCCGGCAGGCCAGTATACCGGCTTTGCCGGATCGGCCTCGCGTACGCAAGCCGCGCTCGCGGACCCGGGGCCGGTATACTTGTGCGCTTCGTGCCAAAAACGCCGTCTTTGACAGGGCCCCCTCGCCTGTATGCTGAAGCCATTCATCGTTCACCTCGTCGCCTGGTCGGTGCGCCGCGCGGCGTGGGTCATCGCACTCGCCCTCGTGCTCGCCGCGCTGAGCGGCCTGTACGTCGCGAAACATTTCAAGATCAACACGGACGTGAGCGGACTGGTCGAGAACGACGCCCGGTGGTCCGCGCTCAGCACGGCGATCGACGACGCGTTCCCGCAGCGCGGCCAGTCGCTGCTCGTCGTCGTCGAAGCCGATGCGCCGGAACTGGCGGACGCCGCCGCGAACCGGCTCGCGGACGCGCTGAAGCAGGATTCGAGCGAGTTCGGCGCGGTCTCGCAGCCGGCCGGCGGGCCGTTCTTCGAGCATAACGGGCTGCTGTTCCCGCCGGTCGCGACCGTGCTGTCGACGACCGGCCAGCTGGTGCAGGCGCGCCCGCTCGTGAACCAGCTCGCGAAAGACCCGAGCCTGACCGGCCTCGCCGGCACGCTGACGACGACGCTGCTGCTGCCGCTGCAGATCGGCCAGGTGAAGCTGCCGGACATGGCGCATCTGCTCGGCTCGTCGGCGGACGTCGTGGACCGCGTGCTCGCCGGCCAGCCGGCCGCGTTCTCGTGGCGCGCGCTGGTCGACAAGGACGTCGCGACCCATCCGGCGTTCTCGTTCGTCACCGTGCAGCCGGTCGTCAACTACGGCGCGCTGCGCGCCGGCGCGAACGCGAGCGCCGCGATCCGCGCGACGGCGGCGTCGCTGCATCTCGATCGCGAGTTCGGCGCGCGCGTGCGCCTGACCGGCGAGCAGCCGCTTGCGGACGAGGAATTCGCGTCCGTCGAAGACGGCGCCGCGCTGAACGGCGCGCTGACGGTGCTCGTCGTGCTCGTGATCCTGTGGCTCGCGCTGCGCTCCGGCAAGCTGATCGGCGCGGTACTGATCACGCTCGTCGTCGGCCTCGTGATCACGTCCGCGCTCGGCCTGATGATGGTCGGCGCGCTGAACATGCTGTCGGTCGCGTTCATGGTGCTGTTCGTCGGGCTCGGCGTCGATTTCGGCGTGCAGTTCGGCGTCAAGTATCGCGAGGAGCGGCACCAGGACGACCGGCTCGACGCCGCGCTGCTGAAAACGGCGCGGCTGATCGGGGTGCCGCTGACGCTCGCCGCCGTCGCCGTCGCCGAAAGCTTCTTTTCGTTCCTGCCGACCGCGTACCGCGGCGTGTCCGAACTCGGCAAGATCGCCGGCGTCGGGATGTTCGTCGCGTACTTCGCGAACATGACGCTGCTGCCGGCGCTGATCAGCGTGTTCAAGCCGCGCGGCGAGCCGGCCGCGCCGGGCTTCGCGTTCCTCGCGCCGGTCGACGCGTATCTCGCGACGCACCGCAAGCCGGTGCTGATCGGCACGCTGATCGTCGTGATCGGCGCGTCGCCGCTGCTGCTGCACCTGCGCTTCGACTTCAATCCGCTGCATCTGAAAGACCCGCATACCGAGTCGATGGCGACGTTGATCGCGCTGAAGAACTCGCCGGTCATCTCGATCAACGACGTCAGCGTGCTCGCGCCATCGCTCGAAGAGGCGGACCGGATCGCCGCGCGCCTCGCGAAGCTGCCCGAGGTCGGCCGCACGACGACGCTCTCGACGCTGATCCCCGCCGACCAGCAGCAGAAGATGATGCTGATCGCGAGCGCGGCGCAGCAATTGCTGCCGGTGCTGCAACAGCAGCCGGCGCCGGCGGCGACCGACGAGGTGCGCGTCGCCACGTTGAAGCGCGCGGCGAGCCAGTTGTCGCTCGCGGCCGACGATCATCCGGGGCCGGGCGCGGCTGAAGCGAAGCATCTGTCGGCATCGCTGACGAAGCTCGCGAACGCGGACGCGGCGACCCGCGACCGCGCGGAGCAGGCGTTCGGCACGACGCTGCGGCTCGCGCTGGGCCAGCTGGAGCGGCTGTTGCAGCCGGCCGGGATCACCCGCGAGACGCTGCCGCCGGCGATGGTCCGCGACTGGGTCGCGCCGGACGGCAAGGCGCTCGTCGATATCTCGCCGCGCGTGCCGCCGGGCGTGGATCCGGGCGACGACACGCTGCTCGCGCGCTTCGCGCACGCGGTGAAGGCGGCGGAGCCGGGCGCGATCGGCGGGCCGATCTCGATCCTGCATTCGGCGGATACGATCATCAAGGCGTTCCTGCAGGCGGCCGTCTGGGCGGTGCTGCTGATCACCGTGCTGCTGTGGATCACGCTGCGCCACTTCGGCGACGTGCTGCGCACGCTGATTCCGCTGCTGGTGTCCGCGCTGGTGACGCTGGAACTGACGGTCGTGCTGGGCATCCAGCTGAACTTCGCGAACATCATCGCGCTGCCGCTGATGCTCGGCGTCGGCGTCGCGTTCAAGATTTATTTCGTGATGGCATGGCGCTCGGGCCAGACCGGCCTGCTGCATTCGAGCCTCACGCACGCGGTGCTGTTCAGCGCCGCGACGACGGCGACGGCGTTCGGCAGCCTGTGGCTGTCGCACCATCCGGGCACGTCGAGCATGGGCAAGCTGCTCGCGCTGTCACTGCTCTGCACACTGATCGGCGCCGTGGTGTTCCAGCCGGTGCTGATGGGCACGCCGCGCGCGAAACGCGCGCGCCCGCAAACGCAAGGGATCGACCAATGAAGAACCATAAGGCCGCGATGGCCACCGCGGCAGCCTGCCTGACCCTGTTGACGGCCGGTTGCGCGACGGGTCCCGACCGCAAGCCGGGCGACCCGCTGGAACCGATGAACCGCGTGATCTTCAAGGTCAACGACACGGTGGACCGCACGATCGCGCAGCCGGTCGCGAAGGGCTACCAGAAAGTCACGCCGGAGCCGCTGCGCCAGGCGATCACGAACTTCTTCTCGAACCTCGGCGACGTCAGCAACTTCGCGAACAGCGTGCTGCAACTGAAGGCCACCGAAGCCGCCGAGAGCCTGATGCGGATCGTGATGAACACGACGTTCGGCCTCGGCGGCCTGCTCGACTTCGCGACCGAGGCCGGGCTGCCGAAGCACCACGAGGACTTCGGGCTGACGCTCGGGCGCTACGGAATTCCGGCCGGGCCGTACCTCGTGCTGCCGCTGTTCGGCCCGAGTTCGGTGCGCGACGGGATCGGCATGGGCGTGGACGTGAAGTTCAACGTACTGAACTACATCGACCCGCCGGTGCGCAATCCGCTGTACGTGACGCAGTTCGTCAGCGCGCGTGCGGACATGCTCGGCGCGACGGACCTGCTGCAACAGGCGGCGCTCGACAAATATTCGTTCGTGCGCGACGCGTACCGGCAGCAGCGCGAGGCGCTGTTGCGCGGCGGGTCGGGCGCTTCGACGCCGCTGCCCGATTACGGCGATCCGGGCGACGGAGGCGACAGCGGGACGGACGGCGCGGCGAATGGTACGAGCGGCGCGAACGGCGCAAATGCGGCCGGCGGCGCGGCCGGGGCGGAAGCCGGTGCGGGTGCGGCCGCCGCGGCGGGGACAGCCGGCGCTGTGCCGGCCGGGGGCTCCGCCGCGCCTGCGTCGGAACCGGCGGCGGCGCCTGCGGGCGCTTCCGAGCCAGCGGCGCCTGGCGCAGCGTCCGCGCCGTCGGCGGCTTCGGCCCCGGCGGCCAAGGCGCCGGCGCAATCGTCGGGCAGCGGCGCGGCGCAAGCGCCGGCTCCCGCGTCCGCGCCGACCACTGCGCCCTGACCTCGCGCAACGGGCGGCAACCCGACCGCCCCGGCGCGTAAAAAACCCCGGCAGGCGATATCCGCCTGCCGGGGTTTTTTGATTCGCCGTCGCGCCAGCGCGACGTCAAACGTCAGTGGGCCGCTTCGCGCTCGGCGGCCGGTTCCGCGACGCCGGTGACGGTCTGCCGATAACGCTCGTACGCCTCGTCCGCATAGCGGATCTGTTCGCGGCCGTGCGGCGCCGGGTTGCCCGCTTCGTCGAGGTTCACGAACACCATCCGCTCGACGGTCAGGATCTTCTTGCGCGTGATCTTGTTGCGCACTTCGCAGCGCAGCGTGATCGACGTGCGGCCGAAGTGCGTCGCCGTCATCCCGAGTTCGATGATGTCGCCCTGGCGCGCCGAACTGACGAAATTGATTTCCGACATGAACTTCGTCACGACGCGCTGGTTGTCCAGCTGGCAGATCGCGTAGATCGCCGCTTCTTCGTCGATCCAGCGCAGCAGGCTGCCGCCGAACAGCGTGCCGTTAGGATTCAGGTCTTCGGGCTTCACCCATTTCCGCGTGTGAAAGTTCATCTCTGGCATCCGTTCTGAAGTGATTCCACCCCGGCCTCAGTCGAAACCAAGGTTAACACCTAAAATCATACCATACGGATATAGGGTTAACCCCGATCAAAGCAAGAGAGGCAAAAATGCACTAGCGGCACGGTATGTTGCGGCTACAGAACGCCCGCGCGGCCCAGCACGCGGCGCGCTTCGATGAGCGTCGCGCGCGCCGCGCGCGCGTCGGCGGCCACCTGCAATAGCGCGCCGAGCTGCGCCGGTTGGCACGCGAGTTCGCGCAGCACCGGCAGGATCGCGGTCCGGCCGTCGTCGCGCAACCCGGCGGTCGCGGCGGACGGCAAGCTGCGCCACGCCGGATCGACGATCGCGCGACACACCGCGAACGGCACGCCGTGCGCGGCGGCGGCGGCCGCCGCGACGTGCGATTCCATATCCACCGCGAGCGCGCCGCCGGTCGAGCGGAACAACGCGTCCTTCGCGGCCGCGCCGGTCACCGGGGCGGCGACGGTCGCCTCGACGCCGCGCCGCATCTTCGCGGCGAGCGGCGACGCGCCCAGCGCGCCGGCCAGACGCCCGGTCCACGCGGAATCGGTCGCGACGCGGCCGAACGGCCCGTCGATCGCATCGGCAATCACCAGCGTGCCGGGCGGCAGGTCCGGCGCGAGGCCGCCCGCGGTGCCGAAGCTGATCACCCCCGACGCGCCGCGCGCGAGCGCGGCCGTCAGCGCGCGTTCGAGCAGGTCGGCGCGCGCGGCGAACACCGTCTCGACGCCTTCGCCGCGCGCGATCTTCGCCTCGAACGCCATTCCGGCGACCACGACCACCGGCCGCGCCCGACGCTCCGGGCGCATGGGGAAACTATCCACCGTCACATCCCGACCGTCACGCGAGTCGAGCCGTCGCGCTTCAGATTGCGGTAGCGGGCGAGCGCCCACAGCGGGAAGAACTTGCGATACCCGTGGTAGCGCAGATAGAACACGCGCGGGAAGCCCGTCGCGGTGAAACGCTCCTCGTCCCACAGGCCATGGTCGCGCTGCGTCGCCTGCAGCCACGCGATGCCGCGCGCGACCGCCGGATGGTTGACCGCGCCCGCCGCCATCAGCCCAAGCAGCGCCCATGCGGTCTGCGATGCGGTGCTCGCCGCCGGCTCATAACCGCGATAGTCGAGCTTGTAGCTCGTGCCGTCCTCGCCCCAGCCGCCGTCCTCGTTCTGGATCGCGACGAGCCACTGCACCGCGCGCTTCATCCGCGGATCGTCGTGCGGCAGGCCGCCCGCGTTCAGCGCGCACAGCGCGGTCCACGTGCCGTAGATGTAGTTCATCCCCCAGCGGCCGTACCAGCTGCCGTCCGCTTCCTGCTCCTTCAGCAGATAGTCGTACGCGCGGCGGGCCGGCTCGCTCGCGGCCGGCAGTTCGCCGATCTGCGCGAGCATCGACAGGCAGCGGCCCGACACGTCGGCGGTCGGCGGATCGAGCAGCGCGCCGTGGTCGGAGAACGGGATGTTGTTCAGGTAGTACTGGGTGTTTTCCGGCTCGAACGCGCCCCAGCCGCCGTCGCTGCTCTGCATCCCGACGACCCATTCGCGCGCGCGCGCGATCGATTCTTCGTAGGCGGACGACTTGTCCAGCGTGTCCACGCGCTGCATCGCCATCGCGACGACCGCCGTGTCGTCGACGTCCGGATAGTGCGGGTTCGCGTACTGGAACGCCCAGCCGCCGGGCCGCACGTCCGGCCGGCGCGAGATCCAGTCGCCGCGCACGTCGAGGATCTGCAGCGGGCGCAGCCAGTCGAGACCGCGCCGCACGGCCGCCTCGGCGCGCGGATCGCCGGTTTCGAGCAGCGCGTGCGCGGCGAGCGACGTATCCCACACCGGCGACAGGCACGGCTGGCAGTACGCTTCGTCGTCGTGGACGACCAGCAGCTTCTCGACCGACTGGCGCGCGATCGCGCGATGCGGGTGGTCGGCCGGGTAGCCGAGCACGTCGTACATCATCACCGCGTTCGCCATCGCCGGGAAAATCGCGCCGAGGCCGTCTTCTCCGTTCAGCCGCTCGTCGACGAACGCGACCGCCGCGTCGATCGCGCGCTGGCGCAGGTAGGTCGGGAACAGCGGGTCGGTGACGCGCAGCACGCCGTCCACCGCGCGGAAGAATGAGAACCAGCCCTTGCTCTGGTGCGGCGCGCGCGGCGACAGCCCGACCGTCACAGGCGCGCAGCGGAACAGCTCGTCGATGCGCACGCCGCGCGGATTGCGCGCGACCGGCCGCTTCGCGTTCAGCACCAGCAGCGGCACGATCACCGTGCGCGCCCAGTACGACACCTTCGACAGGTGGAACGGAAACCACTTCGGCAGCAGCGTGATCTCGACCGGCATCATCGGCACCGCGTACCACGACACGACGCCGAACAGCGCGAGCAGGATCCGCGTGAACACGTTCGACGCTTCCGCGCCGCCCGCCGCGAGAATCGCGCTGCGCGCGCGGACCATGTGCGCCGCGTCGTCGGCGTCGCCAATCATCTTCAGCGCGAAATACGCCTTCACGCTCGCGCTGACGTCCATCGCGCCGTCGGTAAACAGCGGCCAGCCGCCGTCCGGCAGCTGGATGCGCCGCAGGTAGCGCGCGATCTTGCGCTCCAGTTCGAGGTTCGCGGTCTCGCCGAGGTAGTGGACGAGCAGCACGTATTCGGCCGGAATCGTCGCGTCGGCTTCCAGTTCGTACACCCAGTGGCCGTCCGGCTTCTGCGCGGCGAGCAGCGCGTCGGTCGCGCGCGCAACCGACGCTTCGAGCGGATCGGCGGGCGCGGTCGGCGCGGCCAGTGCAGCCGGTGCATCGGCTTCGACAACGATCGGCGCGATATCCGCGGCGGCGACTCCTTCGATCAGGTCCGTCGCGCGTTCAGACGCGTCGGACGACAGGGGGTGGGATAAATCGTTCATCGGCGTTCCAGTGGTACGGTGAGGAGCCGATCCGCGGCCTTGCGGCCGGAGCGGATCGCACCCTCGATCGTCGCCGGCAGACCGGTAGCCGTCCAGTCGCCTGCGAGCATCAGATTGTTCCAGCGCGTGCGGGTTGCGGGCCGGCGCAGTTCCTCGTCGGGCAGCGCGGCGAAGGTCGCCTGCCGTTCGGTCGCGACCTGCCACGTCGGCATCGGGTCGGCCGGCAGCGACGTGGCGCCGGCGACGTCGGCCCACACGCGCCGCGCCAGTTCGTCGGGCGGCAGGTCCGCGAGCGCGTCCGCGCCGCCGATCGTCGCCGACAGCCGCCCGTCCAGGCCGAACAGGCGGCCGGCGGTGCCGTTCACGAGCATCGTCAGCGGCCCGAGACCGGTCGGCGGTTCGGCCGCGAAATGCACGTTGACGATCGCGCTCGCGCGGCGCGGCGTCTCTACGTCCGGCACCAGCGCGCGCGCCGCGTCCGGCGGCACCGCGAGCACGACCGCCTCGTTGGCGCCGAGCGCGACCGGGCCGTCGTCGAAATGCAGCGCGGCCACGCGCGACGACGCGCCGTCGAACGCGATGGACTTCAGCGGCGCGTTGAGCCGGATCGCCGCGCCGCCGTGCTGCAGCATCCGCAGCGCCGGATCGACGAACGCGCTGCCGACGCCGTTGCGCGCGACGAGCGGCCGGCACGCCTCGCCGCCGGCCACGAAGGTTTCGCGCACGAACGCGGCGGCCAGTTCCGCGCTCGCGTCGCGCGGCTCGACATTCAGCGCGGCGAGCAAAAACGGCCGCCACAGGCGGTTCCACAGCACGCCTTCGCAGCGCATCGTCTGCGCGAGCGTGCGGCCCGGTTTCGCGAACCACAGCGGCAGCAGCGACAGATAATCGGCCGCGCGCGTGCCCGGCACCCGGGCGTTCGGATCGAACGCCCACAGCGGCAGGCGGCCGTTCGACACGCGCAGCGTCCAGCGCGCGCGCACCGCGAGATCGACGAACGCGTACTCCGCCCGCTCGGGGCCGGCCAGTTCGTCGGCGGCGCCGATCGTGCGCACGTAGTCGAGCGTCGCATGGCTGCCCGACATCACCACGTGGTTGCCGCTATCGACGGTCGCGCCGAGCGTCCGGTCGTAGTAGGAACGGCAGCGGCCGCCCGCGTGGCCCGCGGCTTCGTGCAGCGTCACCTGGACGCCGCGCCGCTGAAGCTGGACCGCCGCTGCGAGGCCGGCGAGGCCGGCGCCCACCACGTGGACGAGCCGTGGCATCAAAACAGCGCGTACCGCGCGACGATCCACATCAGACGCGCCTTCGGCTTGCGAACCTTGGTGCGCGGCAGGTCGAAGCCGCGCTCGACCGTGCGCTCCAGCAGACACCGGTAGACGCCCGACATGATCCGCGGCGCCTTCACCTGCGCGCGCGGCGACGCGTCCATAATCGCGTCCGACTCGGCGAAATGGCGTTTCGCGCGTTCGACGAGCGTCGCGCACACGCGCGGCAGCGACGGATCGGCGGCGATCCCGTGCGGGTCGCCGATCGCGATGCCCTCGCGCGCGAGCAGTTCGCGCGGCAGGTAGCAGCGGTGGATGTCCGCGTCCTCGTCGATGTCGCGCAGGATGTTCGTCAGTTGCAGCGCGCGGCCCAGATGGTGCGACAGCGCGCGCCCCGGCTCGTCCTCCATCCCGAAAATCCTCACCGACAGACGGCCCGCCGCGCTCGCGACGCGGTCGCAATAGAGGTCGAGCGTCGCCTCGTCCGGCGCGCAGATGTCGGCGGCGGCGTCCATCGCCATCCCGTCGATCATCGCGTGGAAGTCGTCGCGCTGCAGCTGGAACGTGTGGATATGGCGCGTCAGCGCGGCGAGCGACGCGGGCGGCGTCCCGGCGTAACACGCGTCGATGTCCGCGCGCCATGCGTCGAGCGCCGCCGCGCGTTCGGCGCGCGGGCGGTCGCTGTCCGCGATGTCGTCGACCGCGCGGCAGAACGCGTAAACCTGGTACATCGCGTCGCGCTGCGCCGCGGGCAGGATCCGCATCGCCAGATAGAACGAGCTGCCGGACGTCACGGCGGCTGCGTCGGTTTGTTGTGTATCGTCCACGACGAGGTTGGAAACGGCCAAGACGATCTCCGCTGGGGGCACCCGCTCCGGGCGTTCAGATATTCGGGCCCGCGTCGCGCGGGTCGCCCGCGCGCGCGGACACGCGCGGGGCATCGGCTTCGGGAACGTCCCGTCCCCAAGACCGAAAACGGGCAAAAGTATACCAACCTTTGCCCGCAGTCGCAGTCGAACGCCGGTCGAGCCCGGAGCGGCGGCGGCTCAGGCGATCGCGACCGAGCGGTTGCGCCCCTGGCGCTTCGCGCTGTAGAGCGCGGCGTCAGCTTCGTGGATCAACGCGTCACAGCCGCTCACGCCGGCCCGGGCGGTGGCCGCGCCGACGCTCGCGGTCACCGGGACGGTCACGCCGTGCACCTCGACCGGCGCATCGCCGATCGTATGGCGAATCTTCTCCGCGACGAGGATCGCGTCGTCGAGCGGCGTCGCCGGCAGCAGCAGCGCGAACTCCTCGCCGCCGAAGCGCCCGAACGTGTCCTCCTTGCGCACGACGCCCTCGACGCGCTGCGCCATCACGCGCAGCACCGCGTCGCCGGCCACGTGGCCGAACTGGTCGTTGATCTTCTTGAAGTGGTCGAGATCGAACAGCAGCACCGACAGTTCGCCGCCATGGCGCTGCCAGCGCGAGAATTCCTCGTGCAGCCGCGCCTCGAAAAAGCGCCGGTTCGCGATGCCGGTCAGCCCGTCGCGGTCCGCGTATTCCTGCAGCTTCGCGACGGCCTCCTCGCGCTCGCGCTGCATGATGCTCAGATGCGTGACGTCGGACACGGTCACGCAGACCGCGACCACTTCGCGCTCGCGCATCAGCGGCATGAACGTGCAGTCCTGCTGCATGTAGTCCACGCCGCCGGTGATCGGCCGGTCGTGGTCGAAACGGAACAGGTACGGCCGCTGCTGCCACGAGCTGAACGCAAAGCTGCCGAGCCGGAACACGCTTTCGACCTTGCGCGCGAGCCACGCCTGCGGCAGGTCCGGGAACGGCTCGAACAGCGGACGGCCGATCACCTGCTCCGGTCCGAGCCCGCTGTGGTCCGCCATGAACCGGTTCCACATCAGCACGTTCAGCGAGCGATCCACGACGAAAATGCCGAAACCGACCCGTTCGACGACGAGATCGGACAACGAAGGCAGTGCGGCGTCGAGAGTCATATGTCGTGCAGAAGCGTATCGAGCGCGCGGCTCACGTTGCGGATCGACTCCTCGTCCATCAGCATCACCAGATGCGCGCGGAACCGCTCGTCCTCCAGCGTGAAATTGACCTCGATGAGGAGCGCCATGTCCCATACGAGCGTGTCGGTGCGGAACACGTCGTCGAGCGGAATCCTGTCGCCGAGCAGGTCCGGCGGCGAAAACACCGGCATGCGGCCGAGGTGTTCGAGGATCGACGACACGCATGCGCCGGTGATCAGGTTCGCGACGTCGAACACCAGTTCCTCGACCTCGATCATGTCGTCGTTGCCGTCGACCGGCTGCGCATAGGAGTCCTGCAGCAGCACGCCGAGATCCGCGATCTCGGTGCTGCGGCAGATCACCAGCGCCTCGCCCTTGATCTCCGAGCGAAAGCCCTGGCGCACCGCGGTCACCATGTCGTCGATGCCGGTCATTTCGCGCAGCGTGTCGGCCGCTTCGTCGACCCGGACGACGCGCACGCGCGGCACCGACAGTTCGATGAACGCGTTCAGCAGTCCCGACAGCCGCGTCGCCGCCTGGCCCATCCCCATGTTGGCGATTTCCTGCAGCGCATCGCGCTGAATTTCCGAGAGGACACTATCAGGCATACAACCCGTACTCCTTCAGGATGGGCAGCAGCGCTTCGGGGGTGACGGGCTTCGCGACGAACGCAACCGCGCCGAGCGCCCGCACGCGTTCCTGCGCGAGCGGCTGAACATCGGCCGACACGACGATCACGAACGCGTTGAGGTCTTCGCGCCGGATGGTTTCGAGCACCTGAAAACCGGTCAACTCGGGCATCGTGAGGTCGAGAAACAGAACCGCCGCGCGGCCGGCGCGGTACAGTTCGAGCGCCTCCCGGCCGTTCGACGCGTACGAAATCTCGACGTCCCAGTCGGGCGGCAACGCTTTCGTCAGCACCTTGCGGGCAAGCAGGGAATCGTCGGCGATCACAATGGGCAAAGGCATGAGCGAGCAGAACCGGTCGTAAGACGAAAACGCGCAGCGCCGTTCTGGTTTACGGCCTCGCGCGGACTTTCTTCATGCGCCGGGCATCGGCGCGACGCAGAAGCCGGGCGGGTAATAAGACGAGCGGGAACGACGAGCGGCATGCAGCAATCCGGCCCCGGCGCATCGAGCGCGCCGGTCTGTGCGCGCGGCAGGCGCCGATTGACCGGCGACCGCGACGACAAGGCCCTGCATGTCCAGTTGTCCACCCCGTAGTGGAACCCGTGCGGCTGCACGTGCGGCCCGGAAGCCGCGCGGCAACGGCGTCCGACGGTGGGCGGACGCGTGATTTTGGCGTGGCGAAGATTCTCGATTCAAAGCTGGCGGAATGCAACTCGCCGAAATTGGGATTCCGGATAAAAACGACTCACCGGGTACGGTTTCGAAAAATAATTCCTCCATTCGTCGGACGAAAGCCGATAATCGTCCCCTTATTTACGTTTGCGCTTCCGGCTTTTTCGCGGAATTGAGGCCACCCAGGCAAAACCGGCTGGCCGATGCAGAACGACCGTGCCGCCAGCCGCAGGCGATGCACGGCGGTCGTTTATGATGGCGAAAGCGCTTGCGCCCTACCCGTTCTTTTTTGCCCATGAATCCTGACCGGCCTGCCCCGCCCGCCGACCGCCCGATCGAGCCGCCGCGCAGCGACGACGCGCCGTTTCCCGCCGCGCCCGGCCACGATTTCGCGGTGCGGCGCCGGACGCTGATCGCGCTGCTCGTCGCCGCGATCGTGCTGCCGTGCGTGTACGTCGCCGCGATGGCGTACAGCGACCTGAGCACGCGCGAGGCCGATGCGACCGACGCGACGCTGCGCACCGTGCGCGTCGCGGAAGAGCATGCGCTGAAGGTGTTCGACATGAACGAGGCGCTCGACGCGCGCATCGTCGATCTCGTGCAGGGCCTCGACGACGAGGGCATCCGCGCGAACGAAGCGGAGATCCACGCGAAGCTCGACGCGATCGGCGGCGGTTATCCGCAGATCGCGTCGGTGTCGATCTTCGGCAGCGACGGCGACCTGCTCACCAGCAGCCGCTTCGCGCTGGTGCCGCCGGTTTCGATCTCGCAGCGCGACGACTTCGTCGGCATCCGCGACGGCCGCGTGATCGATCACGTGTCACGCGTAATGTACGGCAAGGTCAGCGGCGAAACCGTGTTCAACATGGGCGTCGCGCGCCGCGACGAACAAGGCGCGTTCGCCGGCATCGTGTCGGTCGCGCTGCGGCCCGGTTATTTCAGTTCGTTCTACCGCGATCTGCTCGGCGCGGCGTCGCCGATGGCGATGGGGCTGATCCGCAGCGACGGCGCGATCCTCGCGTATTACCCGACGCGCGCCAGCAGCCCGGACACGATCGACGCGAAGTCGCCGTTCGGCCTGGCGCTCGCGCGCGGCAGCGAAGCCGGCGTGGTCCGCATCCACTCGCCGGTCGCCGACGACAACCTGATCCTTGCCTACCGCCGGGTCGGGTCGTATCCGGTGTACGTGTCGTGCGGCTACCGCACCTCCGCGATCTGGGCCGCGTGGTACCGGCACCTGACGGTGCTGCTGCTGTCGATGTTCACGCCGTCGATCGCGCTGTGGGCGGTGATCTGGCTGTCACTACGCCGCCTCGCGGCCGAGGAGGAGGCGTGGGAGCGCTGGCAGGCGGAAGCATCGATGCGCCGCTCGATCGAGTCCGCGTACCGGCAGTCGCGCAAGATGGAGGCGCTCGGCAACCTGGTCGGCAGCGTGGCGCACGACTTCAACAACCTGCTGATGATCGTTTCGGCGAACGTACAGATCGCGCGGCGGCGCGGCGCGGCGGGCTTCGAGCGTGAACTGTCCGCGATGGAGCGCGCGCTGAAGAGCGGCCAGTCGCTGACGCGCCAGCTGCTCGGCGTCGCGCGCAAGCAGCCGCTGCGCAACGAGACGATCCACGTCGGACGCTGGCTGCCCGCCTGCCGCGAACTGCTGCGCGCGTCGCTCGGCGCGAAGGTGTCGCTCGTGATCGACGTGAACGACGACGTGTGGCCGATCCTCGTCGACGTCGCGGAACTCGAACTGGCGCTGATCAACCTCGCCGTCAACGCGCGCGACGCAATGCCGAACGGCGGCCGCTTCACGGTCCGCGCGCGCAACATCGGCTTCCGGCCCGGCGAGGGTTTCCCGCTCGACGGCGATTTCGTGCAGTTGTCGCTGGAGGACACCGGCGTCGGCATGGCGCCGGACGTGCTCGCCCGCGCGTTCGAGCCGCTTTATACGACGAAGCCGAAGGGCATGGGCACCGGGCTCGGGCTGCCGCAGGTGTTCGCATTCTGCGAACGCTCGGGCGGGCTCGCGGCGATCGACAGCGCGATCGGCGCGGGGACATCGGTGCATCTGTATCTGCCGCGCGCGCTCGCCGCGCCGGTCGCGGAGCGGCCCGCGCCGCCGCGGCCCGACGTCGTGCGGCCGCAGCACGGGCTTCGCGTGCTGCTGGTCGAGGACAACGACGAAGTAGCCGCCGGGACCGAGGCGCTATTGCAGATGATGGGCCATCAGGTGACCTGCGTAAGCGACGCGGCGGGCGCGTTGCAGCGGATCGACGCGACGCGGGCGACCGGTGCGCACGACGAGATCGGCGAGATCGCGGAAGGCTCGCCGCCGCCGTTCGACCTCGTGATCTCCGATATCCACATGCCGGGGACGATGAACGGGATCGATCTCGCGGAAGCGGTGCAGCAGATGAAGCCTAAGCTGCCGGTGATCCTCGTGACCGGTTACGCGGAGGAACTGGAGCGCGCGCGCAACGTCGACGTGCGCGTGCTGTCGAAGCCGTTCGACATCGCGCTGCTCGAACGCATGCTGGAAGAGATCCGGCGCGATCAGGCGCCCGGCTCGCGGCCGCGCGGGAACGTCGAACGCGACACGACGTTGTAAAAGCGACGTCGATGACGTACCGGGCAACACGCCCGGTTTTTCCGTCCCGCCGCGCCCATTGGGCCGCGGGCGTTCCGGCACGGCCGTTGCACAAAGGCAGGAACTCGCGACGCGCGATTCCGCCCGATGCCGCGAGTCCGCGACACGGATCGCGAAGGAGCAAGCCATGCGACAGATCGTGACCGGTCTCTACGAGACCTACGACGACGCGCGGCGCGCGCAGGACGCGCTGCTGCTGAAGGGATTCGCCGTCACCGACATCGAATTGCCGGTGCCGGGTTCCGCGGCGGACACCGCCACGGGCGGCGCGCACGGCGGTGGGCTGATAGCCGGCATCGAACGCTTCGTTGCCAGCCTGTTTTCGGGCAGCCATGCGCCGTCGGCCACGCCGGATCCCACGGGTACGTCGGCATCGGACGAAGCTGCGCGCGCGGCGTCGTTACGGTTCGCACTGCAACGCGGCGCGGTGCTGATCGGCGTGCGCGTGTTGGACGATGCGCATGCGGCGGTCGCCCGCGACACGCTGGTCCAGCAGCAGGCGATTCAGGTCGATACACACGCGTCCGACTGGCGGCTCGCCGCGCCCGATCCCGACACGATGCGCGAGCATTCGGCGCTCGACGAACTCGGGATCGGCGGGATTGCGGACGCGCTCCGCGGCAAGCACGGCGAAACGGCATCGGCGACTGCCGTGCCGGACGACGCAACGCTGCGCGCGCGTTACGACGCGCTTCGCGAGACCGAGCCGCCGCCCTCGCCTCCGGGCCGGCCCGACGACGACGCGGCAGTGACCGCGTTGACATCGGCGAGCGCACCCGGCGCGGGCGCGGTGATGAGCGGCGGCGTCGGCGAACGAGACGTGTCTGCCTCAGCGCAGCCGCTGGAAACACCGGACGAGTACGTCGAATACGAAGAGGATTTTCGCGGCCACCATGCGGCGCGCTATAGCGAGGACGACGTGCCGTTCGAGCGGTATCAGAATGCGTACCGCTATGGCGCGGGGCTCGCACAGGACGCTCAGTATCAGGACCGCTCGTGGGACGACATCGAACCGGACGCGCGCCGCGGCTGGGAAACGCTGACGCCGGGCATCGCGCCCCTTGCTGCGTGGCACGACGTACGCGATGCGGTACGGCACGGATGGGAACGCGCGACTGGCCGAACTGGCAGCGAGTGATCGGGTATCGCGCCTAACGTGCGATCTGGCGCTTGACCCAGACGGAGTAGCGATCGACGAAAGTTTGCAGGAACTTCCGGGTGCTTTCGTCGAGGATCGCGCCGCTTTCGCCGATCTTCGAGGCATCGTGCTTGATGAACATCTCAGGCTGGCCGAGTAACGCGACGTCGAGATACGCGAGCACGTTCCTCAGATGCTGCTGCGCGAGCGCCGTGCCGGTCGCTCCCGGCGACGTGCCGAGCACCGCGCCCGGCTTGCCGCTCCACGCGCTCTTGCCCCAGGGCCGCGAGCCCCAGTCGAGCGCGTTTTTAAGTACGCCGGGGATCGGCCGGTTGTATTCGGGCGTGACGAACAGCAAGGCGTCGGACGATTCGATCTGCTGCTTGAAACGGAACGCGACGTCGGGAAAATCGGCATCGTAGTCCTGACAATAGAGCGGCAATGCGCCGATATCGACGAAGTCGAACGCGAAATCGGCCGGCGCAAGCGAGATGACCGCGCGGGCGAGTTGTCTGTTGAATGAGTCTTTCCGCAGGCTGCCGACTACAACGGCTATTTGACAGGTCATTTCTGTCCCCGGTTACGCGCTTGAAGCGCGGTAGATCGAGGGTTCCATGATAGGCAAACCGCGGGGAAGGTTTGTCAGGCGCGCACAGCCATGCTGTGGATAAGCGGCCGACTTGCTACGTTATCCACAATTTCCGGGGACAACCTTGTGGAAAACATCGCCGCAACGGCGGCCTGGCGGGGCTTTAATCGGGGTTCGAGTTCGATGGGTTGGCCAGTTTGGCAGCGGGCCGCCCCCTTCTTCGGGCACTGTTTTTGTTTTTATCGTTTGAATTCTTTCCGGTCGTACGTGCTGCGCTTTGGCATGGCGCGCAGCACGCCCGCACCGCTCAATGACCGAAAAACACGTTGCAGTACGACGCCGGCCCGGTGCACTCCGATTGAGACGGCGTATCCGCGCGAGCGACGCTGAAAGTAGCAGCAAACAGCGCGGACGAGGCAATCAAGACAGCAACGAGGCGTTTCATGGCGATACTCCGGATCTGGTGAAGCCGATCGACGAATTTCGATCGTGAGCGGGAGCATAACGATCGAAATTTTGAGTAAAAACCCCATGAAACGGAAGATATTTGGTCGGGATTGGTAATAATCCGGAAGGGCTGGGAGCGGGAGATTTGCGCCGGGGCCGGTCTCAGGCCCGCCAAGGCTAGTATAAGAAGGACTGGCAACTTGGTGAATCAATTGTCGCCGCGCGCTGTTTTTTCATAATCAGCAAAAATCAGTTGCGACTGTTGAAGGAATGATCGACGTCCGCGGTTTCGCTCACGCGGCTGGTTGATTCTGTCTATCGATGAACAATTTATATAAATCGAACAGGTTTTTACCGGCGCCCATTCTTTTAGGGTTCCGGAGTCGCGTGTTTGGACGGCTTCATGGGTCGCAGATGCCGAAAGGCATCTGCGGACTTCATCACTCGAAAAGGCTCGCAATATTTTCCGGCGGACGACCGATCACGGCACGACCAGCACGTACAACGATCGGCCGTTGCAGCAGAATCGGATGTTTGGCAATCGCCTCGTAAATTTGGTTATCCGTTACGTCTGATGTATCGATACCGGCGTCGCCATATTCAGCCTCGTTGCTGCGAACCATTTCCAGAATGGGGCAGCCGAGCATCCGATGTAAATCGGCTAATTGCTGAACAGTCAGCGGCTGCTTGAGATATTCGATAACGTTGACCGTTTCTCCGCTCGCTCGACAGGCTTCCTCGACGAGACTGCATGCTGCACGCGACTTGGAGCAGCGCGGGTTGTGATAGATGGTGATCATGGGCCTAAAACGATAGCAAGTTGGACGACGACACTCTGGTGAGCGCGATGGAGAATTTTAGGGCAATGGCTGCTCGATGCTCGATCCGATCTGGAATGTCGCCAAGTCCACGGAATACAGCCTTTACGGAATTCGCCCCCGCCGTCCCGCAAGAACAATACATCTTTGCTGCGGACTCCCGATACGAGCTGCCTGTGCAACCGGCGGACACGTCGCCTGAATTTATGCGCATAAGGACGAGCTATCGTGTGCGCCCCTGAAGAACGTTCGTTCCGGCAACCGCTAACCAATGTTGCGAGGCGACGCTCCCTGATGCCGCTTTATGCGCATAAACCCCTGCCGATTGACCAACTTGTAGTTACACGACAACGAAAATCATTGAATTGAAATTCATCCACGGTAAAATCCGTCGATCGGAAAAGGAGAACTCCAATTGGCGGCAGAGATCATCGCAGTCACTCAACAGAAGGGCGGTGTCGGCAAAAGTACGATAGCCATGCATCTGGGCGCGGCCTTTCACGAAAAGGGGAAGAGGGTCCTCGTTGTCGATGCCGACGGTCAAAATACGCTGATTCATTGGGCTAGCGCATCGATCGACGGCGACACCGGCATTCCTTTTCCAGTCGTCAATCTTGCGGAAGCCGGTGGGCAGATTCACCGCGAGATCAAAAAATTCATCGGAGACTACGACATCATCGTGGTCGATTGCCCGCCGTCGATTACCGAGAAAGTGTCCGGCGTCGTGCTGCTTGCGGCATCGGTCGCGGTAATCCCAACGTCATCTTCGCCCGCGGACTATTGGTCCAGTGTCGGCCTCGTCAAGCTGATCCAGCAAGCACAGGTAATGAACGAGGATCTCCGCGCGGTATTCCTTCTGAACAAAACCGAGGAAAAGCGAATGTTGACCCGCGAGTTGAAGCGTGCGCTGGAAGAACTCGGCTTCCCGCTCCTGAAAACCCAGATACCGACTCGCGAAGCCTATAAGCAGGCCATGGCGCTCGGCCAAACCGTTCTTCAGATGAACGACCGCGGCGCAAAACTCGCCAGTTTCGAAATCCGGGCGTGCGCGGACGAGATCGCCGCGCTGCTTCCGTGACTTTATGCGCATAAAGGACCCTGAATGAAACCCTCTCAGTTCGCAAAAGGCTTCCAGGCGCGGCCGGATATCACCAGCAGCGAAAAACGCACGGCGCTCGATCGACTCAATGCGATCGATGGACTCGTGCAAGAGAAATCGCAGACTCGCAGCACGTTGAACCAGCCCAGCCCGCCGGAAGTGACCACTCCTGGGGTCGACGCCGCCGCCGAAATTCCAATCGAAAACGAATCAGCAGAATATCGTGCGTGGCGCGTCGAGCACGGCTATCGCCCGGGTCAGGTTATTGAACTCCCGCTCAAAGCCATCAAGCCCAGTCCGTTCAATCCGCGGCATTTCTACCTGAAATCGTCGATCGCCGAACTGGCCGTGAATCTTGCGAAGCAGGGGCAGCAGCAAGCCATTCACGTCATTCCTGACTATGGGAATCCGGGCAATTATTTCGTCAGCGACGGCGGCCGCCGTGTCCGTGCGCTGAAAGAAGCGAACAAGGAAACCGTGAAGGCGATCGTCATCGATCTGCCGATCGGCATTGAAAGCTACAAGCTGGGCTACGACCTCAACGTCCAGCGCGACTCGCAAACAGTCTTCGATAATGCGGTGGTCTGGAGGCGTTTTCTGGACGAAAGCCACTTTCAAAGTCAGAAAGAGCTGGCGGAGCATCTGGGGCTCGACGAATCGACGGTCGCTGTTGCGCTATCGATCGCTAAACTGCCCGAAGTGGTCATGCAGGAGATGGTGGCAAGAACGGATCGGTTCGGCTCGAACATGGCCTACCAGGTCGGCCGCTATCACACCGCGCGCGGCACGGATGCGACGCTACGCCTGATCAACCGGATCCTGTCCGATGATCTGAGCACGCGTCAGGTCGCGGACATCGTGAAGGGAAGGGCAAACACGCAGGAAAGCCCGAAACCCGCCGGCCGGCAGCGCTATGCACAGCGCCTCGAAATCAAGCTTGATGGCGCGTCAGTCGGCGACCTGAAATCCTATGGGGACGATCGGCTCGAACTACGGCTAAAGGGACTGTCAAAAGAGCGCCGGGACGACATCCTTCGGCAAATCGAACAGATACTTCAGGCGAAGTAACGAGATAACTCAGAGCAATTTTTGGATGGGCGATACAGGCCCATCCCAGCAGGCCACCCGCCCGACTCTGCTGTCGCAGCGAAGGTGGCCGCTATCCTCTTAGTTACAACGAAATAAAATCACGCAGCCCGAGACTGGCTCAGCGTAAAGGCGAGAAGGTCGCCATCCGTCGGATCTCCCCATGTTTTGCGGGCAAGCCAGTCGAAAAATGCCGTTTCAGCCAGCTTCGACTCCAGTCCACGGCGACGCCAATCGGTGCGCAAATGAGCCCCCAGCCCGGGCAACTCATCCGACTCGAACGACTGACGCGCCAATTCGCGCTCGACCTCGCCTTGCTCGTCGTAGAGAGCCTGCGCTTCCCGTCGCCGGTACGCCGAGTACTCACCGAGAAGACGAGCCTTCAGATCGTCCGCCGGCGCAGCACCCGCCGCAATGGCCTTACCGCCCACGGCAGCCGCAGACGGCGCCTCTTCAACCGGCGGCGCGTAACCCTTCTTCAACGCATCCTTGAACAGCGCCGGGGCACTGCGAACTGGCGGCAGTGTGGTGCTCCGCATTCGCTGCTCGGTCATCTGCAATGCGGCACGAATCCGGTTCTCCTCGCTGTCCGCATACAGCGATTGCGCTTCCTTCAGCGGGATGCCGATCTTCACCATGCGATCGACCAGCGTACTGTCGAACACATTCGGATGTTCGTCGAGCGCCAGCATCGGCTGCTTCCGCTCGGTCACGCGAAACTGGATTTCCGCGACGCGCCGCCCTTCACGATGCTCGATCAACTCGACGAAGATGTTCGTCACCGCGTTCACTTCGGCGATCGCCGGCCGCAGGTAATCGCGCTTGAAGTATTTGTATTCGCGCTTGGCCTCGTCGCCCGCCTCGGTGTCGGGCGTACCGGACAGAATCGGCCGCCACCATTCCCACGTCTCACGCATCGTGAGATGACTGGGATTAGTCAGGTAACGAACGCAAATCTCGTACAGCGCGAGACCCGCGCTGCTGCGCAACTGACTCTGGAACTGGAGGCTCAAACGCGCGTACTGAACCGGATCGAGCAGCTTCTTCTTGATCTTCGGCGCGAACGAAAACTCGACCCAGACGCGACGCGTTGCCGGATCTTCGAGGATTTCCGCGTCCGCGATCAGCGTCGAGATCCCCCACTTGCGCCCGGGCTTCTGGCTGGACGTCCCCTGGCTCCATTCGACCTGCACCGACACCATGCGACGCAGATGCTCCTTGACGAGCGCAGTATCGTTGGAATCGAACGCCGAGTTGGCCACGATATCGGACAGAAGCGCGCGATAGGTGTCCCCCGACTCGTCGGCCTGCTGGGCGACCGCGAGCAGCACGTTGAACAGCTTGCGGGTCAACAGCGTGATCTTGCCGCTCTTCGGTTGAATCGCAATCGCCTCGACGGCCTTGCGCAATTCCGCCGAACTGGGGCTTACCACATCGGTTTTCTTCACGCGCTTCGTGGCCATGCGTCGGATCGAGGAGAGATTTTCGCGAAAGGATACCGCCTGTGGTGATAGGCGTCTATAGGGGTACTCTCACCATTGCGGGTGAATCGCTGCTGCGATGGAAAACTCACCGCGGGTCGATCCTGCAAAGGCTCACCGTCAACGTGGACGTGGATTTGCACGAAGCTTTGCAGGTTGCGGCTAGCGATGACCCAGGGTCATTTGCCCTTCAGTCAAATGGTGTCGATCGATTCCTGTATTGACTCACCTAAAAATTTCTTGCCGCAACGGCACTCTGCGTCACATTTTTTTAGCCGCAGTCTCATCTGAAACAGTCTGCCTGTTGGGTCGGCCACGCAAAAACCTGCCCAGGAACGCTGCAAAATTCATCGAACCCACCCACGACCAACTCCGGACGTCGTCCGAACCAGCAAGCACACCCCAAACGTTTCCATCGAGCACCCCGCAGCGTCATCGGCAGCAGCCGGATTGAGAACTCCCGAAAATCCTCACCGTTATCCGCCTACGAGGCCTATCCCACGTGCCTCTCTCCAGTTTATTGCTATCCGTGAACGGGTTTGGGCTCCCGGAAAACCTCACCTACAGACTGGAAGAGCGTCCGCAGCGCCCACCAGAACCGCCTCCCGAAAAAGCTCACAGTAGAACTGTAATGAGCAAAAAATCAATGGATTCCGCAGCTTATCCACAAACACGCCGTCACCCACACCGGATGTCCTTCCCGGAAACGCTCACCGTTAAAGAAGACAGACGACATCGAAAGGCTCGTACCGACCAGGCAAGCGTCCTCCTGAAAATGCTCACCATCCGAACCCATCCCCGCTTGGCGACTCTCTCGCAGTTCACCGTAATTCGGGCTTTCCAGCGCAGCGACCACGAATTTGCTCCTGAAAAGGCTCACCGTTCAACGACGACACCCTATTGCAGCATCCCGAAAATCCTCACCTTAACGGATCGGGACACTTCAAATGAGGGTTGCGAGAAGTGTGTCGCAATGGCCCCGCAAAAGCTCACCTCAAGCCTGGCGCACCAGGCCGGCGCCCATCGCGGCACCTCTTCTCAGGCCGAACATCCCGCCTGGCTACTCCTGCAAACACTCACCTCAACGCCAAAACGAGCCCAAACAGGCCGAATTTCCAGCCGAAATCCCGAAGAGGCTCACCCACAACCGGCATTTTTTCCCGTTTTAGCTCACCTCATGCTCAAAACGACGGCACAACCCGGCCCAAAACGACCCTGTTCAACGTTCCCGTATCCTCTCACGACAGAAAATCAGCTCGATCGCTGGACATTCCCACTACGAAGCGCAGTTCGCCGGCGGTCCCCCCGAAAACGCTCACCTGTCGTCAGCTCATCGAAAACAGCGGGTCCTGAACCCGCTCACGTCCTGTCCCGCAGTGGCTCACCCAGGTCCCCGAACCCCATCACTGAGACGTCCCGTAGCGCCTCACCTTCTATCCTGCAAAGCTTCACCTTGTCTGCCGGAAAGCCTTGCTGGATAAGGCTTAGCCGTGGCGTTAACGTCTTTAACCAGTATCAAGGGTGTTTACTTTTATTACTCTCAACACCGAGACCCGCGAGTTTTCCTGAGGACAAAGCCTCCAGACGCCACCGCGCCGGAACTGCGCTTCCGTGAAACATTCGACGAACAAGGACCAGATCGAAAAGTTTTATAAAGATCAATCGGTTATCAATCGATGTTCACTTTGTTTCACGACTTCTGGAACACGATGTAGATCTGGACGAGCGAGAATCCACCATCGGCGATATTTCAAGCCTGCAGCAACAGCAATCGCATCGAAAGGTAACAAATAAAACGTATTTTGTTATTATCGATCCGTTTATACGCTCAGCAGGCAAGCCATGGCTATCGACGATGATCGTCACGCGATTCGCGAAGAACTGGAAGAACTGAAAAAAAACGGCGCCCGCCGCCAGGAACTGTCCATCCATGCCTGCAAGCGCCTGTTCTTCGACCTCGGTATCCGGCCGTCGATGGCGACAGTCCGTGAACTGACCCAGACCGGCAGCGCCAGTGACATTCCGAAAGACATCGAACTCTTCTGGCAGCGGATTCGCACCGCGTCCAAAGTCCGCATCGGCGCGGGAACACTACCGCCAACATTGCAGGAAAAAGCTGGCGAACTACTCGGTGCGTTGTTCGACGAAGCACTCGCGCATGCTCACACCGCGTTCGAAGCCGAACGAGCCGATCTCGACGCAGACCGCACGAAGGCCGCGCAGGACGTCCGCGATGCCGAAGCGCGTCGCGCCGCAGCCGACGAAATCCTGCAACGCAGCGAAGCACGTGCCGAAGCAGCATGGACCCGGGTCCGCGAACTGGAAAGCCAGCTCGCCGCGTCCGCGGCTCAAGGCGTGTTCCATCACGACGGTTTACAAACAACCGTTCGCAAACTCGAAGCGGAAAACGAAGCGCTACACAAGCGGATCGACACCGAGCAGGCAACCAACGCGAGCTTGCGCGACCGGATCGACGCGCTGCACGAGGACATGCGCAAAAGCACCGAGCACTATGCGCAGCAGATCAAGGATGCATTGGCCGAAGCCGAGCGACGCGTAAAACCGATGCTCGTTGAACTGGACTCGCTGCGCTCGATGGCATCGACGTGGCAAGCCGGTCAGCGCGAAGCCAGCAGAAAGGAATTCGATTTCATCCAGCAACTGGCGAGCGCAAAGGCCCGTGCCGACCGGCTCGACGCGCAGTTGCGCGAGCGATCCGACGAAATCGACGCGTTGACCCGCCAGGTAACCCGGCTGCGAGGTCAGCAGAACGTCGATGCGTCGGTTGCCGCCGTGTTATGCGAACTCGCGGCCGCCGGCCGGTTGAACGAAGAAGAACTTGCACGAATCGGCACGGCGGTGGATGGCCACGTCGAGCTGCCTGCGCATTGCCCGAAGTGCCGCGACGGCGAACCGGAGCTTTCACAGGTGGGCGAGCATTATGAGCTGTCGTGTCCGGAATGCGAGCATTCCTCCGGAGCGGGCAATTCGCGGCTCGAAGCCGTTACCCGGTTTTTGCAGGGTAACGGAGAACCGACTGTCGCGTGAAGCAGCACAAAACGAAAGATCAGTGAGCGTTTACGGGAGCGCTCACACAGGCAAGAGGTGAGGTTCTTCAGGAGCCAAAACTGGCACACCAGCACCGGAGTGCCATACGCAGCAACGCTTAGCCGGCCGGCACGGTCGATCGTTTTCCCGCTGCTTGCGCCTCGCGCTCCACCCAGATTTGCCACGCCCGATGCAGGCGGCCCGCCGAAATCGGTTGCATGAAGCCAAGCCACTTGCCGACCTGATCCGGCGACGTCCCCTGTTCGAAGAGGTCGGCCGCGAACGAATTGCGCAACGTCTGCGGGCTCGCGCGTTCCGTGCGATCGTCCGCGAGCCCCGCGGTTTCCAGCAGCGAGTCGACCGCGCGCAGGATCGTCGCCTTGTGCATCGGCCGTCCGGACGGTGAACCGGGAAACACGAGGGTCCCCGGCAATCCCGCGAGGCGGCGCTCCGCAAGCCACGCGGCCAGTACGCTGACCGCGAACGGCGCCAGATGCGTGGTGCGCGTGAACGCCGGATTCGCGGATTCGATCGTGATCCACGGCATATGCGGCGTCACGCAGTCGAGTGAAAGCGCGATCGCATCGCCGGTCTTGAGCCCGCCGCCGAGAAACGCCGCCACCAGCGCGCGGTCGCGTCGTTCGCGCCAGCGTTTCGCGGCCGATGGTTCGTCGAGCGGCGCGAGCAGATGCGCGATCAGCGTCGCGCGCTCGGACGGCGAAAGAAAGCTGGTCGGCGCGTTGTCCTTCGCGTTGCGCCATTCGGCTTCGCCGTCCTGCGCGATGAACCGGGCCGGATTGGTGGACGCGAGTTCGATCTCGCGGACGTGATCGAGCACCCGTTCGATCAGCCGCAGATACCTCGCCCGCTGGGGTTTGCGCACGTCGAGGCCGGCGACGAACTCGGCGATCGTCGCGGTATCGACGGTCTTGAGCGTCTTGCGCCGGACCTTGAGCCAGTCGAGAAAGCGACCCCACTGCACGCGATAGACGTCGGCCGACGAGCGGCGAAACTGTTGCGCGGCTAGCCACGCGTCGAACGCGCCGGCGGGATTGTGCAGCCAGTCGTCGCGTTGCTGGTCGAACAGGTCTTTGGACGGTTGCGGAGCGACCATGTTTATCAATCTCTATCAATCCGTTAGTTGCGCTGGTGATGCGCGAAGAATACCCGAAGTGGATTCTTCACGCGGGCTGGACGAACGCGTATCGGCGAACTGCAAAGAAAGGCGCAGGCCGCTTCAGCCGCCCCATGCGCGAGACCGCCGCCGGCCCCGGTTCGCTCGCGTCCGTTCGCTGGCTGCCTGCGCGACCCGCGCCGCTTCCTCGTACGCGGTCACCGCAAACGCGAACACCGCCGGCAGTACATTCGACCGCCCGAAGTCCACCGGCTCGTCGGTCTCCGGCCACGCGAAGCCGTCAGGCCGCTGGAACAGCCCGAGCAGCATTGCGTCGTGACGGCTCGCGAAGCCGAGGTCGGAGAGCGCCTCGGCCTCGATGGCGTGCAGCAGCCGCCACGTCAGCGGCACTTGCTGCACGATGTAGCGTTGCGCAATATGCCGGACGATATGTTCGAGGTCGCGCGCGGCCGACTGATAGCGCAGCGCGGCGAGGTCGTGTTCGTTCGGGGTCTGCATCGGCGTGCTCCGGTCGATCGGCTCAATGACTGTATAAATATACAGTATCGGGCGCCGTCGCCCAACCCCGTCGCGACGGACGACGCGATCCGGTCAGCCGTGAATCACGACCAGCAGTGCGCGCGCGTCGCCTTTGCCCGCATTGCGGATCGCATGCGGCTGATCGGCGACGTACCGCGCGGTGTCGGCGGTTTTCAGCCGTTGAGCCGAGCCGGCCGCCTCGACGTCGATCGTCCCTTGCAACACCGTCAGGTGTTCACGCGTGCCGGGTTCGTGGGCGCTGGACACCAGCGCGCCGCCCGGTTTCAGCGTCAGCTCGTACCATTCGAAGTGGCCGGCCAGTTCGATCGGCCCCCACACGCGCAACTGATAACCGGCATCCTGTCCGTGCAGCGTCGGAATGTCGTGCGGACCGGCCACCGCAATCGCATCCGGCTGCTTCGGCGCGGCGAACAGCGAATCGAGCTTCACGCCGAGCGCGTTCGTGAGCCGCCACGCGACCGCGATCGTCGGGTTCGCCTTGTCGCGCTCGATTTCGGACAGCATCGATTTCGACACGCCGGCCGCCCTCGACAGATCGTCGAGCGTCATCCGGCGTTCGCTGCGCAGCCGCTGAATCTGCTCGCCGACGCGCGGCGGCGCGGCCGGTGTTGCGGCAGCCGGCGCGCTCGCCGGAGTGGAGACGGCCGCCGACGCGGTGGCGCGCGGCTTGCGGGTGCTTGCCATTTGCAGGTCCATCGTTTAGAGTGCGTTCGATATCTCGAACTTAAATTCGGAAAATCGAAAATTTCCGGTAAGGCTGACGGCGACTATAGCAGATAGCGGGCCGCGGCCGTCCCTGTCAGGAGCCCGTCCCATGTCTATCCCGTACCTCGCGCATCTGCGCGCGACGCTCGACCAGATCCGCGCCGATGGTTTCTACAAGAGCGAGCGCGTGATCGCGACGCCGCAGTCGTCGGAGATCCGTCTCGCCGGCGGTTCCGGCGTGCTGAACTTCTGCGCGAACAATTATCTCGGCCTCGCGGACGACGCGCGCCTGATCGCGGCCGCGAAGGACGGCCTCGATCGCGACGGTTTCGGCATGGCGTCGGTGCGCTTCATCTGCGGCACGCAGACGGTCCACAAGGAACTCGAAAGCGCGCTCGCCGCGTTCCTGCAGACCGACGACTGCATCCTCTATTCGAGCTGCTTCGACGCGAACGGCGGTCTGTTCGAAACGCTGCTCGACGACGCCGACGCGATCATCAGCGACGAACTCAATCACGCGAGCATCATCGACGGCGTGCGTCTGTCGAAGGCGAAACGCTACCGCTACCGCAACAACGACCTCGCGGATCTCGAAGCGAAGCTGCGCGAGGCCGACGCGGCCGGCGCGCGCTACAAGCTGATCGCGACCGACGGCGTGTTCTCGATGGACGGCATCATCGCGGACCTCGCCGGCATCTGCGATCTCGCGGACCGCTACGGCGCGCTCGTGATGGTCGACGACTCGCACGCGGTCGGCTTCATCGGCGAGCACGGCCGCGGCACGCCCGAGCATTGCGGCGTCGCGCAGCGCGTCGATATCGTGACCGGCACGCTCGGCAAGGCGCTCGGCGGCGCATCGGGCGGCTACGTCGCCGCGCGCAGGGAGATCGTCGAACTGCTGCGCCAACGCTCGCGTCCGTATCTGTTCTCGAACTCGCTTGCGCCGAGCATCGCGGCCGCGTCGCTGAAGGTGCTCGATCTGATCGCAAGCGAAGAGGGCGCCGCGCTGCGCTCGCGCGTGCGCGCGAACGGCGCGCATTTCCGCCGTGAGATGAGCGCGCTCGGCTTCACGCTCGTGCCGGGCGAGCATCCGATCATTCCGGTGATGCTCGGCGACGCGCAGGTCGCGTCGAAGATGGCTGACGCGCTGCTGCACGAAGGCGTGTACGTGATCGGCTTTTCGTATCCGGTCGTGCCGAAGGGCCGCGCGCGCATCCGCACGCAGATGAGCGCCGCGCATACGCCGGAACAGGTCGATCAGGCCGTCGCCGCGTTCGCCCGCGTGGGCCGGCAGCTCGGCGTCATTTAAGAACACGAAGAAACGACATGAAAGCACTCGCCAAACTCGAACGCGCGCCGGGCCTTACGTTGACCCGCGTGAAGAAACCCGAGGTCGGGCACAACGACGTGATGATCCGCATCCGTCGCACCGCGATCTGCGGCACCGACATTCATATCTGGAAGTGGGACGACTGGGCGCAGAAGACGATTCCGGTGCCGATGCACGTCGGTCACGAATACGTCGGCGAGATCGTCGAGATGGGCCAGGAGGTGCGCGGCTTCGCGATCGGCGATCGCGTGTCCGGCGAAGGACACATCACCTGCGGCTTCTGCCGCAACTGTCGCGCGGGGCGCCGGCATCTGTGCCGCAACACGGTCGGCGTCGGCGTGAACCGCGAGGGCGCGTTCGCCGAATATCTGGTGATTCCCGCGTTCAACGCGTTCAGGATTCCGCCTGAAATCTCCGACGATCTCGCCGCGATCTTCGATCCGTTCGGCAACGCCACGCATACCGCGCTGTCGTTCAATCTTGTCGGCGAGGACGTGCTGATCACCGGCGCGGGGCCGATCGGCATCATGGCGGTCGCGATCGCGAAACACGTCGGCGCGCGCAACGTCGTGATCACCGACGTCAATGACTACCGGCTCGAACTCGCGCGCAAGATGGGAGCGACGCGCGCGGTCAACGTGTCGCGCGAATCGCTGCGCGACGTGATGACGGACCTGCAGATGACCGAAGGCTTCGACGTGGGCCTCGAAATGTCCGGCGTGCCGAGCGCGTTCACCGCGCTGCTCGAAGCGATGAACCACGGCGGCAAGGTCGCGCTGCTCGGCATTCCGCCCGCGCAGACCGCGATCGACTGGAACCAGGTGATCTTCAAGGGGCTGGAGATCAAGGGCATCTACGGGCGCGAGATGTTCGAGACCTGGTACAAGATGGTCGCGATGCTGCAAAGCGGGCTCGACCTGTCGCCGATCATCACGCATCGCTTCGCCGTGGACGACTACGAAAAAGGCTTCGCGGCGATGCTGTCCGGCGAGAGCGGCAAGGTGATCCTCGACTGGACCGCCTGATTCGCCTGATTCTCCGGATTCGCGCGACCTAGCCGCCGTTGCCCGGCGCGGCGGCCGGCTGTTCGAACTCGGCCTCGATGCGCACCGCCACGTCGTCGCCGACCGCCGGGAACCACGTCGCCAGACCGAACTGCGCGCGGCTGAAACGGCCATGCGCGGAAAAGCCGAGTGTCGGCTGTTTCGTCAGCGGATTCGGAGCATAACCGTTGAACGTCACGTCGAGCGTGACCGGCCGCGTGACGCCGTGTATCGTCAGATCGCCGGTCAGCGTGCCGCGCGCGTCGCCGGTGCGCTCGAAGCGCGTGCTGACGAAGCGGATCTGCGGATACTGCGCGACGTCCAGCATGTCCTTTCCTTTCACGAGCCGGTCGAGGATCGGCACGTTCGTATCGAGACTCGTCGCTTCGATCGTCGCTTCGACCGACGAACGATCCATCCCGCCCTCACGCCAGTCGAGTTGCGCGCTTACGCGGTCGAAACGCATCACGAAGCGCGAATAACCGAAGTGCTCGACGTCGAACGTCACGGTCCAATGATGCGGGTCGAGTTCGTAGCGGCCGACCGGCACCGCGGATTCGACGCTGCTGACGCTATGCGTGACCACGCGCAGCGGCGTGCACGCGGTCAGCGCGCAGGCGGCCCAGATCGCCGCATGGACGACGCCGCGCCCGACGCGTGCGCGAACGTTTCGAACGGTTGAAGCGGCCGGCTGGCGCATCACGCACTCCTCTCCTGAACGGAACGCACACGATAGCGCACCTCGCGCATTTGCGCATGCGCTCGCCCGGCGCTTGACAACGGAGAATGATCGTTCTACATTCGCGCCATGGAGAACGATCGTTCCACCTGAATGACGTTCCGCCGATGCCTGGTTTTTTTGCCGACCGATGCGGGAAATCCCTTGAACAAGTCCACGTCTTCTTCCGACACCGCGCAGCCCGATGCGCGCGAACGCCTGCTCGCCGCCGCCGAGGCGCTGGTCTACGCGGGCGGCATCCATGCGACCGGCGTCGACGCGATCGTCCGCACGGCGGGCGCCGCGCGCAAGAGCTTCTATACGTGGTTCGAATCGAAGGACGCGCTCGTCGCCGAGGCGCTGCGCCGGCGCGACGAGCGCTGGATGCGCTGGTTCATCGACGGCACGCTCGGTCGCGGCCGCACGCCGCGCGCGCGTCTCGTCGCGATGTTCGACGTGCTGCGCGAATGGTTCGTGTCCGACGGCTTCCACGGCTGCGCGTTTCTGAACGCGGCCGGCGAGACCGCGTCGCCGGACGATCCGGTGCGCATCGTCGCGCGCGAGCACAAGGAGCGTCTGCTTGCCTTCGTGCGCGAGCAGTGCGATGAGTTCGCCGCGTCGATCGACGCCGACCGGCGGTTAGCCGCGCGGCTCGCGCGTCAGTGGCTGATCCTGATCGACGGCGCGATCGGTGTCGCGCTCGTCAGCGGCGATGCCGACGCGGCGCTCGATGCGCGCGCGGCCGCCCAGCAGTTGCTCGAAGCGGCGTCCAGCCGCTCCGCCATGCGGCCGTCTGTGCGACGCGCCGCCCGTCACCCAGGAGAGAAAGCATGAGCGATGCAGTCGAAGTCCGTCCGCCGGTCCCGCCCTTCACGCGCGAGACCGCCATCCAGAAAGTGCGGGCCGCCGAGGATGGCTGGAACACGCGCGATCCGCAGCGCGTGTCGCTCGCGTACACGCCGGACAGCGTCTGGCGCAACCGCGCGGAATTCGTGACGGGCCGCGCGGCGATCGTGGAATTCCTCGCGCGCAAGTGGGCGCGCGAACTCGACTACCGGCTGATCAAGGAACTGTGGGCGGTGACGGACAACCGGATCGCCGTGCGTTTCGCCTACGAGTGGCACGACGATTCGCATAACTGGTATCGCTCGTACGGCAACGAGAACTGGGAGTTCGACGCAAACGGGCTGATGGCGCATCGTCATGCGTGCATCAACGACCTGCCGATCCGCGAAGCCGACCGCCTGTTCCACTGGCCGCTCGGCCGCCGTCCGGACGATCATCCGGGACTCAGCGACCTCGGCCTTTGATGCACGGCCGGATTCATCCGGCCGACTCATGGGTCGGGTACGATCACGGGCTGCGTCTGCTGCCCGCGACGGACCGCGATCCGAATGGATGCTCCATCGCATGGGCCGCGCCATGCGGTACAGTGCGCGACGCGCATTTCGATCAAGGCGCTGCCGGCGAACCGGCCGGCGCGGGACCGGCGATGGAGACTACATGCATTCACGGTGCAACAGCGGTGGCAACGCAATCATAAAGAAACTGAAAGCTGCGATGGCCGCGGCCGTGCTGCTCGGCGCCGCTGCGCACGCGCAAGCCGCGAACTGGTGCGGAGCCGGTTTGTGGGCCGACGCGATGGTCGCCTCGTATCACATCAATCCGGACAAGGACAAGGACTTCGAGCAGTTCAATCCGGGTCTCGGCGTCGAATGCTGGCCGAGCGATCAATGGGCGTTGACCGTCGGCGGGTTTCGCAACTCGCTGCGGCGGCCGTCGTGGTACGGCGGCGCGGTATGGGCGCCCGAGTTCCTGCACTGGGGTTTCGTGCGGCTTGCCGCGATGGGCGGGATCATCTCCGGCTACAACTACGGCAACTGGGGCCTCGGCCACAACCATTCGATCGGACCGGTGGCCGCGCCGGTCGTGATGTTCGCGTATAAGCGCGTCGGGCTGAACGTGATCGTCGTGCCGCCGATTCCTTCCGACGATCTGCCATTCACGCTCGGGTTTCAGTTGAAGGTCAGGTTCTGAGGCGAAGGCGTCGAAGCCGTCTCGCTGAAAACCTGGGGATCCGTATCATCTTCGCCATTTTCGGTTCTGCCGGGCGAAGGTGAGAACTTTCGGGATCGAGCGGAAAAGGGCGGTAATTCGCATATGGCCGCGACGAAAACCCCTGGAAAAACAGGGGTTTGCTCGTATCGGCTCGAATGCCGCATCGCGCATGGGTGAGGTTTTTCGGGAGACTCCACGGCCCGAATGCGACTAACTGGGTGTGGCAAACGTTGTCGTCGTCAGGTGAGTGTCTGCGGGAACCCGGCTTCACCTTCCTCGTCGCCGTTGTTCAAAAGTCGTCGACGTAATGGCGGTTTTGGTTCCGCCGCCGGTTGCCGCATCGCCGCGCGCGTCGGTCAACGGACCGCAACAGGTGAGCGTTTCCGGGAGGACCGCATCAAAGCGTTTTCCGCCCGAAACGCGGTATATTGATCGGCGACGTCAGGCAGTCGGCGCGTGCGGCAGCCGGCGCATCCGGCGACGAAATCAGCTTCGCATGTCCGCACGGCGGATCTGCTTTTTTCCGTCGCGGGCGCTGCCTCTCCGCTTTCTTTTCCCGCCGCAATCCCACCTGGCGCATGGTCCGCTACGGAGTCCCGCTATGGGCATCATCGACTGGCTATGGCCGCGCCGAACCGGCGCGGAAAAGCCTCGCGAATCGCAACATATCCACGCCATGATCGAGCGCCTGCTGGTGCTCAGTCCGTCGCTGCGCCTCGCGCGGCATTACCGCACGCGTCTCGCGCCGGCGCTCGGCACGTCGTTCGACTACGTGCGCGGCCTCGTGCAGCAGATGCCGGCCGCGCACGAAGCCAGCGCCGCGACGTGGATGACGAACCCGTACATCCATGCGTTCTTTGCCGCGCCGGACGACGTCCCGCACGCGTTGAGCCGCTCGCCGGAACTGCATGCGTGGTTCGACCGCCATCCGCTCGCGCGCGAGACGTATGCGGTGCTCGCGATGGCGATGATGGAGCGTCACGTGCTCGGCGTCGAGCAGCACGGCGACATGGTGCATGCGGACGTCGTGCGCACGACGCTCAGCTTCGACGACCATCAGGTGCGCGTGTGCGGCGAGACGGAAGCGGATCTGCGCGAGCACATCGTGAAGCGCGTGGTCGAACAGATCGCGCTCGAAGGGCTCGCGCAGATCGGCGCGGACGAATCGCGGCGCGATGCGCTCGAAGAAGAGCGCGCGCTGCTGAGAACCCGGCTCCAGTTGCTCACGCGGCAGGGCGCGGGCACCGGCGAGATGCTCGGCGAACGCCGGCTCGAAAACCTGACGGAACTCGCGCACCTGCAGGCCGAGATCGACGCGAACGAGCGCAAGCTGGCCGCGCTCGGCCTCAAGACCGACGCGCTCGAACACGAACTCGACGTGATCTGCGACGTGCTTGCGCATCCGCAGACGTACACGCATGTCGAAACGAAGCGGGTGCGGCTCGATCCGATGAACGTGGTCGTCGAGGGCGACGGCGATCCGCGCGTGCATGCGGAGATCGAATTCCCGCTCGCGCGGATACCGGCGAGCCCGCTCGGCGAGCGGGCGTTTACGCTGGTGCGCTTCGCGCGCGCGGACCTGTTGCCGATGCCGAATCTGCTCGACGAAGGCGCGCGGTTCGTGATCTGACGCGGCCGGGATGGGCCGAAGGTGAGTATTTTCGGGACCATCCGCTGGGTGATGGATGGAAGCGATGCGCTTGCACCCGTGCGTTACGCGGCGTGCCCCCGTTTCGATGTGAGACGGATTGCGATGCCTGTTTTAAGCGGTTTTTTCCGCGCATCCGATCGGACGCACACGCGTTAATGCGTGCCGTGCGCCCGGCTGAACGATCCGACGCCTGTCACACGGACGTAAAGGTGAGTGTTTCCGGGAGCAGGGTGGCGACGGCTGCCCGCCGGCCTGGCGGGCGCTCTGAAAGCCCCATTTGACGGGGCTTTCAGCACGACGGCCTGCGCGGCTCAATGCGGGTTTATCACCGTTAGGTGAGCCTTTTCAGGAGCGCCGGTTCTCAGCTTCCGGCCGCCCATATCGACACGCCACCCGGATCGATCGCAAAACGCAGCGCATCGGCCGCCATGATCGGCGCGTCTTCTGCCGCGATGTCGAACGACTCGCCGCCGACTTCGACCGTCACGTAACGATCGCCATGACGCAGCGTCCCGCCGCCGATCGAACCGGCATACGCGCCGTCCGGCGTCGCGCGCAGCGCCCGCGGCGACACCCGCCACATCACGCGCGTGCCGGTCGCAAGCGAACGGTCGGCGGTTGCAAGCACGAGCCCGCCGGCGGTCTGGATCTCGCCCGCCGCGCGCACCACGCCTTCGCCGATGTTGTGCAGCCCGAGCAGATCGGCGACGCGCAACGTCGCCGGCCGCTCGAACACCGCGTGAACCGACCCGGCCTGCAGCACGCGTCCGTGCTCGATCACGATCACTTCGTCGGCGAGTTGCGCGGCTTCGTCCGGATCGTGCGTGACGATCACCGTGACCGCCGCGATCTCCTGCTGCAACGCGCGCAGCGACTGTTGCAGCCGACGCCGTCGCGGCGTGTCGAGCGCGGCGAACGGCTCGTCGAACAGCAGCAGTTGACTGTGCCGCGTGAGCGCGCGCGCGAGCGCGACGCGCTGGCGTTGCCCGAACGAAAGCTCGCGCGGCAGCCGCGTGGTCAGCGTGCTCAAACCGAGATGCTCGATCCAGTAACGCGCGCTTGCGGCGTCCGCATCGACCGGAAACGCGAGTTGCTGCGTCACTGTCATGTGCGGAAAGAGGCCGTAGTCCTGCGGCATGTAGCCGATCTGCCTGCGCTCCGGCGGCAGCGCGCCGAGGTCGGTGCGGCCGAGCGTGACCGAGCCGGCGTCGTTCGGCTCCAGCCCCGCGATGATTCGCAGCGCAAGCGACTTGCCGGACCCGGATGGCCCGATGATCGCGAGACGCCGCGTCGCCGGACGCCACGTCACGTCGAGACTGAACGCGCCGAGCCGGCGCTTGATGTCGAACGCGAGACGCAGTTCGTCGATGTCGGCCGGCAATGCGGCGGCGACGGGCGCCGCGGGTTCGTCGCCGTTGTCGTGCGGCACGACACCCGCCGCCGACATCCGCGTATTGCGGCTGTACACCGACAGCACCGCGCAGACCACCGCGATCGCGAGCGTCGGCAACAGCAGCGGCATCATCGCGGGCAGCCCCTGGCTGCCGAACACCACATACGTAAACACCGGCAGCGAGTACGGGTGATACGCGACCATCACCGTCGCGCCGAACTCGCCGAACGCGCGCAGCCACGCGAGCGCGAGGCCCGCGCGGATCGCCGGCCATGCGACCGGCAGCGTCGCGCGAAAGAAGCGGCTGCCCGCGCGATGGCCGAGCGTCGCGGCCACGTCGTCGTAGACCGGATCGACGGCCGAGAACGCCGAGCGCGCGGCGACGATCAGGAACGGCGCGGCGACGAACGTCTCCGCGAGCACGATGCCGGTGAACGAATCGGTCAGCGTGCCGCCGGACAGCATGCCCACGGGGCTATACGGGCCGAGCAGGAACAGCAGCAGCACGCCGCTCGTGAGCGGCGGCAGCGCGAGCGGCAACTGCACGACGAAGCCGAGCAGCTCGACCGCGCGCGACTGCGAACGCGCGAGCCAGTAGCCGAGCGGCACGCCGCCGATCAGGATCACGAGCGTCGCGACGCTCGCGCTCGCGACCGACACGCCGACCGCCGATCCGGTCGCGCGCCAGTCCACGCCTGCCCAGTCGGCGCGGCCGATCTCCGGGATGCTGGCGATGAACGGCGCGCACAGATAGACGGCGAGCAGCGCGGCCAGCCATAACAGCGGCCGCGCGGGCGCACGACTCATTGCTGGGCGGCGTCGATGACGGCCTGCACCGAGGCGGGAATGCTCTGCGCGTTGCCCGTGACGCCCGGCCGGACGACGTCGACGCCGTGGTCGGCGAGCAGCTTGCGGCCTTCGGCGCTCAACAGGAAGTTGACGAAGCGCGCGGCGCCGGCGCTGTTCGGCGCGTCGTTGAGGATCGTCAGCGTGTAGCTCGCCTTGATCTTCAGTTCGGGCGCCGGGTGGATCGACGGGATCTTCAGGTCCGACGTCTCGGTCGAGTAGAAGAAGCCCGCGTCGAGCTGGCCCGACTGAAGGCGGCCGACCAGCGTTTCCTCGGGCAGCACCTGCGCGGGATTCTCCGGCGCGCCGAGCGTCTTCTCGACGAGGTCCGGCTGGTGATACTGCTCGGCGGCCTTCGTCATCAGTTCGACGGTGAACGCGCCCTTCGGGTCGAGCTTCGGATCGGTGCGGCCGATGCGCAGGCCCGGCTCGCGCAGCACCTGATCCCACTGCTTCGTGCGGAAGTCGTTCGCAAAGCGGCTCTTCGGGTTATAGCCGATCAGCAGCGGCGATTCCGCGAAGTTCACGTACCACGTCACGCGGTTGCCGTTCGCTTCGCCCATCAGGGTCGTGTTGACCTTCGGGCTCGCGCTGATGAACACGTCGCCGCGCCGCAGGCCGCCCTTGATCTCGTTCGCGATCTTGTTCGAGCCGGCCGCGTATCCCTTGAAGTGCAGGCCGGTTTCCTTCTCGAACGCCGGGCCGACGCTGCGCTCCATCAGGTTCACGAGCGAACCCGCGTACAGCACGTTCACATCGGTTTCGTCGGCTGACGCGACGCCGGCGCCCATCACGCCGGCCACTACGACAACAGATGCCAGAAGCTTGCGGATCATGTCCTGTACCCCGTACCGTTATAAAGGTGGATATATTACGATGGCTGGACGGTTTCATGCAGCCGTCCGGATGAAGGGGGAGCGGCGCATGCGACCGCACGAGCCGCGTGCGCGCCGCTACACTGACGTCTTTCAACCGTGCAAGGGGCCATCCCTTGCGGCGACGTCCCGAGGAGATCTTCATGCGAACCAGTGCCCGCAACCACTTCAACGGCCAGGTGAGCGCCGTGAAACCCGGCGCCGTCAACGACGAAATCACGCTGCGCATCGATTCCGGCCTGGAACTCGTCGCGATCATCACGCACGGCAGCGCGGCGTCGCTCGGCCTCGCGGCCGGCAAGCCGGCATTCGCGCTCGTGAAGGCGTCGTCGGTGATCGTGCTGATCGACGGCGACGGCAGCAACGTGTCCACGCGCAACCGCATCGCCGGCGCCATCGCGTCGGTCGAGAAGGGCGCGGTGAACGCCGAGGTCGTGATCGCCGCGCCGGGCGGCGCGCAGATCGCGGCGATCGTCACGAACGACAGCGTCGATCGCCTCGGGCTCGCGGCGGGCAAGCCGGCGACCGCGCTGTTCAAGGCGTCGAGCGTGATCGTCGGCGTCGACGACTGACATGGCCGAAGCGCGCGGCGGCCCGACTTCGAACGTCACGGCGGCCGTCGCCGCGCGTTGCGACGAACTGGCCGGCGGCGCGCAACGCGCACGGTCGAGCGACGCGCGGCTTTTCGCGCGTCTCGTCGCGGCCCGCGAGGTGCGCGGCGAACTGGCGTTGCTCGGGTTGTCGCCGCGGCAGCTTGCGGGGGTGTTCGGGCGTCACTTCGCTGCCGGCGCGCAGCCGTTGCCGACGGCGGACGAGGTGACCGTGATCGTCGACGAACGATATGCGGCGTTCGTCGTCGCGATGCAGTCGTTATTGATGGGCTTCGCGTCGCCGGACGTCGATCGCGACGACATGGCCGCTATCGCGACGATCGTCGCGCATGCGTGCCTGCGGCCCGATCATCTGTGGCGCGACCTCGGCCTCGGCGGCCGCGACGACGTCACCGCGATGCTCGACCGCTTTTTTCCGGCGCTGGTCGCGCGCAACGTCGACGGGATGCGCTGGAAGAAATTCCTCGCCCGCGAACTCGCGCTGGCGACCGGCGCGACACCGGGGCCATCGCCCGGCTGTCCCGGCTGCGAGGACTTCGGCTTCTGCTTTCCGGCGGCTCATTGACCCGTCGATCGGACGCGCCACACCGGTAGGGCGCGCGCCGCCCATCGTGTATCCTTTCGCGCATGACCCAATCTGCTCACGATCCGGACATGCCCGCCCGCAAGGGGCCTGTCGTGCGCTTTCGCATGCGCATCATGCAGGACGACACCATCGCGCTCGGGCCAGGCAAGGTATCGCTGCTCGAAGCCGTGCGCGAACACGGTTCGATCTCGGCGGCCGCGCGCAGCCTGAACATGTCGTACCGGCGCGCATGGCTGCTGATGGACGAACTGAACCGCGCGCTGAAATCGCCGGCGACGATATCGGGACATGGCGGGCAGAGCGGCGGCGGCAGCGCGCTGACGCCGGTCGGCGAAGAGATCATCCGGCTCTATCGCGACATCGAAACGCGCGCGGCCGCCGCGTGCGCGCCGGAAATCAACGCGCTGACGAAGCTCGTGCGGCGTTAAAAGCCTGAGAGGCCGCCCCGTTGCGGTTAGCCGTGACGCAGGCAGAAGCGCGACACCGGCACGGCGACGGGCATCGCGGTGACGCCCGTATAAAGCCGCGACATCAATTCGACGAAGCTCGCGACGCTCGCGGTCCGCAGCGGATGATATGCGACCTGATGCCGGTCGCAGACGCGCTTCAGCATGTTCATCGAATCGTGGTCGACGCAGTCGACCGGGAACACCGCGAGGTCGGCACCGGCCAGCGCGGATGCGAGCAGCCCCTTGCGATCCTCGATGCCGCCGTCGTGCACGGTCAGTTCGCCGCCCGCCGACTCGACCCAGCGTTTCAGCGCGTGGTTCGAACTGGGCCGTCCGCCGACATAGACGATGCGCCGGCCCCTCAGCGCGTCGCGCCATGCGGGCTGGCCGGCGTCGGTCCGGTCCGCTTCGTCGTTCTGCTGCATCGCCTGTTCGACCGCGTGCGCTTCCGCGCGCAGCGCGTCGATCAGCGCGCGCGCTTCGTCGAGCTGCGTGCGCAGCGTGCGGGCCGTTGCTTCGTCCGCCGCCGCGCGCTGTTCGGCCGCTTCGCGCCGGTTCGTGTGCAGCGCGAGCCGTGCGTCGCGCGCGGCCAGCGCCTCGCGCAGCGACGCGACTTCCGCTTCGAGACGTTCGTCGTCCGCCGAAGGACGGGCGGCCGGCTGCGCCAGGTGTGCTTCGAGCGCGTTGCGGGCCGCGTCGCGCTCCACGCTCATCTGCTGCAACCGCACCTGCTGCCGGTCGATCTTCGAGCGCAGTTCCGCGTTCTCCGCTTCGAGCGCGACGAGACGGCGGATGTCCGCGCGATTCGCCGCGCCGACCAGATGCGACAGCATATGCAGTTCGCCGAACGCGGCCTGCCGCACTTCCATCGTCGCGCACGGGTGGATCATCAGCGCCCAGTACGCGGGCGGGATGTCGCCGCTCGCGAGCGACTCGTTCCACAGCGCGAGCAGCGCTTCGGCGTCGCGCGCGGAGGCGAAGCGGCGCACCGCGCCCGCATAACGCGTGTCGAGCGCCTTTTGCAGCGCCTTGCCGCCGGCGCCGCCGTGAATCGCGAGTTCGACCGCCGCGTGATGGATTTCGAGGTCGGTTGCGCGATGCGGATCGAGCGGCGTGAACTTCGGCACGAGCTTGCGCAGTTCGTGCGTGCTGAGACACGTGCCGATGATCGAGCAGTGCAGATGCGCATCCAGATCGGACAGACGCGTGCGGTGGTGTTTCGCGCGTTTCAGTTCGGCCTCGGACGGGCCGCAGCAGGCGTCGTCCGCGGCGCGGGCGAAGGCGCGGAGGTGGGGTGCGTCGTCCGGCGACGCGGTGCCCGGCGTGCGGGCAAGGCGGAACGGCGGTGCGTGCATGATGACCTCTGATCCGGTCGAAGCTCGAAACGATTGCGCGCGCCGGGGCTGGAAACCGTCAGGATCTGGCGCGCATCGAGTCCGAAATATACCACAGGATATAACGATAAAAAGTCCGCTGCTGCGGGCGGCGGCGCTGGCATCGGGAGCGGCGGATTACGGTGAAGCAGGCGCGTCCGCGTGCGTTTCGACGGTCGTGATCGCGGCGGGCGAAGCAGCCGTCACCGTCGCCGTCTGCGGCGCGCGCCGCAGCGGCGGACGCGGGGCGGCCGGCGCATGCCGGTGCTGTTCGAGCACGTGCTCGACGCACAGTCCGACGAACGTCGCGTCGATGCGCTCCAGTTCGGCGGCCGTCCGGCGCATCGCGTCGCAATCGTGGCTGAGCGTGTCGAAGAAGATCGCGTCGCGCCGCTGTTCGAGCCGGCGCGCATCGCGGATCGCGCGCTTCAGTTCGCGGCGGCGCGCGAAACTCGCGGTGTCGAGCTGCCGCGCGAGCGTCGACAGCAGCGGCTGCAACGACGCGGCGTCGCCGGCCTCGGCGACCGCGGGCGTCTCCGTGCCCGCCGCGAACATCAGCACGAAACGATGCACGCTGCCGCGCAGTTGCCGGAAGCCGTCGATCACGTCGCGGATCGCTTCCGCGCGCTCCCGGCTCGACGCCGGCCGCAGCGTGACGATCTTCGCCGGCAGGCCGTCCTGCTGCCACGCAATGGCGGCCGGCATCCCGACGGTTCCGCGTTCGCTGCTGTCCAACCTGCCCCCTCTTGCCGATTCGCAATCCGTAATCCACGGGTTCCGCGCTCGCCGCGAAACGCACCGATGTATTCTATAGGATATAACGATGCGCGCGGGCTCGCGCGAACCGCTCGGCCGGATCGCGCCGGTTGCACTAAACTTGTCGCCCTTCGGCCACTTTCCGCATCCGGTTTCGCGCTGCCCGCCCATCCATGAATCCGTCCTCCCCGGCTCCCGACGACGACCCCGCCGGCGCGTTCGAACGCGCCGCGCCGCCCGCGCTGATGCGCAACCGCGCGTTCCAGCGCTTCTGGGGGGCGCGCGTGCTGTCGTCGCTGTCGTTCCAGATGCTCGCGGTCGCGATGGGCTGGCACATCTATGCGCTCACGCACAGCGCGTTCGCGCTCGGCCTCGTCGGCCTCGCGCAGTTCCTGCCGATGTTCGTGCTGACGCTCGTCGTGGGCCACGTCGCGGACCGCTACGACCGGCGGCGCATCGCCGCGATCTGTCAGGGCGTCGAAAGCGTCGCTGCGCTGGTGTTCGCGTGGGGCACGTTCGGCGGCTGGCTGAGCGCGCCGCTGATCTATCTGCTCGCGGCGTGCGTCGGCGCGGCGCGCGCATTCGAGTCGCCGGCGATCTCGTCGCTGCTGCCGGGCGTCGTGCCGCGCCCGCAACTGCCGCAGGCGACCGCGTGGGCGACGGCCGCGAACCAGACCGCGCAGATCGTCGGCCCCGCGTTCGGCGGCCTGCTGTACGGGATCGGCGCGGGGCCGGCGTATCTCGCGTGCGCGCTGTCGTTTGCGCTGGCCGCCGCGCTCGTCGTCACGATTCCGTTGCAGACGAAACCGGCGTCGCGCGCGCCGGTCACGCTCGAATCGGTGTTCTCGGGCATCGCGTTCATCCGCTCGCAGCCGGTGATTCTCGGCGCGCTGTCGCTCGACCTGTTCGCGGTGCTGTTCGGCGGCGCGACCGCGCTGCTGCCGGTGTTCGCGCGCGACATCCTGCATGCGGGGCCGATCGAACTCGGGCTGCTGCGCTCCGCGTCGGCGGTCGGCGCGCTGGCCGGCACGATCTGGCTCGCGCATTTCCCGCTGCGGCGGCGGCCGGGCGCCGCGATGTTCGGCGGCGTGATCGTGTTCGGGCTTGCGACGGTCGCGTTCGGGCTGTCGCACAGCCTGATCGTGTCGCTGGTCGCGCTCGCGCTGCTCGGCGCGTCGGACGTGGTCAGCGTCGTCGTGCGGCTGTCGCTCGTGCAGTTGCGCACGCCGGACGAAATGCTCGGGCGCGTCAGCGCGGTCAATTCGCTGTTCATCGGCACGTCGAACCAGCTCGGCGAATTCGAGTCGGGCGTGACGGCCGGATGGTGGGGGGCGCAGCGCGCGGTGCTGATCGGCGGGCTCGCGACGATCGGCGTCGCGCTGCTGTGGATGAAGCTGTTTCCCGAACTGCGCGGCACGCGCTCGCTGGAGCGCGAGGAGCCGACGCCGACGACGGCCGGCGCATAGCGTGGCGTGACGGGGTGGCGCGCGGGCCGGATGCGGCGGCTCCCTGTGCATGGATGGCGTGGTCCCGAGGTCACGGCAGGCCGCACTCGGCCGATCTGGCGGCGACCCGTGCCGCATGAGCACGCGGAAGGGGTCGCCAGAAGCCGCGCCGCCGCCGCGCGACGCCAGAACGCGGCCTCTGCGCACCGTGACCGCGCGCACGTTGGCCGTTCGGCCACGCTGGCGCGGCCCGCGTTTCCCGGTATCCTTCTACCGACATTCACCCGCCGCGCATCCGTTCCGGCCGCGCGATCTTTCGAACCGTCTTTCATGCAACCGTCGATGCCCCTGCTGCGGAGCGCGTCATGCGCGTAGGCCGCCCGGTCAAGGCGCTGCCGCAGCCGACCTGCGATTACTGCGGCGAGCGGGCCGCGCTCGCGCGCTACGGCGACGAAGCGTACCCGTATCGCGAGGACCACGGCCCGCTGTGGATCTGCGCCGCCTGCGAAGCGTGGATCGGCGTGCACGCGCGCAGCACGCGCAACGTGCCGCTCGGCCGGCTCGCGAACGGCGCGCTGCGCGACGCGAAGAGCCGGCTGCACGACGCGCTGGAGCCGCTCGTCGCCGCGAAGGTGCGGCGCGACGGCGTCAATCCGTTCGAGGCGCGCGGCAAGGCGGTCCGCTGGCTCGCGGACGAACTCGGCTTCGAACTCGCGAGCCCGTCGCTCCATCTGCTGTCGCTCGAACAGTGCGAACAGGCGATCGCGCATATCGACGCGTTCGTCGCCGCGCGGCGCGCGAAAGGCGACGAACGCTGACGCGTTTCGTCCGGCGCGCGGGCGAGGTTTCATTCCGGTTGAATCGTTTGCGCGGGGCACCTTAATCTTTCCGCGCGCGGTGCCGTTAATGCACCTGATCCGATTCTTCCGTGTCCCCTGACCATGACCATTCCGTTTCAGCGTTCGTCTGGGAACGCCCGCGCGCGGCGCAGCAAGACCATGCTGCTGCCGATTCCGCGCGCGACCGCGGACGGGCTCGCGCTGCAGGTGCATCTCGCACTGTCCGCGCTGCGCGGCGGGTACGCGACGGGCAACGACGCGCAGACGCTGCTGCAGACCCAGGTGCTCGTCCTGTCGATCGTCAATGCGGGTTACGGCGAACTGACGCCGGAGGAGGCGAGCCGCGCGGACGACGCGCTGCTCGCCTGCTTCGAGCGCGGCGGCCGCGAAGGCGCGTGGCGCCTCGACGACGAGGCTTTCGATGCGCTTGCACGCATCGTGACGGTGTACGACGGCCAGTTGCGGTCGGCTCCGCTATGGGTATTGACGGACGCGAGCGAGCGGCTCGACCGGATCGGCGCAGGCGAAAACGCGCAGCGCAAACAGGCCTGACGGCGGCGTGTGCGTGGGCTGCTGCGCGGCCGTGCGCGCCCCGTTCGGGGCCGGTGTGGCGGCATTGGCACGGGATTTGACGCGGAGTGCGAATCGTGTTGACTTCCGGCTGTGTGCGTGACTAAAATTCGCCGGTCTTAACAAAAGGGGCTGACGCCTTGGACAGTAGCTGTAGTCGATCTTCGAACAGTTTCGCTGCCTGATTGGCAGGACGTCCGCGCTCCCTTTCCATAGCCGCCGTCTTGCCAGTGAGGCAGATGGTGCGCGTCCAGCAGTATTTCCTCGTGCATCTTAATTAGCGTCATCCGGACGCGGCCGCGTTTCGCGCGTGCGTTCGGCTGGCATCGTGTCGTGGGCCTTGTGTCCGCGGCGGTGTTCGTCCGCGTTCGCTCGCGGGCCGGCGTCGTTGCGCCGGCGATGCGGGCGGGCCTTAAGCGCGTCGTCGATGCGCGATGGAGGTTCCGATGTCCGACAGTGACAGTTATCCGTTATGCCGCTTCCTTGTTTCGTTTGCGAAGGAAAGCGAGTAGCCGTTTGCCGTTGCGCGTGAATCGCGCCGCCACCAGGTCTGCTGGCTTTCCGATAAAAACCGCGTCGCTTGCGACGCTTCGGAGAATCAGCATGAACTTCGGTCTGCTTGTCTCGCACCTGCCCCGCCAGTTGCCCGAACCGCTTCCCCCATCCGATGCCGGCCATGTCCGGTCCGCCGCCACGCCTGCGCCGTCCGCGCCGATGCACGGCGGGCGTTCGCTCGCCGATCGCTGGCGACGCCTGAAAGCACGCGTGTTCGCGGTCTGACCGGCCGTCGCGCGCGGATGTCCCGTCCGGACCCGCCGGACGGTCCCGCGCGCGGCGACGTCCGGATGCTTCATCCAATCATCGGGGTTTTCGACATGAATTCGCTCAACCGTTCAATGCGAACGAACCGCCGCGCGCCGTGCCGCGCCTGCGCCGGGCCGCGCGCCGGAGGCCAGTGATGGAATTCGGTTTCAACCTGAACCGCACGGCCAACGCATCCGCGTGGCGCGTGCTGCCGAACCGCTGGGACTTCGTCGCGTTCCCGCTGATCATCTGCCTGCTCGCGATGGCCGCAATCGGCTTTCACGAGTCGATGGCCCCCATCTCGACGCTGAGCGCGCAGCCGATCTCGCTCGATCCGTCGAACCTGCCCGAATACGCGATGCGCACCACGCTGCGCATGCTCGCGGCGATGATCGCGTCGCTCGTCTTTACGCTGGGGTACGGCACGCTCGCCGCGAAAAGCCGCCGCGCCGCGCAGGTGCTCGTGCCGATCCTCGACATCCTGCAGTCGGTGCCGGTGCTCGGCTATATCTCGTTCACGGTGACGTTTTTCCTCGCGCTGTTTCCGTCGCGCGTGCTCGGGGCCGAACTCGCGGCGATCTTCGCGATCTTCACGAGCCAGGCGTGGAACATGACGTTCAGCTTCTACCAGTCGCTGCGCACGGTGCCGCGCGATCTGGACGAGGTGTCGAAAGGCTTTCACCTGACCGGCTGGCAACGCTTCTGGAAGCTGGAGGTGCCGTTCTCGATGCCGGGGCTCATCTGGAACATGATGATGTCGATGTCGGGCGGGTGGTTCTTCGTGGTGGCGTCGGAAGCGATCACGGTCGGCAACCACACGATCACGCTGCCGGGGATCGGCGCATATCTGGCGCAGGCGATCGCGGACAAGAACCTGCATGCGATCGGCTGGGTGATCCTGACGATGGTGGTGGTGATCCTCGCGTATGACCAGTTGCTGTTTCGTCCGCTGGTCGCGTGGGCGGACAAGTTCCGGATGGAAAACACGAGTTCGGGCAACGCGCCGGAATCGTGGCTGCTGGATCTGATCCGCCGCACGCGGCTGATTCACCGCCTGCTGGTGCCGGCCGGCTGGCTGCTCGCGAACGCGGCGCGCGTGCCGCTGCGCGTGCGCATGCCGAAGGCGCTGCCCGCCGCGCGGGTGCGGAGCAGCGCGGCGTCGCGCACCGGCGATATCGTGTGGATGACCTTCGTGCTCGTGCTGACGGTGTTCGTCGTGTGGCGCGTCGTCGGTTACGTGCGCACCGGCGTCACGCTCGATGAAATCGGTCACGTGCTCGTGCTCGGCTTGATTACGCTGCTGCGCGTCGTCGTGCTGATCGCGATCGCATCGGTGATCTGGGTGCCGCTCGGCGTGCTGATCGGGCTGCGTCCGGCGCTTGCCGAAAAGATCCAGCCGCTCGCGCAGTTCCTCGCCGCGTTCCCGGCGAACCTGCTGTTCCCGGCGTTCGTCGTCGTGATCGTGCGTTTCCATCTGAATCCGGACGTATGGCTGTCGCCGCTGATCGTGCTCGGCACGCAGTGGTACATCCTGTTCAACGTGATTGCGGGGGCGAGCGCCTATCCGAACGACTATCGCGAAGCGGCGACGAACTTCCGCATTCGCGGCTGGCAGTGGTGGCGTCAGGCGATCCTGCCGGGCATCTTCCCTTACTACATCACCGGCGCGATCACCGCGTCGGGCGGCGCGTGGAACGCGAGCATCGTCGCGGAATACGTGCAGTGGGGCGACACGAAGGTCGCCGCGCACGGCCTCGGCGCGTACATCGCGCAGATGACCGCCGCCGGCGACTACCCGAAGATCATTCTCGGGATCGCGGTGATGTCGCTGTTCGTCACGCTGTTCAACCGCCTGCTGTGGCGGCCGATGTATACCCATGCCGAGTCCCGGCTCCGGCTCGATTGAGAGTAAACGGCCATGCTGAATCCTGAAATCATCTCTCCCGACCTGCTGCCGCGGCGGCCGCGCCTCGGCGACGAAGTGCTGTCGGTGCGCCACGTGAGCCGCGGTTTCGACGACTACCAGAACGGCCGGCTCGTACTCGACGACGCGAACCTGTCACTGCGCGAAGGCGAAATCGTCGGGCTGCTCGGCCGCTCCGGCTCCGGCAAGTCGACGCTGTTGCGCATCATCTCCGGTCTGATCGAGCCCACGTCGGGCGAAGTCGACTGGCTCGGCAAGCCGCTGAAGGGGCCGGCCGAAGGCGTCGCGATGGTGTTCCAGACCTTCGCGCTGTTCCCGTGGCTGACCGTGTTGCAGAACGTCGAATCCGGCCTCGAAGCACAGGGCGTCGGCGCGCGCGAGCGGCGCGAACGCGCGCTTGCGGCGATCGACCTGATCGGCCTCGACGGTTTCGAAAACGCGTATCCGCGCGAACTGTCGGGCGGCATGCGTCAGCGCGTCGGTTTCGCGCGTGCGCTGGTCGTCGATCCGACGCTGCTGCTGATGGACGAACCGTTCTCCGCGCTCGACGTGCTGACCGCCGAGACGCTGCGCACCGATATGCTCGACCTGTGGACGCAGGGGCGTCTGCCGATCAAGTCCGTGCTGATCGTCACGCACAACATCGAGGAAGCGGTGTTCATGTGCGACCGGATTCTGGTGCTGTCGTCGAACCCGGGGCGCGTGGTCGCGGAAATCAAGGTGCCGTTCAGGCATCCGCGCAATCGTCTGGACCCGGCGTTCCGCCGCCTGGTGGACGACATCTACGCGAAGATGACGACCCGCGACGTCGAGGACGCGACGAAGAAGCGTCTCGAAGTGGGCAGCCGCCTGCCGGACGTGTCGACGAATCTGATGGCGGGTCTGATCGAGACCGTCGCGGCCGCGCCGTACCATGGCCGCGCGGACATGCCGGAGATCGCGCGTTCGCTGCATCTCCAGGTGGACGACCTGTTCCCGATCGCGGAGATGCTGCAACTGCTCGGCTTCGCGGACGTGCGCGAGGGCGACGTGCTGCTGACGCCGCCCGCGCGCGTGTTCGCGGAACTGGACACGCAGGCGCGCAAGACGATGTTCGCCGAGCATCTGCTGCGGCATGTGCCGCTCGCCGCGCGGATCAGGAAGGTGCTGAACGAGCGGCCGGGACATCGCGCGCCGCGCGTGCGCTTCGAGCAGGAACTGGAGGACTTCCTGTCCGACGTGATTGCCGAACAGACGCTCGATACCGTGATCGACTGGGGCCGTTACGGCGAGATCTTTTCGTATAACGACCAGACCGGGATTTTCAGTCTCGCGGATGTCGAGGCTTGAGGTTTGATACTTGAAACACGCATCGCCGCAACGGCGGTGCGTGGCAAGCGTGGCCGCATATTCCGCGTCACGAAGCCGAAAGCCATCGGCTTTTACGTGCAGTAAAAACAGCCCCCCGCGAACGCGCGATTAAAGGTGAGGGATTTCGGGACCCGCCCGCGTCTCGCGAAAGCCGCTTCGCCCCCCACACGTAGGTCATTGATTGGACTGGAAAGTCCGTCGCGCCGACGATCCGGCCGCGCTGGCCGGACCGCCTCAAGGTGAGGATTTTCGGGACCCTCGGCGGTGAGTCGGGACCACAATCGGCACGCACCCCCGACCCCGCATCAAAGCGACGGCTTGCTGCCCGGCGACGTGCCGCGCGCGTCGGTCGTCGAGCCGGACGGCGATTCCGCGTCCTTCGTCGCGCGGGCCGCCTGACCCGCATGATCGGGCGCGGCCTCCCGGCCGTCACGACCATCGCCCGAGCGCCGTTCGACATCGCCGCCGCGCTCCGCCGCATCGCCATTGCCGCCCGGCAGCCCGACGATGAAGTTGCGCTGCGGATTCGCCAGTTCGATGCCGCGTTCGGCAAAGCGGTCGAGCACGCGCCGGTTGAATTCGCGCTGCACCGACCAGCGCGTCGAGTCCGTGCACTGGATCTGCCCGACCAGCGTCACGTTCGCGCCGTCCACCTGGTCGATGCCCCAGTACGCGAAGTCGCTCAGGATGCCCTTGCCGAACGCCTCGTCGGCGCGCAGTGCCGCGCCGATGTCGTTCAGCGTGTCGACCGCGCGCTTCACGTCCGCGCCGTGCGCGATCACCACCTTCACCGCCGCGTTGCCGATGCCGCGATTGGTATTGTTCACGGTCGTGACCGAACTGAACGGCACCGTGTACAACGAGCCGTCGCCGCCGCGCAGCCGCACCGTGCGGATCGACAGGAACTCCACGGTGCCGGACACGCCCGCGACCGTCACCCAGTCGCCGACCTGCATCGCGTTTTCGGTCAGCAGGAAGATGCCGGTGATGAAGTCCTGCACCAGCTTCTGCGAGCCGAAGCCGAGCGCGACGCCGAAGATGCTCGCGCCCGCGACGAGCGGCCCGGTGTTCACGCCGAGCTGGCTCAGCGCGGTCAGCCCGACGACCACGAGGATCGCGACGAGCAGCGACGTGCGCAGCATCGGCAGCAGCGTGCGCAGCCGCGCGGCGCGCACGTAGTCGCCCGCGTGCGTCCAGTTTTCGAGGCGTCGTTCGGCGGCGACGTTCACGGTTTCCCAGATCACGATCGCGACGACGATCGCGATCGCGATCGTGAGCAGCGCGGAACTGAGCAGCCGCCCGATCTGCGCGCTGACGAACAGCCGGCCGAGCTGGATGCCCCACACGTGCAGCAGCACGTCGAGGGTGACGAGCCAGATCGCGATCGTCAGCAGCCGCCGCAGGATCGGGTAATAGCGATACGCGCGGCGCTGGCCGATCGACATGTTCTCGCGGTTGCCGAGCGGATCGAAGATGCGGCCGAGCGCGCCGAGCGCGACGATCGCGACCACGCGCGCGCCGAGCAGCACCGCGAGCGACAGGCCGCCCGCGCGCATCAGCGCCGGATAACCGCCGCGCAGATCGAGCGCCCAGGCGAGCCACAGCGCGATCACGATGAAGATCGCGACGCCGGCCCACACGTCCGCGAACCAGTGCGCGAGGTATTCGAGCGAGCGGCGCTTGAACGTCGCGCGGCGAATCGCGGTCGCGACCGGACGCCGGCAGCGCAGGATCGCAATCGCGAGCAGCAGGTGGCCGACGAGCGCGACAATCTTCACGAGCGCGAGGTGCGCGTCCTCTGTCATGCCGAGCTGCACCGCGCCGTTCAGCGCGCCGCCGACGCCGCCGACGATCACGAGCCACGTCGCCCAGCGTTGCGCGAACGCGGCCGATTCGTTGGACAGCGGCATCAGCCGCAGCGCGGCCGTGTTCGGCGCGAACAGCAGCCCGCACAGCACGAGCACGATCCGGCAGATCACATACGTATCGACCAGTTCGCCGACCGCGGCGGCAGGCGCCGCGTCGTCGGGACCGGTCATCAGCGACAGGATGCCGGCCGCGACGAGGCCGAACGCGACGACCGGCAGCAGCGCGAGCAGCCCGGCGAACAACGCGGCGGGCAGACGTTGCAGCAGCGTCCAGTGCCGCGCGCCGAGCAGCCGGTGACGCTCGCGACGCGCGCGGGACTCGGCCGTCTCGTGGTCCGGTTCGGGTTTGTCGGGCGTCGTCAGGTTGGCGTCCGCTTCGTCGGCGGACGCCGTGGATCCGGACGGTGGCGGGGCGGCGGGTTTCGCGGCGTCGTCGTTCGTTGCGCTGTCGAGCGCGGTTTTCGAGCGGGCCGCCTCGCTCGCGTCATGCGCGCGAATCTCGGCGCGGCGCGCGGCGGTTTCCGCCTGCCGCAACGCGGCTTCGAGCTTCACGTCCGCCGAATGCGCCGCCATCGACGCGATCGCGCGCACCGGTCTGCCGGCGAAACGGCGCACCAGCCATTCGAGCAGCAGCGCCGGCGCCAGCGTGACGAACAGCACGCGCAGCAGATCGACCAGCAGCGCGCGGCCCTCCGGCGTATGCAGCTTGCCGTTCCACCAGTCGCGCGCCGACGCGAGGTTCGACAGCGCGCTCCGCGAATGCAGCAGGCGTTCGCCGATCATGCGCGCGCTGTGCGCCGCGTGCGACGACAGTTGCAGCACGAGGCCGTTCGAGCGCAGCGCCTCGACCAGCGGCGCGGATGCCGCAGCGGGAGCCGACGCGGCGGCGGGGCTCGCGGCGGCCGGCGCGGAAGCGGGCGTCGCGAGCGCGCCGGCCGCCGCGATCGCGCGCAGCGTGTCCTCGACGTGCGCGCGCTGCGTCGGGTCGTCGAGCACGCGCAGCGCGGAGCGGGCCTGCTCGGGCGTCAGCACGACGGGCGCGGCGGGATTCGTGGGGCTCGTCGGACTGGCGGCGGCCGGCGCGGCGCTCGCTGGCGCCGCGCACAGCACGGCGGCGAGCAGCGCGAGGATCAGCGCGGCGAGGGCCGCGCGAAAGGATCGGAGACGGATGAAGTCGGGCGTCCTTGGCATGAGTGGATGAGTGGATGGGTCGAACGTCGGTAAACGGATGCCGGCCGCGCAGGCCGGGCAGGCAGTCGATGCGGCGGCGCAAATTCCATGCCGCCGGCGGCGCAAGCGTTGTGTCGCGCGTGGGAGCGTCAAGTATGCCGTGTAATGCGGTCGATGGGGCGGCGGACCGCGCCGCCGCGGGCGTTTGCGTCGCGAGTAAAGTCGCAACTAACGGTCCAGACCGGCCCACGCCAACCGGCAGAAACGACATCCGCAATGACGAACCGGCGAGCAGCGAAATTAGTCGGTGATGCTGACGGAAAAGACCGCACGCAGCACGGCTGGCAAGAAAGAATCAGGGGGTCACCCAGGACTCTCCCTGGCCGCGCCACACGGGCGGCCCGGACGGCTGAAGCCGGAATTTAATTCAGTGGCGCGCCGCCCGCCGCCAATGCTACCGTTGGCACGACAACGACAAAATGCCGGCCTGGGCGGCCACGGTCCGGCACGAGGAGAGCGCATGGACAGCATCACCCTGGACGACGTCCACAAAGACAAACTGAGTCGCACGCAACTGATCTTCGCGGCCACGATCGGCAACGCACTCGAATTCTTCGACTTCACCGTCTACAGCTTTTTCGCGCTGACGATCGGCAAGCTGTTCTTCCCGACGATGTCGAGTTACGGACAACTGCTCGCGTCGGTCGCGACGTTCGGCGTCGGTTTCGTGATGCGGCCGCTCGGCGGCATCGTGATCGGCGCATATGCGGATCGCGCGGGCCGCAAGCCCGCGATGACGCTGACGATCTTCATGATGGCGCTCGGCTGCATGCTGATCGGCCTCGCGCCGACGTATGCGCAGATCGGCGTCGCCGCGCCGGTGCTGATCGTGTTCGCGCGGCTGCTGCAAGGTTTCTCGGCGGGCGGCGAGGTCGGCGCGTCGACGACGTTGCTGATCGAGGCCGCCACGCCCGCGAACCGCGGTTTTTTCGGCAGCCTCCAGTTCGCGAGCCAGGGCATCGGCGTGTCGATCGGCGCGCTGGTCGCGGGGGTGCTGACCGCGTTGTTGTCCACCGAGGCGATGCTCGCATGGGGCTGGCGCATTCCGTTCCTGCTCGGCGTCGCGATCGCGCCGATCGGGCTGCGGATCCGCCGCCGTCTCGACGAACAGGCGCCGCACGCGGACAGCGTCGCGCGCCAGCCGGTGGTCGACGTGCTGCGCGACCACGGCGACCGCGCGCTGCTCGGCGTGCTGCTGACGATCGGCACGACGGTGACCGCCTACGTGGTCACGTTCTACATGCCGACCTACGCGATCCACGAACTGCACGTGCCCGCGCCGACCGCGCTGCTCGCGGGCCTCGTGTCCGGCGTCGTCACGTTCGTCGTCGCGCCGGTGTCGGGGCTGCTGAGCGACCGCCTGAGCCGCCGCGCGCTGATCTTCTGGCCGCGCGTCGCGGTCGTGATCGCGATCTATCCGGCGTTCCTGTGGCTTGCGAGCGAGCCCGGCCCGACGCGGCTGCTGGTGACGGTCGGCGGCCTGAGCGTGCTGCTCGCGCTGCAGGCCGCGCCGTCGATCACGATGCTGCCGGAGATGTTCCCGCGCGCGGTGCGCGCGACCGGAATGGCGATCGTGTACAGCGTCGGCGTCGCGCTGTTCGGCGGCTTCGCGCAGACGATCGCGACGTGGCTGATCCGCGCGACCGGCAACGTGCTCGCGCCCGCGTGGTACGTGATGGGATGCGTCGCGCTGTCGTGCGCGGCGCTGCCGTTCATCCGCGATCTGACGGGGTTGCCGCTCGACGATTGAGGCCGGACGCCGCTACCGCATCTCCCCTTGCGCGACGCCGCTGTTCGCCGCGCTGATCGACGTGCCGGCCTCGCCGGTCACCAGCCGGTCGATATCCGCGAGCGAGCCGATCACCGCGCGCTGTCCCGACTGTCGCGCGAAGGCGCAAGCGGCTTCCACCTTCGGCCCCATCGATCCCGCCGCGAAATGCACCGCCGCGAGCGAGTCCGGATGCGCGCGTCGGACCGGCCGCGCGTCGGGCTTGCCCCAGTCCAGATACACGCCGTCCACGTCGGTCGCGATCACGAACAGGTCCGCGCCGACCTCGTGCGCGAGCAGCGCGGCGCTGCGGTCCTTGTCGACGACCGCTTCGATCCCGTGATGCTGGCCGTCCGCGTCGGCCGTCACCGGAATCCCGCCGCCGCCCGCGCAGATCACGACCGCGCGCTGCGTGAGCAGCGCGCGCACCGGCTCGATTTCGAGGAAGCGCAGCGGCCGCGGGCTCGCGACCACGCGGCGGTAGCCGTCGCCGTCCTGCGCGACGGTCCAGCCGTTCGCCTGCGCGGCGCTGGCCGCATCGTTCTGCGTGAGCATTGGCCCGACCGGCTTGTCGGGCCGTTTGAACGCGGGATCGTTCGCATCGACCTCGACCATCGTCAGGAGCGTCGCGACCGGCCGTGATGCGGGCAACCGGTTGCGCAGTTCCAGTTCGATCAGGTAGCCGATCATCCCTTCGGTCTCCGCATCGAGCACGTCGAGCGGAAAACGCCCGGACGCCGGCGCGCTGCCGCCGAGCGTCGCGAGCAGGCCGACCTGCGGCCCGTTGCCGTGCACGATCACGAGTTCGTTGCCTTGCGCGACCGCCGCGATCCGCGCGGCGGCGAGCTTCACGTTGCGCAACTGCGCGCCGGGGCTCACCGCCTCGCCGCGCCTGAGCAGGGCGTTTCCGCCGAGAGCGACCACGATGCGCATGACCGTTCTCCTAGCCCGCGAGCGTCGCGACGAGCACCGCCTTGATCGTGTGCAGCCGGTTCTCCGCCTGCTCGAATACGATCGATGCGTCGGACTCGAACACCTCGTCGGTCACCTCGACGCCGTCCGTGAGCCCGTACTGCTCCGCAAGCTGCTTGCCGACCTCCGTATGCGAATCGTGGAACGCGGGCAGGCAGTGCATGAACTTCACGCGCGGATTGCCGCTCTTCGCGAGCAGCGCCGCGTTCACCTGGTACGGCAGCAGCGCGTTGATCCGCTCGCCCCACTTCTCCGGCGGCTCGCCCATCGACACCCACACGTCCGTGTACACGAAGTCCGCGCCCTTCACGGCATCGTCCGGCTTGTCGGTCAGCGTGAGGCGCGCGCCGGTCTTGGCGGCGGTCGCGCGGCATTGCTCGATCAGCTCGTCGTGCGGCCACAGGTTGCGCGGCGCGCACAGCCGCACGTCCATGCCGAGCTTCGCGCCGACGATCAGCAGCGAGTTGCCGGTGTTGTTGCGCGCGTCGCCGATGTAGCAGTACGCGATCTCGTGCAGCGGCTTGTCGCTGTGCTCGGCCATCGTCAGCACGTCGGCGAGCATCTGCGTCGGGTGGAACTCGTCGGTCAGCCCGTTGTAGACCGGCACGCCCGCATACTTCGCGAGTTCCTCGACGATCTCCTGCCCGTAGCCGCGATACTCGATCGCGTCGTACATGCGGCCGAGCACGCGCGCGGTGTCCTTCATCGACTCCTTATGGCCGATCTGCGAGCCGGTCGGGTCGATGTACGTGACGTGCGCGCCCTGGTCGTGCGCGGCGACCTCGAACGCGCAGCGCGTGCGCGTCGAGGTTTTTTCGAAGATCAGCGCGATGTTCTTGCCGGTCAGGCGCGGCACTTCGGTGCCGGCGTAGCGCGCGCGCTTCAGGTCGCGCGACAGGTCGAGCAGGTAGCGGATCTGGCGCGGCGTGTAGTCGGTCAGCGTCAGATAGCTGCGATTGTGTACGTTGAACATGATGGTTTCCGTTCCTTCGTTCGTCGGATGGCGCGCGGGCTCAGATCGCGATCGGGTCGCGCGCGACCGGGCAACTGAGGCAATGGCTGCCGCCGCGCCCGCGCCCGAGTTCGCCGCCGGGAATCTCGATCACGTCGACGCCGGCCTGGCGCATCTTGCGGTTCGTGTACGTGTTGCGGTCGTACGCGAGCACGACGCGGCGGTCGAGCGCGAGCACGTTGTTGCCGTCGTCCCACTGCTCGCGCTCGCTTTCGTAGCGGTCGCCGCCCGTCGTCAGCACGCGCAGCGAGCCGACGCCGAGCGCGTTCGCGACCACGTCGAGAAACTTGCCCTCGTGGCGCTCGTAGCGGATCTGCCCGAGTTCGTCGCCAGGGTACAGGCTCGTGCAGCGGATCTCGTCGGCGACGTCCGGGTAGATGCTGACGAAATCGACGTCGAGGAACGAGAACACGGTGTCCAGATGCATCGCCGAGCGCGACTTCGGGAACTGGCACGCGATCACGCGTTTCGCGCCGTTGCCGGCGAACAGCGCGCGCGCGACCTGGGTCACGGCCTGCGGGCTGGAGCGTTCGCCCATCCCGATCAGCACGACGCCGTTGCCGATCGCCATCACGTCGCCGCCTTCGAGCGTCTGCGCGCCATGGTCCTCGTCCGGGTTGCCCCACCACGTGCGGACCTTGTCCGCGAAGCGCGGATGGAACGCGTAGACGGCCGCGAGCAGCAGCGTTTCCTTGCGGCGCGCGGGCCAGAACATCGGATGCAGCGTGACGCCGCCGTAGACCCACGCGCTCGGATCGCGCTGGAAGATCAGGTTCACGAGCGGCGGGATCACGAAGTCCGAGCGCTCCAGATAACCGCCGAACAGCCCGCGCGCGTCGAACGGCAGTTCCGACTTCGCGATGCCGCCGATCAGCGCCTCGGACAACTGCTGCGCGGGCATGTCTTCGAGCCACAGCCGCAGTTCGCGCAGCATGCCGGTGCCGACTTCCTCCTCGGTGACGCGGCGGTCGAGAATCCAGTCGCGCGCGTTCGCGTCGAGGCACACTTCCGCGAGCAGGTGCTGGAATTCGAGCACTTCGACGCCCTGCTGGCGCAGCACCTGCATGAACGTGTGATGATCCTCGATCGCCTTGTCGACCCAGATCACGTCGTCGAACAGCAGGGTGCCGCAGTTCGCGGGCGTGAGCCGCCGGTGCGCGAGTCCCGGCGAGCACACCATCACGGTGCGCAGTTTGCCGGCTTCCGAATGAACGCCGAAAGTCATCGCGGTTTCTCCTGAAAAGGGTTATCCGGTCACGACGTAGGTGTAGAGCCGCGTGCGGCCGTCGCTTCCGGTCTTGCGGTAGATGCCCTGGATCTCGTTCTCGAAACCCGGAAACCGGTTGCCGGCTTCCTCGAACATCCGGAAATAGTCGAGCATTGGTTTCGCGCGTTCGTCGTAACGTTCGCCCGGCACGACGACGCCGATCCCCGGCGGATAAACGAGCGCGAGCGTCGCCGCGATGCGGCCTTCGATCTGGTCGATCGGCAGCAGCTCGACGTCGTTGCGCACCAGCGCGTGCATCGCTTCCTGCGGCGGCATCGCGGGCTCGGGGAAATGGTCCGCGCCGAACTGCTCGCGTTGCAGCCGGCTCACGTCGCATTCGCGGTAGAACGCGTGCATCTGCGCGCACAGGTCGCGCAGGCCGATGCCCACATACCGCTCGCGATGCGCGGCGACGAACGACGGAATCACTTCGTCGAGCGGCGCGTTGTCGTCGTGCAACTGCTTGAAGCGCACCAGCGCGGACAGCAGCGTGCCGGCTTTCGACGATTCGAGCCCCGGCGTCAGCAGGAACAGGATGCTGTTCAGGTCGTTCTTTTCCGGCACGATGCGCCGCTCGCGCAGGAATTGCGCGAGCACCGACGCCGGAATGCCGTGGTCCGCGTAACGGCCGCTCGCGCGGTCGAAACCCGGCGTCAGCAGCGTCAGCTTGTTCGGGTCGGTCATCGCGTAGCCGGGCGCGAGCGCGCCGAAGCCGTGCCACGCTTCATCGGGCGCGAGTTCCCAGTAGCGCGCGTCCGACGCCAGTGCTTCGGTCGGCACGTCCTCCCAGCGTTGCAGCACCGTCGAGCGGCCCGATCCGGACGACGTGGGCGACGCAGCCGCCGGCACCACCGCCGGCACGAACGGATCGAAGAACCAGCGCCGCGCCGGGTCGGTTTCCGCCGCTTCGTATTCGTCGCGCAGCGCGCGGATCTTCTTGCGCAGTTCGATGCCGAGCCGGATCGTGTCGTCCCACAGCACCTCGCCGGAGCGGCCGCGCATCATCTGCGCGCCGACGTCGAGCGACGCGAACAGCGGATAGAACGGCGACGTCGACGAGTGCTGCATGAACATCTCGTTGAAGCGCCGGTGGCTGACCTGGCGGCGCTGGCCGTCGAGGTGAGAATCCTTCACGTGGATCTGCGACGCCTGCGAGAAACCGGCTAGCTGCTTGTGCGTGGACTGCGTCGCGATGATCCCCGGCGCGTTCGCGTCGAGCCCTGCGACGCCCATCGCGAAGCGCCCGCGAAACAGCGGATGGAACTTCATGAATCCGGCCCACGCCTCGTCGAACAGGATGTACTCGCACAGCGGGCCGAGTTTTTCGACCAGCGTCTGCGCGCTGTAGATCGTGCCGTCGTACGTGCATTGCTCGATCACCGCGACGCGGAACGGCTTTTCCCTGCGCCATGCGTCCGGGTCCTTCACGAGCGGATGGCGGCGGATCGCTTCGCGAATCCGCGTTTCGTCGAGCGCCGCGAAGTCGATCGGGCCGATCAGCCCGTGCGCGTTGCGCGTGGTCGGCAGATAGACCGGAATGCCGCCGCCGAGCAGCAGCGCGCCGTGATGCGCGGCCTTGTGGTTGTTGCGGTCGAACAGCACGAGGTCGCCCGGCGCGACGAGCGCGGTCAACGCAATCTTGTTCGACGTGGACGTGCCGTTCAGCACGAAGTAGGTCCGCTCCGCGCCGAAGATCCGCGCGGCCGCCTTCTGCGCGGCGAGCGCCGGCCCTTCGTGCACCAGCAGATCGCCCAGGCCGACCACCGAGTTGTCGAGGTCGTTGCGGAACACCGCCTCGCCGAGATGCTTGACGAACGCGCGGCCGACCGGGCTCTTCTGGTAGAACACGCCGCCGTTGTGGCCGGGGCAGGTCCACATCTGGTTCGCCTCGTCCGCGTAATCGACCATCGCGCCGAAGAACGGCGTTTTCAGCGACTCCGCGTAACCGCGCAGATGGCTCGCGAGATTGCGCGCGACGAACTCCGGCGTGTCCTCCTCGATGAACACGTAGCCGGTCACCTGGCCCAGCACGCGCACCGGAATCTCGTCGAGCCGGTGGCGCTCCGCGAGGATGAACACCGGCACGTCGAGGCCGCGTTCGCGCACGAACTGCACGAACGTCTCCACCTCGTTTTCCGGCTCCGCGAGCGACCATTCGACGACGATGCAGCCGATCGTCGCATTGCCGCGCACGGCGGAGCAGGCGTCGGCGGTGGTCGCCATCAGCGTGACGCCGTAGCCGAGCCGGCCGAGTTCGTCGATCACGCCGCGCAGCCGCGACGACGGGAAGCTCTGCGGCTGCGGCGCCGCACAGCAGAACAGGAAGTCGAACAAACGATCGTATGACATGGCAGGTCCTCGAAGTGGCGGGCGCGTCAGCCGATCGACACGACGCCCTTCGCGAACAGCACGAACGCGATCACGGCGACGACGAACAGCACGATCGCGGCGACGCGTTCGCGGCCCGTGAACACCGGCCCCTGCGGGTCCTTCTCGCGCTGCGCGTACCAGAACACCGGAATGCCGACGACGAAGAAGATCGTGGACATCAGCAGGTAGGTCGGGCCGGCCGCGTACAGCAGCCACGCGGAATAGACGGTGCCGAGCACGCCGGTCCACAGCGACGCGCGCTTGCCTTCGCCCGTGTGGACCTGGAAGTTCTTCTGCACCGCGCACCGCCACAGGAAGCCGGTGCTCGCGAGATACGGCGGCAGGATCATCACGCCGGCGACGCTGATGAGCCAGATCCATGCGTCGTGCGCGAACAGCACGACGAACATCATCACCTGCATCACCGCGCTCGACAGCCACAGCGACGGCGCGGCCGCGTGGTGGCGGTTTTCATGCGACAGCACGCGCGGGAAGATGTTGTCCTTCGCGGCCGCGTACGGCAGTTCCGCGACCAGCACGGTCCACGCGAGCCAGCAGCTCAGCACCGAGAACAGCAGCGCGACGACGACGAAGATCGCGCCCCAGTGGCCGACGAGTTGCTGAAGCACGTACGCGGACGACGGGTTCTGCAGGCCGGCGAGCTGGTGCTGCGACATCACGCCGAACGGCAGCGCGGACAGCAGGAAATACAGCGTCGTGCAGACCGCGAGGCCGATGAACGTCGCGGTGCCGACCTGGTGCTGGTTGCGCGCGCGGTCCGACACGACGACCGCCCCCTCGATGCCGATGAACACCCACAGCGTGACGAGCATCGTGCTCTTGACCTGCGCGAGCGTGCTGCCGAGGTGCTGCTGCTGGCCCCACACGTCGAACGAGAAATGCCCCTTCTGGAAGAACAGCGCGATCACGACGATCGCGACCGACAGCGTGATGATGTTCACGACGCTCGCCATCGTGTTCAGGATCGCGGTCCGCTTCACGCCGGACAGCACCATGAAGTGCATCGCCCAGATCAGCAGCGAGCCGCCGACGATCGACTGCCAGTTCTTGCCGTCGAGCGACGGAAAGAAGTAGCCGAGCGTCTGCATGATGAGTACCGCGAACGCGACGTTGCCGAACGCGGAACTGAGCCAGTAGCCCCACGCCATCTCGAAGCCGGCGAACTTGCCGAAGCCTTCGCGCGCATACGAATAGATGCCGGCGGTGAGGTCGGGGCGCTGGTCCGCGAGCGTGCGGAACGAGTTCGACAGGAAGAACATGCCGACCAGCGTGACGACCCACGCGATCGCGATCGCGCCGAGGCCCGCGCCCGCGGCCATGTTCTGCGGCAGGTTGAACGCGCCGCCGCCGATCATCGAGCCGACGACGATGCCGCTCAGCAGCAGCAGGCCGAGCTTGCGGGTATCCGGCCCGCCGCCCGACGCCGTGGGTTTCGCGGGGACCGGCGGCGTGCCGGACACGGCGGGCTTCTCTGCTGTAGGTTGACTCATTGCAGTTCTCCGGGTGGGTGGGACCGGCGGCATCGGGTCGATGGCCGGAGCGGTCGCGGGGCTTGCGGGTTTATCGGTTCGACGCGGGCGGCTCGGGCTGCGGCCGTGCGACGACGTTCACGCGGTACGCGCCGTCGTCCACTTCGACGCCGTGGATGTCGTGCGTGAAACCGGGGAACGCGTGGTCGAACGTTTCGAGCGCCTTCAGGTAAGCGAGCACCGGGCCGTCGGCCGGGCCCGCGTTCTCGCCGGGCATCAGCAGCGGAATGCCGGGCGGATACGGAACGACGCCGGTCGCGACGGTGCGGTTGGCGAGGCCGTCGAGCGTGACCGTCTCGACGTTGCCCTTCACGAGTCTTTCGTAGGCCTGCACCGGGCTCAGGTCCGGCGACGGCAGCATCGAGAACGCGTGCGCGAGCCGGTCGGTCGAGCGCAGCGCGCGCATCGTGTCGAACATCGCGGCCGCGAGATCCTTCAGGCCGAGACTGCCGTAACGCGCCGGATACGCGCGCGCGAGCGACGGCAGCACCTGTTCGAGCGGCGCGTTGTTGTCGTAGTCGCGGCGGAAGTCGAGCAGCGCGTTCGCGAGCGTGCCCCACTTGCCCTTCGTCACGCCCATCGAGAACAGGAACAGGATCGTGAAGTCGGTGGTCTTTTCGACGACGATCCCGCGCTGGTCCAGGTAGCTCGTGACGATGCAGGCCGGGATGCCGGTCGCGGCCAGTTCGCCGCTTTGCTCGACGCCGGGCGTGACGATCGACACCTTGATCGGGTCCAGCATGCAGTAGTCCGCGTCGAGACCGTCGAAGCCGTGCCACGCGTCGCCGGCGTTCAGCGTCCAGCACGACGGGTCGGTCGCGAGGCGCTGCGGGTCCGCGAGATGGAACGGCACAGGGCCGGTCGCTTCCTGCACCACCGGCGGCTGCCACGCGTTGAAGAACCATTCGCCGCGCGCCGCGAACTCCGCGTTCAGGCGCGACATCATCTGGCGGAACGCGATGGCCTCGTGGATCGACTCCGACGTCAGCGCGCGGCCGCCGGGGCCGTCCATCATCGCGGCGCTCACGTCGTTCGACGCGATGATCGCGTATTGCGGCGAGGTGGACGCGTGCATCATGAACGCCTCGTTGAAGCGCGCATGCTCGATCGGCCGGCGGCCGTCGCGCACGTGGATCATCGACGCCTGCGACAGCGCGGCGAGCAGCTTGTGCGTCGACTGCGTCGAGAACACGGTGGGCCGCGACGCGTCGTGGTCCTTCGGCTCGCCGTGCATCGCAAAGCGGCGCTCGTACAGCGGATTGAAGCGCGCGTAGCCGTACCACGCCTCGTCGAAGTGCAGCCGGTCCACGCTCTGGCCGAGCAGCGCCTCGACGCGCGCGACGTCATAACAGAGGCCGTCGTAGGTCGAGTTCGTGATGATCGCGTGCACCGGCGTCGGGTCGATGCCGTCGCGCACGAGCGGGTTCGACGCGATGGCGTCCTTCAGCGCGGCCGGCGTCAGCCGCGACGGCGGAATCGGGCCGATGATCCCGTAGCGGTTGCGGGTCGGCAGCAGGTAGGTCGGGATCGCGCCGGACAGCGTCATCGCGTGCTCGACCGACTTGTGGCAGTTGCGGTCGCACAGCGCGATCTGGTCGCGCGTGACGCTCGCCATCAGGATCACGCGGTTCGACGTGGACGAGCCGTTCGTCACGTAGTAGGTCCGATGCGCGCCGAACACGCGCGCCGCGTAACGCTCGCCTTCGCCGATCGGCCCGGAATGGTCGAGCAGCGAACCGAGTTCGCCGACCGAGATCGACAGGTCCGAGCGGAACAGCTCCTCGCCGAAGAAGCTGAAGAACGCGCGGCCGACCGGCGACTTCAGGAACGCGGTGCCGCCCGTGTGGCCGGGCGTGTGCCACGAATATTCGTACACCTGCGAGAACTCGACGAGCGCGCGGAACATCGGCGGCAGCACGTGCTCGCGATAGCGGCCGATCGCGGCGGCAATCCGGCCGCCGATGAAGTCCGGCGAATCGTCGTACAGCCAGATGAAGTCGTCGGCCTTTTCCATCGCGTCGGCCGGGACCGACGACGCCGCGTGGCGGTTCGCGAGCAGGAACACCGGCAGCGTCGCGCTGCGCGCGCGGGCCTCGTCCAGCACCGCGAGCGCACCCGCATGCTCGGGATCGTCGTGCAGGTCCCAGTCGAGCAGCACGCACTGGATCGACGCGTCCGCGCCGAGCACGGCGCGCGCGTCGTCGGCGGAGTTAGAGCGGATCACGTCGATCCGGCGTTCGGCGAGGTCTTCCGCAAGCACGCGCGCGGCACGGCCCGCCGACGTGTCGTCGGCCAGTTCGTTGCTGACGAGCAGCGCGCGCATCGGGAAGCGATCGGTGATGGTCCGGATCATGTCGGAGGCTCCTTCCGGTCGGCCGTCGCGAAGCGGCGGGATCGGGTGTCGACGGACAGCGTTTGGGTATCCCGATGTCTTGTTCCGCTTTTCGTACAGACGCATCGGATTCTTCTGGCCGTACGATAAGAGTCGCCGCGCGCCCGCGATTGATTTGAGTCAAGCGTGGTGCGGGGGGCATGAACGGAATGCGGCGGAGAACGCGCAAAGGCCCGACAGGCGGGCCTTCGTATTTCGGATCGCTTAGTGCGTCTGGATCGGGATCAGGCAGGCAATCGCATGGATTGCCTGCGTGGCCGCCCGATGCTGCGATGCGGGAGTGGCGGATGGGGCGCCAATGCGGAACGGGTCACGTGAAAGACGCGTTCGAGGTGCGCGTCAGCGACGACGCGAACCGGCTTCAACGCGCGTCGGGCTTGAACCGTCGCGCGAGTGCGTTTGCTGAACGACTCAACAGACCGACGTCGGTGCCGACCGCGACGAACGTCGCGCCTGCTTGCAGATAATCGTCCGCGAGCGCGGGGTCCGCGGTCAGCACGCCGGCCGCTTTTCCGCATTCGCGCACGGCGTGGATGCCTTCGACGATCGCGCGGCGCACCGGCTCCGCGCCGGTCTGGCCGATCAGCCCCATCGACGCGCTCAGGTCCGCCGGGCCGAAGAACACGCCGTCGACGCCGTCCACCGACGCGATTGCCGCGAGGTTCGCCAACGCGGTCGTCGTTTCCGCCTGCACGAGCACGCATAACTCGTCGGCGGCGGTGCGCGGGTAGTCGGCAAGCGTATTCCAGCGCGACGCGCGCGCAATCGCGCTGCCGACGCCGCGAATGCCGTGCGGCGGATAACGCGTGGCGGCGACGGCCGCGCGCGCGTCGTCGGCGTCGTCGACCATCGGGATCAGCAGCGACTGCGCGCCGATGTCGAGCAGTTGCTTGATGAGCGCGCTGTCGTTGCGCACCGGCCGCGCGACCGGATGCGACGGATACGGCGCGACCGCCTGCAACTGCGCGAGCATGCTGCGCACGTCGTTCGGCGCGTGTTCGCCGTCGATCAGCAGCCAGTCGAAGCCGGCGGTCGCGAGCAGTTCGGTGACGTACGGATCGGCGAGCGCGGCCCACAGGCCGATCTGCGGACGGCTTTGCGCGAGCGCGCGCTTGAAGGGATTGGCGGGTGCGGGCATGTTCGTCGGGGGCCGTCTGGAGATCAGATGAAGTTGAAGCCGATGCCGCCGAGCGGCCCGTAATCGGCATGGAATGTGTCGCCGGCGACGGCCGGTATCGGCGCGGTGAACGAGCCGCTCAGGATCACGTCGCCCGCTTCGAGCGATTCGTCGTGGCGCGCGACGCGGTTCGCGAGCCACGCGACGCCGGTCGCCGGATGGTTGAGCACCGCCGCCGCGAGCCCGCTTTCCTCGATCGCGCCGTTCCTGTATAGCAGCGCGCCGACCCAGCGCAGATCGACGTCGAGCGGCCGCACCGGACGGCCGCCGAGCACGACGCCCGCGTTCGCCGCGAAGTCGGAGATCGTGTCGAACACCTTGCGCGGGGCCTTCGTTTCGCGGTCGAACTGCTCGATGCGCGCGTCGATGATCTCGATCGCGGGCGTCACGTACGCGGTCGCGTCGAGCACGTCGAACAACGTGACGCCCGGCCCCTTCAGCGGGCGGCTCAGCACGAACGCCAGTTCCACTTCGATGCGCGGCGCGATGAAGCGGTCCGCGCGGATGTCCGTGCCGGCCTCGATGAACATGCTGTCGAGCAGCGGCGCGTAGTCCGGCTCGTCGATCTGCGACGAGCGCTGCATCGCGCGCGACGTGAGGCCGATCTTGCGGCCCTTGATCGTATGGCCGGCCGCGAGCTTCAGCTTCACCCACTCGCGCTGGATCGCGTAGCCGTCGTCGATCGTCATGTCGGGATACGCGCGCGAGAAGTGGCGCAACTGCGTGCGCGTGCGTTCCGCGTGGTCGAGCTGCGCGGCCAGTTCGCGGCGGGTTTGCGGGTCTAGCATGGCGGGGTCCTGGGTGGCGGGCGGCGTGCGACGTGCGGTCAGGTTTTCAGGCGGGCGTGCAGGTTGTTGTGCTTCCACGATCCTGCTTCGCTGAACTCGGCGATTTCGAGCGACAGCGCCAGTCCGCGCTGCGCGAAGTCGTTTTCGAAGTGGCGTTTGATCGCGTCGAACAGCGCGTCGCCGGTCGCCTTGCGCACGGCCGGCGAGCGGCCCGCGGCGATCTTCAGGCAGCCATGCACGAACGCGTTGTCCGGCGCGCCGTCCGCGACGAAGTAGTGGTCGCAGCGCAGCGCGCGCGTGCGGATGCCGCCGCGCGGATAAACGCGCGCGCCGGTTTCGTCGCGCTGTGCATCGAGCACGTGCGCGAGCGTTTCGCACAGGCGATAGAGGCTTGCGTCGTCGGCCAGGTTCGCGCTGTATTCGAGTGTCAGGTGAGGCATCGCGTGGTTCTCCGATCCCATGCAGGTTCAGGCAGCGGCCGGCAGCGGCATGACGGGCAGCACCGCATTGATCTGCCCGGTGCCCGAACTGCCGAAGTACGGCGTGACGATGTCCGCGCGGCCTTCGTAGCGGTCCCAGCCGAGCGCGCCGAGCAGCATCGCGGTGTCGTGCATGCCGCCTTCGCCCCAGCATTTGTCGTTGTACATCGGCAGCATTGCGCAGAACGTCTTCCAGTCGCCTTGTTCCCACAGCGATACGACGTGCCGGTCGGTCTGTTCGAGGAACGGGTCCCAGACCTTGTGCATGAACGTTTCGGCGGTGCCGTTGTTCGCGAAGTGATGACTGAGCGAGCCGCTCGCGAGGATCGCGACGGTGCCGTCGTAGTGGTCCTCGATGGCGCGGCGCACCGCGAGGCCGAAGCGCGCGCTCGTCGCGAGGTCGTGCCACATGCACCAGCCGGCGACCGACACCGTGCGGAAATGCTGGTCGCCGTTCATGTAGCGCATCGGCACCAGCGTGCCGTATTGGGGCGCGAGCGTCGTTTCGCTGTGCGCGCGGGTCTTGATGCCCATGCCGTTCGCGACGTCCGCGATCGTCTGGCCGAGCGCGACGTTGCCCGGATACGCGTATGGCATGTTGCGGATGAAGTGCGGCAGCTCGTTGCTTGTATAGACGCCTTCGAAGTGCGGCGCGCAGTTGATGTGATATTCGCTGTTCACGAGCCAGTGCACGTCGAACACGACGATCGTGTCCACGTCCAGTTCGCGGCAGCGCCGGCCGATTTCGCGGTGGCCGTCGATGGCGGCTTGCCGGCAGCCTTTGTGCGGGCCGTCGAGTTCGGACAGATATAGCGACGGTACGTGAGTGACCTTTGCTGCCAGCGCGAGTTTGCCCATCGCGTGTGTCTCCTGTGTCGATCGGAGTTAGCGCTTCAGCGCTTACTCCGATCCCATGCAAAGCTGTCGATCCGGAGTTAGCGCTTCAGCGCTTACTCCGATCCCATGCAAGGCGGTCGATCGGAGTTAGCGCTTCAGCGCTTACTCCGATCCCATGCAAAGCGGTCGATCCGGAGTTAGCTCTTTAGCGCTTACTCCGATCCCATGCAAAGCGGTCGATCCGGAGTTAGCGCTTCAGCGCTTACTCCGATCCCATAAAGATGCCTGCTGTCTGTTCTGTCGTGTTTACCGCATCTCCGCAGCCGGGCGAGTCCGTCACACGCCCCAGCGCGGAATGTGATGCGAGCCGAGCGACAGGCAGACGTTCTTCGGTTCGAGAAACACCTCGTAGCTCCACGTGCCGCCTTCGCGGCCGACGCCGGACGCCTTGGTGCCGCCGAACGGCTGGCGCAGGTCGCGCACGTTCTGGCTGTTCACGAAACACATGCCGGCTTCGATCGCGGCGGCGACGCGGTGCGCGCGGCCCGCGTCTCCGGTCCACACGTAGCTCGACAGCCCGTACGCGATGTCGTTCGACAGCCGGATCGCATCGGCTTCGTCGTCGAACGGAATCAGGCACGCCACCGGGCCGAAGATTTCCTCCTGCGCGATCCGCATCCGGTTGTCCACGTCGACGAACACGGTCGGCGCGACGAAGTTGCCGTGCTTCAGCGCGTCGGGCAGCGTGGGCATATCGAGCCCGCCGCACGCGAGCGTCGCGCCTTCCTTCGGCCCGAGTTCGATGTAGCTGCGCACCTTCGCGAGATGCGCGGGCGAGATCATCGGCCCGACGATCGTCTTTTCGTCGAGCGGATCGCCGACCGCGACGCGCTTCGCGCGCTCGACGAAGCGTTCCGCGAACGTCGCGTAGATCGACCGCTGCACGAGGATGCGCGAGCCGGCCGTGCAGCGTTCGCCGTTGTTCGAGAAGATCATGAACACGGCCGCGTCGAGCGCGCGTTCGAAGTCGGCGTCGTCGAAGATCACGAACGGCGACTTGCCGCCGAGTTCCATCGAAAACTTCTTCAGGCCCGCGGCCTGCACGATGCGGTTGCCGGTCGCGGTCGAGCCGGTGAACGACACCGCGCGCACGTCCGGATGCGCGACGAGCGGCTCGCCGGCCTCCTTGCCGTAACCGTGCACGACGTTCAGCACGCCGGCCGGGATGCCCGCTTCGAGCGCGAGCCGGCCGAGCATCGACGCGGTGAGCGGCGACAGCTCGCTCATCTTCAGCACCGCCGTGTTGCCGAACGCGAGACACGGCGCGACCTTCCACGTCGCGGTCATGAACGGCACGTTCCACGGCGAGATCAGCGCGCACACGCCGACCGGATGGAACAGCGTGTAGTTCAGGTGCGTCGCGGTCGGGTAGGTGTGGCCGTCCACCGCCGTGCAGACTTCCGCGAAGTAGCTGAAGTTGTCGGCCGCGCGCGGCACCAGTTGCTTGCCGGTCTGCGAGATTGTCTGGCCGGTGTCGTTGGTCTCCGTCTGCGCGATTTCCGGCACGTTCTTCGCGATCAGTTCGCCGAGGCGGCGGATCAGCTTCGCGCGTTCGCTCGCGGGTTTCGCGGCCCACGCGGGAAACGCGTCCTTCGCGGCAGCGACCGCCAGCGCGATTTCGTCCGCGCCGCCGCGCGCGACTTCGGCGAGCACGCCTTGCGTGGCCGGGTTCACGGTTTCGAAGTAGTCGCGCGACGCGTGCGCGCGGCCGTCGATCAGATGTTCGATTCGCATGCCGTTGAGGTTCCTCGATGGTCGGGTCGGTCAGCCGCGCGCGAAGTCGGCGTCCGACGCGATCGTGTTCACGAGACGGCCGAGGCCGTCGATCTCGCACGCCACTTCGTCGCCGGCGTTTACGTTGACGACGCCTTCCGGCGTGCCGGTCAGGATCACGTCGCCGGGCGCGAGCGTCATGAAGCCGCTCAGGTATTCGATCAGTTCGGGAATGCCGGTGACGAGGTCGCGCGTGTTGCCGCGCTGCTTCAGTTCGCCGTTGACCCATGTGCGCAGTTCGAGCGAGCCGACGTCGGCGACGTCCGCCGCATCGACGAGCCACGGGCCGAGCACGGTGCCGCCGTCGCGGTTTTTTACCCGCAGGTTCGGGCGGTAGTAGTTTTCGAGGTAGTCGCGGATCGCGTAGTCGTTCGCGATCGTATAGCCGGCGACGTATTGCATCGCGTCCGCGCGCTTCACGTTGCGCGCGACGCGGCCGATCACGACCGCCAGTTCGCACTCGTAGTGCATGAACGTGACGTCGGCCGGACGCCGCGTATCACCGCGATGGCCGATCACGCCGCCCGGTCCCTTCAGGAACACCAGTGGCTCTTCCTGCTTCGAAAACTGAAGCTCCTTCGCGTGTTCCGCGTAGTTGAGGCCGAGCGCGAAGATCGTGCCGGGCTCGAACGGCGGCAGCCACACGACCTCGTGTTCGTCGCGGACGCGGCCGTCCGCGAGCCGCACGCGGTCGCCGTCCGGCGTCGCTTCGTGGATCGCGCCTGCATAGGCGACGCGGCCGCGTTTCATGGTTCGGCTCCTTCGCGCGCGGCGACGAACGCGATGTCGAGCGGCGGCCAGTCCGCGAGGGTCAGCGTCGCGTGCTCGCCCGCATGCGCGACCGGCGCGCGGTGCGGGACGCCGAGCGTCAGCACGTCGCCGGCCGCGAGCGTCATGAAGTCGGTCACGTCCGCGAGCAGTTGCGCGACGCCGCGTATCGACGTCGCGGTGCTGGCGGTAAACGTCGGGCGGCCTTCGATGCCGACCGCGATCGGCAGCGCGTCGGGATGGGCGACGTGGCGCTTCGCGAGCACCGCGGGGCCGATCACGCAGAAGCGGTCGCGCGCGCGAAAGCGCACCGACGGGCGATACACGTTGTCGTGCGGCACGCACAGGTCCGCGACCAGCGTATAGCCGGCGATATAGTCGAACGCGTCGGCCTTCGCGACGCGCGACGCGGTTCGCCCGATCACGATGCCGAGCGACGCGCCGACCTGTACGCCGTTCTCGTCGTCCGGCACGTCGACCCGCGCGCGATGGCCGGCGAGCGTGTTGCGCGGCTTCAGATACAGGATCGGCGCTTTCGGCGGTGCCTTGTATGGCGCGGCGTTGACCGCGTCGCCCAGCGCGGCGAGCGCGTCGCGGTCGTTCAGCAGCGTGCCGTACACCGCGCCGCTCACCGGCGCGCGGCAACGCACGCCGGCCGCGAGCGCCGCGCGTGCGGATGCCGCATCGACGTCGCGCGGCAGCGGCTCGCCTTCGACGTGCAGCAGATGATCGGCTACGGAAAACATGAGTGGCGTCGTCGTCGCATAAACACTAACATGTTAGCGATGGTGCGCCTGCTACCATCCGGAGTCAATCGCGAGCCGGTGGGTTCGCGGGTTTTTCCTGGGTCAAGAATCGTTTCCGAACGAAGCCAACATGTCCGGTTCCTCGTCGTCCGCCACGCGGGTTCGGCACCGCAATCTGCCGATGCTGCTGCTGCGCGCCCGCGAAAAAATGATGGAGCGCTTTCGCCCGCTGATCACCGCGCACGGGCTCACCGAGCAGCAGTGGCGCGTGATTCGCGCGTTGAACGAAAGCGGGCCGCTGGAGCCGCGGCAGATTTCCGACCTGTGCACGATATCGAGTCCGAGCATGGCGGGCGTGCTCGCACGGATGGAGACGCTTGGACTCGTCACGAAGGAACGCTTCGCTGACGACCAGCGGCGCGTGCTCGTCACGCTGACGAAGAAGAGCCATCAGCTCGTGAAGGCGATTTCGAAGGAGCTGGAGGCGCGGTATAGCGCGCTGGAGCGGGAGGTCGGGCCGGAGGTGGTGGAGCGCGTGTATCGCGCGATCGACGATCTGCTGGCCGGGCTCGAATGACGGCGGGCACGTCGGTTGCGATCGCGTGCTGCCGTCGAGGGTGAGGATTTTCGGGAGCCGGCCGTCGTCGAGCCGGCAAACGTCGTTACGCGTTCGGAGCGAGCGCGGCGAAGGCGTCCGCGAGTTCGGCCGCGTTCGTCGGGCGCACGACGCGCGCGACTTCCGCGCCGTCGCGCAGGAACACGAGCGTCGGCCATAACTTCACGCGGAACGAGCGGCCGAGCGGGCGGCCCGGACCGTCTTCGACCTTGAGATGCCGCACGTCGGCGTGCGGCGCGAACGCTTCGGCAATCAGCGGCTGCGCGCCGCGGCAGTAGCCGCACCAGTCGGTGCCGAACTCCAGCACCGCGAGGCCGGCGAGCGAATCGATTTCGGCGCGCGTCGGCGCGGTCGTGGCATAGGGGGCGGGGGTACTCATCGCGAATCCTTCCGTTGACATGCCTCCTACGATACCGCATCGGTTCGAAGCGTTCAGCGCGTGCTTCGGCCGGTGCCGGGTTGCGGCACGATGGCGCACGAAAATGCAAAGGTGAGGTAATTCGGGAGTGAGGCATGAGCGCCGGGGGGCGCGCACCTTTGGGCGGTTTGGCGTTTGCGAATCGTCGTGCCGTCTAGACAACGCAAAGAAAAAAGACCTTGAAAACAAGGGGTAAACGGTGTTCGGCAGAATGTTCGTGGCGTCGCTTGTCGCTGAACGGGAACGACGCCGGACGCCGTGCGGAGTCAGAGGTGAGCGTTTTCGGGAGTGTCCGGACGCGCTTGCATCAGGGCGTCTTCGCCGGGGTGCAGTGTCCGGATGAGAGGCGGGCTTTCACATCGGAGCCTTGTTTTAAAGGGTTTTTTTACTGAGGCGAAGATGCGGCGACCTGATGTCGAGCCCACGTGCGAAGCCGGTCGCAGTTCAAAGGTGAGAAGATCCGGGAGCGCCGCGGCCGGTCGAATGGACGGCCGCACGCGATCGGTATATAACTCCGGGAAAGGTTTTTTTCGCATTCGCGCCACAGGGAGAGACAGTTCATCATGACGAGCGATGGTTCGCAAAAGCCGGAAACCCAACCGCAGGACGACGTGCAACCCCAGGCCCGTCCGGACCTGGAGCACTTGAATGCCGCGTTCACGCACGTGGACGAAGGGCTGCAATCGGGCAACATCGCGGCGGGTGCGGCGAAGGGCATCCTGTACAGCCTGATCGAAACGCTCGGCGCGCTGGTCGGCGATCCGGATCTGCCGGAACACGCCCGTTCCGGCTACGAAGGGCTCCTCGAAGCGGCGCGCGAATTGCGCGTGAAGGTGGATCGCTGAGCGACGGCTAACGGGCACGGCAGGCGGCGCGGTAAAAGTCCGCGCGTCGCCTCGACCGCCCGAGCGTTCAGGCTTCGCGCAGCGCCGCCGCGAGTTCCGGCGGCGCTGCGCCGATCTCCAGTTGCGGCGTGCCGTGCCAGTCCGCGCACCGCTGCAACGCGCGCCGCAGATCGCCGGCGAGCCGTCCGCTGACGCGCACGCCCGGCTCCAGATGCAGCGATTTCAGTTCGAACACCTGCTGCGCGCGATGCGCTTTCGCATCGACGCGTCCGACAAGCCGACCCCGGCTCAGGATCGGCAGCACGAAGTAGCCGTACTTGCGCTTCGCGGCCGGCACATAACATTCGATCGCATAGTCGAAGCCGAACAGCGCGTTCGCGCGCTTGCGGTCCCACACGACCGGATCGAACGGCGACAGCAGTGTTGTCACCGTCGAAACCAGCTTGCCGTTCTCCGCGTCGTCGATCGACGCGGCGAGGTCGCGATGCACGAACGCATCGAGCTTCCAGCCCTCGACGCGCACCGGCCTCAGTTCGCCGGCGTCCGCGAGCGCGTGCAGCGCATCCGTATACGGACGACGCGGCAGCCGGTAATAGTCGGCGACCCAGTCCGCGCGCACGATGCCTAGCGCGCGGCACGTGCGGATCAGCAGTTCCCGTTCGGCGTCCGCGCGCGGCGGCAGATCGCGTGCATCGTTCCAGCCGGGCAGCACCCGTTCGGCGACGTCGTACACGCGCTGAAAGTTGCGCCGCTCCGCCACCATCAGCTCGCCGGTCGTGAACAGCACTTCGAGGTGCCGCTTCTCCGGCTTCCAGTCCCACCAGCCATTGCCCTTGTCGCCGGCCGCGCGCGCAAAGTCGGCCGAACGCACCGGCCCGCTTTCGCGAATCCGCGCGAGCAGCGCGTCGATCTCCTGCTGATGCTTCGCATGCCAGTCGGCCGCGTATTTCCAGCCCATGCCGGCCGGGTCGAGCATCCGGTGGCGCAGCAGCCGGTAGTCGTCGATCGGCACGAAACAAGCTTCGTGCGACCAGTATTCGAACAGCCGGCCTGCCGCGAGATGCTGGTCGAGCCACTGCGGATCGTATGCGCCGACGCGGCTGAACAGCACGAAATACGGGCTGCGCGCGACCACGTGGATCGTGTCGATCTGCAATTGCGCCATGCGCCGGATCGCGTCGAGCACGTCGTCCTTCGTCGCCTTGCGGCGCGGCGGCGCGATCAGCCCCTGCGCGGCGAGATGCAGCGTGCGCGCGGCCGCGATCGGCAGCGTGACGGCGTCCGCACGCGCGCCGCGCGGCGTCGCCGCGGGCGGCGAGCCGGAAGCGAGCGACGTTGCGACGTCACGCACGGGCGGTCGCCGCTTCGCTGGTCATCGCGGCCAGCAGTTGATGGATCTGCGAAACGACCGCCGCGCCTTCGCCGACGGCCGCCGCGACGCGCTTCGTCGAGCCGGCGCGCGCATCGCCGATCGCGTACACGCCTTCGACCGACGTCGCGAGATCGCACGTCGATCCGCCGGGGCCGTTGCCAGTCAGCACGAAGCCGTTCGCGTCGAGCGCGACGCCGCAGCTGCTGAGCCAGTCGGTGTTCGGATTCGCGCCGGTGAACAGGAACAGATGGCGTGCATCGAACTGGCGGGTGCCGTCCGCGCCCGGCGACTTCAGGCGGATCGACGCGAGGCCCGCGTCGTCCTCGTCGAGCGCGCCGATCTCGGCGCGCGGATGCACGCTCACGTTCGGCAGCGACGCGATGCGGTCGATCAGGTAGCGCGACATCGTCGATTCGAAGCCGCTCTTGCGGATCAGCACGTCGATATGGCGCACGTGCGACGACAGATAGACGATCGCCTGGCCCGCCGAATTGCCACCGCCGACCAGCACGACGTTCTCCTGCTTGCACAGCTTCGCTTCGACCGGCGACGCCCAGTAATAGATGCCGCGCCCTTCGAGGCGGTCGAGGCCGGTCAGCGCGGGCCGCCGGTACACCGCGCCGCTCGCGATCACGACCGTATGCGCGCACACGCTGCCGCTGCCCGTTTCGAGCCGGCGTGGATACGCGTCGCAGCGCAGCGACTTCACCTTCACCGGAATCGCGATGTGCGCGCCGAACTTCTGCGCCTGCACGAACGCCCGGCCGGCGAGCGCCTGGCCCGAGATGCCGGTCGGAAAGCCGAGATAGTTTTCGATCCGCGAACTCGCGCCGGCCTGGCCGCCGGGGGCGCGCGCGTCGAGCACGATCACCGACAGGCCTTCCGATGCCGCGTAAACGGCGGTCGCCAGCCCCGCCGGTCCCGCGCCGACCACCGCGACGTCGTACACGCGGCTGCCGTCGAGTTCGGGCAGCAGGCCGAGGCAGGTCGCGAGTTCGGGCGCGGCAGGATGGTGCAGCACCGAGCCGTCCGGACAGATCACGAGCGGCAGGTCTTCGGGCCGCGCGGCGAAGCGGTCGATCACGCAGCGCATGCTTTCGTCGCGTTCGTCGAGCACCGAGTACGGATGCGCGTTGCGCGACAGGAAGCCTTGCAGCGCCAGCAGCGCGGGGTCGTCGTGCCGGCCGACGAGGATCGGGCCGCCCGCGCCTTTTTCGATCAGCGACACGCGGCGCAGGATCAGCGAGCGCACGATCCGCTCGCCGAGTTCGGCTTCCGCGACGATCGCCGCGCGCAGTTGCTCGGGCCGGATCAAGAGCGCGTCGACCGGTTCGAGCGCGACGCCGTCGACGAGCGCGGGTCCGCCGGACAGTTGCCCGACTTCCGCGAGAAACACGCCGCGCCCGTGCACCGCGATCAGCCGTTCGCGCCCGAGTCCGTCGCGCTGGAAAATCTTCACCATGCCGGACAGCAGCACGAACATGCCGGGGCCGGCTTCGCCGGTGCGGAACAGCAGGTCGCCTTCGCGCCAGTGCCCGATTTCGCCGAAGCGGCGCAACCGGTCGATCTCGTCGTCGGCCAGCACCGGGAACATCTGGTGGCGGCGCGTCGCGATCGTCGAGAACGGCGCGTCGGCCGGCGGCGGCTGCGTGTCCGCGTGACGGGTGTCGGCGTCGATGATCGTGTCCATCTGACGGCTCTCCTTGTGCGCGCGGACCGGCGGTCCGCCGCTCATGGCGCGAGTGGCGCGACGGCGGCGCGCGGCGCGGTGCGAACTAGACGGGTTTCGGCGAAACGTCGACCGGGACTTCGGCGGCCGGATGGGCGATGAGCGGTTCGAGCGTGCGGCCCGCGTCGCGCCACGCGTCGATGCCGCCGAGCAGCGGCACGACGTCGGCGAAGCCGGCTTCGGCAAGCTGCTTCGCCATCCACGCGGCCGACACTTCGTTCGGGCACGAGCAGTAGATCACGAGCTTGCGGTCGGGCGGGTATTTCGACACGATCTCGTCGAGCTGCCGTTCGTCCGCGAACAGCGCGCCCGGAATGATGTACGGATCGAGCTTGCGCTTCTCGTGCGAGCGGATGTCGAACACGACCGGCGGCGGCTGGTTCTGCATCGCGCGATGCAGGTCGTCCACGGTGATGCGCGCGTTCGCGAGCTTCTTGAGCAACTGGCGGCGGCGCTGCCAGCGCCACGCCGCATAGAGGAGCAGCAGCACCGCGACGACGACCGCCGTCATGCGGCCGAGGTGGCTTGCGCCGGCCATCAGCATGTCGATCTGCGGCGCGAACAGCACGCCGATCGCGAGGCCGGTGCCGGCCCACAGCGCGGCGCCGATGCCGTCGAAGGTCAGGAACTGCCGGTACGGCGTGCCCATCGCGCCGGCCATCGGCACGGACACGATCGACAGCCCCGGAATGAACTTCGCGACCGCGAGCACGCGCACGCCCCAGCGGCCGAAGAAGCGTTCGGTCTTCTTCACGCAGGTATCGCGCGACAGCGACAGCCTGCACAACGTGTTCAGCGTGTTGCCGCCGTACAGCCGGCCCGCGAGGAACCACACGCTGTCGCCGATCAGCGTCGCGAAGATCGACAGCACGAGCACCGGCGCGACCTGCTGGCCGATCGATCCCGGATGCATCGCGGCCATCGCGCCGAACAGCACGAGCGCGGGCATCGCCGGCACGGGCAGTCCGAGCGATCCGGCCAGCACGTTCGCGAACACCAGCGCAGGCCCATATTGCGCGACGAGGTCATGTAGCATCGGCTTACTTCCGTCGCCGTCGAGGTGGCGGTGAGTGAGAGAGTAACCCAACGATTATGGACGTATTCGCCGGGCGTGCAAGCAGATCGTCGGCGGCGACGCGCGACCGGAAAACCGCGCGGCGCAACCTGCCGACCTGCGTGTGACGACCCCGGCGCAACCCGTTCAGGCCGGAACGAAACCTGACGCGACGACTAACCCTCGCGTCGCGATGCGGGGAACACGCGGACGATGCCGCTCTCGCGCGTCACCGGCTGTGCGATTCGCATCAGCGGCTGTGCGATTCCCCCGGCAGTTCCGCGCCCTGGGCGCGGATGGCCGCGATCAACTCTGCCGGCGTGATTTCGTAACGCACTTCCCGGTGGATGCCTGGCTTGCGCTCGTCGACCTCGATCAGCAGGATGCTCTTGCCATCCGCCGTCGATTCGAGCCGCAGCGAACGCAATTCGCGCCCGGTCGCGTCGTCATGCTCGGTGAGCAGGGTCATGTTTCCAGAAGACCCGGTCGTGCGCATTTGATGTTGTCCTCATGCGTGGTGTGGTCGAGCCATTGTACGGAGTCGGCCGCGCGCCGTCTTTCGATCAGTGAGCGCAGACGCACGCTGGCTGCCGGCGATGGCCGGCAAGCCAGTGTAACGCGAGTCCCGGGTTCTTCGCGCCTTTTTGCGCGCCCAGCAACAGTGCATGCCGCGTCGCCCGGCCGTCATGGGGATGACGCGGCCGTATGTTTGTCGGGCTGCCGGTTCGTTGCCGTGGCACGCTTCGCGCGTCGGTCTTTTTACTGTCGCCATCGGCCACGACGCGCAAAGAAAAACGGCCTGCGCGGACAGGTCCGGCAGACCGCTTAAACGCCGTTGTTACTCGGGTCAGCAGGCCCACATGCAGGTGCTGACGATCGCATCGTGCCGGCGCGGGTCCGCGCTGTCGAGATGGGACTTACGCCGATCTTTCAGACCAATCGGCGCTCGTCTCATTCATCGCGGCGGTACTACGATGCCGTCGTCGCGCGTCACGCCGCGACCGGGTCGGTGCGCCGGCGCGGCGCGGAGGCCGTCGAAGCCCGCGCGACCGTCGGCGTGCCGCCGACACTGAAGAGCCGCACCGCTTCGTCGAGCACGTCCGCCTGGTCCGCGAGCCGCTGGGCGGTCGCGGCGGCCTGCTCGACGAGCGCCGCGTTCTGCTGCGTCGCGCTGTCGAGATGCGACACCGCCTGATTCACCTGGCGGATGCCTTCGGCCTGTTCGCCGCTCGCGTTCGCGACCTCGACGATGATCGACGACACGCGGCTCACCGCTTCGTCGATGTTGCGCATCTGCGCGGTGGTGCGCGCGACCAGTTCGGTGCCTTGCGCGATCTCGGTGACGCTCTCCTCGACGACCTGCTTGATCTCCTTCGCCGATGCCGCGCAGCGTTGCGCGAGCATCCGCACCTCGCCGGCGACCACCGCGAACGAGCGGCCCGCCTCGCCCGCGCGCGCGGCTTCGACCGCCGCGTTCAGCGCGAGGATGTTGGTCTGGAACGCGATGCCGTCGATCACGCCGGTGATGTCCGCGATCCGGCGCGACGCATCGGTGATGCCGACCATCGTCTGCTCGACCTGTCCCGCGATCGAGCCGCCTTCGGCCGCCGCGGCCTGCGCGTCGCGGGCCAGGTCGAGCGCGCGCGTGCTCGCGTCCGCGTTGGCCTGCACGGTGGTCGTCAGTTGCTCCATCGTCGCGGCGGTTTCTTCGAGCGACGCCGCCTGCAACTCGGTGCGCCGCGCGAGGTCGACGTTGCCGCTCGATATCTCGCGTGCGGCGGTCAGCATGCCGTCGATCTGCGAGCGCACGTCGAACACGATCGCGGTGAGGTTCGCCTGCAACTGGTTCAGCGCCTGCAGCACGTCGCCGAGATCGTCGCGGCTCGCGACGGCCATCTGCGCGGTGAGGTCGCCGGCGGCCATCCGCGCCGACACCGCCGAAATCTGATGCAGCGGCGTGCGCAGATGCCCGGCGGTTTGCAGCCACGCGAACGCGCTGCATGCGCTCGCGACCGCGAATGCGATCCAGAACGGCGCGGGCGGCACGCCCTGCCACGACGCGAACGCGGCGACCGCGAGCGCGACCGGGATCGCCGCGTAGCCGATCGCCGCGCGCGTCGCGACCGGGATGCGCAGCAGCGACGCGATCGCGCCGGCGGCACCGGTGCGCACGACTTCGCCGCGGCGTAGCTGGTGGCCGCGCAGACGGCCTTCGCGCAGCTTCGTGTACAGCCCCTCGGCGCTGCGGATCTCGTCGCGCGACGGCTTCACGCGCACGCTCAGATAACCGACCACCTGGCCGCGCTCCGCGACCGGCGTGACGTTCGCGCGGACCCAGTAGTGGTCGCCGTTCTTGCGGCGGTTCTTCACGAGCGCGGTCCATGGGCGGCCCGCGCGTATCGTGTCCCACATGTCCGCGAACGCTTCGCGCGGCATGTCCGGGTGACGGATGATGTTGTGCGGCTCGCCGATCAGTTCTTCCTTCGTGTAGCCGGATACGGAGACGAAAGCGGGATTGCAGTACTGGATGCGGCCTTTCAGGTCGGTCGCCGAGACGAGCATCTGGTCAGCCGGATAGTCGTATTCCTGCTGTGAGACAGGCTGGTTGTTGCGCATGAGGTTCCTTGCAAGGGTGGGCCGTGCGGGCGGCCCGACAATGCCGTCAATTCTTAACGGCATTTCCCCTGGCGACTTTAGGGTTTTGCCGGTAAGGGTATTTCCGGGCATCTGCAAAAAAGCGTTGCGCGTCAAGGCGATGGAGACGAATCAGCCGGACTGTTCACAGGCTTGTCCACCAAAACTGTGGACAACCTCGCGCCGCGCATGGCCTGCCTGCAATGCGTCGCGGCCTTGCGATCCGTTTTGCATCAAGGACATGCGGGGGTTTTCCAGGCGTTGCCCACAGGGCTGTGAACAATTTTTGTGGACAAGATCGCGCCGTCGCTGCCGCTTGCGCGACACGAATTGAGCGCCGCGCGATAACCGTTTTGCATCAACGCGTTGGCCCGGGTCTCCAGCGGTTACCCACAGCGTTCTGAACAGAAGTTGGGGATAACCGGCGCGGTTCGTCGTGCATCGGCTCGCTGCGCATCGCGCCACGTAGATCGGCGCGCCGATGCTCGGTATTACTGATCGAATCCGCTCGCAGCGACAGACGCCGGCGCATCAGAACAGATGCATCATCCCGACGTAAGCGCCGGTCTGCGACTGGCCGGCCATCGGACTCGTGCCCGGGTCCGCATCGCGCGGCGTCGCGAACACCGAGAACGTGCCGTTCGCGCTGTTGCGCACATAGGCGACCGTGCCGTACAGGAACGTGCGGCGGCTCAGGTTGTAGGTCGTGCCGAGCGCGTACAGCATCGCGTGGCTCGACGGATCGTGCGCCACGTCGCCTTCGCCGTCCCCGACCCTGATGTAGAAGCCCGCCGCGGTGACGGCCCAGTTCGCCGTCGCCTGGTAGGTCGCGCCGAGCCAGTAGTGATCGGCGCTGTCGGCGAGGCCGGTCGGCGTATCGGGCGCCGCGTAGTGCGTATAGGCCGCCTGGATCTTGAACTTCTGCACGCGCACGTTCGCGCCGACGAAGTATTCGCGCGATGCGGTGAAGATGTTGCTCAGCCGGCCGCTCGAATCGCGCAGTTCGTCGTAGATGCCGCGCAGGTCGAACAGGTTCGAGTGATAACTGAGCATGATGCCGTTCGAGCGGCCGAACTCGCCGGGCGCGCCCGCGTTGAAGTTGCCCGGCTGGTTGCCGAACGCGTATTGCCCCTGCACGTCGAAACCGTGAAAGACCGGGCTGTGATATTCGACGTTGTTGCTGGTCTGCTGCCAGTTGCGGCCGCGCACGAGCGACGCGGACGACACCGCCTGCTGCACGAACGGATCGAATTCCCATACGCCGTCGCTGTCGATGAACAGGTTGCGGCCGGCCTGCAATTGCCCCCACGTTTCGTCTTTCAGGCCGACGTAGGCGCGCCGCGAGAACAGGCGGCCGCCGCCGGTCGTGCCGTTCATTATCTGCAACGCGGTTTCCAGGTTGAACAGCGCGGAGAGGCCGCCGCCGAGGTCTTCGGCGCCGCGCAGGCCGAGCATGCTGGTGCCCCAGTCGCCGCCTTCGGCGCTCCAGCGGGACGAGCTGCCGCCGTTGCCGTTCGCGATGTGGTTCAGGTATTCGATGCCGCCGTCGAGGCGGCCATACAGCGTGACGCTCGATTGGGCGGAGGCGGCGGCGGGTCCGGCCGCGAGCAACGCGGCGAGAACGGTGTTGCGGGTTTTGCGCAGTTTCATGAGCGGCTCTCGGGTTAAAAGCGATTCATGGTTTCCGCGAAGCTCAGCCACCCGCCGGCACGCTGCGATGCGGCTGCCGGGCCATTATAGGAGCTATGTCGAAACCGGGCGGGGCGAGCCAGAACGCATAACTGGCGGGCTCGCGCCCGATGTGCGCTTCATGCCGACAGATGAAAGCGCGGTGCAGGCATCGGGGCAATCTCCGGAAACTTCGGTATCCGGATGAATGAAGAAGCAGCTATCCACCACGTGGAATGAAACGGATGCCGGATAGTGCCGGCCGTTGCCGTCGCGAAGGAAGTCCGGCAGAAAGCGTCGAAAAGGAGCTTAAAAAGCTTTCTAAATAATTACGTTATTCGATCTATAAATTACAAAATACTTCCATTTAGGTAATTTTCTGAAACAACTCCAGTGTTGTTTAAAAGTTCCATGAGGTTGAAACAAAAAGAAACACATGAAATGATACCGATTCTCATTTACTTCAATAACCCATAGCCAGCCCGGCGTTGTTCGGTTTTTCGAGAGCAGCCGCCCAGCCAGCAAAAGTATCCGGGCCGTTCGCGCGCCGTTTCGCGGGAGCGCGGGCCGGGTCACCTCTGTCGGATTGGATCCACATGCTCAACAAGACGCCGCTCGCAAGCGCGCTAGCGCTGGCTTTTGCCATACCTTTCGCCACCCCGGTCATGGCGCAGACTGCGCCGCAGCCGTCCACGCCGCCGGCCCAGGCCGCGCAATCCGCGCCGGCCGCTGCGGAAAACTCGACGCTGCCGACGATCTCGGTGTCCGGCCAGGCCGCGCAGCAGGATTTCCAGGCGGAGCAGTCGACCGTCGGCGCGAAGACCCCGACCGCGCTGCGTGACATCCCGCAATCGGTCACGGTGATCAACCGCTCGCTGCTGCAATCGCAAGGCGTCACGTCGTTCCAGGACGCGCTGCGCAACGCGCCCGGCATCACGATCGGCGGCGCCGAAGGCGGCCAGATCGGCAACAACATCAACCTGCGCGGCTTCACCGCGCAGAACGACATCTACCTCGACGGCTTCCGCGATCGCAACCAGTATTACCGCGACACGTTCAACCTCGAAGCGATCGAAGTGCTGTACGGCCCGTCGTCGATGCTGTTCGGCCGCGGCTCGACCGGCGGCGTCATCAACCAGGTGTCGAAGAAGGCGAACCTGACGCCGTCCACCGAAGTGTCCGGCACGCTCGGCACCGACGACCGCTATCGCACGACCATCGACGTGAACCGCCCGATCGGCGACCACGCGGCGTTCCGCATCAACGCGTTCGGCCAGTCGATGGGCACCGGCCGCGACGAGATGCGCAACAAGGACTACGGCATCGCGCCGTCGGTGCGCTTCGGCATCGGCACGCCGACCGAGATCACGCTGTCCGCGCTGATCCAGCACAACCGCGACATGCCGGACTACGGCATTCCCGCGCTGAACGGCCATCCGGCGCCGGTGTCGCGCGACACGTTCTACGGGCTGACCGACGACCGCACGATCCAGGACGTGCAGACGCTGTCCGCGCGCATCGAGCACAAGTTCTCCGACGATCTGAAGATCAGCAACCAGACGCAGTTCTCGCACTCGCGCACCGACGCGCGCGAAACGGCGCCGGGCGCGGTGCTGACCGGCCCGCTGTCGACCAGCCCCGCGCTGTCGAACGGCAACTACACGAACCTGCCGCTCTCCGATCTGTACGTGCGTCTCGCGAGCCACGATCGGGTGATCGACAACAACTCGCTGTACAACGACTCGATGGTCCAGTACCGGTTCAACCTCGGTCCGGTCCGCAACGACGTCATTGCCGGCGTCGAACTCGGCCACGAGACTTACACGAACCAGGCATCGTCGCGCACCAACCTGCCGGTCGTGTCGCTCGTCAATCCGCAGTACACGTCGACGCCCGGCAACGTGATCGAGAACCCCGGCAACCGCGCGGAATCCGGCGCGAACGAATTCGCCGCATACGTGAACGACACGCTGTCGCTCGGCCAGCACTGGAAGCTGATCGGCGGCGCGCGCTGGGATCGCTTCCAGGCGCACATCGACAACACGGTCAGCGCGCCGGCCTATGCGAGCCAGACCAACTACTTCACCAGCGTGCGGGCCGGCGCGATCTACCAGCCGACCGACTGGCAGTCGTACTACTTCTCGTACGGCACGTCGTTCGACCCGTCGCTGGAGGCGCTGACCGTCACGAACGCCACGCAGAATCTCTCGCCGGAAAGCACGAAGTCGTACGAAGTCGGCAGCAAGTGGGATCTGTTCGGCGGCAACCTGTCGGTGAACTCGGCGTTCTTCCAGCAGGAAATGGACAACGCGCGCACCCAGGTGTCGTCGACCGAATACGAACTCGAAGGCGACATCCGCGTGCGCGGCTTCCAGACCGGCGTGACCGGCCACATCACGAACAAGTGGCAGGTGTTCGGCGCGTACACGTACATGGACGGCACGATCCTGAAGGCGCTCGACGGCACCCAGGGCAAGACGCCGGCGAACACGCCGCGCAACACGCTGACGCTGTGGACCACGTATGCGTTCACGCCGCACTGGGAAGTCGGCGGCGGCCCGACGTACATGTCGTCGCGTTATGCCGCGCCGAACAACTACGTGCAGGTCGGCGGCTACACGCGCTGGGATGCGACGGCCGCGTATCACGAGAAAAAGTGGGACGTGCGCCTGAACCTGCTGAACCTGACCAACAAGTTCTACTACGACTCGCTGATCCAGTCGGACGGCGGTCGTTCGGTGCCGGGCATCGGCCGCACGTTCCTCGCGACGTTCGACTACCGGCTGTAAGCGCCGGCGCCGCGCGGCGCGCGCGGCGGGCGGCGCGTCCCGTACCATGCGGGATTCGCGCGCTCGCCGGGCGCGCCGCACGGCAACAAGGAAACGACGATGCTTTTACAGATCCCGAACGTATTGACGCCCGAGCAGGTGACGGCGGTGCGGCAGCGGCTCGACAACGCTGGCGACGCCTGGGTGGACGGCCGCGCGACGGCCGGCTACCAGGGCGCGCCGGTCAAGCACAACCAGCAGATCGCCGAGCACACGCCGATTGCGCGCGAACTCGGCGACGTCGTGCTGGCGGCGCTCGAACGCAATCCGCTTTTCATCAGCGCGGCGCTGCCGAATCAGGTGTATCCGCCGCTCTTCAACCGTTACTCGGGCGGCATGACGTTCGGCAGCCACGTCGACGGCGCGGTGCGCGTGCTGCCGAACGGCGTGAAGCTGCGCACCGACGTGTCCGCGACGCTGTTCCTGTCCGATCCGTCCGAATACGACGGCGGCGAACTCGTGATCGAGGACACCTACGGCGTGCAGCAGGTGAAGCTGCCGGCCGGCGACATGGTCGTTTATCCGGCGACCAGCCTGCATCAGGTGACGCCCATCACGCGCGGCATGCGCGTCGGCTGCTTCTTCTGGGTGCAGAGCCTCGTGCGCAACGACACGCAGCGCGCGCTGCTGTTCGACATGGACACCGCGATCCAGCGGCTGAACGCAAGCGGCGCGGACGATCAGGCGCGCCGCAGCCTCGTCGGCTGCTATCACAATCTTTTGCGTATCTGGAGTGAGACGTGAGCGTCCCCGACACCCTCGACGCCGCCGCCGATGCGGCATGGCGCGACGAACGCGCGAAGCGTTCGCGCCGCGCGACCTTCATCAAGTGGCTGCGCAAGGTGCACGGCTGGGTCGGCCTGTGGGGCGCCGCGCTCGGCCTGCTGTTCGGCGTGACCGGCTTCGTGATGAACCATCGCGGCGAGCCGCTGCGCATCTCGACCGGCGCGCCGCAGGTGACGACCGTGCAGCTGAAGGTGCCGGACCCGGCGCCGGACACGCCGCGCGACCTCGCGAAGTGGCTGCGCTCGCAGAAGGAACTGCGTCTGCCCGAGAAGATGGGCCGCGTGCAGAAGGAGCCGGAGCGGCCGGTTGCCTGGGGCGACCGCGAGACCACGCAGCCCGAGCACTGGCAACTGACGTTCGCCGCGCCGAACGAAAGCGTGAGCGCCGAGTACTGGGTCGGCAACGACTACGTGACGCTCAAGCGCAACAACAACTCGTTCATGGCGACGCTGACGAACCTGCATAAAGGCGTCGGCATGAGCATCGGCTGGGTGCTGCTCGTCGATACGCTCGCGGGCGCGCTGATCCTGCTGTCGCTGACCGGCGTGCTGCTGTGGACCGAGCTGAACAAGCGCAAGACGGTCGGCGCGGTGCTCGTGATCGGGTCGATCGTCGCGGCGGTTTGCCTGGGGCTCGCGTAGGCACGCGCTTCGCGATCGTGAACGGGTGGCCGCGTCAGCGCGCGGCCTTTGCGTCTTGCGCGGTTTTTACGTCGCCGAGGCGGCGCGCGAGATAGTCGATCAGCACGCGCACCTTCGGCGGCAGGAAACGGTTCGGCGGATACAGCAGCCACACCGGCCCCATGTACGCGCGCGCTTCGAACGTCCAGTCCGCGAGCACCTGAACCAGTTCGCCGCGCTTTAACGCATCGGTGGCCGCGAAGTCGGGCAGGCTCGCGATCCCCCAGTCCTGCAACGCCGCTTCGAGCCGCGCGCCCGCGTGATTGGCGGCGTAGCGGCCTTTCACCTCGACCGTTTGGGTCTGCGCGCCGCGCATCAGACGCCAGCGGTTGTCGTCGGCGGTTTCCCCGAGATAGAGGCAGTCGTGCTGCGCGAGATCGCGCGGCGCGCCCGGCGTGCCGCGCGCGTGCAGATACGCGGGCGACGCGCACAGCAGCCAGCGCACCGAACCGAGCTGCCGGCCCGCGAGGCCGGGCGGCGGCGTGCGCGTCGGCCGGATCACGACGTCGATGCCGTCGCGCAGCGGATCGACGTCGCGGTCGGTGAACATCAGTTGCACGTCCACGTCGGTGTATTCGCGCAGGAAATCCGGGATCAGCGGATGGATCACCGTCTTCGCATACGCGGTCGGCGCGCCAAGACTCACGCGTCCCTGCGGCTTGCCCGCCAGTTGCCCCGCCGCGTCGACCGCTTCCGCCGCCGCGCCGACCATGTCCCGGCAGTAGCGATAGACCTCCGCACCCGATTCGGTCACGCGGACCTGGCGCGTCGAGCGTTCGAGCAGACGCGTGCCGAGCGCTTCTTCGAGCCGCTTGATCTGCCGGCTGACCGTCGATGGCGTGCTGCCTAGCTGGCGCGCGGCGAGCGAGAAATTGCCCGCGTCGACGACGCGCGCGAACGTCGCCATGTCGGGCAGCAGCGCGAAGAGTTCGGTGGGATTCATCGTGGGCGCATCGTGGGTGTTTTCGCGGCCGATCTGTGCATTCGCGACATCGAAGCTGTGCGCGTGGACCCGATTATCGCGGCACGCGCAACACCGGACAATAGCCGCATTCCCGATCGAAGAGGTGTGCAATGTCGAAAAAACAGGCGCAGTTGCTGCGCGCGTCCGATCTGCTGCTGCTCGCGGTGGCGCTGGTGTGGGGGACGAGTTACGGCGTCGTCAAGCACGCGCTCGCGTTTTATCCGGTGCTCGGGCTGCTGGCGCTGCGCTTCGGCCTGACGTTCGTGCTGCTGTCGCCGTCGCTGCGCGCGCTGCGCGACGCGCGGCGGCGCTCGCTGGCCGGCGTGTTCGGCGCGGGTGTGCTGCTGTTCGGCATTTTCGTCTGCGAGACGTTCGGCGTGATGCTCACGCAGGCGTCGAACGCCGCGTTCCTGATCAGCCTGTGCGTCGTGCTGACGCCGCTCGTCGAATGGGCGGTGTTGCAGCGGCGGCCGACGCGCGTCGAGTGGGGCGCGGTCGCGCTGTCGCTCGCGGGCGCGTGGCTGCTGAGCGGCGGCGCGTTCGTGCCGAACCGCGGCGACGCGCTGGTGCTGCTCGCCGCGCTGCTGCGCGCGCTGAACGTGTGCGTGACGAAACGCGTGATGCGCGATCCCGCGTTGAAGCCGCTGGCGGTGACCGCCGTGCAGGCGGGCGTCGTGTCGTTCGGCAGCGTGGCCGTCGCGTTGCTGTTCGCGCCCGCGCAGTGGCAACCGCTGCCGTCGTTCGGCGCGCATGGGGCGTTCTGGGCGAGCGTGCTGTATCTCGTGATCGCCTGCACGCTGTTCGCGTTCTTCGTGCAGAACTACGCGGTGAGCCGCAGCAGCGCGACGCGCGTCGCGCTGCTGATGGGCAGCGAGCCGGCATTCGGCGCGCTGTTCGCGTGCGTGTGGCTGGGCGAGCGTCTGCCGGTGTCCGCATGGCTCGGCGGCGCGCTGATCGTCGTTGCATCGCTGCTCGCGACGGTGCGGTGGAGCCGGGCCGCGTCGGGCGACACGGCAGGCGGCGCGGCGCCGGCGCTCGAAGGTTGAATGGGGCGATGGAATAACCGCGAAGGGGATTTTCCGGGTCTTATTCGGCGCGAACGGCGCGAAGTTGCTTCCGCAATTAATTGCTCCCGATCAATGTCGTTTTTTTGAGCATTTTCCGCACGCTGCTGGTTTATTCGATGCCGATTTTCCGTCGCCGACGTTTCGCGCGAAGGCCCGGAAAACGGCGTCCCGGCGGCAAATTCCTTCGATGAATAAGCACTCGCTTAATAAGACCGCGCTATTGCTCGTTTGCGCAAACGTTTTCGACGGTTATTTGTAAATTAATTAAAGGTTTTGGGGTTGCTCACCGTTAGCGGAGTCAGGGAATTGACATAAAAACGTCGGGGCAAAATACGAATGAACCACGCATACAGACTGGTGTGGAACCAGGTCTTCAGCAGTTGGGTAGCGGTTCCCGAGACCGCGCGGGGGAGAACGAAGGGGACGGGGCGCAAGCTGGCGGTCGCGGCGTTGTCGCTGTCCGCGGTCGCGGCGCATGCGGCGCCGACCGGCGGCCAGGTGGTGTCCGGCAGCGCGCAGATCAGCAGTGCGGGCCATACGACGACGATCACGCAGTCGAGCCAGAACGTGTCGTTGAACTGGAGCAGCTTCAACGTCGGCTCGCAGGAAACGGTGAACTTCCGGCAGCCGTCGGCATCGGCGATCGCGGTCAACCGCATCTTCGACACGAGCGGCACGCGCATCCTCGGGCATCTGAACGCCAACGGCCAGGTGTACCTGATCAACCCGAACGGCATCCTGTTCGGCAAGGGCGCGCAGGTCAACGTCGGCGGCCTCGTGGCCTCGACGCTGGACGTCGACGACGCGAGCCTCGCGGGCGGCCGCCGGTCGTTCAGCGGCAACGGCACCGGCAGCGTGGTCAACCAGGGCGTCATCACGGCGGCGGACGGCGGCTACGTCGCGCTGCTCGGCAATCACGTCGGCAACGAAGGGACGATCGTCGCGCGGCTCGGCACCGTGGGCCTCGGCGCGGGCAGCGCGATCACGCTGAATTTCGACGGCAGCAGCCTCGTCGGCATGCAGGTGGATCGCAGCACGCTGGACAATCTCGCGGCGAACGGCGGCCTGATCCAGGCGGACGGCGGCACGGTCGTGATGACGGCCGGCGCGAAGGACGCGCTGCTCGCGAGCGTGGTGAACAACACGGGCGTCGTCGAGGCGCGCACGGTCGAGGACCACGACGGCTCGATCACGCTGCTCGGCGGCATGACGGCGGGGACGGTGAACGTCGGCGGCACGCTGGACGCGAGCGCGCCCACGGGCGGCAACGGCGGCGCGATCGAGTCCAGCGCGGCGTCGGTCAAGGTGGCGGCCGGCGCGCGCGTGACGACGCACGCGGCGGACGGCGTGACCGGCTCGTGGCTGATCGATCCGACCGACTTCACGGTGGCCGCGAGCGGCGGCGACATGACGGGCGCGGCGCTCGGCGCGGCGCTCGAAAACAACAACTTCCAGGTGCAGAGCACGGCCGGCGCGAGCGCCGGCAGCGGCGACATCAACATCAACGACGCCGTGTCGTGGGACGCCGCGACGACGCTGACGTTGAGCGCGCAACGCAACATCACCATCAACCAGAGCATCACGGCGACCAGCGCGAACGGGAAGCTCGCGTTGCAATACGGACTCGGCGCGGTGAGCGCGGGCAACACGGCGACGTACAACGTGAACGCGCCGGTGAACCTGCAGGCCGGGAACAACTTCAGCACGCAGCTGGGCAGCGACGGCGCGGTCGTGCAGTACACGGTGATCACGAGCCTCGGCAGCCAGGGCAGCGTGACCGGCACCGACCTGCAGGGGATCAATGGGAATCTCGCGGGCAACTATGCGCTCGGCGGCGACATCGATGCGAGCAGCACGGCGGGGTGGAACGGCGGGGCGGGGTTCGCGCCGATAGGGAACAACTCCGGCTCCGGGAGTTTTACCGGCAGCTTCGAAGGTTTGGGGCATGTGATCAACGGACTCGCCATCGACGTTTCCGCCACCAATGCCAGTTCTTTGGGCATCGGACTCTTCGGCATGGTGGGCAGTGGCGGAGTGGTTCGCGATGTCGGACTGACCGGTGCGAGCGTTTCCGTTGGCGCGGACAATACGGATATCGATTACGACTACAACTACATTGGCGGCCTCGTCGGCATCAATGAAGGCACGATCGTGAACAGCTATGTGACCGGCAGCGTCACTAGCGCGAACGAGGGAATGATCGGTGGCCTGGTGGGAGAGAATGTCGGCACGATCGTCGGCAGCCATTCGACGGCTAGCGTGGCGGGAGGCACGGCTGACAGCAGCAACGATATTTTCGGCGACGAAATGTATGTCGGCGGTCTCGTGGGGTATAACGGCGGCTCGATCGCTAACAGCTATGCGACGGGCAGTGTCTCCGCCGGCAACAGCCGGACCAACGACTATTACTATTATGCGTACATCGGCGGGCTGGTCGGCGTCAACGAGGGGCCGCTCAGCAACAGTTATGCGACGGGCAGTGTCAGCGCCGATGCTGGCGTCAACGGTGGCGGGAATGTCGGCGGCCTCGCCGGCTATAACGACAGCATCGTCAGCAACAGCTATTCGACTGGAGCGGTCAATGTCGACAGTGTGGACGTTGCCGGCGGCCTGATTGGCGTGAACTACGGAACGGTCAGCAACAGCTATTCGACTGGAGCGGTCAATGGCGGTAGTGCCGGCTCTGTCGGCGGCCTGATCGGCTCGGGTTTCGGAACCGTGACCGGCAGCTTCTGGAACACCGATACTTCGGGGCAGGCTACGTCAGCAGCTGGCGGCGTCGGCCTGACCACGCAGCAGATGCAGACCCAGTCGAGCTACGCCGGCGCGGGCTGGGACTTCGCCAGCACGTGGGTGATGTACGACGGCTACACCAATCCGCTGCTGCGCTCGTTCATGACGACATTGGTCGTTACCGCGAACGACGCGCACAAGACCTACGACGGCATCGGCTACTCGGGCGGCAACGGCGTCACCTATTCGGTCACGCCCAACGCCGACAACCTGCTCGGCACGCTCGGCTACAGCGGCACGTCGCAGGGCGCGACCGACGTCAGCGCCGGCGGCTATACGATCACGGCAGGCGGCCTCTATTCGAACCAGCAGGGTTACATCATCGTCTATCAGGGCGGCACGCTGACGATCGATCCGAAGACGTTGACGGTGACGGCCGGCACGGCGACGAAGACCTACGACGGCACCACGGCCGTCACGTTGACCGGCAGCGCGCTCACGGGCGTGGTGGGCTCGGACGACGTCGCGTTGACCGGCAACTTCGCGTCGGCGAACGCGGGCAACAACATCGGCGTGACGCTGGCGCTGACCGGCGCGAAGGCGGACGACTACACGTTCGCGCAGGGCGCGGATCCGACCGGCAGCATCACGCCGAAGACGCTGACGGTGAGCGGCACGACGGCGGCCGGCAAGGTGTACGACGGCACGACGTCGGCGACGCTGAGCGGCGGTTTGCTGTCGGGCGTGGTGGGCGACGACGCGGTGACGCTGTCGCAGTCGGGCGACTTCGCGACGAAGAACGTGGGCAGCAACATCGGCGTGACGGCGAGCGATACGCTGGCTGGCACGGATGCCGGCAATTACGTGCTGCAACAGCCTGCGCATCTGTCCGGCAACATCACGCCGGCGACGCTGACGGTGGGCGGCACGACGGTCGCGGGCAAGGTGTACGACGGCACGACGTCGGCGACGCTGAACGGCGGCGCGCTGTCGGGCGTGATCGGCGGCGACGCGGTGACGCTGTCGCAGTCGGGCACTTTCGCAACGAAGAACGTCGGCAGCAACATCGGCGTGACGGCGAGCGATACGCTGGCGGGCACGGATGCCGGCAATTACGTGCTGCAACAGCCTGCGCATCTGTCCGGCAACATCACGCCGGCGACGCTGACGGTGAGCGGTGCGACCGTGGCCGACAAGGTCTACGACGGTACGACGTCGGCGACGTTGAGCGGCGGCGCGCTGTCGGGTCTGTTTGGTTCGGATGCGGTGACGCTGTCGCAATCGGGCAGCTTCGCGACGAAGAATGTCGGCAATGGCATCGCGGTGACGACGGCCGACGCCCTATCGGGCGCGGATGCGGGCAACTACGTGCTGCAACAGCCGACCGGCCTCGCAGGCAACATCACCCCAGCGACGCTGACGGTCAGCGGCACGACGGTCGCGGGCAAGGTCTACGACGGCACGACGTCGGCGACGTTGAATGGCGGCGCGCTGTCCGGCGTGATCGGCGGCGACGCCGTGGCGCTGTCGCAATCGGGCAGCTTCGCGACGAAGAACGTGGGCAGCAACATCGGCGTGACGGCGAGCGATACGCTGGCTGGCACGGATGCCGGCAATTACGTGCTGCAACAGCCTGCGCATCTGTCCGGCAACATCACGCCGGCGACGCTGACGGTGAGCGGCACGACGGTCGCGGACAAGGTGTACGACGGCACGACGTCGGCGACGTTGAACGGTGGCTCGCTGTCGGGTCTATTCGGTTCGGACGCCGTGGCGCTGTCTCAATCGGGCACCTTCGCGACGAAGAACGTCGGCACCAACATCGCGGTAACGACGGCCGATGCGCTGTCGGGTGCGGATGCCGGCAACTACGTGCTGCAACAGCCGATCGGCCTCGCAGGCAACATCACCCCGGCGACGCTGACGGTCAGCGGCACGACGGTCGCGGGCAAGGTCTATGACGGCACGACGTCGGCGACGTTGAACGGCGGCGCGCTGTCGGGCGTGATCGGCGGCGACGCCGTGGCGCTGTCTCAATCAGGCACGTTCACGACGAAGAACGTCGGCGCCAACGTCGCGATAACGACGGCCGACGCCCTGTCGGGTGCGGACGCGGGCAACTACGTGCTGCAACAGCCGACCGGCCTCGCAGCCAACATCACCCCGGCGACGCTGACGGTCAGCGGCACGACGGTCGCGGGCAAGGTCTATGACGGCACGACGTCGGCGACGTTGAACGGCGGCGCGCTGTCGGGCGTGATCGGCGGCGACGCGGTGACGCTGTCGCAGTCGGGCAGCTTCGCGACGAAGAACGCCGGCAGCAACATCGGCGTGACGGCGAGCGATACGCTGGCGGGCACGGATGCCGGCAACTACGTGCTGCAACAGCCGACCGGCCTCGCCGCCAGCATCACCCCGGCGACGCTGACCTACACGGCCGCCCCGACGACCCAGACCGTGGGCGCAAGGTCGTTCAACCTGTCCGGCACGGTGACCGGCTTCGTCGGCGGCGACACGCAGGCCGGCGCGACGTCGGGCACGCTGAACTGGACGACGGCTGCGGGGAACCAGCCCGGCAGCTATGCAGTCGACGGCCGCGGCCTGAGCGCGCAGAACTACGTGTTCACGCAGGCCGCGTCCAACGCGACGGCGCTGACGCTGATGCCGGTCGCCGCGCTGCCGCCCGCGCTGACCAACGCGATCGCTCAACTGCTCGTCCCGGTGGGGGCGAACTTCAGCGCCGGTCAGTTCGGCTACGTGCCAGCGCCGACGATCGTGCCGGCGCTGGTAGCCGCCGCTCCGTCCATGACTGTGACGCCGGGGCCGAGTGCGCCGCCGCCGCCCACCGCGACGTTCTCGATCGGCAACAACGGCACGCTGCAAATCCAGAACTTCGGCGTCAATCTGCCGGAGATGGTGGTCGGCCTCCAATAACAACAAGCACAAGCACTTATTTATGAAACACCAGGTTGCAACACGCATCGCGCTGAGGCCGGTCCTGCTCGCCCTGGCGGGGGTGCTGCCGTCCTTCGCGTCCTATGCCGCCGGCCCCGCGCTGCCGGGCGCCGGTACGCTGCTCCAGCAGGCGCAGCCGCCGGCCGCGCCGGTCGCGCCGTCGAACGACACCGGCCTCACGATCGAGCGGCCCGCCGCCGGCGCGCTGCCGCCGAGCACCGCGTTCCCCGTCGAGCACGTCGAGATCGCGGGCAACACGTCGATCGCGACGCCGGTGCTGCACGCGCTCGTCGCGGACGCCGAAGGGAAAAAACTCACGCTGCCCGAACTGGGCGACCTCGCGCGGCGCATCACCGACTACTATCACGCGCACGGCTTCCCGCTGGCGCGCGCGATCGTTCCGCAGCAGACCATCCAGGGCGGCACGGTGCGCATCGACGTGATCGAGGCGCGCTTCGGCAGCGTCGTGCTGAACAACGGCAGCCGCGTGAGCGACCGCCTGCTGAATGCGACGCTCGGCGGCCTGCAGTCGGGCGCGGTCGTGACCGACGCGGATCTGGACCGCAGCCTGCTGCTGCTTTCCGACATTCCCGGCCTCGGCGTCACCGCGACGCTGAAGCCCGGCGCGCAGGTCGGCACGTCGGACCTCGTCGTCGGCACGTCGCCGCAGCCGCTGGTGACGGGCAGCGCGAACGTCGACAACAGCGGCGACCGGGCGACCGGCCGCGCGCGGTTCGGCGCGGCGGTCAACGTGATCAACCCGCTGCATCTGGGCGACGTGTTCAGCGTGAGCGGGCTCACGTCGGGCCGCGACATGAACTACGGGCGCGTGTCGTACGACGCGCTGCTCAACGGCGCGGGCACGCGCGCCGGGGTTTCGTATTCGGCGCTGCGCTACCGGCTCGGCGGCGACCTGTCGCCGCTCGGCGCGAGCGGCGACGCGCAGGTCGCGAGCGTGTGGGCGAAGCATCCGTTCGTGCGCAGCCGCAACCTCAACGTGTACGGGCAGCTCGGTTACGACCACCTGATGCTCGACGACGACATCGACACCGCCGGCATCCGCACGAAACGCCATCTGGACAACGTGACGGCGGCCCTGTCCGGCGACGTGCGCGACAGTCTGCTCGCGGGTGCGGTGACGCTGTGGAACGCGAGCTGGACCTACGGTCACGTGAGCTTCGGCAACGCGGACGCGGAGTCGAGCGACGCGGGCAGCGCGGACACCCAGGGCGGTTTCTCGAAGTGGAACCTCGGCGTCACGCGGCTGCAGGGGCTCAGCGCCAGCGACACGCTGTACGTGAGCGTGTCGGGCCAGTGGTCGTCGGCGAACCTCGATTCGTCGCAGCGGCTCATCGCGGGCGGCCCGACCTCGGTACGCGCATACGATACCGACGCGATCTCCGCCGACACCGGCTACCTGTTCACCGCCGAGTTGCGCCACTCGTTCGCGACGACGCCGATCGGCCAGTGGCAGGCGGTCGCGTTCGTCGATGCGGCGCACGTCGCGGTGAACCGCCACGTATTCGCGGGCGGGTCGAACAGCGCGAATCTCGGCGGCGTCGGGGTCGGCGTCAACTGGATCGGGCCGTACAACCTGAGCGCGAGCGCGTCGCTGGCGGTGCCGGTCGGCGGGCGTCCGGAACTCGCGGGCAGCACTGCGTCCGCGCGCGCGTGGTTCACGCTCGCGAAGGGGTTCTGAGGCCGGCCCCCGCGCCGGCCCGCGTCTCATGTCGCGGGCCGGCCGGTCCGGATGATGAAGCGGGTCAGCGCGTCGGACGAATCGTCCGGCGCGTCGCGCGCGGTATCGAGCGCGAGCGCCGGCGCGGTCGGCGGCTCGTACGGCGACGACACATCGGTGAATTCGGCCAGCGCGCCGCGCTGCGCCTTCGCATAAGTCCCTTCGGATCGCGCCGCTGGCACACCGGCAACGGGCAGTCGCTGTAGACCTCGAAGCAGTCGGCGGGCGAGATGCGCTGCCGCGCGAGTTCGCGCGCGGCCCGCGTCGGCGAGACGAGCGCCGCGAGCACGATGATCCGCTGATCGGGCAGCAGGGCCGCCGCCTTCGCGATGCGGCGGACATTCTCGTGGCGATCGCCGATCGAGAAGCCGAGGTCCGCGCACAGGCCGAGCCGCATGTTGCCGCCGTCGAGCACGGCGGCCCGCATGCCGACGTCGTACAGCCGCTTGTCCGTCGCATACGCGATCGTCGATTTCCCCGCTCCGGGCAGCGCGGTCAGCCAGAACACCGCGCCGCGATGTCCGTTGCGGGCTGCGCGCGGCCGACGGCGGACGTCTGCCGGACGACGTTGGGTCCGCCCGGGCTTATCGCTTCGCGTCCTTTGCGGCGGCATCGGCGCCGCGCGGGTGCTGCGGGTAATAACGCTCGTAGAACCACGCATACGCACTCTCGATCTGCCGCTGGATGCGCGCCGGAATCTCGTGTTGGGCCGGCGGCGCGATGCGCGGCGAGCGCCGGTGCGGGTACTTCATCCGGTAGTGGCTGTCGCTCTCGTGCGGCCCGACGTCGAGCTGCTCGGGCGCGATCTCGAACGGCGCCATGCCGAGCCACGCGAACAGATGCGACATGCACGCAGCCGGCTGCGCCATCAGATCCTCGAAGCGCAGCACGTAGAGCCGCTCGCGCGCGGCCGCGGGCAGGTCCGGTATCGCGTGCAGACCGACCAGCGGCATGCCGATCGTCTTGTCCTTCGCGAACAGCATGTCGGCGCGGCCGAGGCGGTCGTAATCGGCCAGCCGGTCGATGAAGTCGAGCAGGATCGTGCGCTGGTGCTGCGCCTCGATCGAGCCGTACACCTGCCCGAGTTCGCGAACGCACACGATGAGCTTCGCGTCCGGTTCCAGGTTCAGGAGCAGTTCGACGGTCTGAAGCCAGCCGCGATTCTTGTCCACGACGACGCTTTGCGTGCAGTCGTGATACCAGCCGCGCAGGAAACTGCGCATCGACGCCGCCAGATGCGCGTAGCTGCGCTCGAACGAATGATCGAGCTGCGACAGGAAAAACGAATCGTCGCTGACCATGCGGCGGATGCCGACCAGCATGTTGCATAGCGGCGAGCTGTGTCCTTCGCAATGGATGTCCGGGTGCTGCGCGAGCAGCTGGCACAGCAGAGTGGAGCCCGCGCGCGGAAGGCCCGTCACTCCGACGAATTGAGGCATCGGTGGTTCTTTGTCGGGTGGTCGGTGGCGGCTGGCTGGCCGCATGGCGTCGATGATTTTACTGCGATATGGCGCGGGGTCGGGAACGGCTGGAATGGGCGCCGGTTGCCTGGGTCCGGGTTGTGTCGGGATGCGTGCTTTCCCTTTTCGTGACGGTCTATTCGCTTCGCCATCCGAACGATTGAAAAGCGGCTCCATGGCGAAGCTGACGCCGACCGGAGCCAGTCACATGGCTGCTTCCGTCCCGCTCGATTTCCGCTTCACCGAAGCAGTGTTGCATCGAGATCAAATCTGCACCGGGAAAAAAATAATAATGACGGCCATCGCGTCCTGTGACAGCTTTTCCATCGAATAAAGACCGAACCTTGCATGTCACGCATGAAAGTCGAATATCGAACAAACGGATAACCGTTCTATTTTCGGAGACCGTAGCGAATCGCCTGCCGATAATGCGCGCATTACGCAGGAACGCCACCGCTGCAATCGTTTAAGCCGCTGCGATTGTTCGCCCGATGCGGCCAATCCCCGGTGTTTCGTCGTGGAAAATGAAAAAATGTGATTGCCCCATCACAAATCCGGCATGCGTCGCGGCGTCGCGCGCCGCTGATCGTGACAGGATCATTTGTTCATCTACCGGTCATACTCCGCCGTCAATAATCTCGACTCGAATAAATGATCCGGTCTGCCGAAGGCGCGCGCGAACAAGGTTGTCGAGAATGTTCGCCCGGTGGGGCCGGGTACGGGGAGTTACACATGACCATCCGTCATCGCATCACGTTATTGGTCGTCCTGATGTTCGTCGCATTGATGTCCATCGGGGGTTACGCGGTCTATCAGACCCGCCGCAGCGCAACGGAAGTTCGCTCGGTCACTCAGGGGGTCGTGCCGAGCGCACTGGCTTCCGCCGATCTTGTCTCCCAACTGAAGGACGTACAGCTCGCGACGATGACGCTCGTCTACGCGCCGGACGTGAACATGGTTTCGCAGGCGCAGGACGAACTGAAGGCGAAGCAGAAGACGCTCAGCGACGCGCTCGACGTGCAGGGCAGCGCGGCCGCGAGCCACGCGCAGGTCGGCCTCGTCGCGCAGGCGCGCGAAAGCCTCGCGAACTACTTCTCGGCGATCGCGGACACCGCGAAGATGAAGGCCGAGGGCAAGAACGAGATGGCCCAGGCGTTCCTGTTCGCGAACGTCGCGCAGTACCGCGACGAACTCGAAGGCATCGTCACCACGCTGCGCGTCGAGAAGAACCGCCAGAAGGACGATGCGATCAAGTCGCTGAACGACATGCTGTCCACGACGACGAGCGCGATCGCCGGCGTGACGGGCGGCGCGGTGCTGCTGCTGACGGTGATCGGCCTCCTGCTGTATCGCCAGATCACGCAGCCGCTGACGCGGATGCAGTCGATGATGAGCGAGATCGCGTCGAACCAGGACTTCACGCGCCGCGTGCCGGTGGGCCGGATGGACGAGATCGGCCATTCGATCGTCGCGTTCAACGGGATGATCGAGAAGATCCAGCAAAGCTCCGCGCAACTGAAGCGCAAGACCGCCGACATCCAGGCGATGCTGCAGAACATGCAGCAGGGCATCCTGACGATCGTCGACGGCGCGCAGATCCACGCCGAATACTCCGCGTACCTCGAAGCGATCTTCGAGACGAACGAGATCGCCGGCCAGCCGGTGATGGACCTCGTGTTCTCGCACACCGACCTCGACGCGAACGCGCTGTCGCAGGTGGACGCGGCGATCTACGCGTGTCTCGGCGAGGACAGCATCAACTTCGCGTTCAACCAGCATCTGCTCGTGAACGAAATCACGCGCACCATGCCGGACGGCCGCAAGAAGATCCTCGACCTGAGCTGGTCCGCGATCACCGACGAAACCGACACCGTCGTGCGCCTGATGCTGTGCGTGCGCGACGTGACCGAACTGCGCGAACTGGCCGCCGAGGCCGGCGAGCAGAAGCGCCAGCTCGAAATGATCGGCGAGATCCTGTCGGTCAGCGAAGAGAAGTTCCATCACTTCGTCGAAAGCTCGACCAGCTTCATCCAGCAGAACGAGCGGATCATCAGCCAGGACGCGTGCCCGGACAGCGCGGCGATCGCCGAACTGTTCCGCAACATGCACACGATCAAGGGCAATGCGCGCACCTACCGCTTCCAGCATCTGACTGGCGTCGCGCACGAGGCCGAGCAGCGTTACGACGCGCTGCGCCGCGGCGAGCCGCTCGACGACGGTGGGTGGGACCCGCAGGCGCTGATCGACGATCTCGCGCGCGTGAAGGAGGCGCTCACGCACTACGCGACGATCAACGAGGTGAGCCTCGGGCGCAAGTCCGCGAGCCAGGCCGGGCTCGACACGAGCCGCTTCGTGCCGGTCGAGCGCGAGGCGATCGACGCAAGCCTGCGTCAGATCGAGCACGCCGACGTCAGCGACCTGAAGTCGATGCAGGCCATGCGCGAGGCGGTGCGCCACACGCTGCGCCTGTTCGGCACCGAGCGCGTGGACGACATGCTGTCCGGCGTGCTGGATTCGCTGCCGTCGCTCGCGAAGGAACTGGGCAAGGCCGAGCCGGTCGTGCGGATCGACGATCACGGCTACCGGCTGCGCAGCGAAGCCGGCCCGACGCTGACGAACGTGTTCGTGCACCTGCTGCGCAACTCGATCGACCACGGCATCGAAAAGCCGGACGAGCGCGCGGTGGTCGCGAAACCCTCGGCCGGCACGATCCTGCTCGACGTGAACGTCGCGTCCGGCGACGGCACGCTGCAGATCACGCTCGGCGACGACGGCCGCGGCCTGGCGCTCGCGCGCATTCGCGGCATCGCGGTCGAACGCGGCTGGATCGACGCGGACGCGGAGATCGCCGACGAAGAGGTCGCGGAATTCATCTTCCGTTCGGGCTTCTCGACCGCGAGCGCGGTGACGGACGTGTCCGGCCGCGGCGTCGGCATGGACGCGGTGCGCGACTTCCTCACCCGCGAAGGCGGCCGCATCGCGCTGCACTTCGTGGACGGCAAGCGCGGCGCGGCGTACCGCCGCTTCGAAACGATCGTGACGCTGCCGGGCCGCTGGGCCGTCGGCACCGCGGGTCTCGCACCCGCGCCCGTGCGCGCGGCCGGCGCGTCGCAGGCCGAGACGCTGGCCTGACCGTAACCCGGAGATCACGCGTGGCAGCACAGTACTGGATGGCGGTGGGGGCGGCGGTCGCGCTGGCGGCGCTCGTCGCGGCAGGGTGGTACGCACGCGGGCAGGCGCGGCTCGCGCGGCAGCGCGAAGCCGAAGCGGCCGGGCAGCGCGACGCGCTCGCGCGGGCCGAAACGCTGCATCGCGAACAGCTCGACGCGGCGGGCCGCGAGCGCGACGCGCTGGCCGGGCAGGCTGCGCAACTCAGCGACGATCTCGCGCAGCAGCACGCGCGGCTCGACGAACTGCGCGGCGAACTCGAAAGCGCGCTCGCGCGCAGCGGCGACGCATTGCAGCGCGCGTCGCGCATCGCGGACGAAGCCGCGCGGCTGCGGCGCTTCGCGGACACGTTCGAACGCTGGCACGAGCAGATGACGTCGCTGATGGCGCAGAACCACGACATGCACCAGAAGAACCACGAACTGTCGTCGATCGTGAGTCACGTGCTGATCGTGTCGCTGAACGCGTCGATCGAGGCGGCGCGCGCGGGCGCGGCGGGCCGCGGCTTTTCGATCGTCGCGAGCGAGGTGCGTTCGCTCGCGTCGCGCTCGCAGGAATTGTCGAAGAGCTATCGCGACAGCCTGAACCGCAACGATCTGGTGACCGCCGCGACGTTCCAGGACATCCAGGCGGGCGGCAAGATGATGGCCGCGTCGCTCGCCAGCGTCGAGGCGCTCGCGAACCAGCTTCACTCGGCGTTCGGGCAGGTCGGCACGTGATCAGCGAACGCGCGAAGGAAAGCCTCGGCCGCATCTTCTCCGGCGCGGCGCGCTCGCGGCTGCCGGCGCGCGACGGCGATCCGTGCGAGGTCGTCGAGTTGCGCGGCGAGCCTCCGCCGCACGCGCAGGTCGTCGTGCTGACCATCTCGTCGATGCAGTTCCGCCTGCTGCTGCTGCTGCATTTCGACGACGACGCGCCGATGCGCGACTACTACGTCGGCGAGGCCGAACGCACGCTGACCGAGGCGTTCATGGAAGTCGCGAACCTGTGTTGCGGCGCGATGAACCAGCAACTGGTCCAGCATTTCGCCGATCTCGGGATGTCGACGCCGTATGCGCTCAGCAGCGCGTGCGTGCCGTATCTCGTGACGCTGAAGCCGAACTACGTGGCGAGGTACGACGTGACGATCAACGGCGCGGTGCGGGTCGGCGCGACGTTGTGCGTATGCGCGAGCGCGCCGATCGATTTTGACGCGGGCGAGTCCGTCGAGGCGGACAGCGGCGGCGAACTCGAACTCTTTTGATGCGGCGTTCGTGGCGCCGCGAAGTTGGGGAGGAAGTGAATCATGAGTACGAGCCGGCTCGTCAGCAAGATACTCGTGCTCGACGCGCGCGACGACGAAATGCAGTCGCTGTCGCGCCTGTGCGACGAGCATAACCTGATCGGCATCGCGGTGCGCAGGGAAGACCTCGCCACCGCGCTCGCCGAGCATACGGACCTGGGCGCGGTGCTGCTCGCGGGCGACTATGGCGGCTCGCCGGCCGACAGCGCCGCGCTCGCCGCGCAACTCGGCGCGCTGCGCCCCGAACTGCCGGTGATCGTGCAGCGGCCGGGCGAGCGCGAGTCCGGCGAACTGCCGGCCGCGCTGCGCAAGCTGCGCGCGAGCTACGCCGCGAACGATCCGGAAAGCCTGCGCTCCGTGATCGACGAGCACGTGTTCGGTCTCCGGTTTCCGGACTCGCTGGTGAGCGGCATCATCGAGATCACGACGACGCGGCTGAGCAGCCTGTTCCCGTCGCTCACGGTGGATACCGAGCCGCCGTCGATCGTGCGCGACCGGATCATCTTCGGCGAGGTGTTCAGCCTGATTCCGCTCGAAGGCTCGTGGTGCCGCGGCTACATGCTGATGCAGGCCGAAGAGGAGCCGCTGCTCGCGATGCTCGGTGGCGTGGCGGCGCGCGAGCGCGGGGCCGGCGAGACCGGCGAGGCGAACGGGACCGGCGAAATGAGCGAGGCCGACTTCCGCGAACTGAACAGCGTGCTCGGCGAACTGACGAACCTCGTGTGGGGCGCGTTCAAGAACCGCTATCTCGGCGAGCCGCTGGTCGCCGGCTCGCGGCCGCTCGTGCAGGTGCCGCTGCTCGTCAATCACCGTCATCGCTACATCTCGTTCGGCTCCGACAATCCGCAACTGCGCTTCCGCTACCGGCTGTCCGACGTGGAGGCCGGCCGCGACGTCGTGATCGACCAGCGTTTCGTGTTCAGCCTGAGCTGGTCGCCGGAAGATTTCGACGAGAACGACGCAGCCGACGACGCGCTCGCGAGCGGCGAACTGGATCTCTTTTGACGCAGGCGTCGCGAACGACGCAAAAGGAAACACAAATGGCGAAGATTCTGGTGGTGGACGATTCGAGCACGGTGCGCGACGAAGTCGCCGGCTTCCTGCGGCGCAACGGGCTGGACGTGGACACGGCGGTGGACGGCAAGGACGGCCTCGCGAAGCTGCGCTCGAACCCGGGCGTGAAGCTGGTCGTCAGCGACGTGAACATGCCGAACATGGATGGCCTCACGATGGTCGAGAAGATCCGCAGCGAACTCGCGAACACGTCGGTGAACGTCATCATGCTGACGACGGAAAGCAGCCCGGCGATGAAGGAGCGCGGCAAGGCGGCCGGCGTGAAGGGCTGGATCGTGAAGCCGTTCAAGGGCGACGCGGTGCTGGAGACGTTTCGCAAGCTCGCCGGCTGAGTCAGGCCGTGCGCGTTCGCGTGCGCCGTTAGGCAATTTTCTTCAATACCGCCCGCAGGCGGTCCTCTACGCTCATTGCCGGATTCATCGCAACGAGCGTAGAGGACCCCTGTGAGTCATTCCCTTTCGATGGCCGCGTTCGCGCTGGCCACGTCCATCACCCCCGGCCCCGTCAACCTGATCGCGCTCGGCGCGGGTGCGCGTTACGGGCTGCGCGCGAGCCTGCGGCACGTGACCGGCGCGACGGCCGGTTTCGTGCTGCTGCTGTTGCTGATCGGGCTGGGCCTGCACGAACTGCTGACGCGCTGGCCGCTGCTGACGCATGCGATCCAGTGGGCCGGCGTCGCGTTCCTGCTGTACGTCGCATACCGGCTTGCCGCCGACGACGGACAGCTTGCCGATGCGGGCGGCGACAACGGCCCGTCGATGCTGGTCGGCGCGACGATGCAATGGCTGAACCCGAAAGCCTGGCTCGCGTCGATCGCGGGGATGGGCGCGTTCGCGACGTCCGGCGAACGCGTGCTCGTGTGGCAGTTCGCGGCGATCTACTTCGTTGTCTGCTTCGCGTCGATCGCTTGCTGGGCGTGGGCCGGCGCGTCGCTGCGGCACGTATTGCGCGAGCCGGCGCGGGTGCGTTGCGTGAACCGCGCGATGGCGCTGCTGCTCGCGGCGAGCGGCGTGTATCTGCTTGTTGCGTGAATCGCGTGAATCGTTCCAATCGCGCGCGCGGGCGGCGCGTTCAGCCGCGATACTGACCGGGCGTCGCCGCGACGAACTGGCGGAACGCGCGTTGCAGATGCGCCTGGTCCGCGAAACCCGCTTCGGCCGCGACGTCGGCGATCGCATGGCCGCGCCGCAACTGCGCGCGGCTGAATTCGATGCGCCGGTTCACCATGTACGCATGCGGCGTCATCCCATAACGCGCCTTGAACGCGCGCACCAGGTACGACGCGGACAGATTCGCGGCCGCGCAGATGTCGTCGAGCTTCAGCGCGTGCGTGTAGTTGTCGTCGATGTATTCGGCTGCGCGCGCGAGGCGGTGGTTCGGCTCGCTGCGCGGCGACGGCTCGGGATTCAGCGCGCGCAGCAGCGTCGAGAAATAGCCGATCGTCGCGCCGTGGCCGCGCAGCGTGTCGGTGCGCGCGTCGGGGGCGGTGAGCAGCGCATGCAGCTGGTTCAGTCCCGCGAACAGGTCGGCGCGCATCGTCCACGTCGTCCGGAACGGGCGGAATTCGCGGTGCGCGCCGGAATCTGCTTCGGCCGTTTCGTGCTGCAACGACGCGAGCCAGTCGACGTCGACGTAGAACATCCGGTACGCCCACGGCGCGGATTCGGCCGGATTGCACGCATGCACGGTGTCCGGATTGATGACGACCACCGCGCCCGCGCCGATGTGTTCGAGCGCGCGGCCGTTCAGGTAGGTGCTGTGACCGCCGGTCACGGCGCCGATCGAGAACGTGCTGTGCGCGTGGCGGCCATAGCGGACCTTGCGGCCGTCGGCGATCGCGCGCGCCTCGACGAACGGCAGTGCGTCGTCGCGCCAGAACGTGGGCAGGGCGGCGGGCGATGTGGCGTGGGTCACGTGCGAGGCCTCGGGTTGAGCGACGCGCACAGTGTAGTACGCGCCGCGCCGGGGTTCACAGTTGCCGGTAGTAGAACGTCGTCGCGCAGAATCCGCCGGCGGGCAGCAGCGCATAGTCCGGCACGGTACCCGCGCGCTGCCAGCCGGCGCGCGCGTACAGCCGCTCCGCGTCGCCGCCGGTGACCGTATCGAGCACCAGCACCGACTTGCCCGCGTCGCGCGCAATATCGTCGACGGCGGCCATCAACTGCTGCGCGATTCCGCGCCTGCGTGCGCGGCGATGCACGAGCATTTTCGCGACGTCCGCGCGATGCGGCTGGTTCTCCGGCTGCGCGACGATCAATTGCACCGTGCCGACGATCGTGCCGTCGGGTTCCTCGGCGACCAGCAGGATGCGCTCGCCGCGTTCGACGCCGTCCGCGACGCCGCGCCAGAACGAACGCGCGCGCTCGCGCGACAGCGGCAGCATGAAGCTGACCGACGCGCCGCCTTCGACGCAGTCGATCAGCACGTCCGCGAGCGCATCGACGCATGCGGCGGCTTCGTTCGCGCCGAGCCGGCGCACGGTGACGGTGTCGGTCATGCGGGTCTCCTGCGGCGCGCGGACGGCACGGTGGTCAGCGCGACCAGATAACGGGCCGCGCGGCGGCCGGGGTTGCTGAACACGATCGGCGCATCGACGCGCATCGACAGGCAGTCGCCGGTTTCGAGCCGCCATGTTGTGCCGGCGACGGTCAGCTCCATCGCGCCTTCGATGACCCACACCTGCTGATGGATCTCGACGTCGCGCGGGCCGGTGTCATACGCGACGCGCTGGCCGGCCGGGAAGCGCACCTCGACCAGTTGCAGCGGCGAATCGGCGGATGCGGACAGGTTGCGGCGCGTGTAGCCCGACTCGGGATCGGTCCACACCGGCTGCGTCGCGGCGCGCGACAGCGGCGACGGTTGCGCGTCGGGGGCCGCGTCGTCGGGCGCGGCGTCGAACAGCGACGCGAGCGCGACGCCGAGCGCCGTCGCGAGGCGGTCGAGCACCGCGGCGGTCGGGCTGCTTTCGCCGCGCTCGATCAGCGAGATCGCGGAGCGGCTGACGCCGCTTCGTTCGGCCAGCGCATCGAGCGACAGCCCGCGTTCGGCGCGCAGCGCGCGCACGCGGCGCGCGAGGAGAAGGTTCACGTCCATGTGTTCCAGTATAGTGGATAAAAAAATCCAGTAAACAGGAACGAAGACATGACCGTTCAACTCCGCACGCGAGCCTTCTCCGGATCGTAGAAGATCGGCGCCGCCACCCGTGCATCGATGCGCTTCTGCTGCCCGTCGAGCTTACCGATCTGCACGACGGTGCCGGCCTCGGCGTAACCGACGTCGAGCCGGCACAGCGCGACCTGCCTGCCGGTCAGCGGCGAACGGGTTGCACTGGTCACCACGCCGATCTGCGCGCGGCCGTCGTGCACGCAGTCGCCGTGGCCCGCCGGCTCGTTGCCGTCGAGTTCCAGCCCGACGAGCCTGCGTTGCGGATGCGCGCTCCGCCGCAGCAACGCGTCGCGGCCGATGAAGTCGTCGGTCTTGGTCCTAAGCGGCACGCAGAAGCCGATGCCCGCTTCGAACGGATCGGTCTCGTCGCTGAATTCGTGGCCGGCGAACGCGAGGCCCGCTTCGATGCGCAGGGTGTCCAGCGCGTCGAAACCCAGCGGCACGAGGCCGTGCGGCTGGCCGGCGGCCCACACGCGATCCCAGACGGCCGGCGCATGGTCCGGATGGCACCAGATCTCGTAGCCGAGTTCGCCGGTGTAGCCGGTGCGGCTCACGATCACCGGATGGCCGTCGTAGCCGTCGAGCCGTCCGACGAGGAAGCGGAACCAGCCGAGCGTGTCGAGCGACGGCTGGGTGCCGGGCGTCCAGATCAACGGTTGCAGGATCGCGCGGCTTTGCGGGCCTTGCAGCGCGACGTTGTGAATCTGCGCGGACGCCGACTTGATCCACACCTTCATGCCGAGTTTTTGCGCCTGCTCGCGCAGCCAGATGCCGGCGAAGTCCTCGCCGCAGATCCAGCGGAAATTGTCCGGGCCGAAGCGCATCAGCGTGCCGTCGTCGAGCATGCCGCCGTGCGGATAGCACATGGCCGAATACACGACCTGCCCGACCGCGAGGCGGCGCACGTCGCGCGTCAGGCAGTATTGCAGCAGCGCCTCGGCGTCGGGGCCGATCACGTCGAACTTGCGCAGCGCGGACAGGTCCATGATCGCCGCGCGCTCGCGGCAGCCGTAATACTCGTCGATCGGGCCGTAGCCTTCGAACTGTGTCGGCAGCCACCAGCCGCGATAGTCGGTGAAGCGTTTCGTCAGCGCGGCGGTGCGCGGGTGAAAGCCGGATTCGCGGGTCAGCACCGCGGGCGCGTCCGGCGTGGATCGGAGGGCGAGGGACACGGAAAAGCGCTCCTTGCTCGAATAGGTGCGAACCTGGATGTCGGTCGGATTCCAGCCGTTGGCCGGGTCGATGTCGTCGGGACACGACGTGCTGACGCAGACGAGGTCCTTCAGCGCGCGCAGCAGCACATAGTCGCCGGGCCGGGACCACGGCTCGTCTAGCGTGATCTGCTGGCCGGCGTCGATGCCGGTGTTGAAAAAGAAGTTGATCGCGGGCCATCCCGGACGCGCCGGGACGCCGAACGCTTCGAGCGCGGCGCTGATGTTGTCGCTGCAATTGGCATGGCCGGGGTAGCCCTGCGCGTCGTAGTACCGGGCGGTGCAGGCGAGCGCGAACGAATCGTGCCGGCCGACCGTATCGCGCACGACTTCGAGCATCGGCTGCATGTTGCGGTCATAAAAGCGCGAAAAGAGACCGGGGGCCGGGTATGCGCTGCCGTTGAGCGTGCGCGTGACCGTCGGGTCGAGATCGACGACCTCGCCGTGTCCGAGCGCCGCGAGATCGAACGCGACGAAGTCCGAGCACTGGCGTCCGGCCACGTCGACGATCTGCACATATTCGCCGGCCTTGACGGTGTAGGCGATAGCGGTGCCGGGCGGGACCACGAAGTCCGCGAGCGGCTCGGCCAGCGGCTCGGGCGCGCGCGGCTTGTCCGACGGCTGCGCGCGCCGGACGACGATTTCGAGTTCGGTGGGCTGCCGGCCCGGCGCGTCGAGCGGCGCGTGCACGCCCGGGGCCGCGATCAGCGCGACGACGGATTCGCGCGCGGTGAAGCTGCGCGCGTGGCCGGCGGGGGTGTCGGACGGCCACAGCGCGGCGCTCGCGGGCAACCGGTCCGGCGACAGGCCGAGTCGTGCGATGTGCGCCGGCGCGCGCTCCAGCAGCCCGGCGATGAACGTAGCCTGCGGGTCCGCCGTCAGCCCGAGCGCGTCCAGTGCGCAGCCGCCGTGCGTCGCGTGCAGCGCGAGCAACTCGGCCGGTTGCAGCCCTTCCACGTCGATCACGCGCAGTTCGTCGCCGGGTTGCAGTTCGACGACGCCCAGCTCGCCGCCCGCCACGCGGGAGCGTTCATGATCGGCTGACAAGGCGGGTTCATACGGTCGCGAGACGGACGGCGGGCGCGGTGTCATGCGTGTCTCCCTCATTCAGCCGGCCCTGGCCAGTTCGGCCGGCGTGCTGAGATACGCCTCCATCGAGTCGTCCAGCGCCTTGACCCACGGCGTATGGTGCGGCGGCGACTGCGTGCCGGTCATCAGCGACCGGTACGACTTGTCGCGATAGCCCATGATGTTCTCGTGCTTGTCATGCTTCCATTCGAGGAACGTGCGGTTGACGCCGGGAATGTCGAAGCTCGGGTAGTCGGTCGCGTCGATCAGTTCCTGGATGTAGCTGCCCTGGAACTCGAACATCTGCTGATTGGTGACCAGCGTTTCCTCGCGCGCGCGCCACGCGAGATTCTCCGCGTGCATCGCGTCGCGTTCGGGCAGCGCGATGCGCCCGAGAATCACGTCGCGCGCGTACCACGCCTGCGCGTCGAACATGTTGAACGAGTACCACAGGTCCTGCATGCCGAGATAGATCATCTGCGGGTTGTTTTCCCAGAACACCCCTTTGTACAGGTCGAGCGGCCACAGGCGGTTGTTCGTCTGCAAACGCAGGCTGTCCGGCAGGAACGGGAAGTGGTGCTTGTAGCCGGTGCACAGGATGATCGCGTCGATCTTCTTGCGGCTGCCGTCCGCGAAGTGGGCGGTGTTGCCGTCCACGCGTTCGAGCAGCGGCTTTTCCTCCCAGCTCGGCGGCCACTGGTAGCCCATCGGCGCGCTCCGGTAGCAGCTCGTGATGCTGCGCGCGCCGTACTTGTAGCATTGCGAGCCGATGTCCTCGGCCGAATAGCTGCTGCCGATCAGCAGGATGTCCTTGCCGCGGAATTCCATCGCGTCGCGGAAGTCGTGTGCGTGCAGGATGCGCCCCTTGAACGTGTCGAAGCCCGGGAACGTCGGCGCATGCGGCGTCGAGAAGTGGCCGCACGCGTTGACCACGTAGTCGAACTCCTCCGCGTAGCTGCGATCCGTGCCGAAGTCGTGCACCGTCACCGTGAAGCGGCGCGTCGCGGCGTCGAAGCTGACGTTGCGCACGACGGTATCGAAGCGGATGTACCTGCGCACGCCGGCCTTCTCGACGCGGCCCTTGATGTAGTCCCACAGCACCGCGCGCGGCGGGTACGACGCGATCGGCTTGCCGAAGTGCTCCTCGAACGTGTAGTCCGCGAATTCGAGGCATTCCTTCGGTCCGTTCGACCACAGGTAGCGGTACATGCTGCCGTGCACCGGCTCGCCGTGTTCGTCGGTGCCGGTGCGCCATGTGTAGTTCCACATGCCGCCCCAGTCGGACTGTTTCTCGAAGCAGACGAGTTCGGGGATCTCCGCGCCGCCGGCTTCGGCGGACTGGAACGCGCGGAGTTGCGCGAGGCCGGACGGCCCTGCGCCGATGATTGCAACACGTTGGTTCATGTCGGTTTCCTTGGTTCGGCAAGCGTGAGTGGGGCGCAGCGCATCAGGCGGCGATCGCGTCGCGCATCGCCTGCTGGCGCACCGCGGCGGCGATCGTGTTTTTCATCAGGAACGCAATGGTCATCGGGCCGACGCCGCCGGGCACGGGCGTGATCGCGCCGGCGACCGGCGCCACGCTGTCGAAATCGACGTCGCCCACCAGCTTCGGCTGGCCGTCGATCTCGATGCGGTTGATGCCGACGTCGATGACGATCGCGCCTGGCTTGATCCAGCCGGCGTCGAGCAGGCGCGGCCGGCCGACGGCCGCGACCACGATGTCGGCCTGCCGGCACAGCGCGGCGGCATTCGTGCTGCGCGAATGCACGACCGTCACCGAGCAGTTCGCCTGGAGCAGCAGCGCGGCCATCGGCTTGCCGACGATGTTCGAGCGGCCGACCACGACTGCGTGTTTGCCGCTCAGGTCGCCCGCGACCTGCCGCAGCAGATGCAGGCAGCCGTTCGGCGTGCACGGCGCGAGGGTCGCGTCGCCGAGCACGAGCTGGCCGACGTTGGCCGGATGGAAGCCGTCCACGTCTTTCGCGGGTGCGATCGCGTCGATCACCGCGTGTTCGTCGAGCCCGGCGGGCAGCGGCATCTGCACGAGAATGCCGTGCACCGCCGGATCGGCGTTGAGTGCCGCGATCAGCGTCAGCAGCGTGTCCTCGCTCGTGTTGGCCGGCAGCCGGTGCTCGACCGACTCGATGCCGGTTTCGCGCGCGCGCAGCACCTTGTTGCGCACGTACACGTCGCTCGCCGGATCGTCGCCGACCAGCACCACCGCGAGGCACGGCGCGCAGCCCTGCTCGCGCAGCCGCTCGACGTCGTCCCGCAGCGAGTCGAGCACGCGCGCGGCTTCGGCCTTGCCGTCGATCCGTTGCGCGGCGCTCATCGGAAGATCACCGTGCGATGCTGGTTCAGGAAAACGCGGTGCTCGGTGTGATACCGGACCGCCCGCGACAGCGCGACCGTCTCCGTGTCGCGGCCCACCGCCACCAGGTCCTCGGGCTGGAACACGTGATCGACGCGCTGCACTTCCTGCTCGATGATCGGCCCTTCGTCGAGATCCGACGTTACGTAGTGGGCGGTCGCGCCGATCAGCTTCACGCCGCGCTCGAATGCCTGGTGATACGGTTTCGCGCCCTTGAAGCCGGGCAAGAACGAGTGGTGGATGTTGATCGCGCGGCCCGCGAGCTGCCTGCACAGATCGTTCGACAGGATCTGCATGTAGCGCGCGAGCACGACCAGTTCGGTGCCGGTCTCCTCGACGATGCGCATCAGCTCGGCTTCCTGCTGCGCCTTGGTTTCGGGCGTGACCGGCAGATAGACGAAGCGGATGCCTTCGCGCTCGGCCATCGGCCGCAGGTCGAGATGGTTCGACACGACGGCGGTGATCCGCATCCGCAGTTCGCCTTTATGCAGGCGGTACAGCAGGTCGGACAGGCAGTGGTCGAACTTGCTGACCATCAGCAGCACCTTCATGCGCTCGTCGGTGCCGGTCAGCTTCCATTGCATCGAGAAGTCGTTCGCGATGCTGGAGAAGTCGCGCCGCACGCGCTCGACGTCGCCTTTCGCGCCTTCGTTGAAGCGGAAGACGGCGCGCATGAAGAAGGTGCCGCTGGTCTGGTCGTCGAACTGCGCAAGCTCGCTGATGTAGCAGTGCGACGACGCGAGATACGACGTGACGGCGGCCACGATGCCGGACGTGGCCGGGCAACTGACCGTAAGGACGTAGTTCTGGCTCACAGCGTGAATCCTTGAGTGTGGGCGTAAGGGAAGCAGGCCGGGCGCGCGGCGCGCGCGCCGGCGGCCCGCGAAAAGGACGCTTGCCGCCTAGCCGATGGCGGTCCGCTTCTTCTTGTCCGGATCGTCGAACGGCAGCAGCGCCGCGTGCGCGCGGGCTTCGATGCTGCCGCGCACCTCCAGCGGCGTGCCGGCCGCCGCCTGCGCGACGGACAGGCGCGCGATAGCGAGCGAACGGCCCGTCAGCCGCGAGTACATCCCGCAGGTGATGACGCCGACCGGTTTGCCGTCGTGCCACAGCGTGTCCCCGGCCTGGGTGGTTTTTTGCGCGTCGATCTCGACGCCGAAGATCCTGAAACGCTCCTTGCCCGCGAGCCGGAAATGCTCGGCCGCGCCGCAGAAATCGGTCTTGTCCGGCGAAACGGTGAAGTCGAGGCCGAGTTCCCACAGCGTGTCGCCGGCCTTTTCGTCGGCGAAGGGATACATCTCCGAGTTGTCGTACGGATAGAACAGCAGATAACTTTCGACGCGCAGCCAGTCGAGCGCGGTGAACGCGCACGGCACGATGCCGAACGGCTTGCCTTTATCGAGGATGGCGTCCCAGATCAGCGGCGCATCGGCGGCCTTGCAGAAGATCTCGTAGCCGCGCTCGCCGGTGTAGCCGGTGCGCGAGATCATGACCGGCCGGCCGAACAGGCGCGTTTGCAGATGGTGGAAGTACGGCAGGTCGCGGATGCCCGGCACGTGCTCCGCGAGGAACTCGACGGCGGCCGGCCCTTGCAGCGACAGGTCGTGCAGGTCGTCGTCGAACAGCACGGCGACCTGGCGGCCCTGCGCCGAGCGGACGAGGCGCTCGTAACCCGTGCCCGCGCCATGCACGACCATGAACGCGTTAGGACCGGTGCGATAGACGATGCAGTCGTCGATGAACTTGCCGTCCTCGTTGAGGAGGGTCGCGTAGACGGATTTGCCCGGATAGAGCTTGCCGATGTCGCGCGTGGTGGCCCAGTTCAGCAGGCTTTCCGCGTGCGGGCCGACGTAATGGACCTTCTTCAGTCCCGAGACGTCCATCAGGCCGGCTTTCGTGCGGATCGCTTCGTGATGGTCGGCGAGGTCGCTGGCATAGGTCCATGCGGTGCCCATGCCGTTCCAGTCTTCGAGGTTCGAGCCGAGCGCGCGATGCCGGTCGGCGAGTGCGGAAATGCGCCATGAATGTGCCATGCTGGGTGCTCCGACGGATGAGTTTTATCGAATGAAAAGACGCGGGTCAGCGGTCGAACTGGCCGAGCCAGTCGACCAGCGTCGCGCGGTAGCGGGACATGCCCTTGTATTCGGCGACCGGCTCGGGCAGGTCGCGCAGCACGCGGTGCAGACGGCGCGCCCACGCCGGATTCGTGACGAGGTCGGCCATGCTGCACAGGTAGGTGCGGATGCTGAACATCAGCGCGTTGCTGCGCGGCAGGCGCGCCATGAACTGCAATTCGACGCGCAGGTGCACGACGCGGCCGACGTTCTCCGGCGTGACCTGGCCGCGTTCGCTGCCCCACGTGTGCCAGGTCTCGGACGACGTGTCGAGCCGCGGGTTGATGGTCAGCGTCCAGTTCAGCCGCCGCACCGGGCTGCCGGGCTGGATGCCCAGCAGATACTTCAGCGCGCGGTCGAACACGCCCATCTGATGCGCGAGCGGCACCGGCGAATGCCACTGCTTGAAGCTCATGCCCGCATCGAAGGCGAGCGACCAGTCCGCGGGGCCGGTCACGACGCCGGCGTCCATGAACAGGTCGCCGTCGCGCTGGTCGAGCAGCGCGATGTCGCCCTGCGTCTGCCGCATCACGTATTCGAGCGGCCCGTACGGCAGCGTGGCGGCGTCGCCGAACGTGAAGGTCTGTTGCAGGTCGAGCGCGCGGTTGGTCCAGCGCCACCGGTCGCCGTCGTATTCGAGCGAGAACCACTCGGGATAGTCGGCCGCGAGGTGATGCATGATCATGTCGAGCGCGTCCCACGACGCCGTTTCCATATGCGGCATCACGATGCAGCGGCGCGGGTCCTGTTCCAGCACGAGCGCGCGCTCGGCGGCTTCGGAGCGGTAGTGCTCGTCGATGTCGAAGTGATGCTCGAACACCGAGCCGGGATCGCGGGGCGTCGCGGGCTCGATGTTGACCGAGTACATGTACCTGTCGTCGGGGAACGGAAACGGGAAGCGGGCGATCGCGCGCTCGCTGTTGCGGTACGTGAAGTCGCCGCGATAGGTCTGCGCGGGTTTGATGGATACGCTCATGGCTTCGCTCTTCCTACAGGTCGAGAGTGAGAGTGGCGCCGCAGGCGCGCGAGACGCACGGCATCAGATGCGTGGCCCGTTCGTCGGGACTCAGGACCGAGTCGCGATGTTCGATGTCGCCTTCCAGATGCGGCGTGATGCATTGCCCGCATGCGCCGCCGCGGCACAGATTCGGCACGTCGATGCCGGCGGCTTCGAGTGCTTCGAGCAGGCTCTGGTCTGCGCCGACGTCGATGCTCAGGCCGCTGCGGCGCAGCGTGGCCTTGAACGGCGTGCCCGGCGCGGGCGCGGCGAACGCTTCCCAGTGCAGCCGGCTTGCGGGCCAGCCGAGCGTTTCCGCCGCGCGGCGCACGTCCGACAGCAGCCGCTGCGGACCGCACACGTAGACGTGCGCGCCGAGCGGCCGCCCGGTCAGCACGCGGGCCGCGTCGAATCTCGCGTGCCGGCCGTCGTAGCGGTGCAGGCGCGCGCCGAGCCGGGCGTCGAGTTCGTCGAGATACGCGTCGGTGAGGCCCGGCCGGTACGCGTAGTGCAGTTCGAAATCGGCGTGGCGGCGTTCGAGTTCCGCGATATGCGCGAGGAACGGCGTGATGCCGATGCCGCCCGCCACGAGGATGTGGGTCCGGCAGCCGGCGTTCAGCGCGAACAGGTTGGCCGGCGCGGAAACGCGCAGCGTCATGCCCGGCTCGATGCATTCATGCACGAACGCGGAGCCGCCGCGAGACGGCTCCTGACGACGCACCGCGATGCGCCATGCGCTGCGATCCGCGGGGTCGCCCAGCAGCGAATACGCGTTGCGGTACGCGCGTTCGCCGTCGTTCATCCAGAGCTGGATGTGGCTGCCGGCCGAGAACGCCGGCAGTTCCCCGGCAACCGGCGCGAGCGTCAGTTCGCGCACGACGGGCGTGAGCGGGCGGATCGCGGCAACGCGAACGTCGAGCGTGTTCATGCGCGGTTCTCCGCATAAGGCGTGTCGGGATTCGCGCAGCCGCCGAAATACGCGCCCAGCAGCGGCGAAAAATGCTGCCGCACCGCGAGGCGCAGGCCGCAGCCCGCACAGGTCACCTCGTCTTGCGACGGGTAGTCGTGCGTGCCGCCGCAATGCACGCAATAGACCGCGCGGCGCGCGCGGGACGCGTCCGCCTGGATTTCCTCGCCGCGCAGGCCGGACGCGGTCAGGATCGGGCGCATGCGCCAGATGAAGGCTTCGTCGCCGCACAGATAAACGCGCAGGCCGACCTCGCCTGCTTCGGCCAGGTGCTGCCGCACGGACTGTTCGAGCGACCGTTTGCTATGGAAGCACTGCGTGGCGATGCCGGTCAGTTGCACGGGCTCGCCCAGCAGACGTGCGCTGGCGCGGGTCGACTCCATTAGCTCTCCGATGAATGCGGCGTGCGCATCCAGTGCATCGGACTGCGCGATCAGCAGATGGGCCGTGCCGCGCGCATCGAACTGCAACGGCGCGTAGCGCGGCAGGCTGTGAAGTGGGTGGGCAGGGCTGGACTGCATGGCAAGGTCTCGCGAAAAAGGCGGCATCGATGTTTCAACCGGGTGCGTTTCTGTCCCGGAAACGAGCGTCTGCCTCATCGAAGGGCGTCGCGGCGGCGGCGCGTTTCGTCGGCTTCGTCATTTCCCATTGGGAAACATGGTTTCTTGCCAGTAATCCCGCTTCAATCCGGAAGACGAGGTATGCCCAAAGGGGTAGCCGCCGCGCGGCGCGCGAACGGCACGGTATTTGCGTGCGGTTGCCCCGGTTTTCCCGCCCGAAAACGACCCTGAACGACCCCGACACGATCCCAATACGACCCGTGACCCCGGACGCCTGCCTCACAGAAAGCGCCTTTCCGCAGACCGACGTAACCGCGCTGCCCGCGCAGTTGCGCGACGTGCTGCTGAACTGCCTGCTGGGACTGCTGGCCGGCTCGACGCGGCAGCAGGTCTTGCAGACGCTGGTCGCGCAACTCGCCAGCGGGCTGCCCGGCGGCAACGCGATGCTGGTCGCGGGCGGCGGGAACGGCGGCCCGCAGACCGGCGCGGACGGGCGTTGCACGGGCGGAGTCGCGTGCCTGCTGACCGGAGCGGCGCCCGGCACCGCCGCGTGGTGTGCCGATTGCCGCTGCGCGGCCGATTGCGCGCGAGCCGTGCGGCCGCTGGCCGGCGAGCGGCTGGTGCTGGACGTCGCGGCGCCGGTCGAGCCGTCGTTTCTGGCGGGCATCGACTGCGTCGCGGATGCGCTCGATCGCGCGCTCGAACTGACCGGCGACGCGGCAGCGTCGGCATCGCGCCGCGCCCCCGGCGAAACCGGGGCGCTGACGCGCGAACTGCACGATTCGGTCGCGCAGCAACTCGGTTTCATGTCGCTGCTGGTGGCGCGGCTTCAGCAGGGCGCGGGCGCCGATCCGGTGCTGGCCGAACTGCGCACGATGACGACGCGGCTGCAACGCCAGGTGCGCGAACTCATCACGAGCGCGCGGCTCACGCTCGACGGCCGTTCGTTGCAGCAGGCGCTGGCCGAATCGGTGGCGGAGTTCTCGCGCCGCTGCGACGTCGTGTTCGAACTGGACAACCGGCTGCCCGACCTGCGGCTCGAACCCGGTGCCGAACTGCACCTCCTGCAGATCGTGCGCGAGGCGCTGTCGAACGTCGTGCGCCACGCGCAGGCGCGGCACGCATGGGTCGAACTGCGCGCGAGCCGCGGTGGCTTCCAGGTCAGCGTGATGGACGACGGCGTGGGTCTCGGCCTCGGCTCGGCCGGCGAGAATCACTACGGTCTCAATATCCTGCACGAACGCGCCCGCGCGATCGGCGCCGCGCTGACGATCGGCGCGGGCGCGTCGGGCGGCACCCGCGTGCATCTTTTCGTACCCCGCAACCTGCCAGGCAAGGAGCCCAGCCGATGAATCCGGCCACGATGCTGCTGATCGACGATCACCCGCTGTTCAGGCGGGGACTGGCGGAATTTTTCAACGCGACCGGCGAATTCCATGTGGTCGGCGAGGCGTCGGGCGGCCGCCAGGGCATCTCGCTCGCGTGGCAACTGAAGCCGGCACTGGTGCTGATCGATCTGCACATGCCGGGGCTCGACGGGCTTCAGGTGCTGGACGAACTGAAGCAGCTGGAACTGGACTGCGTGAAGGTGCTGCTGAGCGCAGCGATGGACCGCACCGAACTGCGCGCCGCGATGCGGCTGGGCGCGAACGGCTACATGCTGAAGGAGTCGGAGCCGGAGATGCTGCTGGCCTACGTGCGCAGTTGCATGCAGGGCGTGATGGTGTTCGACGACGACCTTGCGCGCTTGCTGGCCGACGAGCAGGACAGCGCCGGCGAGACGACTCACGCGCGCCTGTCGGGACTGACCGTGCGCGAGGCGCAGACGCTGACGCTGATCGCCGAGGGCATGAGCAACAAGCAGATCGCGCGGCAGCTCGGGATCAGCGACGGGACGGTGAAGGTGTACGTGAAAAACCTGCTGCGCAAGCGGGATGCGAAAACGCGGCTTGAACTGGCTGCGTCCGTGCATCGCCGCGGGCTGGATCAACCACAGGAAGTGGCGGGCGATGAACTCCAATAGCGATGGCAGCGAGACCATGGACCGTGTATCGGGCCGGCTGCCCGGCGCGGATGCGTTTCCCGTCGCGTTGCTCCAGATCGATGCGGGCGGCCGGGTGCGCGGCTGCAACGCGGCATGGATCGACGCGCTGGAAGCGCCCGCGCCCGATGCGCCGATGGCCGGTTACCTGCACCCGGAAGACCGTGCAATCTGGAGCGGCATGCTGCAACGCCTGACGCAGGGCGGCGCGGCGACGGCGCGCGAGCGTCTGCGGCTCGTGCATCCGGACGGCCGGCTGCTTTGGTGCGACGTCTCCGTGCGCGGCGTCGACGACGGCTTTTATGTCGCGCTGGCGGACATCACGCAGGAACGCCGCCGCGAGACGTCGACCCAGGTGCATCTGCGCAGCGTGCTGGGGCTGCTCGACAGTCTGCCGGGGCTGATCTATCGCGGCCGCAACAACCGGCTCTGGACGATGGAGTTCATCAGCGCGGGTTGCGAAGCCGTCACCGGTTATCCGCGGGAATGGTTTCTCGACAGCCACGAGAACACGTTCGGCCAGTTGATCGTGCCCGAGGACGCCGATTACGTGTGGAGCGGCGTGCAGGAGGCGCTGGCCGCGCGCGGCGTGTTCGATCTGCGCTATCGGATCCGTTGCGCGGACGGCAACGTCAAGCAGGTGTGGGAAACGGGTGTCGGCATCTATTCGGCGAGCGGCGAAGTGCTTGGCGTGGAAGGCGTGATCTTCGAAGTGCGGCCCTGTTATCGGGGCGGGGCGTTCTAGAGCGTGTTAGGCACTTTCATCCAAACCTGGTAACCTGGCAGGATGCCAGAACGCAAACCCTACCCGACGGATGTTTCGGATGAGGAATGGAGCTTCGCTGCTCCGTACCTCATCTTGATGAGTGAAGACGCGCCGCAGCGCCGATACGAACTGCGCGAAATGTTCAACGCATTGCGCTGGATGGCGCGGGCCGGTGCATCGTGGCGCATGCTGCCGACCAACTTCCCGCCGTGGGAGATGGTCTACCAGCAAACTCAGCGCTGGCTCAACGCGGGTTGCTTCGAGGCGATGGTCAACGATTTGCGCTCGGTGCTGCGCGTGGCACAGGAGCGCCAGGGCCAGCCCAGTGCGGTTATCCTGGATGGCCGCACGTTGCAGTCCACGTGTGAGAGCGGTCCGCGCGCGGGCTATGACGGTCACAAACGCAAGCGGGGCAGCAAGGTTCATATGGCCGTCGACACACTGGGCCTGCTGCTCGCGGTCCACATTACGCCAGCCAACGAGCAGGAGCGTGCGCAGGTGGGCGAACTGGCACGTCAGGTTCAGCATGTCACTGGCCAGACGGTGAAGCTCGCCTTTGCAGACCAGGGCTATACGGGTGACGCGGCTGCACGGGCCGCACGTGACGAAGGCATGGAATTGCAGGTCATCAAGTTGCCCGAGGCGAAAAAGGGCTTCGTGCTGCTGCCGCGTCGCTGGGTGGTCGAGCGCAGCTTCGGATGGCTCAACCGCTTCCGGCGGCTGGCACGCGACTACGAGCGCCTGCCTGAAACCCTGGCGGGTTTGCACTTCGTCGTCTTTGCCATGCTCATGCTCGTCCATGCTGCGCCCATTATCCAAAGTGCCTAACACGCTCTAGAAAAAAGCGCCTCGCGTTACGCGAGGCGCTTTTCACCCTTCGGTCGGACCGGCAGGTTCAAGGCGCGAGCATGTACGTGACGGCCACCACGACGACGCCGAGCGCGAGCGTCGCATACGGCAGGTAGCCCGCCTTGCGCGTCGGCTGCTGGCCCGACAGTTCCATGTCTTCCAGCATCTGGTCCGGGAAGCGGCCCTTGTCGGTCACGTAGTGACGCCACAGGAACACGGGCACGATCAGCGCGGCGAAGATCAGCCCGGACTTGAGCGTGCCGGCTCCCCACACGCTCGATCCGAAGCCCATCAGCGCGAGATTCACGAACGACAGCAGCGTGCCGGCGACGATCAGCCAGGTCGGCGCGCGGAACGGACGCGTCCACGCCGAACGGTCGATCCGGTGGATCCACGCGGCGTTCAGGTTCAGGAAGTTGAAGATGATGTAGCCGACGTTCGACATCGCGAGGACCACCGTGTAATCGGACATCAGCAGCAGGAACAGGTTGAACGCGAGGTCGGTCCACATCGCCCGCGTCGGCGCGCCGTGTCCGTTCACGTGGGACAGGTACTTCGGCAGCCAGCCGTCGACCGACGCCTGGTACAGCGTGCGCGACGAACCCGCCATCGACGTCATGATCGCAAGCACGAGCGCGAACACCAGCATCGGCTTCAGGATGTATTCGCCCCACGCGCCGACGTGCACGATCTTCGCCATCGCCTCGGCCACGCCCATGCCGCTGTAGATGCCGGGCGACAGCACGCCGTCGTAGACCGCCGCCTGCGTGACGTTGCCCGCGGCGTCCCTGACTTCCGGCGTGACGAGCTGACCGAGTCCGAGCGCGCCCTGGAAGGCCAGCGGCACCATCGTGAAGAACACGATGCAAAGCAGGCCGGAATACAGGATGGCCTTCACGGTGTCGCGGCGCGGGTCGCGGAATTCGCGCGTGTAGCAGACCGCCGTTTCGAAGCCATAGGTGGACCACGCGGCGATGAACAGGCCGCCCGCCATCAGTTGCAGCCCCGCCGCATTCCACGTGCCGTTGATTACATGCCCCGCCGCGTCCTTCGCGAGCGGATACAGCGGCAGCAGATTGGCCCTCGGCAGATCGCCGCTCAGGATCGGATAAACGCCGACGATCAGCAGCGGCAGCAGCGCCGCGATGGCGAGGATCATCTGGAGTTTCGCCGCCTGCAGGATGCCGCGATGCTGGATCGCGAACGCGGCCAGCAGGATGATCGCGCCGATGATGAAGGTCGCGTTGATGCGCAGCGTGAGGCCGCTCGCGAGCCATCCGAGATCGAGCAGCGTGAGTTGCCACGTGTTGATCGCGGCGGTCGGCGCGAACAGCATGTTGAGCACGTAGCCCGCGCCCATGCCCGAGCCGATCGCGAGCACCGGCGACCACGCGAACCAGTTGCACCAGACCGACAGCGGGGCCAGCAGCTTGCTGTAGCGCACCCACGCGATCGCGCCGTACACCGATGCGCCGCCCGACTTGTGCGGGAACAGCCCCGCGATTTCCGCATACGAGAACGCCTGGAGGAAGCCGAAGCCGATCGAGATCATCCAGATGATCCAGGACGGCTTGCCGACCGTCGCGGCGATCGAGCCGATGGAAAACAGCACGAGCGCCGGCACGCCGCTGGCGACCCAGAACGCGCCTGTCCAGCCGATCTTTCGCTGCAGACCGGCCGTTTCTGTCTGGAGACCAGATAAATCTTCCTGAACTCCGCTGTTGATTGAACTCATTATTTGTCTCCGACGGTACGCGAACTGGCTCGCGCATGCAGACGATCATCAGCCAATAAATCCGGATCAACCGTTATGAGGAGGTACCCCTTCGGAGGGAGTCGGTTTCATCGACGCACGAGCGGAATTTGCGGGGAAAAAAGCGAAGCGGGGCATGCCGGCCTTGTGCCGGCATGCCCCGCGCGGATGCGGAAAGGGAATCACATGTTCGGATAATTCGGCCCGCCGCCGCCCTCGGGCGTGACCCAGACGATGTTCTGCGTCGGGTCCTTGATATCGCAGGTCTTGCAGTGCACGCAGTTCTGCGCGTTGATGACGAGGCGCTCGCTGCCGTCGTCGTTCTTCACGAACTCGTACACCGCGGCCGGGCAGTAACGTCCCTCCGGACCCGCATAGGTGCGCAGGTTCACGTCCACCGGCACGCTTGCGTCCTTCAGCGTCAGGTGCGCAGGCTGGTTCTCCTCGTGGTTCGTGTTCGAGATGAACACCGACGACAGCCGGTCGAACGTCAGCTTGCCGTCCGGCTTCGGATACTCGATCGGCTTGCTCTGCGACGCGGGTTTCAGCATCTCGTGATCGCGATGCTGGTGATGCAGCGTCCACGGCACGTTGCCGCCGAGCAGCTTCTGCTCGATGCCGACCATCAGCGTGCCCAGATACAGGCCCTTGCTCATCCACTGCTTGAAATTGCGCGCGCGGTACAGTTCGCCGTGCAGCCACGACTGTCTGAACGCCTCCGGATACGCGGCCAGTTCGTCGTTCTGGCGGCCGGCCTGCACCGCGTCGAACGCCGCTTCGGCCGCGAGCATGCCGGTCTTGATCGCCGCGTGCGAGCCCTTGATCCGCGACGCGTTCAGGAACCCCGCGTCGTCGCCGACCAGCGCGCCGCCCGGGAACACCAGTTTCGGCAGCGACATCAGCCCGCCGGCGGTGATCGCGCGCGCGCCGTACGACACGCGCTTGCCGCCTTCGAGGAACTTGCGGATTTCCGGATGCGTCTTGTAGCGCTGGAATTCCTCGAACGGCGACAGGTACGGATTCGTATAACCGAGGCCGACGACGAAGCCGACCATCACCTGGTTGTTGTCGATGTGATAGAGGAACGAGCCGCCGTAGGTCTGCGAGTCGAGCGGCCAGCCGGCGGTGTGGATCACGAGGCCGGGCTGGTGTTTCGCCGGATCGATCTCCCACAGTTCCTTGATGCCGATGCCGTACACCTGCGGGTCCGCGTCGCGGTTGAGCTTCAGCTTCTCCTGCAGCTGGCGGCCGAGGTGGCCGCGCGCGCCTTCGCAGAACAGCGTGTACTTCGCGTGCAGTTCCATGCCGAGCTGGAAGTTTTCGGTCGGTTGACCGTCCTTGCCGATGCCCATGTTGCCGGTCGCGACGCCCTTCACGGAACCGTCATCGTTGTACAGCACTTCGGCGGCGGGAAAACCGGGGAAAATCTCGACGCCGAGCGCCTCGGCCTGCTGGCCCAGCCAGCGCGTGACGTTCGCGAGGCTGACGACGTAGTTGCCGTGGTTCTTGAAGTTGTCCGGCAGCGCCCAGTTCGGCACGGGCTTCGCGCTGGTCTCCGACAGGAACAGGAAGCGGTCCTCGGTGACGGGCACGGTGAGCGGCGCGCCTTTTTCCTTCCAGTCGGGGATGAGTTCGTTGATGGCGCGGGGGTCCATCACCGCGCCGGAGAGGATATGCGCCCCGATTTCCGAGCCTTTTTCCAGCACGCACACGCCGATTTCGACGCCCTTGTCCTGCGCCAGCTGCTTCAGGCGGATCGCCGCCGACAGCCCGGCCGGGCCGCCGCCGACGATCACCACGTCGTATTCCATCGATTCGCGCGGGCCGTATTGCTCGATGAGCATGGGATGACTCATGGTTCCTGGGTGGGGGGCGCGCCGGTTCAGGCGCTCGCGGTTTCCGCGGTTTCGATCGCGATAGAAGCCAGCAGCGTGTTCGAGCCAGCGTCGGCGGGGCTGAGTTCAAGGCGGCCAGCGTGGCCGTCGAGCCGCAATGCGTGAAGCGGCGCGAGCGTTATTCCGCCGTCGCCAGGCTGCGCGCCGCGAACCAGCCACGCGCCGCCGAGGCTGACGAGAAAGTGCGTCTGCGCAGGCTCCCGGATCGCGTCGTGCGACACGACCTCGACCCGCGCGCGGCAGCGGCCGCGACGCGTCATCACGTTCAGCGCGTGCGCCTCGCCGGCCGGCATGTCGATCCACACGTGCAGATCGCCGGAGAAATGCACGGGTTGCCCCAGCCGCGCGTGCAGCGAACCGTGCTGCAACTGGAGTTCGACGGATTCCTGGTCGATCAGGATGAACGTGCGATCGATGCCGGGAAACTGCGAGAAGCGCGACGGCCCGTTCAGCGTGGCGATACTGACGCGCCATGCGGTTTCGCCGTCCGCATCGTTGCAGCGTCCGAGCGTGCGGGTCGCGCCGCTGCCGTTGGCCCAGGCCTCGGCGGCGAGCGCGAGACAGTCGATGCGCGCGGCGTCGCTCATGCGACGGCCCCGATGCGCGCCTCCAGCTGGCCGACGACGTCGAACAGATCGCCGACCACGCCGATGTCGGCCACCGAGAAGATCGGCGCATCCGGGTCCTTGTTGACCGCGACGATCAGCTTCGCGTCCTTCATCCCGGCCAGGTGCTGGATCGCGCCGGAGATGCCGAACGCGAGATAGACGTCGGGCGCGACGATCTTGCCGGTCTGACCCACCTGGGCCGTGTTCGGCGCATAACCGGCATCGACCGCGGCGCGCGACGCGCCGAGCGCGGCGCCGAGCCGGTCCGCCAGGTTCCCCAGCCGCTCCATGTTCTCCTTCGAGCCGAGCCCGCGGCCGCCCGACACCACGAAGCGGGCGCTCGACAGGTCGCGGCCGGACTGCCCGGCCGCGCGGCGTTCGACGAGCCGCGTGCCGCCGAACGGCTCGACGGGATCGAGCGTCACGAGTCCGGCCGCGCCGCCCGTCGCGGAAGCGGGCGCGAACGACGACGCGCGGATCGTCGCGAAGAGCGGCACGCTGCCTGTCGCGACCGTCGCCAGCACGCTGCCCGCGTACAGGCCGCGCACGACGTGGGTGCTGTCGGGGAAGGCGATCACGTCGGCGACGAACGCCGCGCCGGTCAGCGCGGCCGCTCGCGGCAGCGCGCCGCGTCCGGGCGTGCGGTGCGCCGCGACGATCGTCGAGTAATCGCCGGCCAGCGCCCGCAGTTGCCGCGCGATGGTCTCCGGCGTAAGCGTGTCGGGTGCGCCGGCCTGCGCGACCAGCACGCGTTCGATGCCGGCCACCTGCGCCGCCGGTTCAGCGGATTGCGCGTCGAACACCAGCAGATCGACCGGAGCGCCGCGCTGCGCGGCGGCCGTGACCGCGCGCAGCGTCGTTTCGCTGACCGAGCCGTGATCCAGTTCGGCGAGAACGAGCGTTTTCATGTTCAGGCTCCTGCGTGAGCGAAGACGTTGCGGCCGGCCAGCGCGTCGATCAGCGCGGCGGCGTCGGGCACCTTGATACCGGCGGCGCGCGCCGGCGGATCGCTGACGCGCACCACGTCGAACCGTGACCCGGGCGCGACGCCGAGCGTGTCGGCCGCGATCGTCGCGAGCGGCTTCTGCTTGGCCTTCATGAGGTTCGGCAGCGTGACGTGGCGCGGTTCCGCGAGGCGCAGGTCGGCGCTGATGACGGCCGGGCCGTCGAGTTTCCAGACCGCCGTGCCGGCGTCGTCCCCGCAGGTGACGAGCCAGCCGTCGGCATCCGCTTCGAGCGCGCTCGCGTTGAGCGCCTGCGGCCAGTCGAGCAGGCCCGCGAGCATCGCGGCGACGCCGCCGATGTCGTCGTCGATCGCCTGCTTGCCGCACAGGATCAGGTCGCATGCGTTGCCGGCGAGCCATGCGTGCAGCAGTTGCGCGATCGACAGCGAATCCGGCGCGGCGTCGCCGGTGTCGATCAGCACGGCGTCGTCGGCGCCCATCGCGAGCGCCGTGCGCAGCACGTCCTGCGCGACCGCCCTGCCGCAGGTGAGCACCGTGACGCGCGTGGCGACGCCGGCTTCCTTCAGGCGCAGCGCGCGTTCGAGCGCGCATTCGTCGAACGGATTCAGCGACATCTTCAGGCCGGTCGTTTCGACCGCGCCGCTGCTGTTGACGCGCACGCGCACGTTCGGATCGACCACGCGCTTGACCGGTACGAGGATACGTTTCGTCATGATGGACGCGCCTCCTTCACGACACGGCGCCGAGGCCGTACTGGCCGACCAGCAGCCTGCCGCTGTCGAAGCGCGACAGCGCGTACGGTTCGAGCATCACGTCGGTCGGCAGGCCGAGCGCGTGTTGCGCGAGCAGCTTGCCGACGCCCGGCGACAGCTTGAAGCCGTGGCCGGAAAAACCGAAGCCGACAGTCAGACCCTCGACGCCTTCGACGCCGCCGAGCACCGGGTTCCAGTCGGGCGTGACGTCGTAGACGCCGGTCCATGACGACGCGAGGCCGGCGGTTTCGTACGCGGGGAAACGCTCCGCGACCTGCGCGCCCACTTCGACTACGTAATCGAGCGAGATCTCGCCCTGCTCGGTTTCGGGCGCGGCGAGCGTCTCGCCGGTCACGCCTTCGGACGCGAGCATCTGGCGGCCGCCGTAGCTGCGGTAGTACATCATGCCGGGCGAGCCGAGATCCTTGAAGACCGGCATGTCGAACGTATAGGGCGCGTCGCATTCGAGGGCGAGCACGGTGTGGCGCTCGGGCTTGACCGGCAGCGTCACGCCGGCCCACGCGGCCATTTCCGGCGTCCAGATGTTCTGCGTGCTGATCAGCATCCCGCACGAGAACTTGCCGGCGGTGGTGTCGATGCCGGTGATCCGCCGGCCTTCGCGCGCGATGCCCGTCACCCGCGCGCCTTCGACGATCTTCACTCCGCGGCGGCGGGCCGAACGGGCGAAGCTCGACGCGACGAGGTAGGCGTCCGCGAAGCCCGCCTCGGGCTCGAAGCCGATCAGCGCGGCGTCGTCTAGCTGCGCGATCGGCAGGCGCTCTCTGGCCTGCGCCGCGTCCAGCAGTTGCACTTCGATGCCCATGTCCCGTTGTGCGTTGAGCGCGGCGCGCAGCGGTTCGAGCTTGTCGCCCTCGGGCGAACTGATCAGGTAGCCGCACTTGACGAGGCCGCACGACGCCTCTTCGTCGCCCAGATAGTCGGCGAAGTTGTTGAACGCCCACCACGACGCGCGGGCCAGTTCGACGTTCTGCCGGACCGAATAGTGCGTGCGCAGGATGCCGGACGATTGGGACGTCGTGCCGGCGCCGATCGTGCCTTGTTCGACGACCAGCACGCTTTTCGCGCCGAGCGCCGCGAGATGATGCGCGACCGATGTGCCGATCACGCCGGCGCCGATCACGATGTAGTCGTAGTGCTCCATGAAGTGCTCTCCGTCAGGAGGTGAGGATGGAGCGGATTCTAGAGACGGAAAAATCGGCGGACCGCAGCATCAGAATAACTTATGGCCGTGGGCGGGAATCGCTCATTCTGATGGCGTGCAATCCCGGACGGAGCATCATGCGTGGCCCGTTGGCGGGCTCCTGAACATCGTTATCGCGGCGTGCGCGTATCGACGCTGCGATCGACGGGGCCAGCAACGCATCGGCCGGCCGCGATTGCATAAGCCGTGCTGATGACGTTCCGCCACCCGCCTACCGTTTTAGTGCGGGCGCGCACCGGCGTGTATCGCGAGACTGCACTACGCGTACACATCGGGGCGTGCGAAAGGGAAATGGCAGGCGTGGGGCAATGGGGTTTCGTGCGCGCAGAGGGTTTATCTACAGGAAACTTTGTTTCCCAAAGGTAAATGTGGCACGGAGCTTGCCTTAGCTGGCGGGTACTTCGGTCGATTCGCGTCTGCGGATGAACGAAGCCCCACAGGCGGCGCGCCGAAGTTTCGACTGAACGTGCCGGATGCGGCGCGGAAAGGTCGGCGAGGGGTTCGAGGAATTTGCGTTTCGGTCGGCAGGCCGCATGAGTGGCGCGACCCGCGCGCAGCAGTCGGGCGGCCGGGGCAGTCAGCGGCTTGAACCGTTTCAATATCCGATGGTGTGGCACAGGAGAAGTGATGAATCTCAGCGATTCGAGCAGTCTGCCGGCCTACGAGCTGGGCCAGGTCCCCCGGTTCGCGTCGGCGGAGGAGGCGCAGGCCTTTCTGTCCGCGAAGGGCGTCAAATACGTGCTGGCGCAGTTCGTCGACATCCACGGCGTGGCGAAGGCGAAGTCGGTCCCGCTCGCGCATCTGAAGACGGTGCTCAACGAAGGGGCCGGGTTCGCCGGTTTTGCGATCTGGGGTGTCGGGATCGAGCCAAACGGCCCGGATTTCATGGCGGTCGGCGACCTCTCGACGCTGACGCCGGTGCCGTGGCAGCCGGGCCTCGCGCGGATCGTCTGCGAAGGCCACGTGGACGGTGACGCGTGGGCCTACGACTCGCGCGTGACGTTGAAGAAGCAGGTCGAACGCCTTTCCGCGCGCGGCTGGACGCTTTTTACCGGGCTCGAACCGGAATTCTCGCTGCTCAAGCGGTCGGTTTCCGGCGAACTGGTGCCGTGCGATCCGGGCGACACGCTCGCGAAACCCTGCTACGACTACAAGGGGCTGTCCCGCACGCGCGCGTACCTCGAAAAGCTGACCGAGGTGCTGCGCGAAGTCGGCATCGACGTCTATCAGATCGACCACGAGGACGCGAACGGCCAGTTCGAGATCAACTACACGTACACCGATTGCCTGACGTCGTGCGATCACTACGTGTTCTTCAAGATGGCCGCGTCGGAACTCGCGAACGAGTTCGGGATGATCTGCTCGTTCATGCCGAAGCCGTTCGCGAACCGGCCCGGTAACGGCATGCATATGCACATGTCGATCGGCGACGGCCGTCGCAACCTGTTTTCGGACAAAACCGATCCGTCCGGCATGGGGCTGTCGAAGCTGGCGTACCAGTTCACCGCCGGGCTGCTCGCGCATGCGCCGGCGCTCGCGGCGCTGTGCAACCCGACGGTCAACTCGTACAAGCGGCTCGTCGTCGGCCGTTCGCTGACCGGCGCGACATGGGCGCCGGCTTATATCAGCTACGGCGACAACAACCGCTCGACGATGGTGCGCGTGCCGGGCGAGCGCATCGAACTGCGTCTGCCGGACGGCTCGTGCAATCCGTATCTGGCGACCGCCGCGGTGATCGCGGCGGGCCTCGACGGCGTCGAGCGCGAGCTGTCGCCGGGCGATCCGGCCAACGAAAACCTCTATACGTGGTCGCCCGAAAAGCTCGCTGCGCACGGCATCGGCGTGCTGCCGCAGAACCTCGAACAGGCAATCGACGCGCTGGAGGCCGACACGCTGATCCGTGATGCGCTCGGCCCGGTCGCGGACGAATTCATCAAGCTCAAGCGCATGGAGTGGCTCGAATACATGCGTCACGTATCGGATTGGGAACTGAAGAGCTACCTGGAATTTTTCTGAGGAGAAACATCATGTGCGGAATTGTCGGGCTGCTGGTGAAAACACCGGCGCTGCGCGAGCGGCTGGGCGAACTGATGGTGCCGATGCTGATCGGCATGACCGAGCGCGGCCCGGACTCTGCGGGTCTCGCCGTGTTCGGCCACGAAGCGGAGGGCAGCCATCGCAAGATCAGCGTTTACTCGGGCTTTACGGAAGAAGGCGAGCATTTCGCGTGGCCGGTGCTGGTCGATGCGCTGAACGGCGCGCTCGGCACGTCGGCGACGGCGCAGGTGAAGGGCAATCATGCGGTGCTGACGACCGACGAGGTCGAAACGACGAAACGCTGGCTGCACGCGAATCATCCGAATCTGTACGTGCTGTCGGTGGGGCGCGCGATGGATCTGTACAAGGACGTCGGCACGCCGGCCCAGGTGGCCGAACGTTATGGGTTCAGGAACCTGAGCGGCACGCACCTCGTCGGCCACACGCGGATGGCGACCGAGTCGGCGGTGACGCCGGACCGCGCGCACCCGTTCACGGCCGGCGAGGACTTCTGCCTCGTGCACAACGGCTCGCTGTCGAACCCGTACGGCGTGCGCCGCAAGCTGGAGCCGCAGGGCATCCACTTCGACACCGACAACGACACCGAGGCCGCGTGCCGCTTCCTCGAATGGCGGCTGCGCGAAGGCGACACGCTGCCCGCGGCGTTGCAGAAAGGCTTCGAGGAACTGGACGGCTTCTACACGTTCCTGATGGGCACGGCCGACGAACTCGCGCTGATCCGCGACCCGTTCGCATGCAAGCCGGCGGTGGTCGCGGAGAACGACGACTACGTGGCGATCGCGTCGGAGTTCCGCTCGCTCGCGCATCTGCCGGACATCCGCAACGCGAAGGTATTCGAACCCGCTCCCGAGGAGATGTATGTATGGAAAGCCTGACGTTTGACCTCGAAAACGGCTCGGTGCGCGCGCTGAACCAGCATCTGCACGGCGCGCCGGAACAGCTCGCGAACACCAAGGTCACGGTGACTTCGCCGAACGGCGCGCACAACATCGCGGTCGGCGTGAACGCCGCGTGCGAGGTGACGATCGACGGCCACGCCGGCTACTACGCGGGCGGCATGAACCAGCTCGCGACGATCATCGTCGAAGGGAGCGCCGGCACCGGCGTCGCCGAGAACATGATGAGCGGCAAGGTGCACGTGCGCGGTTTCGCGTCGAACGGCGCGGGCGCATCGGCGCACGGCGGGCTGCTCGTGATCGACGGCGACGCGGGCCTGCGCTGCGGGATCTCGCTGAAGGGCGGCGACATCGTGGTCGGCGGCTCGGTCGGCAGTTTCTCCGCGTTCATGGCGCAGGCGGGGCGCATGGTCGTGTGCGGCGACGCGGGCGACGCGTTCGGCGACTCGCTGTACGAAGCGGTGCTGTATGTGAAGGGCGAAGTGAAGTCGCTCGGCGCGGACGCGCGGTTCGAGCCGATGACGGCGGCGGATCTCGACGCGGTCGCGACGCTGCTCGCGGCGGCCGGCCTCGATCACGATCCGAAGTCGTTCAGGCGGATCGCGTCGGCGCGCACGCTGTATCACTGGAACGCGGAAGCGGACCAGCAATATTGATCCCGCGGCTCGTGCGTCACGGAACACAACGTTTTCCCCGGAAGGTTCTCATGGAAACCAGACCAGTACATTTCGCCCGGCTGCAGCAGGAAGAGTCGCACGGGTTCGACCGCAAGACGATCGACTACATTCATACCGCCGCGCAGCGCGGTCTGTACGAAATTCGCGGCCTCGGCGCGAAGAGCAAACTGCCGCATTTCGACGACCTGGTGTTTCTCGGCGCGTCGCTGTCGCGTTATCCGCTCGAAGGCTATCGCGAGAAGTGCACGACGAAGACGGTGCTCGGCACGCGCTTCGCGACGAAGCCGATCGAGCTGGACATCCCGATCACCATTGCGGGGATGAGCTTCGGCGCGCTGTCCGCGAACGTGAAGGAGGCGCTCGGCCGCGCGGCCACCGCCACCGGCACGTCGACCACGACCGGCGACGGCGGCATGACCCAGGAGGAGCGCCTGTCGTCGAAGATGCTCGTCTATCAATGCCTGCCGTCGCGCTACGGCTTCAACCCGGACGACGTGCGCCGCGCCGATGCGATCGAAGTGGTGATCGGCCAGGGCGCGAAACCGGGCGGCGGCGGCATGCTGCTCGGGCAGAAGGTGAATCCGCGCGTCGCCTCGATGCGCACGCTGCCGGCCGGCGTCGATCAACGCTCGGCGTGCCGCCACCCGGACTGGACCGGGCCGGACGATCTCGCGATCAAGATCCAGGAACTGCGCGAACTGACCGACTGGGAAAAGCCGATCTACGTGAAGGTCGCGGCCACCCGCACGTTCAACGACGTGAAGCTGGCCGTGCATGCGGGCGCGGACGTGGTGGTGATCGACGGAATGCAGGGCGGCACGGCCGCGACGCAGACCTGCTTCATCGAGAACGTCGGCATTCCGACGCTCGCGGCGGTGCGCCAGGCGGTGGATGCGCTCGACGACCTGAACATGAAGGGCAAGGTGCAACTGATCGTGTCGGGCGGCATCCGCACCGGCGCGGACGTCGCGAAGGCGCTCGCGCTCGGCGCGGACGCGGTGTCGATCGGCCAGGGCGTGCTGATGGCGCTCGGCTGCAACAGCGATACGTATTACCAGAACGGCGCGCTGCATCCGGCCGAAGCGGAATACGCGGCGCTGAACACCGCGCCGGGTTACTGCCATCACTGCCACACCGGCAAGTGTCCGGTCGGCGTGACGACCCAGGACGAGGTGCTGGAAAAGCGTCTCGAACCGGAAGAAGGCGCGCGCCGCGTCCGCAACTATCTGAAGACGCTGAACATGGAACTCACGACGATCGCACGCGCGTGCGGCAAGCAGAATGTGCATCACCTGGAGCCGGAGGACCTCGTCGCGCTGACGATCGAGGCGGCCGCGATGGCCCGCGTGCCGCTGGCGGGCACGAACTGGATTCCCGGCCAGCCGGGTTGAGGCAACCGCGGTTCCGCGCATGCCGCGCGAGGGGCGGCATGCGCGATCACGCGGATTTCTACGCGGTATCGAGTATCGAGGCCATCGAAAAAATACAGGGAGCGCACATGAAACTGATCGTCGCCATCATCAAGCCGTTCAAGCTCGAAGACGTCCGCGAGGGATTGTCCGCGCTGGGCGTATCGGGGATCACCGTGACCGAGGTGAGGGGCTTCGGCCGCCAGAAAGGGCACACGGAACTGTATCGCGGCGCGGAGTATGCGGTCGATTTCCAGCCGAAAGTGAAAGTCGAAATCGCCGTGGCGGACGATTTCGTCGACCGGGTTGTCGAGGCCGTGGAGCAGTCCGCGAGGACCGGCAAGATCGGCGACGGCAAGGTCTTTGTCCTGCCGCTCGAACAGGCGGTGCGGATCCGTACCGGCGAAACGGGCGGCGACGCGCTGTGATCCGGGCGTCGCCCGAGGTGGCTCCGGCGGCATGGTGACGACGCGGCACGCCGGTCGCTGACCGTCCACGGCGCTTCACCAGGCGGACGCCGGCTGCCCGCTGGCGCGCTTGCGGCCGCACCGCTTTTCATGCAGCGCATCGTGCGTTCGCGCGCGATTCCATTCCTCACCGCGTGACCGATCCATGACCGAGGTTGTCGATTCCCCCGCCGCCGTGACCGCGCAGCTCGAAGTGATGCTCAGCATCACCGGGCGCATCAACGGATGCCTGTACCGCTGCCTGAACGACGCGTCGTACACGAGCATCTACATCAGCGATTCCGTCGAGGCGTTCAGCGGTTATCCGCCGTCCGCGTTTACGTCGAGCCGCACGATCTCGCTGACCGCGATGATCTGCCAGGAGGACATCGCGCACGTGGTCGAGAGGGTCGACGCCGCGCTGGAGCGGCGCGAGTCGTGGACGATCGACTATCGGGTGCGGACCGCGTCCGGCGAGATCAAGTGGGTGCGCGAGATCGGCGGCGGCGTGTTCTCCGTCGCGGGCGAACTGCTTTATCTCGAAGGCATCATCATCGGCGTCGAGGCCGAGCGCGCCGCCGAGATCAGGAACCAGGAGCGGCTGCGCAACGTGGTCGCGAGCACCGGCAACATTCTGACCGACGCGGACGAGATCCTGCGAACGATCCGCATCCTGTCGCTGCTGTCGTTCAACGCGCGCGTCGAGGCGGCTCGCGCGGGCGAAGCGGGTCGCGGGTTCGCGGTCGTTGCGAGCGAGATGAAATCGCTCGCCGACAGCACCGATGCACTGGCCAAGCGGATCGCGCAGAACGTCAAGGCCGTGCGCGAGGCGATGAAGCAGTGAGCCAGCCGACGCGATGCGTCGCGCTTCGCGAAAATTCCGCGCGTCCGCATGCTACAAAAACTCACGCATGGCAAGCCGGAAACAATTCGCGCGGCCCTCAATGTGTTTCGCACGCAGCCGATAAAAGAATCAGTGCCGCAGCGGTCAGTATGTCTCCGCCCGCTGCTTCCGGCACAGACACAAGATATTCGTTGATGCGCACAACTATGAGAGGTGGCGTGTGTTCAGGTCGAAACGCTTCAGCCTGAGAGCCCGTCTCGTCACGTTGACGGGGCTGATCGTCGCTGCCGGTTTTTGCGTCGGCATTGCGGTGCTGACGTGGCAGTCCGGGCAATCGCAGCGGGACTCGGCGTCGCTGCTCGCGAACCAGATCGCGCAGACGACCTCCGGCGAGATTCGCAACCAGCTCGAAGGGGCGTTTCGCATCTCGCATGCGCTGGCCGATGCGATGGCCGCCGTGCACGAACAGGCTGATCCCAGCCGCCCGACCGCGGACGCGATCATGCGCCGGATCGCGGAGTCGAATCCCGATTACGTCGACGTATGGACCGGGTGGGAGCCCAACGCATTCGACGGCAAGGACAGCGAGTTCGTCAACAAGCCGGGGACGGACGCAAGCGGCCGTTATCTGACGCTGTGGACCCGCGCGTCCGGCAAGCTCGCGCTCGACGTGTCGCCCGACTACGACGATCCCTCCGCGCAGGGCGACTGGTACCAGCAGCCGAAGAAATCCGGACACGACATCCTGACCGAACCGACGAAGTACACGTTGTCCGGCGTCGACGTGGTGATGATCAGCACCTGCGTGCCGATCGTCATCGACGGCAAGTTCGTCGGCGTCGCCGGCGTGGACGTCGCGATCTCGAACATGCAGCAGCATATCCAGAGCCTGCATCCGTACGGCACCGGTTATGTGAGCCTGATTTCCGCGAAGGGCGTTTATGTGGCCGACGGCAGCCCGCAAGGACTGGCCGGCAAGCAGATCGGTGCGGCCGGCATCGGTGCGGCCGGCGTCGGTGCGGCCGGCATCGGCGCGGAGGAGGCCGCCGCTGTCCACGACGGTCGCGAACGGGTCGCGTGGACGAACGATCCGACGCTCGGCCGGGTGCTGCGCGTGTATCGGCCGGTGTCGATCGGCGGGACCCAGACCTCGTGGATGGTGGCGGTCACGTTGCCCGAGCAGGTCGTGATGGCGGCGGTCTGGAAACAGCGGCTCGTGGCGCTCGCGCTCGGCGTGTGCACGGTCGTCGTCGTGTCGCTCGTGCTGATGCTCGTGCTCGAACGGGCCGTGCTGCGTCCGCTCGGCGGCGAGCCCGGCGATGCGACGCGGCTCGCGAACGAGATCGCAGCCGGCAATCTGCGCGCCGAAGCGCACGTGAGGCCCGGCGACACCGTGAGCCTGATGTACGCGCTCGTCACGATGAAGAACCAGCTTGCCCGCATCGTGCAGGGCATCAAGGTGTCGAGCGAATCGATCACCGTGGCGGCCGTCCAGATCGCGGCGGGCAATTCCGACCTGTCGTCGCGCACCGAGGAACAGGCGGCGTCGCTAGGCGAAACCGCGTCGAGCATGGACGAACTGACCGGCGCGGTGCATCACAACGCGGACAACGCGCGGCAGGCCGCGACGATGGCCGGGTCGGCGTCGGGCCTCGCGCAGCGCGGCGGTCAGGTGGTCGGTCAGATGGTCGACACGATGACCGGCATCTCCGACAGCTCCGCGCGCGTCGCGGAGATCATCGCGGTCATCGAAGGCATCGCATTCCAGACCAATATCCTCGCGTTGAACGCGGCGGTGGAAGCAGCGCGGGCCGGCGAGCAGGGACGCGGATTCGCCGTGGTCGCGAGCGAGGTGCGTTCGCTCGCGCAGCGTTCGGCGACGGCGGCGAAGGAAATCAAGGATCTGATCGGCGAATCGGTCGGCCGGGTGGAGGCGGGGTCGAAGCTGGTGCACGAGGCGGGACGCACGATCGGCGAGATCGTCGAGTCGATCACGAAGGTCACCGACATCGTGCAGGAAATCGCCAGCGCGTCGGAGGAGCAGAACAACGGGATCACCCAGGTCAATCAGGCGGTCGCGCAGATGGACCAGGTGACGCAGCAGAACGCGGCGCTCGTCGAGGAGGCCGCCGCTGCGGCCCAGTCGATGAGCGAGCAGGCGCAGGCGCTGCGCTCGGCCGTCGCGGTCTTTCAGACGAACGGCGCGGACGGCTTGCCGGCCGGCCCGCGAGGGCAGAGCGCATCGCGGCCGACCCAAAAGGCTCCGGCTCTTCCGGCCCGGAAGACGGTGGCGCCAAACCGGAAGGGTGCGGTCGTCGAAGCCGTCGAGGCGACCACGGACGCGTGGGAGAAATTCTGAGCCGCCGATAAAAAAAGACCCTGCATGCGCGGCGCGGCCGCGCATGCAGGGTGGCGGAGATCGATACGCCGGCGGCGCGCCGTTCAGGCTGCGATGGCCTCGGCCCCGGTTTCCGCGTTTGCGTCGACGCTCGCGTTCACGCGCGCGCTCAACAGCACCGGAATCGACTTCGACGTCGGCGTTCCCGCGCCGTCCGCGATCGACGACAGCGGCACGAGCGGATTCGTTTCCGGGTAATACGCGCCGAGGCAGCCGCGCGGAATGTCGTATTCGACCAGCAGGAAGTCCTCGACGTGCCGCTCGACGCCGTCGTCCCACACGCTCGTGATGTCCACGCGCTGGCCGGCCTCGAAACCGAGCATCGCGAGGTCGTCGCGGTTCGCGAACAGCACGCGGCGTTGACCGTACACGCCGCGATAACGGTCGTCGAGCCCGTAGATCGTCGTGTTGTACTGGTCGTGCGAGCGTGTCGTCATCAGCGTCAGGAGGCGCTCGCCGTGCTCCGCGCGGGCGCGGTGGATCGGCGTGTCGAGCGCGATCGGATGCACGACGAACTGCGCCTTGCCGCTCGGCGTTTTCCACACGCGGTCGCGCGACGCGACGCCGAGGTGGAACCCGCCCGGCTGCTTCAGCCGTTCGTTGTAGCGCTCGAAACCGTCGAACACCTGCTCGATGCCGTCGCGGATCAGCGCGTAGTCGGCCGCGAGCGCGAGCCAGTCCACCTTCGCGCTGCCGAGCGTCGCGTGCGCCATCCGCGCGACGATCGCGATCTCGGACAGCAGGTTCGGCGACGCGGGCCGGTTCATCCCGTACGAGATGTGGACCATGCTCATCGAGTCCTCGACGCTGACGCCTTGCGGCACGCCGTTCTGCAGGTCGATCTCGGTGCGGCCGAGCGTCGGCAGGATCAGCGCGTCGCGGCCGTGCACGAGGTGGCTGCGGTTCAGCTTCGTCGTGATGTGCACGGTGAGGTCGCACGAGCGCATCGCGTCCCACGTGCGCGGCGTGTCCGGCGTCGCGATCGAGAAGTTGCCGCCGAGGCCGATGAACACCTTCACGCGGCCTTCGAGCATCGCGTGAATCGTCTCGACCACGTCGTAGCCGTGCTCGCGCGGCGGTTCGAAGTCGTAGGCCTTGCCGAGCCGGTCGAGGAACGCCTGGGTCGGCTTCTCCTCGATGCCGACCGTGCGGTCGCCCTGCACGTTCGAGTGGCCGCGCACCGGGCACAGGCCCGCGCCGCGCCGGCCGATGTTGCCGCGCATCATCATCAGGTTCGACAGCAACTGCACGGTCGGCACCGAGTTCTTGTGCTGCGTGAGGCCCATCCCCCACGTCGAGATCACCGCGCGGCCCTTCACGTAGATGTCCGCGAGCTTCAGCACTTCGTCGAGCGGCACGCCCGCTTCGGCGACGATCGTGTCCCAGCTTTCCGCGCGCAGATCGGCCGCGAACGCGTCGAAGCCGACCGTGTGCTGCGCGATGAATTCGACGTCGAGCACGCGTTCGGCGCCGGCCGCGAGCGCGGCGTCGTCGAGTTCGATCACGCGCTTCGCGACGCCCTTGATCAGCGCGAAGTCGCCGCCGATCTTCGGCCGGATGAACACGGAGCTGATCTTCGTGCCGTTCGGCGACAGCATGTCGAGCGCGTGCTGCGGGCTCGCGAAGCGTTCCAGCCCGCGCTCGCGCAGCGGGTTGATCGACACGATCGTCGCGCCGCGCTTCGCGCATTCGCGCAGTTCGCCGAGCATCCGCGGATGGTTCGTCGCCGGGTTCTGGCCGAACAGCAGCAGGGTGTCCGCGTGCTCGAAGTCGTCGAGCGTGACGGTGCCCTTGCCGATGCCGACGGTGCCGGGCAGCCCGCGGCTCGTCGCCTCGTGGCACATGTTCGAGCAGTCCGGGAAGTTGTTCGTGCCGTACATCCGCACGAACAGCTGGTACAGAAACGCGGCCTCGTTGCTCGCGCGGCCCGACGTGTAGAACGCCGCGCGGTTCGGGTCGTCGAGCGCGTTCAGGTGGCGCGCGATCAGCGCGAACGCGTCGTTCCATTCGATCGGCACGTAGCGGTCGCGCGCCGCGTCGTACACGAGCGGGTCGGTCAGGCGGCCGTGCTGCTCCAGTTCATAGTCGGACTGGGCCATCAGTTCGGTGACGGTGTGCTCGTCGAAGAACGCGGGCGTCACGCGTTTGCTGGTCGCCTCCGCCGCGACGGCCTTCACGCCGTTTTCGCAGAACTCGAAGGTCGACGCGTGCTCGCGGTCCGGCCACGCGCAGCCCGGGCAGTCGAAGCCGTTCGGCTGGTTCTGCGCGAGCAGCGTCCGGTAGTTGCCGCCCGCGACCTTCTCCTTGATGAGATTGATCGCGACGTACTTGAGCGCGCCCCAGCCGGCGGCGGGGTGGGTGTAGGGCTCGATGCGGGCTTCGGGTTTCTTCATGATGCGGTCGGAATGGACGGTGTGGCCGATGACCGCAGCGTACTGTGTTCCCCGACGCGCGGAGATCACAGAAAAACCGAAAGCGGAGGAGTACAGTTGCGGCGATTTGTCATAGACTGCGGGAATTGACTTTTCCGCGCCCGAGCCGCCACCCCTGTGACCCGCTACGAAACGCTTGCCGACGAAATCGAGGCCGCCGTGCAGCGCGGCGTGTTCGGCGCGGGCGAGCGGGTGCTGTCGGTGCGGCGCGCGAGCCGCCAGTACGGCGTCAGCATCAAGACCGTGCTGCATGCGTATGCGCTGCTGGAGAGCCGCGGCGTGATCGAGTCGCGGCCGCAGTCCGGTTACTTCGTGCGCGGCCGCGCGAACGGCCACGCGCCGGGCGGCGCGGCTGGTCCCGCGGCCGCCGGCAGCGGCAACCCAGGCAGCGCGGGCGGCAGCGGCGCGCGGCGCGCGGCGAAGCCGCCGCCCGCCGCGCCGACCCCGGCGCCCGCGCAGGTGGACGTGAGCCGCCTCGTGCTGTCCACGCTGCGCAACATCCGCGTGCAGGACGCGGTGCCGCTCGGCTCGCCGTACCCGGACCCGTCGCTGTACCCGTGGCGGCGGATCAACCAGTACGCGAACGCGATCGCGCGCCGCCACGCGAGCTGGAACCTGATCGACGACCTGCCGCCCGGCAATCCCGAACTGATCCGGCAGATCGCGCGCCGTTACGCGGAGAACGGCGCGCCGGTCGATCCGGACGAGATCGTCGTGACCGTCGGCGCGACCGAGGCGATCAACCTGAGCCTGCAGGCGGTCGCGAAGCCGGGCGACACGGTGGCGGTCGAGTCGCCGACCTATTACGCGATGCTGCACGCGATCGAGCGGCTCGGGATGCGCGCGATCGAGGTGCCGACGCATCCGGCGCTCGGCATCGACCTCGACGCGCTCGCGCGCGTCGTGGCGCGCCAGAAGATCGCCGCGTGCATGGTGATGCCGAACTTCCAGAACCCGCTCGGCTTCCAGATGCCCGACGAGCGCAAGGCGCAACTGGTCGAACTGCTTGGCGCGCGCGAGATTCCGGTGATCGAGAACGACGTGTACCAGGAGCTTTATTTCGGCGACACGCGGCCGTCGACGCTGAAGCGCTTCGACACGCGGGGCCTCGTGCTGCATTGCGCGTCGTTCTCGAAGAGCCTGTCCGCGTCGTACCGGATCGGCTGGGCGATGCCGGGGCGCTTTCGCGCGCAGGTCGAGAAGCTGAAGTTCCTGAACACGCTGACGACGCCGTCGGTGCCGCAGGTCGCGCTCGCGGATTATCTGCGCCACGACGGCTACGATCGCCACCTGCGCCGGCTGCGCCGCTTCTACCGGCAGCAGGCGCGGCTGATGAGCGCGATGGTGCTGCGCTTCTTCCCGGCCGGCACGCAGGTGTCGGAGCCGCAGGGCGGTTACGTGCTGTGGGTCGAACTGCCGGCGCGGATCGACTCGATGCGGCTCTACGAGGCGGCGCTTGCGCGCGGCGTGACGATCGGGCCGGGTTACATGTTCTCGATGCGCAACGACTTTCACCATTTCATCCGGCTCAACTACAGCTACCCGTGGACCTCGCAGACCGAGGCGGCGCTGAAGATGCTGGGCGAACTGGTCGCGTCGATGGCGTAGCGCGAAGCGGCCAATGACGGCAGCAACCATCTTGCATGGGATCGGGGTAAGCGCTGAAGCGTCAGCTCTGGTCGACAGCTTTGCATGGGATCGGAGTAAGCGCTAAAGCGCCAACTCCGATCGACAGCTCTGCATGGGACCCGAGTAAGCGCTGAAGCGCCAACTCTGGTCGACAGCTCTGCATGGGACCAGAGTAAGCGCTAAAGCGCTAACTCTGGTCGACAGCTTTGCATGGGATCGGAGTAAGCGCTGAAGCGCCAACTCCGATCGACAGCTTTGCATGGGACCAGAGTAAGCGCTGAAGCGCTAACTCTGGCCGACAGGAGACGAGAGACATGAACGACGAAGTCGATCCGGTACTGGTGGCGGTGCTCGCGCAGCTGTGGCGCGCGCAGCAGGAGACGCCGGGCAAGGCATGGTCGCTGGCGAAGCTGGCGAAGCAGGCAGGCGTGCCAATGAGCGCGCTGCGCCGGCAACTGACCGCGCTGGTGGACGACGGGCTCGTCGTGACGACGCTGGCGGAGAACGGCACCGGCACCGCGGGATTGAGCGAGGACGGGCGCGCGTTCTGTGCGGAGGTGTTCGGCGGCGACGGCCCGGACGACACGCCGTGAGCGCCTTGCCGCCGCCGGCTCGATGCGCGCGGATGCGGTAAGCTGCGCGACCTGAACGGAAGACCGCTTCCGCATTTTCATTACAAGGCGGTTCATATGGACTACGTCGATACCCTGCGCATCTTCCGCTCCGTGGTCGAGGCGCGCAGCTTCACGCGCGCGGCCGACATGCACGGCCTCACGACGCCAGTCGTGTCGCGCGCAATCGCGCGGCTCGAAAAGCGGCTCGGCAACCGGCTCTTTCACCGGACGACGCGCGCGGTGTCGCTGACCGAAGCCGCCGAGCAGTTCTACGACGGCTGCTGCCGCGTGCTCGACGACCTCGACTCGCTGGAGGCCAACGCGACCGGTCAGGGCCGCGAGGCGGGCGGCGTGCTGCGGCTCGTCGCGCACACGACGGCGACCGTGAACCGCCTCGTGCCGCTGATATCGAGCTTCAAGCGCGCGCATCCGAAGGTCGGCCTCGACGTGACGCTGACCGAGCGCCCCGTCGATCTGGTCGCGGACGGCTACGACCTCGGCATCGTGCTGCCGTTCATGCTGAACAACGACACGACCGTCACGCGGCTGCTCGAACGCATTCCGCTGTCACTGGTGACGACGCCGGGTTACCTCGAATCGCATCCGATGCCGACTCACCCGGAGCAACTGGCGGAGCACACGTTCGTGACGATGCCGTCGTCGCTGCGCAAGCCGGTGCTGACGTTCCGCGTCGGCAACGAAGACCTGACCGTGCCGCTGCGGCACGAGGTCGTGTCGAACAACCCGGTGTTCAATCGCGAGATGGTGCTGCAAGGTTTCGGCATCGGGATACTGCCGGTCGTGCTCGCGCGCGAGGAGATCGCCGCGGGGCGGCTCGTCACGGTGCTCGACGACTTCCCGATCGTCAACGGCGCGATCGAAATCCGCCTCGCGTATACGACGCGCACGCTGCTGCCCGCGAAAGTCCGCGCGTTCATCGACCATGCGACCGGCTTCTTCGGCCAGGTCGTGCAGCCGCCCGCGGCCGACGAATGAGCGCGCCGCCGCGATTGTTGTCGCGGCGGTCACAATCTGATGACGCACCGGATGCTTGCCCGAAACAGGGCGGGTCCGCATAATCTGTGCGTATGCACACTCAGTCACCCGAGCACGACGATTGTTTTGCCGTTCGCCAGGCCGCGCGGCATCTGTCGCAACTGTACGAACGGCATCTTTCGGCGGCCGGGTTGACGCCGACGCAGTTCAGCATCCTCGGCGCGCTCGGCAGGGCGGCGAGCCTGACGATGGTCGAACTGGCCGGCGCGATGGTGATGGAACGCACGACGCTCGTGCGCGCGCTGCGGCCGCTGCTGCGCGCCGGCCTCGTCGCGGATGCGGCCGACGCCGCGTGTCCGCGCCGCCGGCAGTTGACGCTGACGCCGGAAGGCCGCGCGCGGCTCGGCGAAGCCGCGGTGCACTGGCGCGCCGCACAGGACGAATTCGAGCGCCGTTTCGGCGCGCGCCGCGCCGCATGGCTGCGGCGCGAGCTGTTTCGCGTCACGCGCGCGATGTCTCGCAGTTGAACGAAGGGCAGCACGCGGTCTTTGCGTGCGTTTTTTTGCATTCTTGTTAGTGCATATACACAGGGAAACGTCATGTCGAGTCCTTCCACCCCCGTCGCCGGCCAGCAGCCGGACGCGACCCAGGCCGCGGGCCGCCGCACGCCGTGGATGGCGATCGCGCTCGGCGCGGTCGTGCTGGTGCTGGCCGCCGCCGCGAGCTACTGGTATTTCGTGCTGCGCTTCGAGCAGAGCACCGACGACGCGTACGTCGGCGGCAACGTGACGGTGATGGCGCCGCGCGTGAACGGCTTCGTCGCGGAGATCCTCGTGCGCGACAACCAGTTCGTGCATGCGAACCAGGTGCTGATCCGGCTCGACTCGCGCGACTACGACGCGAAGCTCGCGCAGGCGGACGCCGAGGTGCGCAGCGCGCGCGCCGCCGTCGCGGAGTTGCAGGCGCGGCAGACGTTGCAGACCGCGATCATCGACCAGCATCAGGCCGAGCAGCGCGCGTCCGATGCGGAGCTGACGCGCAGCACGCAGGACCGTCAGCGTTATCGGGAACTCGTGAAGGACGACGCGGTATCGGACCAACTGGTCGAACGCGCGGACGCCGATTACGCGAAGGCGCGCGCGTCGGTGCAGCAGAGCGGCGCGACCGTGCTCGCCGCGCAGCGCGAGTTGCAGGTGCTGGCCGCGCAGATCGCGGATGCCGACGCGCGTGTCGCGACCGCCGAAGCGAACCGGCGTCTCGCCGCGCTGAACGTCGAATATACGACGATCCGCTCGCCGGTGGACGGCTACATCGGCAACCGCACCGCGCGCGTCGGGATGCTCGCGAACGTCGGCTCGCCGCTGTTGACCGTCGTGCCGTCGTCGGACCTGTGGGTCGATGCGAACTTCAAGGAGGACCAGTTGCGCCGGATGCACGCGGGCGACCGCGCGGACGTCGCACTCGACGCGTCGGGCGAGCCGCTGCACGGCCGCGTCGAAAGCCTCGCGCCCGCGACTGGCGCGACATTCAGCGTGCTGCCGCCGGAGAACGCGACCGGCAACTTCACGAAGATCGTGCAGCGCGTGCCGGTGCGGGTGAGGCTCGACGTGCCGCGCGGGATGGAGGGCGTGTTGCGGCCGGGGCTGTCCGCGACCGTGACGGTGCATCTCGGCGATAACAGCGGCAGCGGCGACAGCGGCGGTGCGCCGGTGTCCGCCGCCCATTGACCGGACCGGGGAGGCTGTCATGAGCGCCACGCAAACCCTCGACGCCGTCGCGTCGCCGCCGAAGCCGAACGTCGCCGCGCCGCATCTGCAACCGGTCGGCCAGCGCGTGCTCGCGTTCTCGCTGATGTGCGTCGGCTTCTTCATGGCGACGCTCGACATCCAGATCGTCGCGTCGTCGCTGCGCGAGATCGGCGGCGGGCTGTCCGCGAGCCAGGACGAACTGTCGTGGGTGCAGACCGCGTATCTGATTGCGGAGATCATGGTGATCCCGATGTCCGGCTGGCTGTCGAAGGTATTCTCGACGCGCTGGCTGTTCGCCGGCTCCGCGCTCGGCTTCACGATCACGAGCATGCTGTGCGGCCTCGCATGGGACATCAACTCGATGATCGTGTTCCGCGCGTTGCAGGGCGCGCTCGGCGCGGCGATGATCCCCACCGTGTTCACGACCGCGTTCATGCTGTTTCCGGGCCGGCAGCGGCTGATCGCGTCGACGACGATCGGCGCGCTCGCGTCGCTCGCGCCGACCATCGGCCCGGTGATCGGCGGCTGGATCACCGAGCAGTGGTCGTGGCACTGGCTGTTCTATCTGAACGTCGCGCCCGGCATCGCGGTGACGCTGCTCGTGCCGAAGTACGTGCACGTCGACGAGCCGGACCTGTCGCTGCTCAAACGCGGCGACTACGTCGGCATCGTGCTGATGTGCGGCTTCCTCGGCTGCCTCGAATACCTGCTCGAAGAAGGCCCGCGCCGCAACTGGTTCGGTGACGGCGCGATCCTCGGCTGTACCTGGGTCTCGGCGATCTGCGGGTTCCTGTTCATCGTCCACGCGCTCACCGCGAAAGATCCGATCATCGATCTGCGCGCGCTCGCGGTGCGCAACTTCGGGATCGGCAGCCTGCTGTCGTTCGTGACCGGCATCGGCATCTTCGTGTCGGTGTTCCTGACGCCGCTGTTCCTCGCCGAAGTGCGCGGCTTCAGCGCGTTGCAGATCGGGCTCGCGCTGCTGTCGGTCGGCGTGTTCCAGCTGCTCGCGCTCGCCGCGTATGCGTTCTCGACGCGCTTCGTCGACATGCGGCTGCTGCTGCTGTTCGGGCTGTGCTGCTTCGGCCTCGGCTGCTACCTGTACGTGCCGCTCACGCACGACTGGGGCTGGCAGCAACTGCTGCTGCCGCAGGCGCTGCGCGGCATCGGCCAGCAGTTCGCGGTGCCGCCGATCGTCACGATGGCGCTCGGCTCGCTGCCGCCGTCGCGCCTTAAATCCGCGAGCGGCCTCTTCAACCTGATGCGCAATCTCGGCGGCGCGATAGGCATCGCGGTCAGCGCGACGATGCTGAACGACCGGCTGAACTTCCACTATCTGCGGCTCAACGAGAGCGTCACGCAGGGCGCGCCGCAGGTCGAGTCGCTGCTCGGCGGGCAGACGCGCTACTGGACATCCGTCGCGGGCAACGCGCTCGACGTCGCGCACGCGAGCCTCGCGCAACTGCACGCGCTGGTGATGCGCGAGGCGCTCGTGATGACGTTCTCCGATACGTTCTTCGTGCTCGCGCTGTGTTTCGTCGTCGCGATCGTGAGCGTCGCGTTCTCGCGGCCGATCGCGTTCACGCCGCCGCCGGCCGACGCCCATTGAGGTCTTTCATGCATCGATCATCGAATCCGGCGCGCGGCGCGCGCACCGTTCTCGCCGCGGCGGCGTCCGCGCTCGCCGCCGCGCTGCTCGCCGCGTGCGCGGTGCAGCCCGCGACGCACGCGAATCTCGCGGACACTGTCGGCGCGACCGCGCCGGCCGCATGGCGCATCGACGCGCCGCAGGACGCCGTCGACGCGCGGACGTGGTGGGCGCAGTTCGGCGACGCGACGCTGAACGATCTGGTCGCGACCGTGCTGACCGGCAACCTCGACATCCAGGCCGCCGCCGAGCGCGTCAAGCAGGCCGACGCGATCACGAAGCAGCGTCGCGCGGTGCTGCTGCCCCAGCTCGACTTCACCGCGCAGGCGGTCAACGAGCGGCAGAACACGCCGCCGCCGCTCGGTTACGTGCGCCAGGCGGGCGCGGGACTCGCTCTGAGTTGGGCGCCGGACGTGTTCGGCGGCGAGCGGCTCGACCTGCTCGCGGCCCAGGCGAACCTGGTCGGGCAACAGCACGCGCTCGACGCGGTGCGGCTCGCGCTCGCGGCGAACACCGCGTCCGCGTATGTCGATCTGCGCTGGGCGCAGGCGGAACTGAAGATCCTCCGGGACAACACGTCGATCCGCGAACGCGCGCTGCAACTGACGCGGCAGCGCCTGAAATTCGGGCTGTCGACGCAGCTCGACGTCGCGCGCGCGCAGACCCAGCTCGACGAACTCCAGGCGCGGATACCGCGCGCGCAGGCGACGATCGATCATCAACTGAACCTGATCGCGATCTATACCGGCCGCACGCCCGAATCGGTCGCGACGCTCGCGCTCGCGACACCCGCGCCGGTGCCGGCGGCGGCCGGTTCGGTGCCGCAACTGCTGCCGTCGCAGGCGTTGCTGCGCCGGCCCGACGTGCTGGCCGCCTACGCGACCGTGCAGCAGCGCGCGGCCGAGGTCGGCGTCGCGCGCGCGGACCGCTATCCGAAGTTCTCGCTGAACCTGACCGACGGCATTCTCGCGTCGTCGTACCTCGGTCTGCCGACGCTGACCGACAACCTGTTCGGCGCGGCGTTGAGCGCGACGAGCCCGATCTTCAACGCGGGGCGCATCACCGCGGAGATCGGCCAGAGCGAGAGCCGGATGCGCGAGTCGCAACTGAACCTGCGCCAGACGCTGCTTCAGGCGCTGCGCGAAGTGGAGGACAGCCGCAGCGACCTGGTCAGCGCGACCACGCAGACGCAGCACCTGACCGACGCGGTTGCGTCGTCCGGGCAGGCGCTGACGCTCGCGAACCGGCTGTACAAGGGCGGCGCGACCGACTTCCTCGACGTGCTGACCGCGCAGCAGACCTATCTGGCCGACGCGGAACTGCTGAACCAGGCGCAGCGCGAGCACGCGCTCGCGGCGGTCGCGTTGTACCGGTCGCTCGGCGGCGGATGGAGCGAGCACGGCGACGTCATCGCGCCCGACGCGGTGGCGGCGCGCGATTGACGCTCGACGCGAACCCGAAGCGAACCCGGCGTCACGTATGCGCGGCCGCCCGCCATTGCGCGGGCGTCATGCCGACATGCCGCTTGAACACGCGCTGGAACGCGGCGTCCGACTGATAACCGACCGTCTCGCCGATCTCCGCGACCGGTGCGTTGCCTTGCGCGAGCAGCCGGCCCGCGAGCGTCATCCGGATGTCGGTGAGCACGTCGGCCGCCGAGCGGCCGATCGCTTCGTCGAAGTGACGCACGAACGTCGCGCGCGACATGTGGCACAGGTCGGCGAGTTCCGGCAGCGTCCACGGCTTGCCCGGCTCGTCGAACATCGCGCTGATCGCCGGTTGCAGACGCGGCCGCTGCGCGAGCGCGAGCAGCCCGCGCGGCGGCGCATCGCTGTCGCTCGCGAAACGCAGCGTCAGCGCGAACAGCGCCCCGGACAGATGATTGACCAGCGATTCGCCGCCCGGCGCTGCGTCGAGCGCTTCGTCGCGCATCAGCGTAACGAGCCGCGCGAGGCGGTCGGACGGCCCCTCGCCGTCGCGTTGACTGTGCACGACGAGGCGCGCGGGAAGGTTCTCGCGCAGCAGCCGCTGCGGCACTGCGGGCAGCAGGAAACGGCCGCACAGCAGATCCGCGGGCGCGCGTTCGCTGCCGTTCGTCGCGACCGTGATGCCGTTCGCGACCCGCAGGTCCATCGGCGCGGGCGTCTCGCCGCTGCCGTCGTGCAGCACGTGCGCGGCGCCCGACGGGAACAGCACGATGTCGCCGGCCGATAGCGGCGTTAGCGTGCCGTCGTCGTTCTGCACGACGGCGTGGCCGCTCAACAGCACGTGATAGGCGATCTCGCGCGCGTCGGTGGCGGGGCCGTCGATGCGCCACGGCGAACCGAAATGGCAGCGCACGTCGAGGCGGCCGGAAACGGGCATCAGCGAAAGCAGGCGGCTCAGCAGATCCATGGGTTCGTGGCAGAAGCGTGAGAAGGCGTGAGACGTTCGAGCATGAATTCGCGCCATTCTGGCATTAAAAGCGCGCGGCCGCGCGCCTACACTGCTTCCATGCCGTCGACGATGGCTAGCGGTTCGAACCGCTCCCACCCCCCGTTCAAAGGAGTCGATCATGTCCCGTCTTTCCTCGCTCAAGCCTGAAGCCGCCACCGGTGCAACTGCCGAACTGTTCGCGAAGATCCGCAAGGCGGTCGGCAAGGTGCCGAACGCCTACGCGACGATCGGCACGCACAGCCCCGAGGCGCTCGGCGCGATGCTCGCCGTCGATGGCGTCGTCGCGTCCGGCACGCTGTCGAAGCCGGACATCGAAACGATCAAGCTGGCGGTCAGCGAAGTGGCGGGCTGCGATTACTGTCTCGCCGCGCATACGCTCGCGGGCAAGTTCGCGGGGCTGTCGCCGGAAACGATGAAGCATGTCCGCGCGGGCGAACCGACCGGCGACGCGAAGCGCGACGCGCTCGTGCGTTTCGTGCGGGCGCTCGTCGGCACGCGCGGCACGGTGCCGGAAAACGAGGTCGCGGCGATTCGCGAAGCGGGCTACAGCGAACGTCAGTTGATCGAAATTGCGCTCGCGATCACGTCGATCACGTTCACGAATCTCGTGAACCGGCTGAACGATACGACGCTCGACTTCCCGGCGGTTGCGTGACGGCGACGCGGGCCGCGGCCTGCCGACGCGCACGATGCAGCGAATGCGCGACGCCGCCGCCGGCCCGTAACGGCTTACACACTCTGTTACCAGACGAGCCTCCTCAAGCGGACGATGCCAAGGTATTCTTCGCCGCAAGCTCGCTGAAAGACTCCGCGCGGCGGAACGATAGCCGCGCTGCACGATACGGAGTCTCGGCGGGCCTCGGATATTTGCGGAGAGGACAATACGACATGTGGAACAGGATGGCTTCGACGATGGCGGCCGCCGCGTTGACGGTGGCAACGGCGACAGCGGCGCTGCCGGCAGCGGCTAACGGTTTGAACAATGCGCTGGGCGGCGCGCTCGGCGGCGTCGCCGGCGCGGCGGTGGGCGGCGCGGTCGGCGGCAGCACCGGTTCGGTGATCGGCGGCGCGATCGGCGGCGGCGCGGGCGGCGCGCTCACTTCGCATCGCCGCGATCGCACCGGCGCGATCATCGGCGGCGCGGTCGGCGGCGGCGCGGGGACGGCGGCCGGCAACGCGATGGGCGGCCCGGCGGGCGGCCTGATCGGCGCGGCGGTCGGCGGCGGCGCGGGCGCGGCGCTCGGCGGCAACATCTCGCGCAATTCGCATCCGGAGCGCGCTTCGTATCATCGTCGCGCGAAGCATCATCGTCATTACTGACCGGTGTTCGTGCGGCAGCCGCGTTCGCATCGAACGCGGCTGCCTGTCGATCGAGGTTCGCGTCACACGGCGGTCATAACCGCGCCGCCTTTCTTCATCGCTAGCCGGCATCCCGGCCGCGCTTCCCGCTAACTCCCGATACGGCGTCGTGTCGCGTTCGACGGACTCGTCGACGCGGGTATGCTACGTTTACATCAGTGCATATGCATAGATGGGGCGCGTTTGGCGTTCCGCCTTGCATCCGTTAATCGAGCCGCATCCGCGTTTCGCACGCGATGCGCCGCTCACACCCTGTCGGAGAGAACACGATGAGCACACGCGAAATAGTCCTTTGTCAGCCGGTGCGGACCGCGATCGGCGCATTCAACGGCACGTTCAAGAGCGTGAGCGCGACGGAACTCGGCGCGGCCGCCGTGCGCGCGACGCTCGCCCGCGCGGGGCTCGACGCGGCCCAGCTCGGCTCGGTCGTGCTCGGCAACGTCGTGCAGGCCGGCAACCGGATGAACCCGGCGCGCCAGGCGGCGGTGCACGGCGGCGTGCCGGTGTCGGTGCCGGCGCTGACCGTGAACCGCGTATGCGGGTCCGGCGCGCAGGCGATCGCGAGCGCCGCGCAGGAGGTGCTGCTCGGCCTCACCGACGTCGCGCTCGCGGGCGGCATGGAGAACATGGACCGCGCGCCCTATCTGCTCGACGGCGGCCGCTGGGGCTACCGGATGGGCAACGCGGAGATTCACGACAGCATGCTGCGCGACGGCCTCGTCGATGCGTTCTCGAACGAGCATTCGGGCTGGCACACCGAGGATCTCGTCGCCGAGACGAAGCTGACGCGCGACGCGCAGGACCGCTGGGCCGCGCGTTCGCAGCAGCGTTTCGCGGCTGCGCAGGCGGCGGGGCGCTTCAAGGAAGAGATCGTCGCGGTGGACGTGAAGGGCAAAAAGGGCGTCGAGTCGTTCGCGACCGACGAGGCGCCGCGTCCGGACACGACGTTCGAGACGCTTGCGAAGCTGCGGCCCGCGTTTCGTCCGGACGGAACGATCACGGCCGGCAACGCGCCGGGGCTGAACAGCGCGGCGTCCGCGATGCTGGTGGCCGAACGCGGCTTCGCCGAAGCGAAGGGGCTGACGCCGATGGTGAAGCTCGTCGCGTATGGCGTCGGCGCGGTCGAGCCGGGGATGTTCGGCCTCGGCCCGGTGCCGGCCGTGCAGCTTGCGTTGCGGCGCGCGGGCTGGTCGCTCGGCGACGTCGAGCGCTTCGAGATCAACGAGGCGTTCGCGGCGGTGCCGCTCGCGGTGATGCAGAAGCTTGGCATTCCGGAAGACATCGTGAACGTCGAGGGCGGCGCGATCGCGCACGGTCATCCGATCGGCGCGACCGGCGCGATCCTGACGACGCGCCTCGCGCATTCGATGCAGCGCGACGGCATCCGCCGCGGGATCGTCACGCTGTGCATCGGCGGCGGGCAGGGTATCGCGCTCGCGCTCGAAAAAGTATGATGGCGGGATGCGTGTGTAACCAGTAGACGAGAGTAGACGAGGAACGGCGGCCATGACGAAGCGGGTGACCCGGGAGGAATGCAACTGTTTTGCGCTGAGGCAGGCGTCGCGTTTCGTGACGCAACTGTACGAGCGCCATCTGTCGCCGGCCGGGCTCACCGCCGCGCAGTTCACGATCCTGTCGCGCCTGAGCCGCGCGCCCGGCGCGACCGCCGCCGAACTGGCGGACGATCTGGTGATGGACCGCACGACCGTCGTCCGCGCCTTGAAGCCGTTGCAGCGCGATGCGCTCGTCGTCGCGGCGGCCGCGCCGCACGATGCGCGTACGTTCGCGTTCCGCCTGTCCGCCGCGGGCCAGCGGCGCTTCGAGAAGGCGCATGCGCTGTGGCTCGAAGCGCAGGCCGAGTTCGAGCAGTTCCTGAAGCGCGATCGCGCGAAGGCGCTGCGCTCGGAACTGTTCGCGCTGACGAAGGCGGCCGCCGCCTGAGCGTTTGCCGTCATCGTTTCGCCGGAATGGCGCGCTTTGGGCGCGCCATTTTTTTGGGTGCCAGCCCGGTTCCCCGATCTGTCGCGAAAATGGCATCATGAGCGCACTGGAGTCTGACGCAGCGCCGCCGGGTCCTCATGAAACGACATCGATCGCCTCCGCCGCATTTCCTGCGCGACCACACGCATCCCGCCTGGCGCGACGTCGCGATGACGTCGCTGCCGGTCGCGCTGTTCTGCGCGCTGGTCGTCGCGCTCGTCGTCTGGTTCGTCGATCCCGCGCCGCCGCGCACCGTCACCATCAGCGCCGGCCCCGCCGACAGTTCGTTCATGCAGGTCGCCGACGAATACCGCAAGGTGCTCGCGCGCAACGGCGTCACGCTGAGGGTGCTCGAATCGGAAGGCTCGGTGCAGAACCTGCGACGTCTGCTCGACCCGAAGCAGCGCGTCGATCTCGCGCTCGTGCAGGGCGGCGTCGCGGGCGGCATCGATACGTCGTCGCTGATGTCGCTCGGCAGCGTGTTCTATCTGCCGCTCGTCGTGTTCTATCGCGGCACGGGGCTCACGCAACTGTCGCAACTCGAAGGCCGGCGCATCGCCGTCGGCCGCGAAGGCAGCGGCACGCGGCTGCTGTCGCTGAAGCTGCTGGAGGCGAACGGCATCGAGCCGGACGGCGCGACGACGCTGCTGCCGCTCGACGGTCTCGCGGCCGCGACGCAACTGGTGTCGGGCAACGTCGACGCCGCGTTTCTCAGCGGCGATTCCGCGACGCGCGCGCTGATGCTGCGCCTGCTCGCGATCCCCGGCATCTCGGTGATGAGCTTCGACGAAGCGAGCGCGTATACGCGGCTCTTTCCGTATCTGGAAGGGATCGACCTGCCGCCCGGCGTGCTCGACCTGCGCCGCCGGATTCCGCCGGACACCGTGCATCTGATCGGCCCGACCGTCGAGATCGTCGCGCGCGATACGCTGCATCCGGCCATTTCCGATCTCGTGATCGAGGCTGCCTATGAAGTCAACGGGATGCCGGGCCTGTTGCAGCGCGCGGGCGAGTTTCCGAATTCCGATGCGCACGACTACCGGATCAGCGAGGACGCGACGCGCTATTACCGTTCCGGCAAGAGCTTCCTGTACCGGACGCTGCCGTTCTGGCTCGCGAGCGTCACCGACCGCCTGCTGGTGGTCGTGCTGCCGCTCGCCGTGCTGCTGATTCCGGCGTTGCGGATGATTCCGTCGCTGTACCGCTGGCGCGTGCGCTCGCGGATCTACCGTTATTACGGGTCGCTGATCGCGATCGAGCGCGATGCGTTGAAACACAAGAGCGAAGAAGAACGGCGCGCGCTGCTCGCGGAACTCGACGAGATCGAGCAGTCGCTGAACACGCTGCGCATGCCGCTCGCGTATGCGGACGCGTTTTACGTGCTGCGCGAGCATATCGGCTTCGTGCGCCGTCATCTACAGACGCACGAGCCCGTGCATTCCTGAGTCGCGTATCGCGCCGCTCGGGTATCGTCCGGATGGCGAAGCGTTTTGCAAGCTTTTCCGCCACCATTGGACGCGCGGCCGATTGCAGCGCATCGCGGATTCGCCACGTTTTCGTCGCCGGATGCCGATAGTCCGGCCGGCGTCACGGCGGCGCGCAACCCGGTTTGCTAACATGCGCGGGCGGTCTGGCTGCGGCTCCTGATGACGGAGCGCGCAGCGGACGCTGGCCGGTTGGCAGCGACGGAGGCCGCAATGGCGTTCTTTCCACGGCATGCCGCCCGTTGCGCGGCGCGGTGCCGTATGCGTGCGTGCGCCGGCCGGGAACGGCAATTGCTCACCGGTGGTCGCACAATCATTTCGAGTGGAGAAAAACGATGCAAAGACGCAATTTCGTTCTGAAAGTCGCGGCCGCCGTTGCAGCAGGGAGCCTGGTACTCAGCGGGTGCACGATGACGCCGGGTTCGGACAACACTGCGAGCACCGACATATCGAAGCGCCGCTCGATCGACGCCAACGTCGACGCGACGCTGACGCGGCTCTTCTCGACCGTCGCCGGTTCGCGCGAACTCGTCGCGAAGGCGCGCGGCGTGCTGGTGTTCCCGTCCGTGCTCCAGGCCGGCTTCATCGTCGGCGGCCAGTACGGCGAGGGCGCGCTGCGCGTCGGCGGCAGTTCGGTCGGCTACTACAGCACCGTGTCCGGATCGTTCGGATTGCAGGCGGGCGCGCAGTCGAAGGCGGTCATCTTCCTGTTCATGACGCAGGATGCGCTCGACAAATTCCGCAGTTCGGATGGCTGGTCGGTCGGCGCGGATGCGTCGGTCGCGCTCGTGAAGGTCGGTGCGAACGGCGCGGTCGACACGAATACCGCGACGTCGCCGGTCGAGGTGTTCGTGCTGACGAACGCGGGTCTGATGGGCGACGTATCGCTCGCAGGCACGAAGGTCACGCGCCTGAAGATCTGACGCGCGGCAGACGGCTGCGCGGAGGGCAGGCCGCGCACGCGCAGGCGATCGAGCCTTGCGCGTGCGCGGCCTTTTGTGTTCTGGACGGCGTGCGCCAGTGGCTCGATGCACGCGGCGCAGCCGTTTCGGGGCCGCGCGCGATGCCGGCGGTGCCGTCAGTCCGCGCCGCTCATTGCGCCTGCCCGCTGCGCTGCGGCGCCTTCGCGGCCCCGCTCGTCAGCCGATACAGCCACCAGCCAGCCACCATCGCCGGCAGAAAATAAAGCGTCTCGACGTTCGGCGCGGCAAGCTGCGCGATAGCCGGCCCCGGACAATACCCGGCGATCCCCCAGCCGATCCCGAACAGCAGCGCGCCGCCGAGCAGCGGCTTATCGATGGCCCGCTTCGCGGGCAGCTCGAACGACGCCGCGAAAAGCGGCGACGCGCGCCGCCGCGCGAGGCGAAACCCGATCGTCGCGACCACCACCGCGCCGCCCAGCACGAAGATCAGGCTCGGGTCCCAATGCCCGGCGACGTCGAGAAAACCGAGCACCTTCAGCGGACGGGTCATGCCCGACAACGCGAGTCCAAAGCCGAACAGCAGCCCGCTCGCGAGGCTCGCCAGCCGATAACGCGCGGATTTCATCAACTCACCCCGATCGCGTGCCGCACGACCCACGTCGTCGCGATGCCGGCGGCGAGGAACGTCGCCGTCGCGGCGGCCGAGCGCGGCGACAGCCGCGCGAGTCCGCATACGCCGTGGCCGCTGGTGCAGCCGCGCGCGAGCGCGGTGCCGTAGCCGACCGCGAGCCCGGCGGCGACGAGCAGCAGCGGCGGAAAACCGGCCCGCGCGTGCGGCACGGCCGCCACCTGTGCGGCGGGACCGGCGAACGCGTAAAACAGCCATGCGCCGGCGATCAGCCCGACGATGAACAGCGCGCGCCAGACGAATTCGCTAACGCCGTTCGACAACAGCCCGCGCGCGATGCCGCTGATGCCGGCGATGCGCCCGGTCGTCCACAGCAGCAGCGTGGCCGACGCGCCGATCAGCACGCCGCCCGCGAGCGCGGACCACGGAGTGAAAGTTTCCATCGAAAGATTCCAGGCACCGCGCAAGCGGCGAAACGGGGAGTCGTCAGCGGCAGGTGGAGCGCCGCCGTCCGACGCGTCCCCGGATCGTAGCGCAGAACTAGAACTGCTTGCCGAAGCCGAAGCCGACCACGTCTTCCGCGAGGTGCACGCTCACGTTGCCGCCGCCGAACGAAGCGGGAATCGCGTTGTCGCCGCTCACGGTCTTGCGGAACGCATGGCCGTAGAAGAAGCTGAACGACGAATGGCTTGCGGTCTGCCACGTCGCGCCGAGGGTCGCCTGGTCCTGCACGACGCCCGGCGCGAGGATGTTCAGGAAGGTCTCCGACGACGCGACCGGCTGGCTCGAATGGCTGTAGCCCGCGCGCAGCGTCAGGTGCGGATTCACCTGCCAGGTGGTGCCGAACTTCACGACGTTCGTGTTGCGCCAGCCGAAACCCGGCCCGTTCGCGGAGCCGAGCAGGTTGCCGCCGGACAGGTTCGCGAGCGGATTCGCGATCGACGCGACGTTGCCGTACAGGATGCGCTGGAAGTCCGCGGCGACCGTCCACGCAGGCGTCACGCGATACGCGACGCCGAAGCCGAAGTTCTCCGGGATGTCGAACGAGCCGCCGTCCGCGAACAAGCCCTTGTAGCGGTCGAAGCGGCCATGGATCTTCGACGCCCACGTCGCGCCGACCGTCAGTTGCTGCGTGATCTGGCCGGTGTAGCCGAAGTGCACGCCGACGCCGACGGTCGTGTCCGCGCCCTGGTTCGTCACGTTGTCCGGCGCAGTGGACAACGCGGTGAACGGTTGCAGTCCGCTCGCGGTGAAGCGCTGCCACGCGATGTTCAGGCCGACGCCGAATGCGTGGCGGTCCGCGAGCTTGTACGCGATCGTCGGCGACAGGAACACCTGTTCGAGATCGACCCCCGCCGAGCCGCTCGCGCCGAACGCCTTGAACGGATTGTCCGCGTAGCCGGTGTCGAGGCCGCCGTTCGCATAGAGCGCGAGGCCCGCATAGACGTTCGGCGCGACCTGCTGCGTGTAGCCGACCTCGGGCAGCGCGAAGATCGAACGGTTGTTGCCGCGATAGTGCCCATCGACGCCGAAGCCGTTGCCGGTCACGTCGGCGCCGCGGTCGGGGAAAAACAGGCTCACGTCGGCGTCGAGACGGTTGCCGACGAACGCGATGCCCGCCGGGTTCGCGGCAGCGGCGAGCGCGTCCTGCGGCAGCGCGATGCCGACGCCCGCGACGCCTTGCGAGGCGATCCCGTAGCCGTTGGAAAAGTAGCCGTTCGTCGCGAAGGCGAGCGAAGGCAAAACGAGTGTCGCGGCTGCCGCCGCGCGCAGAGTCGTGTTCGGTCTCACGTGGTGCTTACCCTGTGTCGTTATGGATGGGGCTTGTTATGCGACACAGCGTACTGAAACAGCACGATCGGACGAACCAACCGATTCGACTAAGCTTATTTATCGGGCGGAATGTGCGGACGGGTACGGGTATCGTTGCCGATGCAACCGGGCGCGGCGCTCGCTGCCCGCTAAGGCAGCGTCCCCTTCGACCCGAACAGCCGGACCTGCGTGGCGCGGCCGAACTGGCTCGCTCCCGCCAGCCCTTTCTTGTACAGCGACGCGAGCACTGGCTCCAGATGATTCGCGATCACCCACGACAGCACGACCATCGCGATCATCACGAACGGGCGCGTGTCGATCGTCAGGTGCAGCCGGTTCTCGAACAGCTTGATCGCCGAGTAGCCGGTGTTCTGATGCACGAGATAAAGCGGGTAGCTGGTGCGGCCGAGCCGCGCGAACAGGCGCGCGACACGCGGCCGCCGCTCGGTCCTGACGAATGCGACGAACACGACCAGCACGACCGCGAATATCGCGAAGCCCGTCTCGATGCCGACCTGCGGCTCGTGCATCAGCTTCGACACGATGTTCGCGATCCGGTGGCAGCGGAACGCGGCGATCACGCACGCGACGAGCAGCGCGAGACCGATCGCCCAGCTACGCCTTTTCTCGACGAGCAACAGATACAGCAGCAGGCCGATCGCGAAGAACGACGCGTATTCGCCGAGCGCATACGACACGTCGCCGAGGTCGCCGACGGCCGGGTCGTAGATCGACAGCAGCGCGAGCACGATCGCGTCGTACGCGATCAGCAGCAGCGCGATCCGGAAGACGTTGCGCCGGATGTCGACGAAGCACGCGGCGACGAAGATCAGCGCATAGAAGATCACCTCGAAGCGCAGCGACCAGTACGCCCAGTCCATGCCGTCATGAAACGCGAGCGGAAAGATCAGCACCGACGCGAGATAGTCGGACAGGTCCACGCCGCGCGGCGACAGCATCGCGACGGCGAGCGTGATCGTCGCGCAGACGACGAGGCACGGACCGAGGCGCACGATCCGCCCGAACAGAAAATCGACCGGCTTCCGGTTGATGGCGGACGCGATGATGATGAAGCCGCTGACGATGAAAAAGACTTCGACGGTGAACGACGCATAACGAAAGCCGGGGAACTCGACCGGCATCGAATGCGTGACGCCCGCGTGCGGCGCGAAATAGTAGTAGTGCCACGCCATGGTCAGAAACGCCAGCATGAAGCGAAGAATCTCCAGATAGTCGATTCTCGTCCGTGCAGCGTCGATCGTGTTCGCATCCATCCGAACCGCCCTTTATTGTTGCCGCCATCGTTGACCGGGCATGACGAATCCGGGCAAAGGTGTTGTTGTTGGTCGGTTCCGACATGGTTTGCGGCGAGAGTAACGCGCCTTTTTGCCCCGGTTTGTGGGTTCCCTAACGAAGCGAGTTAATCGGTTGCTGAAAATATTCGGGGCGTATCGGGTCGCCGCCGATGCGGCGCGCGCACAAACTCCGCGAGCCAGGGCGCCGCAGCGTGAGCGTCATCTTCCGCGTTGTTGACCGCTGCATCGCAGCGCGAATCCGCTTTGGAGCGCATGCTGAATTTATGCCGTCATCCTAAGGGAAATTCCTCACCGGATACATCAGACGTCTGATGTATATTGCCGTTGACCCGCCCACCGGAAGCCGCCATGCGACTGAGCGTCGATCGTTCGATGAGCGACAAGATCCAGGACTCGCTGCTGTCGATGATCCGCGAGCGGGCGCTGAAGCCGGGGGACCAGATACCGACGGAAATCGAGCTATGCGACCTGCTCGGCGTCGGCCGTTCGAGCCTGCGCGAAGCGGTCGCGCAGATGATCTCGCACGGGCTGCTCACGCGCGTGCAGGGCAAGGGCACGTTCGTCAGACAGATTGCGCTGAAGCTGCACGGCGGCCTCGATGATCTGATGTCCGTGACCGACATGATCCGCAGCGTCGGCGCGGTGCCTTCGACGAGCCGCATCGATGTGAAGCCGATCGCCGCGTCCGGGGACCTCGCGCACAAGCTCGGGCTCGAAGTCGGCGACGCGTGCGTGCAGATCGAGCGCGTGCGCCGCGCGGACGACGCGATCGCCGCGTACTGCATCGACATCGTGCCGAAGGCAGTGTTCGACGCGGGGCCGCTCGGCGAGTCGCTGTTCGGCTCGCTGGCGCGTGCAGGCATCCGGTTGTCGCACACGCACAGTTCGATCCAGCCGACGATCCTGACGCCGCGCGACCTGCCGGAGCTTCAGGACGGTTTCGGGCTTTTCCTGCTGATCGACGAAGTGGATTTCGACCAGACCGGCCGCGCGGTCTGCTACAGCAACGACTACTACAACAGCAGCATCTTCAGATTCGACCTGGTACGCAAGCGGCGCTAGGCGGTCCGCGCCATCCCCATCGTCATCCGTTCGTCCGGACAGGGAACACCGATGGAATTCGAAGCGTTTAGCCCTTCAGAACTGGCGGCTTACCTGAAGCGGATACCGGTGGTGAGCGCGCTGCTCGGCGACGGCGAACTGGAGGTCGTCGAGGTCGGCGACGGCAACCTGAACTACGTGTACTTCGTCAGCAACGCGGCCGCGCCGCAGCGCAGCGTCGTCGTCAAGCAGGCGCCGCCGTTCCTGCGCCTCGTCGGCGACGCATGGCCGCTGCGGCGCGAGCGGATGGAACGCGAGGTGGCCGCGCTGCGCCGTTTCGGCGCGCTGTGTCCGCAGCACGTGCCGCAGGTGTATCACGCGGACAGCGGCCTCTATCTGATGGTGATTCAGCGGCTCGCGTCGCATCGCGTGCTGCGCGGCGGGCTGATCGACGGCATCGTGTATCCGCGGCTCGCGGAGCACATGGCGTCGTATCTCGCGCGCACGCTGTTCTTCGGCTCGGACCTGTATCTCGCGCCGGACGCGAAAAAAGCAGCGGTCGCCGCGGACATCAACAGCGAACTGTGCAAGATCACCGAGGACCTGGTGTTCACGTTCCCGTTCGGCGAGCATCCGTCGAACGCATACAGCGCCGCGCTGCCGGCGGCCGCGATCGCGCGGCTGCGCGAGCACGAACCGCTGCGCGTCGCGGCCGCGCAGATGAAGTGGGCGTTCATGAATCACGCGGAAACGCTCGTGCACGGCGACCTGCACACCGGCTCGATCATGGTCAACGAGACCGACACTTACGTGATCGATCCGGAGTTCGCGTTCTACGGGCCGATCGGTTTCGACGTCGGCGCGCTGCTCGCGAACCTGCTGCTCGCGTATTACGCGCAGGACTGGCACGAACGCCGGCGCGGCCGCGATCCGCAGGTCTATCAAGGCTGGCTGCTCGATCAGGCCGTGCTGGTCTGGAACGGCTTCGCGGAGAAGTTCGCGGGCCTGTGGCGCGGGCATGAACGCGACAGCGGCCGCGCGTTCGTCGGCGGCGCGGCCGACGCGCCGGCCGCCGAGGCGTTCCGGCAACGCTTCATGCAGCGGCTGTTCGCGGACACGCTCGGTTTCGCGGGCTGCAAGATGATTCGCCGGATCGTCGGGATGGCGAAGGTCGCGGACATCACGCGCATCGCGGACGACGCGGTGCGCGCGCAGATCGAGGTGCGCTGCCTGCGGCTCGCGGAGGCGCTGCTGGTGCAGCGCGACGCGTTCGCGTCGATCGGCGAGGTGGTCGAACTCACGGCGCGGCTGCGCGCACAACCGGGGTTCGACGCATGAGCGACACGGCCGAAACGACTGTCATCGGGGGACAACGCATGACCGCTCACGTACCGCACGCGCCGCACGTACCGCACGCACCGCACGTATCGCCGTCGGCGCTGCCGCCGACGATCGAATGGCGCGACGACACGCTGTACCTGCTCGACCAGACGCGTCTGCCCCAGACCTGCGCGGTCGAGGCGGCGACGACGGTCGAAGCGGTATGGCGCGCGATTCGCGAACTGCGCGTGCGCGGCGCGCCGGCGATCGGCGTCGCGGCCGCGTACGGGCTGTGCGTCGCGATGCAGCCAGAGCGCGGGCTGGCGCGCGACGCGTTCGTCGCGCGGCTCGAACAGCAGGCCGCGTATCTGGACTCCGCGCGGCCGACCGCGGTGAACCTGCGCTGGGCGCTGAACCGGATGCTCGACGTCGCGAGGCGTTCGGCCGCGAGCGATGCGGCTGGGCTCTACGCGCAACTCGTGGACGAAGCGACGCGCATCCATCGCGAGGACCAGGCGCTGTGCGAAGGGATCGGCGAATACGGCCTGCCGCTGATCCGCGCGGGCGCGGGCGTGCTCACGCACTGCAACGCGGGCGCGCTCGCGACGACCGGCATCGGCACCGCGACCGCGCCGCTCTATCGCGCGCATCGCGACGGCGTCGCGTTCCGCGTCTATGCGGACGAGACCCGCCCGCTGTTGCAGGGCGCGCGCCTCACCGCATACGAACTGCATCGCGGGGGCCTCGACGTGACGCTGATCGCTGACGGCATGGCCGCGTCGATGATGGCGCAGGGGCTCGTCGATCTGGTGATCGTCGGCACCGACCGCGTCGCGGCGAACGGCGACTTCGCGAACAAGATCGGCACGCTCGGCGTCGCGATCGCCGCGCGCCACTTCGGCATTCCGTTCTACGTCGCGTGTCCGTCGTCGACGCTCGATCTCGCGACCGCGCGCGGCGCGGACATCGTGATCGAGGAGCGGCGCGGCGACGAGGTCACGCATCACGGCGGCCGCGCGATGGCGCCGGACGGCGTGCGCGTGCGCAACCCCGCGTTCGACGTGACGCCGCATGAACTCGTGACCGGCTTCATCACCGAACTCGGCATCGTGCATGCGCCGTTCGAAGCGAGTTTCAAAGAACGCTTCGCGACTGGCGTTGCGACACCCGCCGCGTCGCCGGGAGCGTCCGCATGAACCCGCCGGACGAAACCGCGCTGCGGCGGCAGGTGATCGACACCGCGCTCGCGATGGGCCGCCTCGGCATCAACCAGGGGACGTCCGGCAACGTCAGCGCGCGCTGGTCAGACGGCCTGCTGATTACGCCGAGCGGCGTGCCGTACGACGCGTTGACGCCGGAGCGCATCGTCTGGCTGCCGCTTGACGTGCGCGACGACGATCCGTTGTTCGCGGCGCGGCGGCCGTCGTCCGAGTGGCGCATTCACCGCGACGTGCTGCGCTCGCGGCCGGAGATCGGCGCGGTCGTGCATACGCACTCGAATGCGGCGACCGCGCTGTCGATTCACGGACGAGGGATTCCCGCGCATCACTACATGGTCGCGGCGGCGGGCGGCAACTCGATTCGCTGCGCGCCGTATGCGACGTTCGGCAGCCAGGCGCTGTCCGACCATGCCATCGACGCGCTGCGCGGGCGCAGCGCGTGCCTGCTCGCGCATCACGGCGTGCTCGCGCTCGGCGCGAACCTCGATCGTGCGCTGTGGCTCGCGAACGAGGTCGAGGTGCTCGCGCGGCAGTATCTGCTCGCGGCGCAACTGGGCGAGCCGCCGTTATTGAGCGACGCGCAGATGGACGAAGTGATCGAACGGTTCAAAGGATACGGCCTGCACAGGTAGGCGCGGGCCGGCGTCAGGAGCGGCACAGGAGGCAGTCCATGCGGTAGAGGCTCGGCGGCGCTGCGTCGCCGGCGGATCACAACTTCAAGAACGGAGACAGTCATGGCGTTGAGTTCAGCAGGATTCGACGGATGGTCGAGAGTCGGTGCGTCGGCCGCCACCCTGGTGCTGTGCGCCGCCGCGGTGCTCAGCGGCTGCTCGAAGAGCGAATCGCCGTCGTCGGGCGCGAGCGCGTCGGGGGCATCCGCGGCGAGCGCGCCCGAAGCCGCAGCGAGCGCGCCGGCAGCGACGGCCGCCGCCGCGCCCGCGTCGCCGGCCGCGCCGGCGGGCGGCAAGCTGAAGGTCGGCTTCTCGATCGCGACACTGAACAACGCGTTTTTCGTCGGGCTGAAGTCCGGCGTCGAGCGCGGCGCGAAGGAGCAGGGTTTCGACCTCGTGCAGACGAACGCAAACGGCGACGCGCAGCAGCAGGTGAACGACGCGATGAACCTGTTGAGCCAGGGGGTGAACGCGCTGGTGCTGAATCCGATCGACTCGAAGGCGATCATCCCGGCCGTGCAGAAGGCGAACCAGATGAACGTGGCGGTGTTCATGCTCGATCGCGGCTCGGACGGCGGCACGGTCACGTCGTTCGTCGCGTCGGACAACGTCGCGCTCGGCCGCGCCGGCGCGCAGTGGATCGCGGTGCAGCTCAAGCAGCGTTACGGCAGCGAGAAGGGCAACGTGGTGGACCTGATCGGCCTCGTCGGCACGACCGCCGCGACCGACCGCGAAAAGGGCTTCAGCGAGGAGATCGCGAAGTATCCGGACATCAAGGTGGTGGCGCGGCAGGAAGGCGGCTTCGATCAGGAGAAGTCGCTGAACGCGATGACGAACATCCTGCAGAAATATCCGCAGATCGACGCGGTATTCGGCGCGAACGACGACAACACGGTCGGCGCGGAGAAGGCGATCGACAACGCGGGCCGCTACCACCCGCCCGGCGACAACGCGCACATCCTCGTGATCGGCGCGGACGGCACGGCGCAGGCGCTGTCCGCGATCCGCGCAGGCAAGCAGGACGCGACGATCTCGCAGAACCCGATCGGGATGGCCGCGAAGGCGATGAGCTTCATCACCGACCACGCGGCGAACAAGGACGTCCCCGCGAACTACGCGTGGCCGACGCACCTGATCGACAAGTCGAACATCGATTCGGACGAGACGAAGCAGTACGGTCTCTGGTCGCTCGAAGTGAGCCAGTAGGTCCGGTCGTTCAACGCGCCGGCCGGGCTTGCCGCGAGGCGGGGCCGGCCGGCAGGACGCACGCATGAAACGCGAACCAGGTTCAGTGCTGCATCCGGGCAGCGGGGCGCTCAAGCCGCCGCCGCTGCTGCGGATGAGCGGCATCGTGAAGAGTTTTCCCGGCGTGAAGGCATTGCGCGGCGTGAGCCTCGAACTGCACGCCGGCCACGTGATGGCGATCGTCGGCGAGAACGGCGCGGGCAAGTCGTCGCTGATCAAGACGCTGTCCGGCGCATACGAGCCGGACGAAGGGACGATCGAGATCGACGGCCGGCCGCTCGCGCGCGGCACCCAGGCGGCGATCGACGCCGGCGTCGCGGTGATCTACCAGGAGCTTTCGCTCGTCAACGACATGACGGTCGCGGAGAACCTGTTCCTTGGCCGCATGCCCGCGCGCCATGGCCTCGTGCGGCAGCGCGACGCGAACGCGATGGCGCGCGACGCGCTCGCGCAGGTCGGCCTCGACCACGTCGCGCCGTGGACCCGGTTGGGCGACCTGCCGCTGAACGTGCGGCAACTGGTCGAGGTCGCGAAGGCGCTCGCGCGCGACGCGCGCATCCTCGTGATGGACGAGCCGACCGCCGCGCTCCAGCACGACGACATCGCGAACCTGTACGCGGTCGTGCGAAGGCTGCGCGCGGCGGGGATGGGGATCATCTTCATCTCGCACCATCTCGATGAGGTGTTCGAACTCGCGGACTCGGCGGTCGTGATGCGCGACGGCGCGACGGTCGGCGCGCGGCCGATGGCCGACTGGACCGAGGCCGATCTGGTGCAGGCGATGGTCGCGCGCAACCTCGATTCGTTTTATCCGTGGGAGCCGCGTCCGTATGGCGACGTGGTGCTCGAAGCGAAGCACCTCGCGAGCGCGCCGGTGTTGCGCGACGCGAGTTTCGCGGTGCGCGCGGGCGAGATCGTCGGGATCGGCGGCATCGCGGGCGCGGGCCGCACCGAACTGCTGAAGACGATCTGCGGCGCGCTGCCGGCGACCGGCGGCGAACTGTTCGTGCGCGGCCGCCGGACCGCGATCCGCTCGCCCGCGCACGGCGTGCGGCACGGCATCGTGTACACCGCCGAGGATCGCAAGCTCGAAGGGCTGGTGCTCGATGCGAGCATCGAGGAGAACGTCGCGCTGTCGAGCCTGCGCGCGCTGTCGAAGGCCGGTTTCGTGCGCGCCGCGCGAAAGCGCCGGCTCGCGCACGACGCGAGCGAACGGTTCTCGGTGCGCGCGGCGTCGGTCACGCAGACGACCGGCAGCCTGTCCGGCGGCAACCAGCAGAAGGTGATCCTCGGCCGCGCGACCGCGACGCAGCCGTCGGTGATCCTGCTCGACGAGCCGACGCGCGGCATCGACGTCGGCGCGAAAACCGAGATCTACGCGCACGTCGTCGCGATGGCGCGCGCGGGCGCGGCGGTGCTGATGGTCAGCTCGGAGCTGCCGGAGCTGCTCGGCATGTCGGACCGCGTGCTCGTGATGTATCGCGGCAGCATCGTGGCCGAGGTGCCGCGCGAACGCGCCGACTCGGAGACGATCGTTCAATGGGCCACTACCGGAGTCGGAGCATGACGTCGACCACTGCGAACCGCCGCCAGGAAACCGAATCGCTGCAACGGCGCTTCGTGCGCCAGTTGCGCAGCGGGCTCGGGCCGCTGATCGCCGCGCTGGTGCTGATCTGCATCGCGCTGTCGGTCGCGTCGCCGGAGTTCCTGACGACCAGCACGCTCACCAACATCATGGTGCAGGTGTCCGTCGTCGGCATCGCGGCGGTCGGCGGCACGTTCGTCATCATCACGTCGGGCATCGACCTGTCGGTCGGCTCGCTCGTCGCGCTGACCGGCATGGTCGCCGCCGCCGCGATGGCCGGTTCGCCCGCTGGCGCGATCGGCTTGGGCGTCGCGGGCCTCGCGATCGCGCTCGCGGTCGGCGCGTTCGTCGGCGCGTTGAACGGGCTCGCGGTCGCGTGGCTGCGGCTCGTGCCGTTCATCGTCACGCTCGCGATGATGGCGATGGCGCGCGGCCTCACGCTCGCGATCTCGGACGGCCGCACGAAGTTCGACTTCCCGAACGTGTTCACCGCGTTCGGCGCGAAGACGCTCGCCGGGTTGCCCGCGCCGATGCTCGTGATGCTCGCGGTGTTCATCGCGGGCCACGTGCTGCTGCGCAAGACGCCGTTCGGGCATCAGGTCTACGCGGTCGGCGGCAACAAGGAGGCCGCGCGGCTCGCGGGCATTCCGGTGAACCGCGTGATCTTCCTCACGTACACGCTCGCTGGAATCACCGCCGCGATCGCGGGCATCGTGCTCGCCGGGCGGCTCAATTCCGCGCTGCCGTCGGCCGCGAACGGGCTGGAATTGCAGGTGATCGCGGGGATCGTGATCGGCGGCACGTCGCTCGCGGGCGGGCGCGGCTCGATCGTCGGCACGTTCATCGGCGTCGTGCTGATCGGCGTCATCAACGTCGGGTTGTCGCTGCTCGGCGTGAACCCGTTCTGGACGCAGTTCATCCAGGGCGGCGTGATTTTCGCGGCCGTGCTGCTCGACGCGCTGAGCCAGCGGCGCAAGCATTGATCGCAGCGCGCGGCGCGTGCGCCGCGCATGTTCAACCGTCGGCGCGCGGGTCTTGCGCCGGGTACAGGAGGCACCGACGTGAAGAAGATCATCAACCATCCCGATCATTTCGTCGATGAAATGATCGACGCGCTGCTGCTCGCCCATCCGGGCTGGGTGAAGGCGGTGACGGCCGACCGCCGCGCGCTGGTGCGCGCGGACGGTTCGCGCGACGGCAAGGTCGGCATCGTGACGGGCGGCGGCTCGGGTCATCTGCCGGGTTTTCTCGGCTACGTCGGGCGCGGACTCGCGAGCGGCGTCGCGGTCGGCAACGTGTTCTCGTCGCCGTCGTCCGAGCAGATCTACGAAGCGACGAAGGCCGTGAACGGCGGCGCGGGCGTGCTGTACCTGTACGGCAACTACGGCGGCGACGTGTTCAACTTCGACCTGGCGGCGGACCTCGCGGAAGCGGACGGCATCGACACGCGCACCGTGCTCGTCAGCGACGACGTCGCGTCCGCGCCGGCCGAGCGCCGGCAGGAGCGGCGCGGCGTGGCTGGCATGGTGTTCGGCTTCAAGTGCGCGGGCGCGGCGGCCGAACGCGGCGATTCGCTCGACGACGTCGCGCGGATCGCCGCGAAGGCGAACGGCGCGACGCGCACGATGGGCGTCGGCCTGTCGCCGACGATCCTGCCGGCCGCCGGCAAGCCGACCTTCACGCTGCCGGACGGCGAGATGGAGATCGGCATCGGCATTCACGGCGAGCCCGGCACGCATCGCGGCAAGCTCGAAAGCGCGGACGCGATCGCGGACCGGCTCGCGGGCGAAGTGCTGCGCGACCTCGGCGCGCCCGCGCGCTCGCGCGTCGCGCTGCTCGTCAACGGGCTCGGCGCGACGCCGCTCGAAGAACTGTATCTGCTGTACCGGCGCGCGGCGGGCGCGATCGCGGCGGCGGGCCTGACGGTCGCGCGGTCGTACGTCGGCGAATACGTGACGAGCCTCGAAATGGCGGGTGCGTCGATCACCGCGATGCTGCTCGACGACGAACTCGAAACGCTGCTCGAAGCGCCGGCCCGCTCGCCGTTCTGGCGCGAAGGATGGCCGACCGCTGGAGGCGTGCAATGAGCGTATCGGCCGATCAACTGCGCGCGTGGCTGATCCACGCGCTCGAAGCGATGCCCGCGCACGAGGATGCGCTGCGCGACCTCGACGCCGCGCTCGGCGACGGCGACCTCGGGATCACCGTGCGCAAGGGCTCGGCGGCGGTCGTCGATGCGTTCGCGGCGCTGCCGCCCGGCGCGACGATCACCGAGATGCTGCTCGCGGCGGGCAAGGCGTTCTCGACCGCGAATCCGTCGACGTTCGCGGCGCTCGTCGGCGGCGGGCTGATCGCCGGCGCGAAGGCGGCGGCGGGCAAGGACGCGCTCGGCAAGGCGGATGCGCTCGCGATCGGCCGCGCGATCGCCGCGCGGATCGCGGATCGCGGCAAGGCGGTGCCGGGCGACAAGACGGTGCTCGATGCGCTGGGGCCTAGCCTCGATGCGCTGGAGGCGTCGGATGGCGATACCGCGACGCTGCTCGCGGCGATGATCGAGACCGCGTCGCGGCAGGTCAGCGAGACGGCCGCGCTGCAATCGCGGCGCGGGCGCGCGGCGTGGGTGCAGGAGCGCAGCATCGGCCACGCGGACCCGGGGGCGACGGCTTATCTGCTGTTTCTGCAGGCCTTGCGCGGGACGATGGGGGCGGTGTGAGCGGCGGCGGTTGGACGTGCTTCGCCTGGTGTGCGATGGCGTCAATCGTCTTTGGGCGCAGGCGTCAGATCGAGGTACGGCTTAAGGTCGGGCTTGTACTCGGCGAGCACGCTCAACACGGCAGCGCCGAAGCGTCGTGCGAATTCGTCGTCTACGCGATCGTCGAAGTCTTCGAGTACGACGGGAATATCGAGCTTGCCCTGAATGAGCGGTTCGATCTTCGTTTCATCGACGACGTTGCAGATCACCATTTTCCGCTCGGCGTCGTACCTGACCACGATGGTGCTGGGGGGACGTGTAGTCATATCGGTCGGGTGTATCCCATGCAGAGGTTGTAGTTGAGTCGGGCCTGGACGATGCACATATCGACGCCGCGAACGCCGCCCATCATGCGCGCGAACAGACGGCAGTCGGCTTCGTCCCGCTCCCACTGCGCAAAGCATGCTTCTTTTTGCGTCGGGGTTAAAGCGGCGAGATTCCGGATGCGATCGTTCGATGCCTCCGGCGGGTAGCTGAACGGCCTCACATTGCCAGGAGGCGTTGAACCGGATGTTGTGACAGGAATGGCAGCAACGTTCTGCGCCATCCGTCGGACAGGATCGTACGGAGCCCGCGCCGAAGCAGGAGGACGGGCCGCATCGCGAGGCCGTTTCCTGCTGCCCTCCCGTATCGCGTCGACACACGCGCGCAACTCGTTACGGTCCGGGGCGAATATCACGCCGCCGTCTCGCACTGCCTCGTACAGCGCGCGGGCGACCTGACGGGTGTTCATCGTGTACATCCTGTCGTAACGGGTGCGGCTGCGCCCAAGCACGGCCCGCAGATCATGATCGGCCGCCGACAACAACGACTCGGGCTTGCGGTTCTCCAGGAACGACGCGTGGGCGGCGCGCATCGCCGTCAGAAGGGCGTCGTATTCGTCGCGGGACAGGGCGGGATTGTGCGCACTGGCGGGAAACCGGTAGTGGCCGACGAGATCGAACGTCAGCGGGTCATGCAGGCGCAGATAGATCGATTCGCGGACGCTCCGCCAGAAATGATGCCTCTACCGCGAGTCGTCAAACGCGGTCGGCGGGCCGGGACGAAGTCCGACGTGATTCAACGCAGGCTCCCACACTGTGTTTTGAGTGAGCGTTTCGCGACTGATGTCGCAAGTCCGGCGCGTATACGAACACGGATCGTGGGTCGCGCCGCGGACGGGCGCGCGCGAGTTGCTGACATGGATCGACCGAACGGCGCTGTTTTATGTCGCGAGCATTACTTCGCTCATGCGAGCGGCCGCTTTTGCCAGATTCAGCGGACCCCTGTTTGTCGGCGTTGTCGCTTGCAGGCACGTACTGTTGAATCGAACGAACCGGCGCAGCCCCGTCACCCTCCACGCCGCTGCGCAATCCGCCCCGCCAACTCCCGCGCCTCGTCCGCCGCCGCCTCCCTCGCGCCGTGATCGACGTCCGGCCCGAACAGCGTTTTCTGCACGACGATCGCGTGCACGTCGGCCACGCCGATGAACTTCAGCCACTTCTCCACATACGGCCGCTGCAAGTCGAATTCCGCGGCCGGCGTGCCGGACGCCGACTGCGCGTCGTAATCGAGCCCGCGCGCATAAACGGCCACCGCCGTCTTGCCGTTCAGCATCCCTGCGAGTCCGCGCGCCGGATCGAACGTGAACAGGATGTCCTTCTGCGACACGAGGTCGATGAACTGCTTCAGCTTGTACGGAATCCCGAAGTTCCACAGCGGCACTGACAGCACGATCACGTCCGCGCGATGCAGATGCGCGGCCAGTTCGCGCAGCGTGCGCCACGCGTTTTCCTGGGCCGGCGTCAGCGGCGCGCCGGCGAGCCCTGCGTATTTCGCGTCGAGCGCCTCCGCGCCGAACTCGGGCAGCGCGCCGCTCCACAGGTCGAGCGTCGTCACTTCGGTGTCCGGCCGCGCGGCGCGAAAACGCTCGATGAAACCGCGCGCGACTTCGATCGACGCCGAGCGCGTCTTGCGCGGCGACGCCTCGATATGCAGGAGAGTGGTCATGGTCGGCTCCGGGTGACAACGGTGCGCCGATTGCAACATATCCGCGCGCGGAATATAAATCGATTATTCCGACATCATTCATTGCGAGCCACGATATATGCTCGATCCGCTGCTGTTGCGCACGTTCGTCGCGGTCGTCGACGAGGACGGTTTCGGCCGCGCGGCCGCCCGGCTGCATCTGACGCAGTCGGCGGTCAGCGGCCATCTGCGGCGGCTCGAAGACCAGCTCGGCAAGCCGCTGATCCGCCGCACCACGCGCTCGCTCGAACTGACGCCCGACGGCGAGCGGCTGATCGCGTATGCGCGCGCGATCCTCGCGCTGAGCCGCGACGCGCTCGCGGACCTGACGCGCACGCCGTTTCGCGGCCGGCTGCGGATCGGCGTGTCCGAGGACTTCGCGGACCTGCGGACGATGGGCGTGCTGCATGCGTTCGCGTCGCGCCACCCGGACGTCGGGATCGACGTGCAGATGGGCATTCCGGGCGCGCTGCTGCCGCTGTTGCGCGCGGGCAGCCTCGACATGGTGATCGGCTCGCATTGCGAGGCGAACGAGCCGGGGCGGCTGTTATGGCGCGAGCCGCTGGTATGGGCCGCCGCCGCGCACGCGAGCGCGGTGCTGCCCGCGCCGCTGCCGCTCGCGCTGTTTCCGGAGCCGTGTCCGTATCGCGAGGCGGCGCTCGCCCGGCTCGCGCAGGCCGGCCGCGCGCAGCGCATCGCGATGGTCTGCACGAGCAATGCGAGCCTCGCGGCGGCGGTGCTGTCCGGTTTCGCGATCGCGCCGCTGCCCGCGAGCCAGTTGCGCGGCGGGATGGTCGCGCTGCGCGGCGACAGCGGGCTGCCGCCGCTGCCGGATGCGGAGTTCAGGCTGTTCGTGTCCGCGCATGGCGACGCGGCGATGCTCGGCGCGCTTGCCGATGCGATCGAGGAGAGAAGCGGGCTGCGCGCGGCGGATCGAGCGCGCGAGCCGCGCATGTAAAAAGGGCGACGCGTGTTGCGTCGCCCTCGTTCGGTACCGGCCGCTCTGCGCGAAGAATCAGCAGCCCGTCTGCTTCACGCGTTCCACCGCGAGGCCGAACGCGGGCCGCAGCTTCGTGCCGATCACGTTGCCGAAGAACGCGGCGACGACCCACAGCCAGCCGTGCAGGCTGCCCGACACGATCCCGCTGAAGTACGCGCCGATGTTGCAGCCGTAAGCGAGGCGCGCGCCGTAGCCGAGCAGCAGCCCGCCGACGATCGCCGCGATCAGCGAGCGCAGCGGCACGCGCCACACCGGCGCGTAGCGGCCCGCGAGCGACGCGGCGGCCATCGCGCCGAGCACGATGCCGATGTCCATCACCGTCGTCACGTCGTGGCTGACCGGCGCGGCGAGTGCGGCCGCGTTGGGGCCGGCCGTCCAGTATTTCCAGTTCGCGACGTCGACGCCGAACGCGGCGAACGCCTTCGCGCCCCACAGCGCGAACGCGGACGTCACGCCCCACGGACGGCCGGACAGCGCGAGCGTCGCGAAGTTGAGGATCGCGAGCGCGACCGCGCCGGCGACGAGCGGCCACGGCCCGTGCAGCCACGGCGACGCGTGCGGCGCACGCTCCGTCTCGTTCACGAGGCGGCCGTGACGGCGCTTCTCGATCAGCACGGTCAGCGCGGCGATCGCCGCGAACACGGCGAGGTTCAGCGCGATTGCCGGGCCGACGCCGAGCGCCGTCACGAGCGACAGCGGCTTCAGCGACGGCAGCGCGGTCCAGAACGGCATGTGCGCGGTCGCGATCACCGAGCCGACGATGAACGCGGCGAGCGTGACGATCATCCGCGTGCTGCCGCCGCCGACCGTGTACAGCGTGCCGGACGCGCAGCCGCCGCCCAGTTGCATGCCGATCCCGAACAGGAACGCGCCGACGATCACCGACGTGCCGGCCGGCGACACGAGGCCCGTCACCGGATGCCCGAACAACGAACCGGCCGAGAGCGCCGGGAAGAACAGCAGCACGCCGATCGCGAGCATCACCATCTGCGCGCGCAGGCCGGCGCCGCGGCCGTCCGCGATGAACACGCGCCACGCGGACGTGAAGCCGAACGCCGCGTGATACAGCATGAGCCCGAGCAGCACGCCGACGACGTACAGCGCGGCCTGCGTCGCGCTGACCGTCTGCGCGAGCCAGACCGTGCCGAGCACGACGAGCAGCAGCGCGATGCCGAGCGGTTTCGGATTGAGGTTGACGAGGCGGCGCGGCGCGCGGCCGAGCGGCGTGGACAGATCGGACATGATGAGAGCGGGGCGGACGCCCGGCGGCGCGAATGCGGCGGACCGGCGAAACGGAGCCGTCGCGGCGCGGGCGTGAGGTGCCGCGAAATAGCGAGGAAACCGCAAAGTATACCGGTAAATACGAAGCCGCCCCGGACGCCCCTTTCGGCGGAACGGGAAAGGGCGGCGCGAGCCTTGGGGCCATCCCGCAGCCGCTTGAGGAAAGCCGTCTGAAAGACGCGGCACCGGCTTTCCCATTTACCGGGACGTTGTCCCTTTTTTCACGCGCGGGTCATGGATATCCCCTATTCGGGGTTGTCGCCGGGCGGCCGATGTCTCGCAGAGTGGCAACGCTTCCACTGCCACGCGCAGACTCACGCTACGGACAATTCATGATCAAGAACCTCACCATTCGCGGTGGTCTCACGCTCGTCATCGGTCTTTTCATTGCGTTCCTGCTGGCCGTGATCGGCGTGGCCTATGGCGCGCTGAAGCTGACCAACGATAGCTTGCGCGAAGCGCAGCACGGCGCGGCGTCGCTGGCGTCGCTGAAGACGAGTTCGGAGAAGCTGTTGCAGGTGCGTCTCGAACTCGCGAGTTATGAGACGCGCTTCAGCGCCGGCAAGGCGACGGATGCGATGCTCGAACACGCGCACCGCACGCTGACGACGTCCACCGACGAATTCCGCCGCTACGCCGGCGGCCCGTTCGCGGATGCGGACGAGGCGCGGCTTGCGGGGACCGTCGCGCAGGCGCGCGCGGCGCTGGTCGAGAAGGCGCTGGAGCCCGAGTACAAGGCGATGCAGGACTACGACTTCAACACGTTCCGCACGATCCAGGGCGAGACCGCGGACCAGTATTACGGCGTGTACGCGACCGCAATCGACGCGCTCGAACAGTGGCACGCCGCGCGGCAGAAGCGCGAGGCGGACGAGGCGGTGCAGCGTTTTCGCGTGTCGCTGGCCGTGTTCGGCGCGATCGGCGTGATCGGCATCGCGATCGGGCTCATCGCGCGCGCAGGGCTCGCCGCGTCGGTCGTGAAGCCGGTCGATCAGGCGATCCGCCATTTCGAGCGGATCGCGGCCGGCGACCTGACCGTCGGCGTGGAAGTGCACTCGCGCAACGAAATGGGCCGGCTGCTCGGCGCGCTGGTGCGGATGCGCGACGGCCTCGTGCAGACCGTGTCGCGCGTGCGCGGCGGCACCGAACAGATCGCGCGCGGCGCGAACGAGATCGCCGCCGGCAACGCGGACCTGTCGGGCCGCACGTCGCAGCAGGCGGCCGCGTTGCAGCAGACGGCCGCGAGCCTCGAACAGTTGTCGGCGGCGGTGCGCAACAACGCGGCGAGCGCGAAGGAGGCGAACGGGCTCGCGCAGGGCGCGCTCGACACCGTGTCGCGCGGCACCGAGTCGGTGGTCCGCGTCGCGGAGACGATGAGCGACATCTCGACGTCGTCGCGCAAGGTGGCGGACATCACCGGGATCATCGAGGGGATCGCGTTCCAGACCAACATCCTCGCGTTGAACGCGGCGGTCGAAGCCGCGCGCGCGGGCGAGGAGGGACGCGGCTTCGCGGTGGTCGCGTCCGAGGTGCGCAGCCTCGCGCAGCGTTCGGGCACGGCGGCGAAGGAGATCAAGGCGCTGATCGAGGAGTCGGGCGCGTCGGTCGAGCAGGGCACGAAGCTCGTCGACGACGCGCGCCACACGATGGAACAGGCGCGCGGCGCGGTGGATCGCGTGAGCGGGATCATGCGCGAGATCGAGGCGGCGACGCACGAGCAGAGCGACGGAATCGAGCAGCTGAATCGCGCGGTGGCGCAGATCGACGAGGTGACGCAGCGGAATGCGGCGCTGGTCGAGGAGTCGGCGTCCGCGGCGCAGGCGTTGCAGATGCAGGCGGATGGACTGCGGGAGGCGGTGTCGGCGTTCAGGACGGAAGCGGGTGCCGACGGGTATTACGGCGAGGCGGATGACGGGCGGCGGGTCGGGGATGTGGTTGCGGCGGATGGTGGGGCCGGGAATGTGCGGGCGGTGATGGCGTAGGCAGCCGGACGATGGCCGTTGCGGTCGTTTTTTTGGGGGCAGCCGCTCCATGCCAGGATCACCCGACACATAAAACACGCCGACGAGCGGACACCCCGTCTTGCGGCTTTTACTCTTTCAATCGCTACGCTCAATCTGCATGTACGCAGCCGCCTCGCCTCCTTCGAAATCGCGCTGAAAACCCTCGACCTGTTCGCGGAAGCCGAAGCGTCGAAGGCCGACGTCGGCGTCGCGTTGCAGGCGTATCTGACACGCACTTACGGCGACATCGCATCGCTTCGGCATCGGCGGAGTCGGGTGCGAATCTGCAAAGGCATTGATGCCGAGGAAAGCGTCCATCTCGTGGACGGCGCATCCACGGATCGCAGTGCGATCAACGGGCACTTCGTGCGGCATGTGTCGGGCGCGCTGCAAGCCGGATCGTTCGTCGGAATGGCCACGCACGATGAAGCATTGATCGACTCGCTGATTACGCTGATCCGGCGCGAGCAGATCGAGCCGAACCGTTTCGAGTTTCAGATGCTTCCCGGCGTATGCGAGCCGTTGCGGGAGCGTTTGCGTTCGATGGGTTTCCCCGTGCGCGTCTATGTTCCATACGGTCGCGACTGGTATGGATACAGCACGCGGCGCATCAGGGAGAATCCGCGTATCGCCGGTTACGTGATACGCGCGCGCTGTTTGGCCTGTTTGGCGGTAGCTGACATCACGCGCGCGGCCCTTTGGGAAGCGAGTCTGTCGAGGGCCGCGTCGTTCCCCCTGCGTGAACCGCAGCGGACGTTCAACGTATTGAAATCAGAATGTCAGCCATGCGTTAATCCACTCCGCCAGCAGTAACACACGTTCACGAGCGTATCGCACAACCTGGGGTAGTCTGTCGGCAGCGGTTCAGCAGCGACGGGTCGTCGTATCGGCTCAGCCGGTACGACGACGGTTATTGCGCCAGACGGAGGGTATGACTGTGGCTACGAAGAACGGCGGTACGCTGTATGTCTTGCAGGCACGTCCACCGGCGATCATTGCATTGTCGCCGGACGGTTCGCACGAGGTCGTGCTCGCAAACCTGACACGCACGCCCGACGGCATCAAGGTCGATGCCGAAACCCAGATGGTCTACTGGACCAACATGGGAACCGGCATTCACCTGATCGACGGCGATCCGGCTTCCGGCGCGATTCCGCCGAACGACGGCACGATCGAAAGCGCGAAGCTCGACGGCAGCGGGCATCGCGTGCTGGTGCCTTCCGGCATGGCCGGAACGCCGAAGGAACTCGTGCTCGACATGGACGAAGGCCACCTGTACTGGTGCGATCGCGAAGGCATGCGCGTGATGCGCGCGCGGCTGGACGGCACGGAGGTGACCGAACTCGTGCGCACCGGGAATTTCCCGCAGGATACGGCCGACGCAACCCGCCATTGCGTCGGCATCGTGCTGGACAAGGCAAACGGGCATCTCTACTGGACGCAGAAGGGACCGCCGGACGCCGGCGAAGGCCGCATCTTCAGGGCGGCGATCGAACTGCCGTCGGGTGCCGCGCCCGATGGGCGTCCTGACGTCGAATGCCTGCTCGCGGACCTGCCCGAGCCGATCGATCTCGACATCGACCACCGCGACGGCATGCTCTACTGGACGGATCGCGGCGACGATACGCACGACGGAAACACGCTCAATCGCGCGAGGATCACGGCGGCTGGACTGGTCGATCGCGAGGTGCTCGCCCGCGAACTGAAGGAGGGCATCGGCGTGTCTCTCGACGCGCCGGGGCGTCGCGCCTTCGTGACCGATCTCGGTGGCAACGTGCGGGAGCTGGACCTCGATACGAAGCACGAGTCGCACTTCACCACGGTTGCTCATCTGGGACCGTTGACCGGTATCGACTACGCGGAAATCTAAGGTCGAGCCTGTGGAACTGCCCGTGGGGACACGGGCAGTTCTGCCGTTTCGCGGCCGCGCGTTACGCCAATGCCTGTTCGCTTGCGGATGCAGCCATTGGCGTCGTCGCGGAGAAAGGGCGGTTATTCGCCGGTCTCCCTTCGATGCGTGGCTGATGACCGTCGCGATGGTTGCACGGATGGCAGACGCCTGTAGAGGCCGCCGTTGCTCTTTCGCTCCATGCGATCGAGGTGCCTCGCCCGCGTTATTCGCGACGCGTCGTCATCGTTCAACCACTGTTATTGGTGCGCGGCCGGCGACACCACGCTCGGCGTCGCCAGCGTGTTGTTGCTCTTCGGCGCGCTGGTGCCGGAGGTCGAGTCGCTGTTCGTGCTGCTCGGCAGGCCCGAATTCGGCGCGCGAGCGGGCATGCCGCTGTCCGAGTTGGGGGCGCCCGGTGTGCCGTAGCCGCCCGTTGCGCCGTTCACCTGGTTCGCCGGGCTGGCGGTGCTGCCCGCCGAACCCCCGCCGCTTGAGCCGCCGGCCGCCTGTGCATAAACGCCGCCCGACAGCGCGAGTGCCGCGGCGGCCGCGATCAGTCTGCTGGTTGCCTTGTTCATGATCCGTTACTCCTTCCGTGATGGGACTCGAATATCAACGCAGACGGTCGCCGCCTGCTTGACCATGAATGGGCGCAACTACCGTGCCGCGGGTTTTTATCTGCACGGCGCGATGACGCAGTTAGATGTGCTGCGGTACATCCATCCTTAGACTGCGGGCGTGCATCGACAGAGGGCAGGCTGCCTCGGTGAGCGTGTTCGCCCCCAACTTCCTTCCGCAACCCGACGATGACGCTTCCGTGAAGCGTTTTTTCGCGCCCGCATTCGTGTCGGAAAACTAAATTTACAGACTCCGATTGCTCTGCTTACGGCAGCCAGTCACGATGTTTTGTCACATTACAAAAATAGACTTCAAAAAATTACAGTTTCAATACTCGAAAAACGCAAATGTCAGGATGAGCGGTCTTCGGACGCATCTGACTTTCAATGTTTACGAGTAGGAGTCGTCGTTTGCCGGGGACACCGGGTGTCGTGCGGGCGGTCGGAATGCCGCGCGGACAGCATGCGTGCGTCGCCGGCGGGAAGCCGCGTGTTGACGTTCGATCACCCCAAACCCAATGAAGAAGAACCACACCATGACTCTTTCGCGGACCCGTATTTCCTGTCTGTTGCTCGCGCTCGTCGGCGGCGCGGCCCTGACCGCCTGCGGCGGCGGCGACGATTCCACTTCCGCTCCGGCGGCGCCGACGGCGCTGAAGACGCTCGACGGCAACCCGCCGCTCGTGATCGGCCACCGCGGCCTGCCGGGCCTCTATCCCGAGGAGACGCAGGTGTCGTACGAGGCGGCCGCCGATGCCGGCGCCGATTCGCTTGAGGAAGATCTGCACCTGTCGAAGGACTGCGTGCTCGTGGTCCGCCACAACCCCTGGCTCAGTGACAACACCAACGTGGCGGACGTGGCCAAAACCAACGCCGCCGTGGCCGCGCGCAAGCGCACGGTGCCGGGCGTGCGCGTGCCGGTCAAGTGGGCCACCACGGCGACCACCGGCCCGTCGAGTTATCTGAGCGACCTGACCGATCCGGCCGATCCGACGTCGGTGCTGAAGTCGCTGATCGTCGATGGCGAAGATCACACCAACGACTGGGCCATCACCGACTTCACGGTGGCCGAACTGAAGCAGTGGATTCGCGGCACGACGTTCGATGCAAAGGACGTGCGCCCGACGGAGCTGAACGGTCAGTTCCCGGTCCTGACGATGCAGGAGGTGTACGACATCGCGCGCGCGAAGTCGGCCGTCACGGGCAAGGCGTTCACGATCTATCCGGAAGCGAAGAATCCGGTGTGGAACAACGAGCAGGCGATCGCCAACGGCTGCGGCGCGGCCGGCACGCGTCCGTTCGAGGAAGCCATCATTCGATTCCTGAACGACAACAACCTGAACAGCCATACCGCGCCGGTGCTCGTGCAGAGCTTCGATCCGGCCAGCCTGAAGTATCTGCGCTCGCGCGGCGTGCAGACGCGCATGGTGCAATTGATCGACGGCAACGGCGTCAACTACCAGACGGGCGAGATGATCTACCAGACCAACGACGACTACGCGTTTGTCGACGGCCGTCCGTATAGCTGGACCGTCGACGGCGATCCGCGCTGGTTCGGCGACATGCTCACGCCGGCCGGCCTGGCGGAAATCAAGACCTACGCCGATGGCGTCGGCCCGTGGAAGCCGCAGGTGTTCGCGTGGAAGGTGACGCCGTGGAAGGACAAGAACGCCGACGGCTCGGCCTACACCGGCTCGCTCGCCGACGTGAATTCGGTCGAACCGACGAGCCTGATCGCCGACGCGCACAAGGCTGGCCTGTTCGTGCACTCGTACACGTTCCGCAATGAGGAGCGCTACCTGCCCGGCAAGTACAAGGGCGACCCGATCGGCGAATATCTCGACGCATACCGCGCCGGCATCGATGGCGTGTTCTCGGACTTCGCGAACACGGCCGTGGCCGCGCGCTCGCAGTACCTGAAGGAAACCGACCGCTGAATCTCGCGCGCCGCGCTGCCTGCTTCGGTCGCCGGCGGCAGGGCATGTGCCGCGCCGGTCCCGCCGGACTTTCCCGGCGTCCGTCGAGCCGATCAGGAAAACACCGTCACTCGCAGAGTGACGGTGTTTTTTTCGGGAATGATGCCGCGAGCCTGCGATAGCGTTCAACGTTGGCCTGCTTACTCTGGTCCCATGCAAGATGGTTGCTGTCAAGCAGTTGAGTCCAGCCAGCCCAACGGTGCCGCAAACGGATCGCTTCGGAACTGCGCATGTCCGATTCCGATCGGACGCTTGCGCGGAAAGTCCTGGCGCCCACGGGCGGCGGAGCCGGCGAGTACGCGCGCAAGATCAAGCTGGACCAGGTCAGCGAACGCCTCATCACGACGTCCGCGCCCGCAAGCGCCATTAGCGCGGAACTCGGGTTCGGCTGCGTTCACGGCTCGAACCGGCATGGACCGTTTCAGCGCGCGCCGATCATCATCGGAATGGCCGCGAGGACCATCAGCACGGCTGTCGGGGCGTGAATGCCGAAGGCGCTTTTAGCGGAGCCTTTCGCTGCAAGTATGACCAGCATGTCGCCGACCGGGATGACGGTTTCCACGAGCAGGATGAGGCCGATTTCGCGCGGGGCGCCCCACGCGATGAACGCGAGGACGGTCAATCCCGATGCAATGTCGCGCACTCCCTTGAGGCGAAGCCACCACGCGACGTTGGCGCCGTTTTCAGGAAGCGGCAGGCCGAAACTGCGGGTCGCGGCCATTGGGTTCGCAAGATATTGGGCGCCGATCGCGATGATCGCGAGAGCCAGAAGCAGCGCCAGTCCGACAGCAAGCCAATGCATCGCAATGTCCCAGGGTCGTTGTAGCCGTGGAATATAATCTAGCATTGCTAGTTTATCAAGCTTCCGTATCATCACGACGCAGAGGGCCGTCCCGGTCCGGGGGATCGAAGGTTGAGTATTGTCGAGAGGAAAGGCCGGCAGCGGGCCGAACGCGAGTCCCGCATTGTCGCGGCAGCGCGCGCGATCGCGGAGCGCGAAGGATGGGATGCGGTGACGATCCGCCGCCTGGCCGACGAGATCGAATACAGCCAGCCGGTCCTCTATTCACATTTCGAGAACAGGGACGCGATCGTTACGGCGGTTGCAGTCGAGGGTTTTCAGGAGATCACGGCTGCGCTTCGGGATGCGGCGCGCGGATCGGCCGGGCAACAAAACGCGCTCGAAAACGTCGCCGTCGCCTATCTCGACTTTGCCGCGCGTCGTCCGGCGCTCTACGAGGCCATGTTTGTCCTTCCGACCGACCTGCGGTTCGCTGAAGCCGAAGCCCGGCCGGAACTACGGGCCGCTTTCGACGCGCTTGCGGCGGTCGTGACACCGTTCTGCGTCGATGTCGATGCCGTCACCGAGACTTTTTGGGCGGTGCTTCACGGGCTCGCCGAACTCGAACGTTCGGGGCGCATCAGACCCGGCGCGCGCGTTGAACGGATTGGGCTTGTTGTGCGGGCGATTGTTGTTTCCCGGAGCGGCGCTTCCGGCCACGGGGGCATGAGCGAAGGCGAGTAATCGACAGGCTGCGCGGCCGACACCCGATCGCCCTTGCGTGATACGGGCCGGCTCCATCGACGCCGGCCGAAAGGCTGCCACGCGGCCCATTTACCGCCACACAAAAAAACGGCGCCGCAGGCCATCGGCCCGCAGCGCCATTCCGTGCTGCTACGGCGAAAACAACCCGCCGCAGTCCGGCACCACGCTTACATCTGCACGGTGTCGGCCACTTCCTTGAAGTCTTCGATCTGGTCGAAGTTCATGTACTTGTAGATCTTGTCGCTGTTGGCGTTGAGCACGCCGATGTCGGCCATGTACTCGTCCTTCGTCGGGATCTTGCCCAGACGCGAGCAGATCGCCGCCAGTTCCGCCGAGCCGAGGTACACGTTCGTGTTCTTGCCCAGGCGGTTCGGGAAGTTGCGGGTCGACGTCGACATGACCGTCGCGCCTTCGCGCACCTGCGCCTGGTTGCCCATGCACAGCGAGCAGCCCGGCATTTCGGTACGCGCGCCGGCCGTGCCGAACACGCCGTAATGGCCTTCCTCGGTCAGCTGCTTCTGGTCCATCTTGGTCGGCGGGGCGACCCACAGCTTGACCGGAATGTCGCGCTTGCCTTCCAGCAGCTTCGACGCGGCACGGAAGTGACCGATGTTGGTCATGCACGAGCCGATGAACACTTCGTCGATCTTCGCGCCGGCCACGTCCGACAGCGTCTTCACGTCGTCCGGATCGTTCGGGCAGGCCACGATCGGCTCGTGGATGTCGGCCAGGTCGATCTCGATGACGGCGGCGTATTCAGCATCCGCATCCGGCGACAGCAGTTGCGGGTCGGCCAGCCACTGCTCCATCGCCGCGATGCGGCGTTGCAGGCTGCGCGGGTCCTGGTAGCCTTCGGCGATCATCCACTTCAGCAGCGTGACGTTGCTGTTCAGGTACTCGATGATCGGTTCCTTGTTCAGGTGCACCGTGCAGCCGGCGGCCGAACGTTCGGCGGACGCATCCGACAGTTCGAACGCCTGTTCGACCTTCAGATCGGGCAGACCTTCGATTTCGAGAATGCGGCCGGAGAAGATGTTCTTCTTGCCCTGCTTGGCGACCGTCAGCATGCCTTGCTTGATCGCGTACAGCGGAATCGCGTTGACGAGGTCGCGCAGCGTCACGCCCGGCTGCATCTTGCCCTTGAAGCGGACCAGCACCGATTCCGGCATGTCGAGCGGCATCGTGCCGGTGGCGGCCGCGAAGGCGACGAGACCCGAACCGGCCGGGAAGCTGATGCCGATCGGGAAGCGCGTGTGCGAGTCGCCGCCGGTGCCGACGGTGTCGGGCAGCAGCATGCGGTTCAGCCACGAGTGGATCACGCCGTCGCCCGGACGCAGCGCGATGCCGCCGCGGGTGCTGATGAAGTTCGGCAGCGTGTGGTGCGTCTTCACGTCCACCGGCTTCGGATAAGCGGCGGTGTGGCAGAACGACTGCATCACGAGGTCGGCCGAGAAGCCGAGGCACGCCAGATCCTTCAGTTCGTCGCGGGTCATCGGGCCGGTGGTGTCCTGCGAGCCGACCGAGGTCATCTTCGGTTCGCAGTACGTGCCCGGACGGACGCCCTGGCCTTCCGGCAGGCCGCACGCACGGCCGACCATCTTCTGCGCCAGCGAGAAGCCCTTGCCGCTGTCGGCCGGCTGATGCGGCAGGCGGAACAGCGTCGACGGAGCGAGACCCAGCGCCTCGCGCGCCTTGGCGGTCAGGCCGCGGCCGATGATGAGCGGAATGCGGCCGCCGGCGCGCACTTCGTCGAACAGCACGTCGGACTTGACCTGGAACTCGGCGATCACTTCGCCGTTCTTCAGGGCCTTGCCTTCGTACGGGCGCAGTTCGACCACGTCGCCCATTTCCATCTTCGACACGTCGAGTTCGATCGGCAGCGCGCCGGCGTCTTCCATCGTGTTGTAGAAGATCGGGGCGATCTTGCCGCCGAGGCACACGCCGCCGAAACGCTTGTTCGGGACGAACGGGATGTCCTCGCCGGTGAACCACAGCACCGAGTTGGTGGCCGACTTGCGCGAGGAGCCGGTGCCGACCACGTCGCCCACGTACGCGACCAGGTGGCCCTTTTCCTTCAGCGATTCGATGAACTTGACCGGGCCGCGCTTGCCGTCCTCTTCCGGCGTGATGCCGGGACGGGCGTTCTTCAGCATCGCCAGCGCGTGCAGCGGGATGTCCGGACGGGTGGTGGCGTCCGGGGCCGGCGACAGGTCGTCGGTGTTGGTTTCGCCCGTCACCTTGAACACGGTGACGGTCAGGCTTTGCGGCACTTCCGGACGGCTGGTGAACCATTCGGCGTCGGCCCAGCTTTGCAGCACGGCCTTGGCGTGCGCGTTGCCCTTGTCGGCCAGTTCCTTCACGTCGTGGAACTGGTCGAACATCAGCAGGGTTTTCTTCAGCGCGTCGGCGGCCACGACGGCGACCGCGTCGTCGGACAGCAGCTCGATCAGCGGCTGGATGTTGTAGCCGCCGAGCATCGTGCCGAGCAGTTCGGTCGCGCGCTCGCGCGAGATCAGCGGGCACGCGGTCTGGCCTTTCGCCACGGCCGCCAGGAAGCCGGCCTTCACGCGGGCGGCTTCGTCCACGCCTGCCGGCACGCGGTGGGTGATCAGGTCGAGCAGGGTCTGCTCTTCGCCGGCGGGCGGATTCGTCAGCAGCTCCACCAGTTCGGCGGTCTGCTGGGCTGTCAGCGGCAGGGGGGGAATACCGAGCGCGGCGCGGGCGGCCACGTGAGCACGAAAGTTTTCAAGCATGGGGGGACCTGCTGATATGCGTTTGAGGGGAAGGCTGTTCAGGCGCTCCGAGGCTGTTCCGGACACGGCTTCGACCGCGATTTTAATCGCAGTGCCGGGTAGCGTCAAATGTCTTATGTCTTATATAAGAGTTGCGCGTCGGAGGCACGCGATCGCGACCGTCTTGCCGCGAAGCGGATGACCCGATCGCAGAAGGGAGATCGTCAGACATGGGCCAGGCCGCCATCGACGGTGATCTTCTCGCCGGTGATGTACGACGATGCGTCCGACGCGAGCAACCGCACCGTTTGCGCGATCTCGCGCGCCTCTCCCCACCGGCCCATCGGCAGCATCGACGCGATGTAATCGCGCACTGCCGGGTCATCGGTCGCCGCAGCGGTCGGCGGCGTTCGGGTGGCGCCGGACGTCAGCACGTGCACCCTGATGCGGCGCGCGAGGAGGTCTACGATCCGCTGCGTCTGCTGTTATGCGCGATTGGCAGTACGACGGCGGGTCCCTCCACGCCGACGCAGAACCGGCCGTCGAGTGAGCCTCGGTTTATTCCCCGTTGAATGCAGGTGCCGCGGGACTTCATCGAGCGCCGTGCGCGATTTCGCCGAACACCGCAGCGTGCTTTTGCGGGGGCGCGCGCCAGTATTGCGGGGGCGCTTCGACGGTGGCGCCGAGCGTCGCCGCCGCGTGCCATGCCCAGCGCGGGTCGTAGAGCATGGCCCGGGCGATCGCCACGGCGTCCGCCTGGCCGCTGGCGACGATTGCCTCGGCTTGCTGCGCGTCCGTGATGAGACCGACGGAGAAAACCGCCGCGCCGCTTGCCTCCTTGATCTGGCTGGCGAACGGCACCTGGTAGCCCGGGCCTGGCGTGATCTTCTGACGGGGCGAGATGCCGCCCGACGAAACGTCGATCCAGCCGACGCCGCGCGTCTTGAGCGCCTTCGCGAACTCGATGGTTTGCGCCACGTCCCAGCCGCCGTCGATCCAGTCGGTTGCGGAAACCTTGACGCCGAGAGGCTTGTGCTTCGGCCACACCGCGCGCACCGCGTCATAAACCTCCAGCGGATAACGCATGCGATTCGCGAGCGTCCCGCCGTATTCATCGGTCCGCCTGTTCGAGACCGGCGACAGGAATTCGTGCAGCAGATAGCCGTGCGCGCAATGCAGTTCGATCGCGTCGATGCCAAGCCGCTCCGCGCGCCGCGCGGCCGCTACGAATGCGTCGCGAATGCGGATCATCCCTTCGCGGTCCAGTTCGCGCGGCAATTCCTCGCCGTCTTTCGTCGCAACCGCCGACGGCGCGTCGGTGATCCAGCCGCCGTCGGCCAGCGCAATCTGCTGGCCGCCTTTCCACGGCACTTCACTCGAAGCCTTGCGCCCTGCATGGCCGAGCTGGATCGCGAGGCGAATGCCGGAATGCCGGCGCACCTCGTCGACGACGTGCTTGAGCGCCGCCTCGGTTTCGTCGTCCCACAGTCCCAGGTCGCCAGGGGTAATGCGGCCATCCGGCTCGACTGCCGTGGCTTCGATGCAAAGCAATCCCGCCCCCGACACGGCCAGTCCGCCCAGGTGAATCAGATGCCACGAGGTGGCTTTGCCGTTGTCCGCGACGTACTGGCACATCGGCGAGACAACGACCCGGTTCGGAAGCCTGAGGCCGCCAAGCTCGATAGGGGAAAACAGAATGCTCATTTTCGTCCTGCCTCTGTGAAGTCCGATGCAAATGCTGCTATTGGTTGTCGGTAAGGCGCTCGCGGCTGCCTGTGACCGCGTCGCGCCGCTGACGGCGGCGACACCCGCGGCCCTGTCGCCGGGCGCAAGCAACCGGCGACATTCGGAGACCGCAACCGGCTTTATGCGGCCGTGCGTCCGCCGTTGACCCTGAGGATTTCGCCGGTCATGAAACTCGCTTTCGGCGACGCGACGAACACGATCGCGTCCGCGATCTCCTCCGGCGTTCCCGCACGCCTGAGCGGCACGGTGGCGAGCATGGCCAGCTTGTTTTCTTCGGAGCCCGTTATCCGGTCGAGCATTTCCGTTTGTATGGGGCCGGGCGCCACGGCGTTCACGCGCACTCCGAAAGCGGCGGCCTCAAGTGCGGCGGACTTCGTCAGACCCTCGACGGCGTGCTTGCTGGCAACGTAGAGCGCATTCTTTGCCGCTCCCCGGATACCCATCGTCGACGACACATTGACGATGCTCCCGCTGCCTTGAGCCGACATTGCCCGAAGTTCGTGCTTGACGGCGAGCAGCGTGCCTAGCACGTTGGCGTCGAAAATGGACGCGTAGGCATCGACGGTCTGTTCGACGATCGGCGTAGGTTGACCCTCATGGCCCGCGCTGTTGACCGCGATATCGAGACGGCCGAAGCGAGCCGTCGTGCGTTCGACGAGGGCCTGCACCTCCGCTTCAAAACGGACGTCGGCCTGTACGAACTCCGCTTCGGCGCCGAGCGAACGCAGTTCTGCGGCGAGCTTCTCGCCGTCTTCCGCGCGACGGCCGGAGACGACCAGCCGGGCTTTCTCCTTCGCGAAAGCGATGGCGGTCGCGCGACCGATGCCGGAAAGCGCCCCGGTAACGAGCACCACGGGTGAATCATTCATTTCGGATCCTTTCGATGTGACAGGTTTCGAGTCTTGCCGTATCCGGGCCGACGCCGGCGCGTTACAGCGCGACGGTCGCCGCAATCCGGCTTGAGCGTTGACTGGTCCTTCCCGACATGGCGTGCGGAACCGCCTTTAGTGACTCGTGTTTCGCGGCGACTCGAAGAAGGCCTTCGAGTCGCCGCATCATGACGAGGCACGAGGCGGTTCGTACCGCGTCAGGCGCTATATCCGCCGTCGACGGGAATGACCGCCCCGGTAATGAAGCTCGCCGCCGGGCTTGCGACGAAAGCGATCACCGACGCAATCTCCTCCGGGCGACCGAACCGGCCCAGCGCGGTTGCGGCCGCCTGTGCCTCGGCGAAGGCGCTGCTGTCGGGGTTCATCTCGGTGTTGGTCGAGCCGGTTCCGATGGCGTTGACCGTAATGCCCTTCGGACCCAGATCCCGGGCGGCGCCCTTCGTGTAGCCTTCGATCGCGCGCTTCGTTGCGCTGTAGTCGGCAAGGCCCGGCCAGGTGGACCGCAGGGCGAGGGCAGAAGATACCGAGATGATCCGGCCGCCTTCGCCCATCACCCGCGAGGCTTCGCGAATGGCGGTCACCACCGCCTCGTAATTGATCCGCAGTTGCCGCTCGAACCCGGATGTGTCGGTGGTTTCGGCCACGGTACCCGTTTCGAAAACGGCGGCGTTGTTGACCAGGATATCGATCTTGCCGAAGCGCCTGACGACCTCCGCGATCAATCCCTTGACCTCGGCGGCGTGCGCCTGGTCGGCCTTCAACGCGACAGCCTTGCCACCGGATGCTTCGATCTTCGCGATGACTTCCTTTGCCTGTGCTTCGCTGCTGGAATAGCTGATCGCTACGGTCGCCCCTGCGGACGCGAGCTGGATAGCCGTTGCGGCGCCGATGCCGCGCGAACCCCCGGTAACGAGAGCGATCTTTCCTTCGAGCGTGTTTGCCATTTTGATGTCCATACGGGTTGTGGGCGCGTCGTGCCTGCATAGGCCCGTCGTTCGCCCCGTTACGATGGGTGGCGGAGCCGGCGCTTTCCATGGAGCCGCGAATGACCGACTTCGCTGCCTCGATGCGCGCTGCCCGTATCGCCGGGTCGGGAAATCTCCCTGCTGCGATCCACCGATAGCCGCACAGTACAGGCACGTCCACCTACGCGTCTAATCAATGATTCGCGGGTGTAACATCACTCTGGATGATGAATTTGAGTTAGCCGGCTATGAAAGACATCGACCTCCATCTGGTTTCAATCTTCGATGCCGTGATGACCGAAGGGTCCGTCACGAAAGCCGCTGACCGCCTCGCGATGACGCAGTCCGCCGTCAGCAACGCGATCGCCCGGATGCGCGTGGTTTGGGGCGATCCGCTGTTCGTGAGGTCCGGGCGTGGCATCAAGGCCTCCGCCCGCGCGCAGGCGCTTTGGCGTGAAATTCAGGAGCCGCTCGCTGCCATCCGCATGGCGGCGTTGCCGGCGCCGTTCGATGCGGCGACGTCGGCACGCGCATTCCGGGTCGCCGTGACCGATTACATGTCGGGCGCGCTGTGGCCGCGCCTTCGTCAGCACATCGAGGCATACGCTCCCCAGGTTCGGCTCCTCGCCGTGCCTTACACCAGCCAGGAAACGGGTTCGCAGCTCAGGGACAACGACATCGACATCTGCATCGGCGGGCTGCAGCATATGGGCGACGATGTCCGGCTGCAGCGGCTCTTCAGCGAAAGCTGGGTCTGCGCGATGAGAGCCGACCATCCCCTTGCGAAAATGCCGCTTTCCGAAGAGGATTTTCTCGGCGCGGATCATCTCCTCGTCTCCCTTTCCGGAGATCCGGCTGGTATCGCGGACGCGGCGCTCGAACGCATCGGCAAGCGTCGTCGGGTGGCGATGACGTTGAACAATTTTGCGGGTGCGCCGTCACTGCTTCTTGCGTCCAGCCTGATCAGCGTGCTGCCTGCGGGCGTTGTGCGTACCCACGCCCTCAGGGAACAGATTTACGCCTGCGACGTACCCCTCGATATTCCTCGATTCGACTGTCAAATGGCCTGGCATAGTCGAAACGATCGCGAATCGGCGCACCGATGGATGCGCTCGCTCATCATCCAGACCTGCGGCCGGATATGGGATGCAGCCGCGTAACTGTCCGCGGCACCTGATGCGTGGCTGGCGGCTCATTCCATTGGAGCGTGAGGTGTTTATACCGCGCGTCGGATCTTCAAGTCCTTGAGACAAGCTGCGAAGACCTGATACGACCTGAAGTGCGTCGTCGCGGCGAAGGACCGCGATCGATGGCACCTTGGGTCGTGGAAATGGCAACGCCAGTGACTGTCGCTGGCCGGGAGCCGCCTGCCGGAAAGCGCGTACCCCTAAAAGCCTGAAACTTTCATCCTGCCGGCCGCAAGCTCCATCCAACTCCAACGCCTCATCCCCGCGCCCCACAGAGCCCCCCTTGAGTTCCCCTTTTTGACCACCGAAACTCTCGACAAACGGGCCGGCCCCACCCGCCCACCGAAGCGAGCAAACAAGGCCATGCAAATCTGCATCCTGGGCGGCGGCGTGATCGGCGTGACGACCGCCTGGTATCTCGCCCGCGACGGCCATCGGGTCACGCTGGTCGAACGTCATCCGGAGGTGGCGCGGGAAACCAGCCGCGCAAACGGCGGCCAGTTGAGCTACCGCTACGTCGCGCCGCTAGCCGATCCGTCGGTGCTGCCGAAACTCCCGCACTGGCTGCTGGCGCGCGATTCCGCATTGCGCTTCGTGCCGCGTCTCGACGTCCAGCAGTGGCGCTGGTGCATCGCGTTCCTGCGCGCCTGCACGACCGCGCAGAGCCGCCGCACCACCGCCGAACTGCTCGGCCTCGGCATGCTGAGCCAGCAGTTGATGCACGAACTGGTCGCCGCCGAGCCCCTCGCGTTCGACTACGTGCGCAACGGCAAGCTGGTCGTCTATCGCGACGCCGCCGCGTTCGACGGCGCGCGTCGTCAGGCGGACTATCAGGCGCAGTTCGGCTGCGTGCAGCACGCCCTGGACGGCCCCGCGTGCGTCGCGCTTGAACCGGCGCTCGCGCACGTCGGCGACCGGCTGGCCGGCGGCATCCATACGCCCGGCGAGGAAGCGGGCGACTGCGACCGGTTCACGCGCGGCCTCGCAGGCGCGGCCGCGCGCGACGGAGTCGAACTGAAGCTCGGCGTCGAACTGACCGGCCTGCGCGTGAAAGGTCATCGCGTGACGGCTGCGGCGACGTCGGCCGGCGATCTCGAAGCGGACGCGTTCGTCATCTGCCTCGGCTTCCGGAGCCAGCCGCTCCTCGCGTCGCTCGACGTGCACGTGCCGGTCTATCCGCTGAAGGGCTACAGCCTCACGGTGCCGGCCGCGCCGGGACGCGGCGCGCCGCGCGTGTCGGTGACGGACGCGCATCACAAGGTCGTCTACGCGCCGCTCGGCGAGCAACTGCGGATCGCCGGCATGGTCGATCTGACCGGCACGCGCGCGGACGCGGACCACGAGCGCATCGCGTTGCTCGCGCGTCAGGCGCGCGACACGTTCCCGGACGCGGGCGACTACGACGCGGCGTCCGCGTGGACCGGCATGCGTCCGGCGACGCCGGACAGCAAGCCGGTGATCGGCCCGACGCCTTACCGCAACCTGTGGCTGAACACCGGCCACGGCGCGCTCGGCTTCACGCTCGCGTGCGGCAGCGCGCGCGTGCTGGCGGACCGGATCGCCGGCCGCGAGCCGCCGCTCGACGCCGACGCGTTCGCGCCGGGCCGCTGAGCGCAGCCCGCCTTTCTTTTCAACTTCGTACTGTCGGGAGGACGCACGATGGGCAACATCAGGAAGTTCGGGGCGTTGGCGCTGGTCGGGCTGTCGATCGCGGGTGCCCACGGGCAGGAACTGACCGGCACGCTGAAGAAGATTCACGACAACGGCGTGATCGTGCTCGGCACGCGCGAGTCGTCGATTCCGTTCTCGTACTACGACGCGAACCAGAATGTGGTCGGTTATTCGCAGGAGATCGCGCTGAAGATCGTCGATGCGGTGAAGCAGAAACTCGGCGCGCCGGAGTTGCGTGTGAAGACGATTCCGATCACGTCGCAGAACCGGATTCCGCTCGTGCAGAACGGCACGATCGACATCGAGTGCGGTTCGACGACGAACACGTTCGAGCGCGAGAACCAGGCGGCGTTTTCAAATAGCTTCTTCCTGTACGGGATCCGCTTCATCACGCGCAAGGACTCGGGCGTGAAGGACTTCGCGGACCTCGCGGGCAAGACGGTCGCGACGACGGCGGGCACGTCCGACGAACGCCTGCTGCGCAAGATGAACGAGGAGAAGCACATGAACATGACGATCATCAGCGCGAAGGACCACGCGGAGTCGTTCATGAACGTGACGACCGGCCGCGCGGTCGCGTTCGTGATGGACGAGCCGCTCCTGTACGGCGAGCGCGCGAAGTCGAAGGACGCGGCCGATTACGTGGTGACCGGCACGCCGCCGGTGTCGGAGAACTACGCGTGCATGTTCCGCCGCGAGGACCCCGAGTTCAAGGCGCTGGTGGACGACACGATCGCGAGGATGCAGACGTCCGGCGAAATGGCGAAGCTGTACGCGAAGTGGTTCACGCAGCCGATTCCGCCGAACGGGATGAACCTGCAATATCCGCTGTCCGCGGAGATGAAGGACCTGTTCGCGCACCCGAACGACAAGGCGCTCGACTGAGCGCGGCGCAGCGGGCCGGCGGCCATGCGCGGGTCCGCTGCGGTTGCGTCATTGCAGCGTCTGCCCGTCGCCCTTCAGCACCACGCTGCTGCGTCCGTCGACGCCGACCGGCACTTCGCCGCGCACGGTCGCGCGCCGCACGACGCGGCGCGCGTCGCCGTAGTCGTTGATCGCGTAGTGCTGCGTCGCGCGGTTGTCCCAGATCGCGACGTCGCCCTGTTGCCAGCTCCAGCGCACGGTGTTTTCGAGCCGCGTCACGTGCTCGTGGAAGACCTGCAGCAGATGCGCGGAATCATGCTGCGAAAGCCCCTTGATCCGCTGCACGAAGTGGCCGAGCACGAGCGTGCGTTCGCCGGTCTCCGGGTGCACGCGCACGACCGGATGCTCGGTCTCGTAGACCGTCGACGTGAACACTTCGCGATAACGCTTGAGTTGCGCGCTGTCCGCTTCGACGTGCGACGACGCGTAGTCGTAGGCGTTGGTATGCAGCGCCCACAGCGTATCCGCGAGCCGGCGCAGCGGTTCCGGCAGATGCTCGTAAGCGGCGGCGGTGTTCGCCCACACCGTGTCGCCGCCGAACGGCGGAATCACGACCCCGCGCAGGATCGACACCTTCGGGTACGCATCGACGAACGTGACGTCGGTGTGCCACGAATTCGCGCGCGCGCCGTGCAGCGAGTCGAGTTCGAGCAGGCTGCCGCCTTCGACGGACGGCACGGTCGGATGCGCGACGGTGTCGCCGAAGCGGCGCGCGAACGCTTCCTGTGCGGCATCGTCGAGATGATGCTGGCCGCGGAAGAACAGCACCTTGTGGCGCAGCAGCGCCGCGTTGATCGCGTCGAACGTGCGCGCATCGAGATCGGCGGAGAGCCGCACGCCGTCGATGCGCGCGCCGATGCGGCCCGCGACCGGATGCAGGTCGAGCGCATCCGTGCCGGCCGTGCGATGGGCGGCCGCGGCGTGAGGCGAAGCGTCGGAACGGGTGGCCTGAACGTCGGACATCGTGAGTCTCCTCGGGACGGTGGGGAACGCCCATTCAAGCAGGGTCGCGCCGGGAGAAGAACCGATCAATTGTGCGAAGCTAAGCGGGGTGGTCGGCGCTATCGATAGCAGCATTCGTGCTTTGATCGCGCGGTGCGCCGCCTCGGAATGCGGCGTCGAAAACGAAAATGACGCAGACCGCGCGGGCGGACTGCGTCATCGTCGATGTGCGTTGGTAGGCTCGATTGGATTCGAACCAACGACCCCCACCATGTCAAGGTGGTGCTCTAACCAACTGAGCTACGAGCCTGTCGAGGCGCGAATTATAGAGAGACTCGCGCGGGCGTGCAAGCGTTCGCGCGAGTCTTTTCGGGTTTTTGCTTTTTTCTCGTTACGCGCCGCGCGCGAGCGCGCGCAGGTTCTGCTGCGGGTCCGCGAGCACGTCGCGCGAGAGGCGCGCGCGCCTCGCGATCAGCTCCTTTGCGCTGCGCATGTCGCGGCCCTGGTTCACGGTGATCGCGGCGACGAGCGCGCCTTCATGATCGACGCCGAACAGCATGCATGGCGGCGCATCGAGCGAGCCGCGCGCGATCCACTCGGGCGCGGCCATGTCGCCGGCGAACTGCACGTTCAGCCCGCACTGGTCGGTCCAGAACCACGGCACTGCATTCGCTTCCGGCGCGATGCCGAGCATCGTGCGCGCGGCGGTCACCGCCTGGTCCTTCGCGTTTTCCCACGTCTCGCGCCGCAGAGTGCGGCCGCTCGCATCGTTCCATTGGCTCGCGACGTCGCCGGCCGCGTAGACGTGCGGATTCGACGTGCGGCACTGCGCGTTTATCACGATGCCGTTGTTCACGTCGAGGCCGGCCGCCAGCGCGAGCGCGGTGTCCGGTTCGACGCCGATTCCGTAGATCACCGCGTCGCCCGCGATCCGCGTGCCGTTCTTCAGCGTCAGCACGATGTCGCCGTTCGCGCGTTCCGCGCGTTCGAGCGGCGCATCGAGATGCAGCACGACGCCGCGCGCGCGATGCACGTCGCACAGATGGCGGTTCAGCACCGGCGGCGAGCAGCGCATCATCGCGAGCGGCGCCTGTTCGATCACCGTCACGTGCGCGCCGAGGTCGGTCGCGCTCGATGCGAGTTCGAGGCCGATCACGCCCGCGCCGACCAGCAGCACGCGGCGGCCCGGTTGCAGCACCGGCAGCAGCCGGCGCGCGTCGTCGAGCGTGCGCAGCGTGTAGACGTCGTCGCCGAGCGCGTCGAGCATCGGCAGCCGGCGCGCGCGCGCGCCGGTTGCGATCAGCAGCTTGTCGTACGCAAGCGTTTCGCCGTTCGTCAGCGTGACGGTGCGCGCGTTCGCGTCGATCGCGTCGGCGGCGACGCCGAGCTTCAGTTCGATCGCGTGCTGCGCGTAGAAGTCGTCCGGATGGATCGCGCAGCGCGTGGCGTCCGGCTTCAGCAGCACGTCCTTCGACAGCGGCGGCCGCTCGTATGGCGGATGCGGTTCGTCGCCGACCAGCACGATGCGGCCTTCGAACTTCTGTTGCCGCAGTTCGGCGGCGGCGATCGCGCCGGCCTGGCCCGCGCCGACGATCACGATGGTGGAAGCGTTCATCGCAGGGAGTCCGTTACAGATGCAGGCCGCCGGCCGCATGACGGATGCCGCGAATGCCGAGGCCCGCATCCGCGTTGATCATCACGCCGGACAACGTGCGGTTGTTCGCGCGCGACGCGAGCAGCACGAACGGGCCGGTGAAGTCGGCGGGGGACGGGAAGAACTGGAGCGGCAGGATGCCCGCGATCGCTTCGGGCGTGCGCGAATCCATGATCCGCAGATCCTGCTGGCCGAGCGAAGCGGGGCCGCGCAGATCGCTCGCCATCCCGCACGGGCCGACGCCGTTCACGCGGACCTTCGGCGCGAGTTCGTACGCGAGCTGGCGGATGATGCCGACCGCCGCGTGTTTGCTCGCGGTGTACAGCGGGCCGCCGCCGCCCGGATAAAACGCGGAGTTCGACAGCGTGAAGATCATGCCGCCCTCGGACGCGATCAGCGCGCGCGACGCGGCTTTCGCGCCGAGCAGGTAGCCCTTCACGTTGATCGAGAAGAGTTCGCCAAAGCCGTTGTCGAGCTGTTCGGGCGAAAGATCGACGAGGCTCGAACCGTGATCCCAGATCGCCGCGTTGCCGATGAACGTGTCGAGCTTGCCGAACGTGTCGACCGCGGTCGCGACCGCGCGCTCGTTATCGGCATACGACGTCACGTCGCCCTGCACGGCGGCGACGCGCGCGCCGAAGCGTTCGCGCAAGGCAGCGACCTTGTCGGCGGAGCGTTCGAGCACGCAGACGGAAGCGCCTTCGTCGAGAAAGCGTTCGACGAGCGCGAGGCCGAGGCCCGAGCCGCCGCCGGTAATCAGCGCGACTTCGCCGTCGAGCCAGCGGGTGGACGCGGTCATGGCGCCTCCGGCACGTCGACGTACACCGCGCCGTCGAGCAGCACGATCGGGTAGGTCTTCAGCGGTTCGGTGGCCGGCTGGCACAGCGCGGCGCCGGTCTTCAGGCAGAAGCGCGCTGCGTGCAGCGGACATTCGACGGTGCCGTCGTCCTCGACGTAACCGTCGGACATCGACGCATTGCCGTGGCTGCAACGGTCGTTCAGCGCGAACAGTTCGCCGCCGACCCTGAACACCGCGATCGCCTCGGACGGACCGTCCACCTTGATCGCTTCGCCATCGGACAACGCGTCGTCCTGGCAGACAAATAGATGGGCCATGATCAGAAAAGCACACTCAGGTTATGCGACGACAGTGTCGCCTGGTCCAGCGTGATCTCGCGGCGGCACACGAGCCAGCCGTGCGGATTCGCGTCGCGGCGCACGCGGTCGTCGCGGCGGCCGACGTAGAACGTCTCGTCGCGTTCCTTCTGCGCGCGGTACAGCAGATAGTTCACGCGCACGTCGAATTCGCCGGGCGTGCCGGTGGACTGCACGCGCACGTTCGTCACCAGGTGGCGCGTGCGCGACGGCGGCTCCTCGGCCCACGCCATGCCGGTTTCGAGCCGCGCGATGCGGCGTTCGAGCTGGAAGCGCGTGTCGTTGAAGATCCACGTGGTCGGCGGCTGCACGCCGCGGCGGCGGTCGCGCGTCTGCGCGTTGACGGTCGTGCGCATCGTGTAGCGGATGTCGTCGGACATCAGCGCGAGCCAGTCGCGGAACAGCCAGTCGTCCAGCAGTTCGGCTTCGCGATACAGGAACTGCTCGACTTCGTGGTGCAGTTCGAGCGGCACGTTCGTCACGGGGCGGATTTCGGCGACGTCGCTCATTTCAGCACCTCCGCCTCGTACTGCTTCGTGCGGTCGAGCACTTCGTCCCAGCTATCGGACGTCAGCAGGTCGGCCCAGCGGCGGTACATGCCGCGCGCCGCCGTCTCCGAGAAGATGTAGTTCGTCACGCCGGGGATGCCGTCGTCGCGCACGCGCTCGTTGCCGAGACCCATCTCGACGATCAGCTTCGTGTTGCGCGCGCGCTTGCCGCGCAGCACCTTCTGGATTTCGACCCAGTTCTCCGAGTCGTCCTGTTCGAGGAAGCCGGCCGGGCCGAACGCGCGTGTCGCGCTGCGCTCGAAGGCGGCCTTGACGTCGTCGGACGCGTCCTTGTCCGCGATGCAGAACGCCCACACCTCGACCTGGTTCGGCCCGCGCGGATGCCACACGCGCAGCGTCGCGGTGCCGTTCAGCCACGACATCGTCGGGAACAGGTTGTTGTGGCCCGCGAGCCGCAGCGCGCGCACCTTGCCGAGCCGCGCTTCGGCTTCTGCATAGGTATCGCGGAAGTATTGCGACACCTCGCCGTCCACCCACACGTTCGCGTCCGGCTGTTCGGTGAAGAAAAAGCCGCTGCCGTGGCCGGCCTGGCCGTACTGGAGCGCATCCTTCGCGGTCTCCCAGACGGGCCGCGCGGTTTGCCCCGCGCCGAGCGCCTTGTCGCCTTCGCCTTCTTTCGCGCCGAGCACCTGCACCGCCGACGCGTGCGAGAACAGCGCGTGATACTGGTCGCTCGCGAACTGCTCGGCCGGGAATTTCCAGTTGCAGTCGATCACCCATTTGTGCACGCCGCCGATGATCTCGGTGCCGCCTTCGCGACGGTCCAGCACGCCGTCGAGATACCACGCGATGTCGCCCATGTACGCTTCGAGGTCCGGCGCGCTCGCGTCCCAGTTGCCGAACACGAGGCCCTTGTACACGGTCACGCGTGTGACCTCCTGCAAGCCGAGTTTTTCCTTGCACAGGCCGTGCGGATACGCGCGCGGTTCGAGCGGCACGTCGATCAGCGCGCCGTCGACGCCGTACGACCAGCCGTGATACGGACACGTGAACGCACGCGTGTTGCCGCAGTCAGCGAAGCTCACGCGCATCGAGCGATGGCGGCACTGGTTCAGGAACGCCTTGATCGAGCCGTCCTTCTGCCGGACGACGACGACCGGGTCCTCGCCCATGTACGTGTTGAAGAAATCGCCGGCTTTCGGAATCTGGCTGACGTGCGCGAGGAACAGCCAGCAACGGCCGAAGATCCGTTCCAGTTCGAGTTCGTAGATCGCGGGGTCGGTGTAGATCGACGACGTGACGCGGCCTTCGCGCGCGTCCACCAATGCATCGATGTCGATGGGTGCGGACATTCGTGTCTCCTCCGTTGGAAGCATTCCTGCGTGGGAATGACGCGGATGATCGTTGCGCTTGAGACCGAAGTGAAATATTTTGTTTGTTTGCTTTAAGACATCCGGGCGATAACAAGGCATGGAACTTCGTCACTTGCGCTACTTCATCGCGGTCGCCGACGAGCTGAGCTTCACGCGCGCGGCGCTTCGCCTGCACACCGCGCAGCCGTCGCTGAGCCAGCAGATCCGCAATCTCGAAGACGAAGTCGGCACGCCGCTGCTGGAGCGCACGCGCCGCAAGGTCGAACTGACCGAGGCCGGTACGGTGTTTCTCGCGGAGGCCCGGCTGGTGGTCGCGCAGGCGGACCGCGCGGTCGCCCGCGCGCGCCAGGTCGCGCAGCAGGGGCGCGCGACGGTGACGATCGGTTTCGTGCCGGCCGCGGAGATCAGGGTTTTCCCGGCGATTCTGCCGCGTCTGCGGCTGCGCTTTCCGGACGTGAACGTCGAGTTGCGCAGCCTGCCGACCGCCGACCAGGAAGAGGCGCTGCAGCGCGGCGAGATCGACGTCGCGTTCATGCGTTATCCGGTCCGTTCGGCGGACCTGACGAGCGAAGTGGTGCTGGTCGAGCCGCTCGTCGTGCTGCTGCCGTCGTCGCATCCGCTCGCGAAGCTGGAACGCATCCCGCCGGAAAAGCTCGACGGCGAGCCGTTCATCAGCACGCATCCGCATTTTTCCGGACAGGTGTACAGCGTCGTCGAAGCGTATTTCGACGCGCACAAGCTGCACCGCAACGTCGCGCAGGTCGCGACGAACATCCTGCTGAACCTGAACCTCGTCGGGATGGGGCTCGGTTACGCGCTGCTGCCCGCGTACGCGGCATCGCTGACGAGCAGCGCGATCTGCGCGCGGCCGCTCGAAGGCGAGCCGCCGCGCGTCGAACTGCTGATGGTGTCGCGCGCGCCGCCGCATCCGGCGGAACTGGCGGGGCTGTTCGAACTCGTCCGCGAGCACGTCGCGCCGGAATGAGACGCCGCGCGTCTAGATTCCCGGCGCGTCGCGCGGGGCCGGCGTCCGGGCCTGCGTTTCCAGCGCGCTCACCATCTCGTCGGCCGCGCGCTGCAACTCCGGCACGAAGCGCCGTGTCGCCTCGGCCGGGCTGATCGCCTGTTCGAGGTAGATCACGTTCAGGCTCGCGAGCACGCGGCCGCCGGACTGGATCGCGACCGCCAGCGCGCCGATCTTGCGCTGGTCCGCCCAGTCGCCGTGATTCGAGCCGAAGCCGTCCGCGCGCGTCTGCCGGATCAGGTTGCGCACGTAGGTCTCGTCGAGCGCGAGCTTCTGCTGCTGCTCGCCGCCCGCGCCCGAGCGCAGCACTTCGAGGATGTCGTCGCGCTCCGCGTCCGGGCAGGTCGCGAAATACACGCGGCCCGCGGCCGTCAGCAGGATCGGCAGCCGCCGCCCGACCATCGAGCGGTGAAATGACAGCGGGCTGAAGCGGTGCGTCGTCTCGCGGATGATCATCGCGTCGCCGTCCGGCGTCGTCAGGTCGGACGGCCACACGACGCGCTGCATCAAACGGCCCATCACCGGCGGCGCGATCGTCGCGACCAGTTCGTCGTCGGTGAATCCCTCGCTTAGCGCGCGCACGTCGAGCGTCAGCCGGAAGCTGTCGTCCGACGCGCTGCGGCGCACGAATTTCTCGTCGACCAGGGTTTCCAGCAGGCGGCGCACCGTGGTCCGGTGCAGGCCGGTCGCCTCGCTCAACTGCTGGCTCGTCGCCCGGCCATTCTCCATCGCGTTCAGCGCCCGAAGCACCTGCAGGCCGCGCGCCAGTCCCCGTACGTTCGCATACTTGTTCATGCCGAAAAGTCTTTAAAAATCATCTGCGTGCATTCTATGCACATTTCTCAAAAATTGTTGAGGACGCATCTGGCCGCGCCTAGACTCGCTCGAAAATCAGAGTCAAGGAGACGCACGTGTCCGATCGACGCAGATCAACGTTTCACTGCATTCCCGGTCGCCCGAGCAGCCGCGCTTCCGTCGCACGACGCACGCGCCGGCTTTCGCGCGGCGCCGCCTGACTCGTACCGAACGAAAGCCGTCACGCCGCCGCGCGCAGCCCGCGCGGAACGGCAAGCACCGCATGACGCGCGCAACGCGCGCCGTGCCCGAAGGAGACATATGAGCGCCACCCCCGCCCCGACGGCCGAGACCGGCCGTTCCCGCACCGTGATCACCGACGTCGCGATTATCGGCGCCGGCCCGGTCGGCCTGATGATCGCCAACATTCTCGGCCTGCAGGGCGTCAGCGTCACGCTGGTCGAGCGGCTCGATCAGATCATCGACTATCCGCGCGCGATCGGCCTCGACGACGAGGCGCTGCGCGTGTTCCAGTCGGTCGGCCTCGCGGACGAACTGCTGCCGCATACGACGCCGGACCACTGGATGCGCTTCGTCACGAAGGACGGCCACTGCTTCGCGTCGATCGAGCCGCGCACCGACGAGTTCGGCTGGCCGCGCCGCAACGCGTTTCTGCAGCCGGTCGCGGACCAGGTGCTGTACGAAGGGCTGAAGCGTTTCCCGCACGTGCAGGTGCTGTTCGGCCATGCGGTCGAAGGATTTTCGCAGGACGCGGATGGCGTGACGATCGACGCCGCCGATGCGAACGGCGCGCGCGTCGCGATCCGCGCCGCTTACATGGTCGGCGCGGACGGCGGCAACAGCTTCGTGCGCCGCGCGCTGAACGTGCCGTTCGAAGGCCGCACCAAGCCGAACCAGTGGATCGTCGTGGACGTGCGCAACGACCCGATCGGGTCGCCGCACATCTACATGCATTGCGACCACGAGCGGCCGTACGTGTCGGCCGCGCTGCCGCACGGCATCCGCCGCTTCGAGTTCATGGTGATGCCGGGCGAGACCGAAGAGGAACTGTCGAAGCCGGAGAACATGGCCGCGCTGATCCGCAAGGTCGTCGCCGATCCGGACAAGGTCGATTACATTCGCAAGCGCGTCTATACGCACAACGCGCGGCTCGCGGAAACGTTCCGCGTCGACCGCATCCTGCTCGCGGGCGACGCCGCGCACATCATGCCGGTGTGGCAGGGGCAGGGCTACAACAGCGGCATCCGCGACGCGAACAACCTCGGCTGGAAGCTCGCGATGGTCGCAAAGGGCGTCGCCGGCTCGCGCCTGCTGGACACCTACACGGTCGAGCGCCGCGCGCACGCGCGCTCGATGATCCACCTGTCCGAAGTGGCCGGCGACATCTTCGCGCCGACCACCGCGTTCGGCCGCCGCTTTCGCGATGCGTTCGTGCGCACGTTCAACGTGTTCCCGTCGGTGAAGCGTTATTTCGTCGAAATGCGCTTCAAGCCGATGCCGCGCTACGAATCGGGCGTCGTGCTGCTGCCGGAGCAGAAGCATAACGGCGGCTGGCTCGCGCGGGTGCTCGAACGCTCGGGCAACTCCGCGCCGGGCCGCCTGCTCGGGCTGATGAGCGAGAAGCGCGATTCGTTCCTCGGCCAGCTTGCCTACGGCCGCGACCGGCTCGCGGACTCGCCGGTCGGCCGCATGTTCATCCAGCCGCGCGTGCGCAACGCGGACGGCAATGTCGTGCTGCTCGACGACGCGATCGGCAACGGCTTCGTCGTGCTCGGCTGGGGCGCGGACCCGACGTTCGGGCTGACCCCGCATGCGCGCGCGCTCGCGGAAAAACTCGGTGTGCGCTTCGTGATCGCGAAGCCGGACGTGCAGCTTCGGCACACCGACGACGTGCCGGCGGGCGTGCTCGCGATCGGCGACGCGACCGGCCGCCTGAAGGACTGGTTCACCCGCATTCCGCAGTCGGTCGTGCTGCTGCGCCCGGACCGCTTCGTCGCGGGCGTGTGCTCGCCGCAGCAGGTGTCCGATTCGATCGTCGAACTCGCGGGCAAGCTCGGCCTGACCGACGTGGCGCGCGCGGACGCCCCCGTCCCCACGCCGGCTGCGCGCCCCGCGCGCGACGGCATTGCAGTCGCCCAAACAGCAGGAGCATGAGGATGCCGATTCACCTCGAATGTCTTTCCCACACGCCGTTGCACGGCTACTTCGATCCGGCGCAGGACGTCGTCGCCGAAGTGGAGCGCGTGATGGCCGCCGCGCGCGAACGCGTGCGCGCGTACGAACCCGAACTGATCGTCGTGTTCGCGCCGGACCACTTCAACGGCTTCTTCTACGACATGATGCCGCCGTTCTGCATCGGCGCGGCCGCGACCGCGATCGGCGACTTCAAGAGCCTCGCGGGCCGGCTGCCGGTGCCGGACGACCTCGCGCTCGCGCTGACCGAAAGCGTGCTTGCGGCGGACATCGACGTCGCGGTGTCGTACCGGATGCAGGTGGACCACGGCTGCGCGCAGGCGCTCGAAGAACTGACGGGCGGGCTCGACCGTTATCCGGTGATCCCCGTGTTCATCAACTCGGTCGCGCCGCCGATGGCGACGCTGCGCCGCGCGCGGCTGCTCGGCGACGCGATCGGCCGCTTTATGTCGCGGACCGGCAAGCGCGTGCTCGTCGTCGGTTCGGGCGGCATCTCGCACGAACCGCCGGTGCCGGAACTGATCGGCGCGACGGAAGAAGTCGCGGAACGCCTGATCGCCGGACGCAACCCGACGCCGGAATCGCGCGCCGCGCGCCAGGCGCGCACCGTGGCCGCCGCGCAGGCGTTCACCGCCGGCGACAGCCGCCTGCATCCGCTGAATCCCGAGTGGGACCGCGCGTTCCTCGCGCGCCTCGCGTCGGGCGAACTGACCGCCGTTGACGGCATGACCAACGAGGCGATCACGCGCGACGGCGGCAAGTCCGCACACGAGATCCGCACGTGGGTCGCCGCGTTCGGCACGCTCGCCGCATACGGCCCGTATCGCGCGTCGCTCGATTATTACCGCGCGATCCCCGAGTGGATCGCCGGTTTCGCCACCATGCACGCCACGCCGTCGACCGCGCTCGCGGCGGCCGCGTGAGCCGAACGAACCGGATCAAGGAGAACCCGATGTCCGACCAGACTCTCGTGAAGACCCTCGCCGCGCGGCTGCGCGACGCCGAGGCTTCACGCAGCACGATTGCGCCGGTGCGCGGCGAGATCGCCATCGACGATATCGCGACCGCGTACGCGGTGCAGCAGGCCAACGTCGATGCGCGCGTCGCGAACGGCGAGCGCATCGTCGGCCGCAAGATCGGCCTCACGTCGCTCGCGGTGCAGAAGCAGCTCGGCGTCGATCAGCCGGACTTCGGCGCGCTGTTCGCGGCCATGGCCTATGGCGACAGCGAGCCGATGCCTTTGGCGAAGCTGATCCAGCCGAAGGTCGAAGCGGAAATCGCGCTGGTGCTGGAGCGCGACCTCACGCACGAGAAGCACACGTTCGTCGACATCCTGCGCGCGAGCGCGTATGCGCTGGCTGCAATCGAGGTCGTCGACAGCCGCATCCAGAACTGGGACATCCGCTTCGTCGACACCGTGTCGGACAACGCGTCGAGCGCTCTGTTCGTGCTCGGCAGCCGGCCGGTGCCGCTGTCGCAGCTCGACCTGACCGCGTGCGCGATGACGCTGGAGCGCGACGGCGAAGTGCTGTCGCGCGGCAACGGCGCCGCGTGTCTCGGCAACCCGCTCAATGCGGCCGTGTGGCTCGCGGACCGCATGGTCCGGCTCGGCACGCCGCTGCGCGCGGGCGATGTCGTGCTGACCGGCGCGCTCGGCCCGATGGTGGCCGTCAAGGAACCGGGCACATTCACCGCCCAGATCGAAGGACTCGGCAGCGTCCGCGCGACGTTCGCCAGCTAAAGGGAAAACACACATGGCTTCCGAAAAACTGAAGGCGGCGATCATCGGCTCGGGCAACATCGGCACCGACCTGATGATCAAGATCCTGCGCAACGCCAAACACCTCGAAATGGGCGCGATGGTCGGCATCGACCCGGCGTCCGACGGCCTCGCGCGCGCCGCGCGCCTCGGCGTCGCCACCACCCACGAGGGCGTCGAAGGGTTGACGCGCCTGCCGGTGTTCGGCGACATCGACTTCGTGTTCGACGCGACTTCGGCGGGCGCGCACGTGAAGAACGACGCGTTCCTGCGCACGCTCAAGCCCGGCATCCGCGTGATCGACCTGACGCCGGCCGCGATCGGCCCGTACTGCGTGCCGGTCGTGAACCTGGCCGCGCAGCTGGATGCGCTGAACGTGAACATGGTCACCTGCGGCGGCCAGGCGACGATTCCGGTGGTCGCGGCGGTGTCGAAGGTCGCGAAGGTCCACTACGGCGAGATCGTCGCGTCGATCAGCAGCAAGTCGGCGGGACCGGGCACGCGCGCGAACATCGACGAGTTCACCGAGACCACGTCGAAGGCGATCGAGGTGGTCGGCGGCGCGGTCAAGGGCAAGGCGATCATCGTGCTGAACCCGGCCGAGCCGCCGGTGATGATGCGCGACACCGTCTATACGCTGTCCGACCTCGCGGACCTCGACCGCATCGAGGCGTCGATCGAGGAAACGGTGCGCGCGGTGAACGCGTACGTGCCGGGTTATCGCCTGAAGCAGAAGGTGCAGTTCGACGAGATTCCGGCGAATGTGCCGCTGAACGTGCCGGGCCTTGGCCGCTTCAGCGGGCTGAAGACGTCGGTGTTCATCGAAGTGGAGGGCGCGGCCCATTACCTGCCGGCGTATGCCGGCAATCTCGACATCATGACTTCCGCCGCGCTCGCGACTGCCGAACGCATGGCGCAGTCGCTGCTTCAGGGAGCGCACGCATGACCACCACTGCCACTAACAAGAAGCTGTACATCTCCGACGTGACGCTGCGCGACGGCAGCCACGCGATCCGCCACCAGTATTCGATCAAGAACGTGCAGGACATCGCGCGCGCGCTCGACGCCGCGAAGGTGGACAGCATCGAGGTCGCGCATGGCGACGGCCTGCAGGGGTCGAGCTTCAACTACGGCTTTGGCGCGCACAGCGACCTGGAATGGATCGGCGCGGTGGCCGACGTGGTGAAGCACGCGAAGATCGCGACGCTGCTGCTGCCGGGCATCGGCACGATCCACGATCTGAAGGCCGCGTACGACGCGGGCGCGCGCGTGGTGCGGGTGGCGACGCACTGCACCGAGGCGGACATCTCGAAGCAGCACATCGAGTACGCGCGCGAACTCGGGATGGATACCGTCGGTTTCCTGATGATGAGCCACATGACGACGCCGGAGAAGCTGGCGGTCGAGGCGAAGAAGATGGAGAGCTACGGCGCGACCTGCATCTACGTGGTGGACTCGGGCGGCGCGCTGAACATGAACGACGTGCGCGACCGGTTCCGCGCGTTCAAGAGCGTGCTCAAGCCCGAGACTGAAACCGGCATGCACGCGCACCACAACCTGTCGCTGGGCGTGGCGAACTCGATCGTCGCGGTGGAAGAGGGTTGCGACCGGATCGACGCGTCGCTGGCGGGGATGGGCGCGGGCGCGGGCAACGCGCCGCTCGAAGTGTTCATCGCGGCGGCGGAACGCCTCGGCTGGAATCACGGCACCGATCTGTACACGCTGATGGACGCGGCCGACGACATCGTGCGTCCGTTGCAGGACCGGCCGGTGCGGGTGGATCGCGAGACGCTGGCGCTCGGTTATGCGGGCGTGTATTCGAGCTTCCTGCGGCACTCGGAGGTGGCGGCGAAGAAGTACGGCCTCAAGACGGTGGACATTCTCGTCGAACTGGGTAAGCGCCGGATGGTCGGCGGCCAGGAGGACATGATCGTCGACGTCGCGCTCGATTTGAAGAAACGGACGGAAGCCGCACAGCAATAAACCCGGCAGTAAAAAACCAGGCGCGCAGCGGCCGGACGCTTCGGCGTCCGCCGCTGCGCGACACACGACAGCCGCCGGCAAGAGCGGCTCATTCAGGATAAATCGGAGACTTTTGATGAACACGTCACGGACGGGTCGCGCGGAAACAGCCGGCGCGAAGAGAGGGATCAGCACGATCGGGCTGTGCCTTGCGATCGCGTTGCTGGAGGGGCTGGACCTGCAATCGGCGGGCGTCGCCGGGCCGCGCATGGCGAAGGAGTTTTCGCTCGCGGTCGCGCAGATGGGCTGGGCGTTCAGCGCGGGCGCGATCGGGCTGTTGCCCGGCGCGGCGCTCGGCGGACGCTTCGCCGACTGGTTCGGCCGCAAGCGCGTGCTGATGGTGTCGGTCGCGCTGTTCGGCGTGTTCTCGCTCGCGACGACGCAGGTGTGGAGCTTCGAAAGCCTGCTCGTCGCGCGTTTGCTGACGGGCCTGGGCCTCGGCGCGGCGATGCCGAACCTGATCGCGCTGTGCTCGGAAGCCGCGCCCGCGCATCAGCGCGGCACCGCGGTCGGCGCGATGTACTGCGGGATGCCGTTCGGCGCGGCGCTCGCGGCGGTGATCGGCATCGTCAGCACGGACGCGGGCGGCTGGCGGCACGTGTTCTACGTCGGCGGCTTCGGTCCGCTGCTGATGGTGCCGCTGCTCGCGATCTTCCTGCGCGAGTCCGAGCAGTTCGTCGAGACGAGGTCGGCGTCCGGCTCGCTGGCCGCGACGCCGGGCGTCGCCGACGCGCTGTGGCGTCACGGCCGCGCGCGCACGACCCTCGCGTTGTGGGTCAGTTATCTCGGCACGCTGATCGTGCTGTATTTCCTGATGAACTGGCTGCCGTCGATGGTGCTGTCGCGCGGGTTGTCGCATACGCAGGCCGGCGTCGTGCTGATGATGTTCAACATCGGCGGCGGCATCGGCGCGATCGGCATCGCGAACGTGATGGACCGCTTCGGGCGGCGCGGCACGGTGGTCGGGATGTACGTCGGGATCGCGCTCGCGCTCGGGGCGCTCGCCGGCTCGGCCGGCGCGACGTCGATGGCGGTCGGCGGCCTGCTGTGCGGGTTGTTCCTCGTCGGCGGGCAGTCGGTGCTGTACGCGCTCGCGGGCCACGCGTATCCGACCGAGGTGCGCGGCACCGGCGTCGGCGCGGCGGTCGCGGTCGGGCGGCTCGGCTCGATCTTGGGGCCGCTCGTCGCCGGGCAACTGTTCGCGCTCGGGCAGAGCGCATCGATGCTGGTCGCGGCGAGCATTCCGCTGATCGTGATCGCGGCGCTCGCAGCGTTGACGGTGGTCGGCGCGTTCGCGTCGCGCCGCCGCGACGGCGACGCGGTGTTCGACACGCGCGGCATCTGAATTTGGCGGAAGGGGCGCGCGCTCCTTCCATAACGGTTTCTGGAAAACAGGAAGGTCATCATGACTGCGACTGCACAGGCGATTACGGAAGCATCGACGAGCCGGTTCTTGACGGTGAAGGACGGCGACGTCGAACTGAAGATCCACTACAACGACGCGGGCGCGGGCGCCGAGACGGTCGTGATGCTGCACGGCTCGGGGCCGGGCGCGAGCGGCTGGGCGAACTTCAACCGCAACATCGAGCCGCTCGTCGCGGCTGGCTACCGCGTGATCCTGATGGACTGCCCGGGCTGGAGCAAGAGCGATCCGATCGTCTGCACGAGTTCGCGCTCGGAGCTGAACGGCCGCGTGCTGAAGAGCCTCGTCGATGCGCTCGACATTCCGCGCGTGCATATCCTCGGCAATTCGATGGGCGGCCATAGCGCGGTCGCGTTCGCGCTCGCGAACCCGCAGCGCGTCGGCAAGCTGGTGCTGATGGGCGGCGGCACCGGCGGCCCGAGCCAGTTCGTGCCGATGCCGACCGAAGGGATCAAGCTGCTGCAAGGGCTGTACCGCGATCCGACGATCGAGAACCTGAAGCGGATGATGAGCGTGTTCGTGTACGACTCCAGCTCGCTGACCGAGGACCTGATGCAGACGCGCCTCGACAACATGCTTGCGCGCCGCGATCACCTGGAGAACTTCGTGAAGAGCCTCGCGGCGAATCCGAAGCAGTTCACCGACTACGGCCCGCGCCTCGGCGAGATCGCCGCGCCGGCGCTCGTGATCTGGGGCCGCGACGACCGTTTCGTGCCGATGGACATCGGCCTGCGGCTGATCGCCGGCATGCAGAACGCGCAACTGCACGTGTTCAACCGCTGCGGTCACTGGGCGCAGTGGGAGCACGCGGATGCGTTCAACCGGATGGTGCTCGACTTCCTCCAGCATTGATAGCGACCCGGCCCGGCGGGCGGCGTCTGCCGTCCGCCGGGCCGTCGCCAGTCCCGCGCGGCGATGTGACACGTACGGAAACGTCCGCCGCGACCGCAGCCGCGCAATGCGGGCCTGCGTCAGGTCATTCCCGATGACCGATAGTTTGCATACCTCGAATTAAACCCCTTGATAATCCGCCGCGCATATCACGCTTTCGAATTGGCACTTAATTCCTTTGAACGGCCAGACAATTGCCATTCAAATTGATGCGGAATTTGCTGCAAATTGAAATGCCATCATTGTTGCCGGCGAATCTGTGTTTTTAATCCAACAATTCCGGCCACGTTACGCGCCGTCGTGAATCCGGAGGACTACACTGGCGGCCTGTGATCGCGCTGGCGGCCTGCGGCGGCCGGACGCGGCGCTTGAAGTTAAATGGACGCCTTCTAGAATGTCGTGAACGGGAATTCGATGCGCGCCGCGCCGGCCGAAGCCGGCGACAAATCGCGCATTAGCGGTTTTCCCGTTCGCATCAGGGCGTTCTTCATGCTTTTTTGCCTCGGTTCGAATATGAGGAGAGAACATGAAGCGAATGCCGTACCGGATTGATTCGACAGCGGCTTTCCCGGCGGCCAATGCCGCGGGTAGCGGCGCAATCCGGTTTTCCGGGCCGCAGGCGCGCGCGGCGCAGGCGGGACAATACGACAGACAGCATCGATGACGACCGGCTTTCGCGAATGCGCGAGGGCAGCGCGTTCAGGTCGCAGGACGGCAGACAACGAAACGGAGACGATAAGGGGCATCGGCCGGGGAGGCGGCCGCAACGGTTCGACACGACAAGAACCGGTTGATGCGACGAGAGGAAGCCACGGCGCCGCGGCAGTACAGGCGGCGGATATCGGGACGCAATTCTCGGGTACTGTCCAGGAGTCATAAAGCATGAGAAAGAACCTTTTGGCCGCAGGCGTCATCGGCCTTTTTGCCGCCACGGCGGCTCACGCGCAGAGCAGCGTCACGCTGTACGGTTCCCTCGACGCCGGCATTGCTTTTGTGAACAACGTGCAGGGCGGCCATGCGTGGCTGCAGAGCACGAGCGCGATATCCAGCACGTACTTCGGCCTGCGCGGCGCAGAGGACCTCGGCGGCGGGCTGAAGGCGATCTTCACGTTGGAGAGCGGCTTCAACCTGAACAACGGCGCGCTCGCGAACGACGGCGCGCTGTTCAGCCGCCAGGCTTTCGTCGGGTTGCAGAGCAACCAATACGGCGCGCTGACATTGGGCCGCCAGTACGACTCGGTGGTCGACTATCTGTCGCCGCTGGCGGCGGCCGGTCAGGGCTTCGGCAACAATCTCGCGGGCCACCCGTACGACAACGACAACCTTGCCGCGACGTACTCGCTGCGCAACACGATCAAGTACGCGAGCCCGAACTACTCCGGCTTCCAGTTCGGCGGCCTGTACGGTTTCAGCAACTCGGGAGAGTTCGCGAACAACCGCTCGTGGAGCGTCGGCGTGTCGTACGGCAACGGGCCGTTCAGTCTCGCAGCCGGCTACCTGCAACTGAACAACGACCCGAACACGACGTTCAATCCGAACGGCTCGCTGTCGGCCGCGAACGCGAACATCGTCGCGGCGACCCAGCGCACCTACGGCGTCGGCGGCAACTACACGTACGGACCGTTCAAGGTCGGCCTCGTGTGGACGCGCTCGCAGTTCTTCAACCTCGCGGGCATCGCGAGCGGCGGCATCTCGCCGTCGATCACGAGCGGGCTCGGGATGAACATCAACAACTACGAAATCAACGGCACGTACAGCCTGACGCCGGCGCTCGCCCTGCTTGGTTCGTACACGTTCTCGGACGGCAAGACGAGCGGCATGCCGAGCAGCGGCAGACCGAAGTGGCATACCGGGATGCTGGCCGTCGACTATTCGCTGAGCCGCCGCACCGACGTGTATCTCGCCGGCGTGTACCAGCACGCGACCGGCTCGCTCGGGCTGAACGACGACGGCTCAGTGGCGTCGAACGTCGCGGCGATCAACACGATCGGACCGTCGTCGACGCAGAACCAGGTGGCCGCGACGGTCGGGCTGCGTCACCGCTTCTGAACCACGCGGGACGTGCGCCGGACGTGGTTGTCCGGCATTTCGCGATGGAGGCGCGCATCGGATGCGAGTCCGATGCGCGTTTTGTTTTGCTGTGGTGAAGGAAGGGCGGCGATGCGTGCCGGCGCTCAGTCGCCGCCGGCGGGTTGTTCGGAGGCCTGCTGAAGCCGGCGAAGCTGCGCGGCCAGCTCGTCGACGTAGGCGTCGTTCATTCCGAATCCGGCGAGCGACGCCTGCAAGCGGAACACGTATTCGGCGTTGCTGCCGAGCATCCCGGACGCGCCGACGATCATCGGCGCGATGCACGCGGCGCTGCTGTCCTCGCAATGGTGGACGTGCGCCGGCTCGGACACGAACACGATGACGGTGATGGCGCTGCCGTCCGCAAGCTGCGCCTTCGACCAGATCGGCCGGTACGCGCCGGTCACCATCTCGCGCGTCCACAGGATCCGCAGTTCGTGTTCGAGCTTCATTTCCGGCAGTTTCAGCGCGACGCCCTGCGTGAGCCCGCCCGGTTCGAGCGACAGCATGCGGCCCGGACGCTCGGGACTGCCGCGCCCGGCGATCAGGCTCATGCAGAAGCTGCGATGCCAGCCGTGCAGCGTCGCGGCCTCGCGCCGCTCGATCTCCGCGAGCGGATTCCAGATCAGCGAACCGTAGCCGAACACCCACACGTCGCCGGCATCCGGCCGCGCGGCGAGCGTCTGCGCGAGCGAGCGGTCGATCCGCTCCTGGGTCCACAGAAGACCGGTCGGCAGCGATTCGAAGCTACGGAGGTAGGCGCCCGAGCAGAGAGCGTCCCGATTCAGCATCGACATGGTGTTGGAGTCACGGTAAGCGGTGTTGGCGTTTCGGCAAGCGGGCGGGGCGACACGCGCCGCTTCTTCGCTGGACGACAGTATCGGATAATGCGCGCCGCCAATAAACCGGGCGGGCGGCGACGGTCTGTAGTCGTCCGCGCGACAATCGGCTTGCGTTTGCCGGCCGCGCGCGGTAAAAGGGAGCCCCGCGATCAGGCGCGCGTCCGTATCTCACGCGCGGGCCTTCGGCCCATATCCGAAGCGGGCCGCGCTCGCCATTCTTGCCGATCCGTTAGTCATCCGATTGTTCGTCTGCCGCAATAAGTGATTTCGAGTCCGCGAGCTTTATCGCCCACGGCGAAATCATTACCCTTGCCGCTCGCGCTGGCCGTCCCCGAAACCGGCCGTCCGCGCGTTGCGCAGGGCGTTTCTTCCAGCCGCCCGCGCGTTCCCACCCGTTGCTGTCCCACGTCGCATCGCAGGCGCTTGCCGAAGCTGTTTCGAAATGACGGTGGTTCCGGGTTCTCGGTCATGGAGAAACACAGATGGCTATCGCCGCAATCGTGGTCAGCTTCGTCGTGACGTTCCTCGGCGGTCCGACGCTGATCGACAGGATGTCTCAGCATCAGCAGCCGGCCGCGCAGGCCGGTGTCGTCGCGCAGCCCGCGCAGTCGCCGGCGGAAGCCGCGGCGGCGAGCACCGTCGTCGTCGCCGCGCGCGTCGAATCATAACGGGGGTTGTCTGTGCATATGCAACGCAATCCCGTGCAGCGGGTTTCCATTCGCCGGCCGTTCGCGGCGGTCGCCGCCGCGCTCGCTTCGCTGCTCGCGCTGGCCGGTTGTGCGTCCGCCCCGCAGCATCACGCGGGCGACCCGTTCGAGCCGATGAACCGCGCGGTGTTCTCGTTCAACGAGGGCCTCGACCAGCACGTCGCGAAGCCGGTTGCGACCGGCTACACGAAGATCACGCCGCAGCCGCTGCGCGAGGCGATCAGCAACGTGTTCTCGAATCTCGGCGACGTCGGCAACTTCGCGAACGACCTGCTGCAACTGAAGGTCACCGACGCAACCGAGGACCTGATGCGCGTCGCGTTCAACACGACGTTCGGCCTTGGCGGGCTGATCGACTGGGCGTCGGCGGCGGGGCTGCCGAAGCATCAGCAGGACTTCGGGTTGACGCTCGGCCATTACGGCGTGCCGGCCGGCCCGTATCTCGTGCTGCCGCTGTTCGGCCCGAGTTCGGTGCGCGACGCGAGCGGCTGGGTGGTTTCGAGCGCGGCGTCGCCGACCACGTATCTGACGGCGAGCGCGAGCGTGCCGATCTACGGCGCGAACGTCGTCAGTTCGCGCGCGGACATGCTCGGCGCGACGAACCTGCTCGAACAGGCGGCGCTCGACAAATACAGCTTCGTGCGCGACGCGTATACGCAGCGGCGCGCGTATCTGATCGACGGCGGCAGCAAACTGCCTGCGTACGGCGACGATGACGACAACGACAACGACAACGACGATGCGGCGAGCGCCAACGCTGCGGCCCCCGGCGACGCCGCGCCGCGCGTCGAAGGCGCGATCGCGTCGGCACCGGCGGAAGCGCGTGACGGACCCGGGCAACCGGCCGTCGCGGTCCGGCGGTGACGGACGATGCGCCGGCCGATCCCATCGGAACCTGAACGGATGAATGAATTCTTGACCCTGAACGCCGCGACGACCTGCATGGCCGTCGACGAAGCGTGTGTCGTATGCGGATCCGCGGACCTGCTCGTCGAGACCGGCGCGTGCGCCGGCGCGGGCATCGAGTTCGCACGCGGCGCGCGCCCGCGCGACCCCGCGCCGGAGACGGCCGATGAAGCCGTTGTCACCTGCAACGATTGCGGGATCACCTATGCGACCGGCGCGAATGCGCGCCCGCGGCCGATGCGCGTTTGACGCGAGGCCGCTCACTGGCCCTGTCCCGGTGCCGTCGCTGACTTTGGCGTGGCCCCGGATTTTGCGGCGCGTCTTGCCGGCGCGCTCGCGGCCCGGTTAATAAACCGGGCTTTTTTTCGTCGCGCGGAGCCGTAGCTGTACGCGCAAGCTCCGCCCGCGAATCGTTCGTTATCCAGTAGAACCCGGCCCCGATGCTGACAGGCGGCCGTCGCGATCATTTCGTGCGACTGTCCATTGCGGCTGAACAGTCAATTCGTCGTCAGCCGGTTTATCGCGACGGCCTCTGCCTTCAGACTTCATCCATCGGCGCGTTGCGCCGTCGAAACCGTTCTGGAGGATCGTGCCGTGAAAAGCATCGTCAAAGCAGCATCCGTTGCCGTCGCCCTGATCGTTCCCGCGCTGTCGTTCGCGCAGACCGCGCAGCCGCTCACGCGCGCCGAGGTCCGCGCGGAGCAGGCCGCGTATGCGAAGGCCGGCTTCAACCCCGCGCGGATGAATCCGCAAACCTGGGTCACCGATGTGCAGGCCGCCAGCGCGCGCGTCGCCGCGCAACGGCAGGCCGCCGCCGAGACGGTCGGCTTCGGGCCGTCCGTCGATGGCACGTCGCAGAGCGGCGGCGCGGCTTCGGCCGCGCGTTAAAAGCGGTGCGGCGCGCGGGAATGACCGCGTGGGCAGCATCGGCCGTTGCGTTCGTTTCGGTCCCGCACTATCGTGGTCGACGGATGCCGCGCGCGTCGTCGCGCGGCCGACCACCGGGGAGACGGGATGCGGCGACCAACGGCCATCGGGTTCGATGACGCACGACGTCTGCGCCGCGCGCTCGTCTACGCGTTGTGTGTGACGCTCGGCATGGCGTCCTTCGCGCGGACCGCATCCGCGCAGGCGTCGTCCCCTTCCTCTTCGCATGAGCCGGCGCGCAAGAACTGGTACGGCGATCCGTTCTTCTCGCTGTCGTCCACGGCGGACGGCGCGTGTCCGCTGCCGCTCGGCCCACGGATGACCCGCGCCGAAGCCGACGACGACGCGCATTACCGCGTCGAGCGCGGCACCAGTTGCTGGCTCGCGCATCGCTGCACGAAGCCGAATTCGTATCTGTACGACGCCGACATCGCGACGGCGATCCGCAAGCGGATGCACGACGCGCCGGTGCTTGCGCGCACGAGCATCTGGATCACCGTGCAGCGGCGCTTCGTGTACGCGGACGGCTGCGTGCCCGACGGCTTCGACCGGCAGGCGCTGCAACGGCAACTGGAAGCGATTCCGGACGTCGAGCGGGTATTCGTGCGCGTGACGCCGAACCCGCGCGCGCTGTTGCCTTATCCCACACTCCCGGCGTTTCCCACGCCTCGCCCGCCTGCCGCGCCCGGCTGATGCGGCTTTCCGGCCAGTCGCCGCGCAGCGGGCGCGCGGCATGGCACAATCGCGTGTCGAAAAACCAGAAAAACCCATCGGGGTGATCCATGACACGCATTCGCTCGTTGTTGATCCGCCATCGCAGCACGTCGCTTGCGGCTGGCGCCTGCGCGCTGCTCGCGGCGCTGTCCGCGTGCAGCAGCGGCCCGCCGCTGTTCCTGTCGGACGGGCGGCCGACCCAGCAGGTCCAGTGTCCGGCGTCCGGCGACCGCGATTCGTGCGTGCAGCAGGCGCGCGCGCGATGCGGCGAAGGCGGCTACGACACCGTCGATCAGTTGAACAACAACGGCGTCTACACGCTCGTGTTCGCGTGCCGCGCGCACTGACGTTGCACGCGGCGGACCGCGCGTCGGCCAGCCGGTCCGCCGCATCTTGCATGCGACAGGCCGCTGGCCGTATGATTCGCGTCTGCCGTCACCGCATCGCGCATTCGCTTTAGACGGCGCGAAATCGCAATCGAAGGGCGGCCATCGCTTCAGGCCGCCGCATTCACCCGTTCCATGCGCCGTTTTTACTTCCGATTTGCCGGCATCGACGTCGCCGGTCTGGACTTCGTTTGCAATCCCGCAAGGCCGGTTATTGCCGGCGCGGCAGCATCCACTTATTGCATCAGCGGATTTTCTGGCGCTGTTCAATAAACGCTTGTGTCGCGTTTTCATGGATGCTGCATATCTTTCTGTAAATTTCCCGCGCTTGCTTTTTGCAAGCTGCGGTTAATCGGCTGTTTGAGCGCTTAACTGGACTGCGACTGGTATGCATGACCGGCCGCGATTCCGTGCGGCAACCCACCGACTGGCGCCGGGCAGGCGCTTATCGTATACCGGTGCTGGCACGGCGCTTAATGGATCGACGGCGTATTTATTGCCGGTCTGGCGCATCCGTTTAAGAAAAACGGGAATTTTTTTCCAGTGCATGAGGTAGTCAGTCAATTGGCAGGCGTAATCGAAGCAACGTGAAATATATTGGTCGGCAATTTCCCGGGGGCAGAGATGAATCACCACCAACTCGAAAAAGACATTCAGCATCTGGAGCACGTCATCAGCCGGCTTTCCGGCGCGGACCGCATTCCGCTTTCGTACTGGCGCAACCGCGTCGATTCCGTGCTGACCGCGGAACTGGTGCCGTCTCAGGCATTGAGGGTGAAGCGGATCAATGAAGCGCTTAGTGCGCTCGAAGCGCGTACCCGGCAGGAAAGCTAAGCGATCCGACAGGTCCACGCATTTGCTTGATCGCACATCGGCACAAGAATCCGGCACTTTTGGTGACAGTCCGGGTCACAATAGCGTTATCGACCCCGATTGGAGATCGTCTTTCATGCCGAGCTACAAGCAACTGACCGCCCAGCTGGAAAAACTGCATAAAGAAGTCGCGGCAGCGCGCGAGAAGGAAATCGCCGACGCGATTGCGGATATCCGGGCGAAGATCGCCGAATACGACATCACGCCGGAGGAACTCGGCTTTTCGAGCCGTCCGGCGAACGGTGCGCGCAAGCGCCCGCTGCCGCCGCGCTATCGCAATCCGAAGACGGGCGAAACATGGAGCGGCCGTGGCCGTGCGCCGGGCTGGCTGGCCGGCAAGAATCGCGACCGTTTCCTCATCAAGGACTAACGCGGATTCGAAGGTGGCAAGCGGCGCGGCGATGCAGGGTCGCCGCGCCGCTTGCCGTTTGCGGGTTGGTTCGCGACATCGCTTCAGGCTCGACGCGAGCCGTCCCGTAAATACTCACCTTTCGTTTCGCACTGTCGTGCAGGCACGCGTCAGCACGACGATGCGGACCGCTGTCCGGTCGACACAGGTGTCGGCCAATCTACAGCGCCGCGCAAGCGAGATCGAACGGAAACCCCTGTTTTTAAGGCTTCTCTTGCGTTCGGCCGGCGGATCCGGACGTCACGGGCGCATGACGCGCGAGCCGCCGCGCAACCGGGCAACGCGCTTGTGGACCGCTGATTTCGCGTCCGTCCGGGCCTTCCCGAAAAGCCTCACCTTTCGCTCGCGACGCATTGGCCCTACACGCATGCACGGCACTTTGGGCCGCCGTCCGAAATGCCGTGTATCATTCGTCCCCGACGCTGTTCCATGCGGGCGTCCCTGCAGAAACGACCGTCCGTTCGCTACTCGCGCCGACCGGCCTGCGTACCCCGCACGCTCACGCGAACCAGCGCCGCCGCGCCCGCCGCACGCAGCCAGCCTGCCGCCGCGAGGCTGCCCGAATTCCATTGAATGCCCAGCCCGATGTCAGTCTCCGAACTCAGACGCCGCCGCACGTTTGCGGTCATTTCCCACCCGGACGCGGGCAAGACCACGCTCACGGAAAAGCTGCTGCTGTTTTCCGGCGCGATCCAGATCGCGGGCACCGTGAAGGGCAAGAAAAGCGGCCGCTTTGCGACGTCCGACTGGATGGAGATCGAAAAGCAGCGCGGCATCTCGGTCGCGAGTTCGGTGATGCAGTTCGAGTACGGCGAAGCAGTGATCAACCTGCTCGACACGCCGGGCCACGAGGACTTCTCCGAGGACACGTACCGCGTGTTGACCGCCGTCGATGCGGCGGTGATGGTGATCGACGGCGCGAACGGCGTCGAAGCGCAGACGCTGAAGCTGCTCGAAGTGTGCCGCAGCCGCAAGACGCCGATCCTCACGTTCATCAACAAGCTCGACCGCGAAGTGCGCGAGCCGCTCGACCTGCTCGACGAGATCGAACAGCATCTCGGCGTGTCCGCGGTGCCGTTCACGTGGCCGATCGGGATGGGCAAGGAGTTCCAGGGCGTCTATGACGTGCAGCGCGACCAGGTGCGCGTGTTCCGCGCCGGCGCCGACACGATGGGCGGCGCGGTGGAAACGCTGCAGCACATCACGGACGAGGAAGGCGAGCGCCGCTTCGGTTATCACTGGAAGCGCACCAAGGAAGAGGTCGAACTGATTACCGGCGCGACGCCGACGTTCGACCGCGACGCGTTCCTCGCCGGCGAGCAGTCGCCGGTGCTGTTCGGCTCCGCGATCAACAACTTCGGCGTGAAGGAAATTCTCGATGCGCTCGTCGATCTCGCGCCGCCGCCGTCCGCGCGGATGACCGTGCAGCGCCCGGTCGAGCCGGACGAGCCGAAGTTCACCGGCGTCGTGTTCAAGGTGCAGGCGAACATGGACCTCGCGCACCGCGACCGCGTCGCGTTCATCCGCGTGTGTTCGGGCCGCTTCGAGCGCGGCATGCAGTTGAAGGTCACGCGCAACAACAAGACGTTCCGCGCGAACAACGTCGTGAGCTTCCTGTCACAGCGTCGCGAGACGGTGGCGGAGGCGTACCCCGGCGACATCATCGGGATACCGAATCACGGCACGCTGAGCCTCGGCGACACGCTGACCGAAGGCGAGGACCTGCAGTTCGTCGGCCTGCCGTTCTTCGCGCCGGAAATCTTCCAGACCATCGAGGTGGTCGATCCGATGCGCGCGAAGCAGCTTGGCGAAGCACTGAAGCAGCTCGGCGAGGAAGGCGCGATCCAGGTGTTCCGGCCGATGCACGGCGGCGCGATGATTCTCGGCGCGGTCGGCCAGCTTCAGTTCGAAGTCGTGTCGCACCGGCTGTCGGCCGAGTACAAGGTGGCCGTGCGGATCATGCCCGCGCGCTACCGGATGTCGCGCTGGGTCACGTGCGACGACGCGGGCGAACTGCGCCGCTTCACCGACGCCTACGCGGCGCGGATGGCGTTCGACGCGTCGAACGCGCCGACCTATCTCGCGTCGCACGTCTCCGAGATCGAGGTCGCGCAGAAAGCGTGGCCGAAGATCGTGTTCAACGAACTGCGCGAGCATTCGGGCGCGCCGTTCCGCAAGGCGATGTGACGCCCGCCGCGCGGCGCTCCAGCGTCGAACGGCGACCCGACATCGCCCATGCGCTCGTGCCCCAGGCGCATCGATCGCGCATCCTCCGCGCCACCCCGCGCCACCCCGCGCGAGCGCAAGCCCCGCAGGCGAAATCCACGCGGCGCCTTCACAGTTCGCCTATCCTGACACCTGACGTCCATTAGCGCGCCGCGCTTGCGGCGCGCGTTCCCGCGACCAGGCAGGAGACCACGTGACAGTACGCAATCTCGATGCGGTGTTTCAACCGAAGTCCGTCGCCGTGATCGGCGCGTCGCGGCGGCCCGGCAGCATCGGCAACATGGTGTGGCAGCGGCTGATCGAAGGCGGTTTCAAAGGCCCGCTGTGGCCGGTCAATCCCAAATATACGCATGACGACGACGGCTTCGACGGCCGCGCGGTGCTCGCCGATGCCGGCGATCTGCCCGCGCCGCCGACCGTCGCGGTGATCTGCACGCGGCCGGCCACGTGGCCTGCGCTCGTGCACCGGCTCGGCGGGATGGGCACGCGCGCGGCGATCCTCGTGGGCGAAGCGCGCACCGACGACGACCGAGCCGACCTGCGTCACGCGCTCGCGGCCGCGCGGCCGCATCTGCTGCGGATCGTCGGCCCCGGCAGCGTCGGCGCGCTCACGCCCGCGCTGAACGCGCAGCTCGGCGCGGCCGCCTGCGTCGCGCGGCCGGGCGGCGTCGCGTGGGTGTCGCAGTCGAATGCATTGACGAACGCGGTGTTGTGCTGGGCCGCCGCACGCGGCCTCGGTTTCTCGCATGCGATCGCGCTCGGCGACGAGGCCGACGTCGATGCGGGCGACGTGCTCGACTATCTCGCGAGCGACCCCGGCACGCGCGCGATCCTGCTCGAAGTCGATACGGTGCGCGCGGCGCGCAAGTTCATGTCGGCCGCTCGCGCGGCGGCGCGCAACAAGCCGGTGCTCGCGCTGCGCAGCGGCCGCGGCGAGCCGGGCGACGCGCTTTATACGGCCGCGTTCCGGCGCGCGGGGATGGTGCGCGTCGATACGCTCGACGACTTGCTGGACGAAATCGAGACGCTCGGTGTCGGCCGCGTTGCCGCGAGCGACACCGCGACCTTGATTACGAGCGATCGCGGCGTCGCGGCGGTCGCGCGCGACGCGTTCGGCGAGGCGGGCGACACGCTCGCACAATGGGACGACGCCGCGCTCGCCGCGATCAAGGCCGCGTTGCCGCGCGCGCAGGCGGGCAATCCGCTGCTGCTCGGCGACGATGCGAAGCCGGAGCATTTCGGCCTCGCGCTCGAAACGCTCGGCACGCATCGCTCGACCGGCACCGCGTTCGTCGTGCATGCGCCGACGCACAGCGCGCCGGTCGAGGCGGTCGCGCGCATGTTGATCGACAGGCAGCGTTTTGCGTATCGCGGGTTGCTCGCGAGTTTCTTCGGCGGCGTCGATGCGAAAACGCGCGACCTGCTGCACGCGCATGGGATTCCGGTGCATACCACGCCGTGGCGGCTCGCGCGCGCGTTCGGACGTCTCGTCGATTACCGGCTCGGCCGCGAACTGCTGATGCAGACGCCGGAAGGGATGCCCGCGAGCGGCGCGGACGCGATCGAGGCCGCGCAGACGCAGGCGCGCGCGGCGCTCGCGACGGGCGACGGCGAACTGACCGGTGACGCGGCCGCGAAGCTGCTCGGCTGGTTCGGGCTCGAAACGCTGACGCCGCCGCGCGACGGGAACGCGACCGACGCGGCAGCCAAGCAGGAAACCGCGAAGCCGATCGTCGACGTGAGCGTCGAATTCCGCGACGACGAGAACTTCGGCCCGGTGTTCCACTTCGTCGCGCCGTCGGCGGACGGCGTGTCGCCGCCATTGCGCGTGTATGGGCTGCCGCCGCTGAACCCGGTGCTGTCGCGCGACATCGTCGCGCAGTCGCCTTATGTGCGGCGCGTGCCGCCGGCCGCGACGCTCGCCGCGGTGACGGAACTGTCGCAGGCGGTGTGCGAGGTGCGCGAGATCGTCGGTATGCAGTTGACGCTGCGCGTGCTGCCGCTGCACACGGTCGTCGTCGCGCCGCGCATCCGGCTTGCGGCCACGCGCAGCCGTTTCGCGATCGTGCCGTATCCGCGCCGCCTCGAAGAAACGGTCGACTGGGACGGCCAGCGGCTGACGGTCCGACCGATCCGTCCGGAGGACGAGGAGCAGCATCGCGCGTTCGTCGAGTCGATGACGCCGGACGATCTGCGGCTGCGGTTTTTCTCGGCGGTGCGCAGCCTCGATCACTCGCAGCTCGCGCGGATGACGCAGATCGACTACGACCGCGAGATGGCGTTCGTCGCGACGGTCGTCGATGCGGACGGCAAGCCGCGCACGCTCGGCGTCGTGCGTGCGGTTGCGGACCCGGACAACGAGACGGCCGAGTTCGCGGTGACGGTGCTGTCGGGGCTGAAGGGGCGTGGACTCGGGCGTCTGCTGATGGAGCGCATCATCGCGTATGCGCGCTCGCGCGGCACGCACTGGCTGCTCGGCGAGGCGTTGCGCGAGAACTCCGGGATGATTGCGCTCGCGCGTGCGAGCGGCTTCACGGTCACCCCGACCGACGACCCGGGTGTCGTCGGGTTCAGGATGGCGCTGGATTGAATACGCAACGGGACGCGGCGCGGGCCGCTCCCGTGCGATCACGCTGCGTCAGCCCGCGAGCTTCGCGAGCGCGTCGTCCACCTGGCCGCGCGCGAGCGACAGTTCTTCGAGCCACGCGGGTGCGTACTGCGCGCCGGTTTCCTTTTCGAGCCGCGCGATCGTGGCCGCGCAGCGCGCCGTGTCCTTCGGCGTCGCGATGAAGCTCTTCACCGACTGGCCGCCCGTGAACGCATCGAACAGCGGCGTGCGGATTTCCTCCGGCAGCGCGCGTGTCCATTGGTACACCTTGCCGTTGAGCGTCAGCGACGGCGGCAGCACGCGCTCTTTCTTCGTCGCCGGGATCAGGCCGAAGTTGCGCGCCGCGTCGCCGATCTGCTCGGGCGTGAAAAGCTCGTCCGGCGTGATGCCGAACTGCGCGATCGCGTTTTCGATCGTCTGCATCGCGGCCGCGCGGTCGTCGCGCTTCTTCTGCGCGCGCGCAACGATGTCGCGCAGTTCGTCGGCCTCTTCGGCCGTGATCGTGAAGCTCGCCTGCTTCTGTTGAAGCTCGGAAAAACGCTGGAATTCCTGGTCGGTCAGAAGTTTCGCCATGAGGTGTGTCGAACGCGGGCGCAGGTGAAGCCGGCGCGCCGGTATTGGAAAGGGGCGCACATTCTAACGGTTCGCGCGGTTGCGTTCCAGTTGCGGGCGGGGCGTGGGTGGTTCGCGGCCGGTTGCTGTCGGTTCATGGCTTGATGGCGGGCAAGTCGGGAACTGTGAGCAAATGTCCGAAAGGGCGGGAACGACAATTACTGTCAATTCTCCGGTTTGAACAATCCATCGCAAAACGCTGAATTCCAGGTTCTTTTATGATCTGCCAGTCGTACAGGTGGAGGAATAGCCTTTGGATTGCAATTCAGCATAAGGGGAAAACGGGAATAAATCATATTGAGTCGGCATCGTCGTTGTCCGGGTGCATCACCTGAAATTACGCCGATGGATATGTGAAATTTACCGATGAATGGGGATTTGAATAATAGAATGAATGACGCATATAATTACCAGGGTCATGGAAACCTCACACCCGCCGAGCTGTTCCTGTTTATCGCGGTAGCTGAAATATGCGATCAGCTCGATATTGACGATGTGGAGGCTGTCATACTAATTCTGTCCGGGCTTCCGTTTCTACCCACGAGAGCCAAACCTATGGGAGCAACAAAAGGCACGTCCGTCGCCTCCGCCATGTCCAGGTCACTGTTCAGGTACGAACTCAAGCGCAAGGTGCTGCCCACATTTACACTGAATGGCATCAGGCGACTCAGGTGGATTCTGACGCACCGGTTAAGCGTGTTTGTCGGTAGGACCATCCCGGGCGTCGGCTGGATACTGTTGGCAAATGACGTTTATAAAATCACGTACCATACACTCGTGAAATACAATCGAATCGTCATGCCTGAAGACAGGGTGTTTTGATGGAAAATCGTTCATGGGAAAGCCTGGAGTCGTTCGTCAGGAGGGAGGCTTGCCTCTCATCGAAAATAGCGATTACGCCGGATATGTCCGTCGAAGGCGATCTAGGCCAGCAAGGGGACGAAGCCGATTTTTTTATGCAACGGTTCTTTGAGGCTTTCGGTATAGAAAGAGGAGATTACGACTTCCATCGATACTTTTTGATGGAGGGGGAAGGCATTCTGTATCACTTTCTTGTCAAATACGTGATGAGAAGAAGGCACTGTTTAAAAAGAGAACCGCTAACAGTCGGCATGCTTCATGAGGCCTTGCTCAACGGCAAATGGAGCGCTGGGGCACTGTCGTCACACGACCAGGGTTCGTCGCCTTCTGCCCACTAACGTTGCAGGGCCGAGGGGAGGATTGTGCAGACGGTCCGCAGGTGGACCGCCGCCGCTCCGCTACGCCTTCCCCCCCGCCGCCGCCTCCGGCTCGCGAAACACCGACAGTTCATCGACGGTCTTGCGCAGCATCCCGGTCGCATCGTCGAGCGACGGCGCGACGTATTCGTCGATCCGCTTCAGGAACGGGCACGTGAGCGCCGCGATCGCCTGGCCCGACGGCCCGAGCACCGGGAACGTCACGTCGGTCACGCCGAATATCTGCTGGCTGTCCTTGCGCGAGAAACCCGCCTTGCGGATCCGCGCGCACGCGGCCGACAGCGCCGCGTGGTCGATCGTCACCTCGCCCTTCACCTTCGTGTGCTCCGCGAGCATGTGCGCGCTTTGCTCCGGCGTCTGGTACGCGAGGATCGTGCGCCCCGAACTCGTATCGACGAGGCCGACCCGCGAGCCCAGCCGCACCGAAATGCCCCACGTGCCGGGGCCGTCCACCTGCGCGATCACCAGCAGGTTGCCGCGGTCGTACACCGCGAGATGGCACGACTGCTCCGCGTCGTTCGCGAAACGCTGCATCAGCGGCAGCGCCTGCGCGATCAGGCGCTCCATCGGCGGATGCCGGTGCGCGAGCGCGAACAGCTTCAGGCTCAGCGTGTAGCGGTCGCCGGCCTCGGAGCGCGTCACGTATTGCCGCGCGACGAGCCGCTCCAGCATCCGGTAGATCTCGCTCGCGTTGCGGCCGAGCGCCTTCGTGATCTCCGCGCGCGTCAGCCCGCCCTGCTGTTCCGCGAGCAGTTCGAGGATGTCGAGCCCCTTGTCGAGCGCGGGCGCGCGGTAGCGGTCCGCGTCGTCGCGGGCGTCGCGGGCGTCGGATTCGCCGCTGGTCGTAGCCTGGTCGTCCATCTTCTGTCGTCGGTTTCCGGTGGCGTTTTTCATTCGATTGTCCGGCGCATGAGTGTAGGCCCGCGGCCCAGGGAAAGCACGGACGCATGGTGCGCCGCACAGTCCTTGACCTTGTGGAGTCCGTATATGAATAATACGTTCATTGGTGAATGAACGTGCACCAATGTCGGAAAGTCGGGAAAACGGCAGTTGAAACGACGCGCAGGCCGTCCCGCAAGGCAGCCCGCAATACGGATGTTTCACGACGACACAATCAACAACCATCTTGGATGGGATCGGCGCAGGCGCTGAAGCGCCCACGCCGATCGACAGGAGACAGACATGGCGTTCGCATCGGGGCCGTTCACGGCCCGCCGCTTCACGGGAACCGCGGCTCGCGCCGCTCGACAGGCCGCGGCGCGCGCGGCCGGCGCGGCGAAGGGCTTCGGCATCGCCGCCGCGTGCGCGGCCGCGCTCGCATCGTCCGGCGCGGCAGGCGCGGCCGAAAGCGGCAAGGTGGGCCTCGGCCTGCCGCTTCTCACGTCGCCGTTCTGGCAGTCGTACAACAACTATCTGACCGTGTACGCGAAGGAGATGGGCATCGACATCCTCGCGCCCGTCAACTCGAACAACGACCCCGCGCAGCAGATCACCGACATGAACAACATGGTGAATCTCGGCGCGAAGGGCATCGTGGTCGGGCCGATCGATTCGGCCGCGATCAGCCGTGCGCTGACGAACGCGTCGCAGAAGGACGTGAAGGTGGTCGCGGTGGACGTCGCGCCGACGCAGGGCCAGGTCGCGATGGTCGTGCGCGCGGACAACCACGCATACGGCGAAAAGGCGTGCCGCTACATCGGCGAGCACGTGAAGTCGGGCAAGGTGGTGCAGATCATGGGCGACCTCGCGTCGGTGAACGGCCGCGACCGCAGCGAGGCGTTCCGCGCGTGCCTGAAGAGCTATCCGGGCCTGTCGCTGCTGGAGATTCCGGCCGGCTGGAAGGGCGACGTCGCGGCGAGCGCGCTCGACAGCCTGCTGACCGCGAACCCGGACGTGAAGGCGATCTACATGCAGGCGGGCGGCGTGTACCTGTCGCCGACGCTGCAGACGCTGCGCCGCAAGCAGTTGCTGGTGCCGGCCGGCGACGCGAAGCACATCGTGATCGTGAGCAACGACGGGATTCCGCAGGAGTTCGACGCGATCCGCAAGGGCGAGATCGACGCGACCGTATCGCAGCCGGCGGACCTGTATGCGAAGTACGGGCTGTACTACATCAAGGCGGCGCTCGAAGGCAAGACGTTCAAGCCGGGCAAGACCGATCACGACAGCACGATCATCCAGCTTCAGCCGGGGATTCTCGAAGACCAGTTGCCGGCGCCGCTCGTGACGAAGCAGAACGTCGACGACAAGAACCTGTGGGGCAACACGATCAAATGAGCGATCGGGCCATGCTGGAAAGCGCGGTGGGGGACGTTCCCCGGATCGTTCCGCAGGGGCTTGCCCCCGTCGTCGAAGCGGTCGGCGTCACGAAGCGTTTCGGCTCGACCGCCGCGCTGCGCGACGTCAGCCTGCGCGTGACGGCCGGCGAGTCGCACGCGCTCGTCGGCCGCAACGGCGCGGGCAAGTCCACGCTCGTGTCGATCCTCACCGGGTTGCGCCGTCCGGACGAGGGCGTCGTGAAGTTCGGCGGCGAGGCCGCGCCGTCGATCGCGGACCGCGACGCATGGCGCGAGCGCGTTGCGTGCGTGTATCAGCACTCGACGATCATCCGCGACCTGAGCGTGGCCGAGAACCTGTTCATCAACCGTCAGCCGCGCCGGCGCGGCGTGATCGACTGGCCGGCGATGCGCCGCGACGCGCGCGCGTTGCTCGACCACTGGCGCATCGACGTGCGCGAGGACGCGCGCGCCGGCGACCTGACCGTCGAGGCGCGGCAACTGGTCGAGATCGCGCGGGCGCTGTCGTACGGCGCGCGTTTCATCATCCTCGACGAGCCGACCGCGCAACTCGACGGCGAGGAAATCAAGCGGCTCTTTCGCCGTATCGACGAACTGCAACGCGACGGCGTCACGTTCCTGTTCATCTCGCACCACTTGCAGGAGGTGTACGAGATCTGCCAGGCGGTGACGGTGCTGCGCGACGCGCGCCACATCGTCAGCGCGCCGGTTTCGGAATTGCCGCGCGAGCGGCTGATCGAGGCGATGACCGGCGAGCGCGGCGGCCTGAACGTTGCCGACGCGGCCGCGCGCGAACCGCTGCCCGCCGACGCGCCGCTCGCGCTCGACGTGCGCGGCCTCGCGGGCCACGATTATCACGACGTGTCGTTCGCGCTGAAGCGCGGCGAGGTCGTCGGGCTGACGGGCGCGACGAGCAGCGGCCGCACGAGCGTCGGCGAGGCGATCGCCGGCCTCGACACGCCGCGCGCCGGAGAAGTCCGCGTGGACGGCCGTGCATTGAGGCTTGGCGACGTGAAGGCCGCGCTCGCGAACGGCATCGGCTGCGTGCCGAAGGACCGCCATCACGAAGGGCTGGTGCTGTCGCAGTCGGTCGCGGAGAACGCGTCGATGACGATCGTGCGCCTGCTCGGCCGCTTCGGCATCGCGCCGCCCGCGAAGAAAAACGCGTTCGGCCGCAGGATGATCGACGCGCTCGGCATCGTCGCGCAGGGACCGGAGCATGTGGTGTCCGGGCTGTCGGGCGGCAACCAGCAGAAGGTCGTGATGGCGCGCGCGCTGGCGAGCGATCCGGACGTGCTGGTGCTGATCGACCCGACCGCCGGCGTGGACGTGAAATCGAAGGAGGCGCTGCTGTCCGTGGTGGACCGCGTGCGCGACGAAGGCAAGGCGGTGCTGGTCGTGTCGAGCGAACTCGACGACCTGCGCACCTGCGACCGCGTGCTCGTGATGTTCCGCGGGCGCGTCGTCGCCGAATTTCCGGCCGGCTGGCAGGATCACGAACTGATTGCATCCGTTGAAGGAGTCGATCTCCATGAAGCCTAGTGTTTCGACGCCGGCGTTCGCGACCGCCGGCTCCGACCCGGCGGCCGCGCAGAAGGGCCGCGCCGGACCGCGCATCGAACTCGCCCGGCTGCGCGACTTCGCGCTGCTGCCTGCGCTCGTGCTGCTGATCGTGATCGGCGCGTTCGTGAGCCCGAGCTTTCTGACGAAGGCGAACCTCATCAGCGTGCTCGGCGCATCGGCCGCGCTCGCGCTCGTCGTGCTCGCGGAATCGCTGATCGTGCTGACCGGCAAGTTCGACCTGTCGCTCGAATCGACGGTCGGCATCGCGCCGGCGGTCGGCGCGATGCTCGTGATGCCGGCCGCGTCCGCCGGTTTCGGGCTGCAATGGCCGGCGTTCGCGGGGCTTGCCGCGATCGTCGTGGTCGGCGCGCTGATCGGCTACGTGAACGGCTTCCTCGTCGTGCGGCTGCGCCTGAATGCGTTCATCGTCACGCTCGCGATGCTGATCGTGCTGCGCGGGATGCTGGTCGGCGCGACCAAGGGCGGCACGCTGTTCGACATGCCGCCGTCGTTCTTCACGCTCGCGACGACGATCGTGCTCGGGCTGCCGCTGTCGGTGTGGCTCGCGGCCGCCGCGTTCGCCGTCGCCGCGTTCATGCTGCGCTACCACCGGCTCGGCCGCGCGCTCTATGCGATCGGCGGCAATCCGGACGCGGCGCGCGCGGCGGGCATCAGCGTCGAGCGCATTACGTGGGGCGTGTTCGTGCTCGGCAGCATCCTCGCGGCGATCGGCGGCCTGATCGTGACCGGCTACGTCGGCGCGATCAACGCGAACCAGGGCAACGGGATGATCTTCACCGTGTTCGCGGCGGCGGTGATCGGCGGCATCTCGCTCGACGGCGGCAGAGGCACGATGTTCGGCGCGCTGTCCGGCGTGCTGCTGCTCGGCGTCGTGCAGAACCTGCTGACGCTCGCACAGGTGCCGTCGTTCTGGATCCAGGCGATCTACGGCGCGATCATCCTCGGCTCGCTGATGGTCGCGCGCCTCGCGGGCGGCGAAGGCCAGAACTGAGCATTCAACGGAGAACCATCTTGAGCCGCCGTACCCAGCATACCGACGCGCGCCTGCTGCTGTTGAGCCCCGACGACAACTGCCTGATCGCGGCGGCGCGGCTCGCGGCCGGCGAGACGGTCGAGATCGAGGGCGAGCGCGTGACGTTCGCGAAGACCGTCGAACTCGGCCACAAGGTCGCGCGCCGCGCGCTCGCGAAGGACGACAAGGTGGTCCGCTACGGCGCGCCGATCGGCCACGTGACGGCGGCGGTCGCGCGCGGCGAGCATCTGCACACGCACAACCTCGAAAGCGATTATCTGCCCACCTATACGCACGACGCGGGCCACGAGTTCGTGCATCACTGACGCGGCGCGAGCCGCACGCAGGAAACCGTCATGAACGACGCAGCGAAGCAAGTCCCCTTGGGGGGCGCAGCGAAGGACAACGCAGTCAGCACGCCGCGCGCCGCGGCACAACCGCCGATGCTCGAAGGCTGGCTTCGCAGCGACGGCCGCAAGGGCATCCGCAACGTGGTCGCGGTCGCGTATCTGGTCGAATGCGCGCATCACGTCGCGCGCGAGATCGCCGCGCAGTTCCGCGAGCCGTTCGACGCGTTCGGCGACGACGCGTCCACCTCCGGCGAACCGCACGAGCCGCCGGTGCATCTGATCGGCTTTCCTGGTTGCTTTCCGAACAGCTACGCGGAGAAGATGCTCGCGCGGCTCGCGACGCATCCGAACGTCGGCGCGGTTCTGTTCGTGTCGCTCGGCTGCGAGAGCATGAACAAGCACTATCTCGCGGACCTCGTGCGCGACAGCGGCCGGCCGGTCGAGGTGCTGACGATCCAGGAGAAGGGCGGCACGCGCAGCACGATCCAGTACGGCGTGGACTGGGTGCGCGGCGCGCGCGCGCAACTGGCCGTGCAGCGCAGGGTGCCGATGCGGCTCGACGAACTCATTGTCGGCACGATCTGCGGCGGTTCGGACGGCACGAGCGGGATCACCGCGAACCCGGCGGTGGGCCGCGCGTTCGACCTGCTGATCGACGCGGGCGCGAGCTGCATCTTCGAGGAAACCGGCGAACTGGTCGGCTGCGAGTACCACATGAAGAACCGCGCGGCGCGGCCCGAACTCGGCGACGAGATCGTCGCGTCCGTCGCGAAGGCCGCTCGCTACTACTCGATTCTCGGTCACGGGTCGTTCGCGGTCGGCAATGCGGACGGCGGGCTCACGACCCAGGAGGAGAAGTCGCTCGGCGCGTATGCGAAGAGCGGCGCGTCGCCGATCGTCGGCATCGTGAAGCCCGGCGACGTGCCGCCGACCGGCGGCCTCTATCTGCTCGACGTGGTGCCGGACGGCGAGCCGCGTTTCGGCTTCCCGAACATCAGCGACAACGCGGAGATCGCGGAGCTGATCGCGTGTGGCGCGCACGTGATCCTGTTCACGACCGGGCGCGGGTCGGTGGTCGGGTCGGCCATCTCGCCGGTCGTCAAGGTGTGCGCGAATCCGCTCACGTACCGCAACCTGTCCGGCGACATGGACGTGGATGCGGGCCGCATCCTCGAAGGCCACGCGACGCTCGACGAGGTGGGCCGCGAGGTGTTCGAGCGGACCGTGGCCGTCGCGGGCGGCGCGCGCTCGAAGTCGGAGTCGCTCGGGCATCAGGAATTCATTCTCACGTACAAGACGTTCGAGCCGGTTGGGCCGGCGTGTTTGCCGGCGAGTGCGCGGGTGGCGGTTGTGGAGATCGCGGCGCATTGAAGTGGGGGTAGGCCGGCAGTCGGTGAGCCGGGCGGCCGCAGGACGGCACGACGAGGTACGGCAATCGAACGGCATCGGATGGACGATGATTGCGTGAACTCGCGCGGCGGCCAGCGAGAACCTAACCCCGACCGCCGCCATTTCGCATGGAATTGGAGTAAGCGCTAAAGCGCTAACTCGGACCGATACAACCGGAGACCCCCCGCATGTCGCAGCCGTCCCAGCCTGACCCGACCCAGATCGCCCAGCGCCGCCGCATCGGCCGCACGGCGCTCGAAGTCACCGCGCTGTCGCTCGGCACCGCGCCGCTCGGCGGCCTCTATCGCGACCTCACCGAAGAAGAAGCGCAGGCAACCGTCGATGCCGCATGGAACGCGGGCATCCGCTTCTTCGACACCGCGCCGCACTACGGCCACACGAAAGCCGAGCATCGGCTCGGCGCCGCGCTGCGGCGTCATCCGCGCGGCGACTACGTGCTGTCCACCAAGGTCGGCCGCCGCTTCGTGCCGCGCACGCATCCGGACGACGGCAGCGAGGGCTGGCAAAACCCGCTGCCGTTCGAGGCGATCTACGACTACACCTACGACGGCATCCTGCGTTCGTTCGAGGACAGCCAGCAGCGGCTCGGCATCACCGACATCGACATCCTGCTCGTGCACGACATCGGCCGCTTCACGCACGGCGACCGTCATCCGCACTACTGGCAGCAGTTGACCGGGGGCGGCTTTCGCGCGCTCGACGAACTGCGCTCGCGCGGCGCGGTGAAGGCGATCGGCTTCGGCGTGAACGAGCGCGAAGTGATCCTCGACGCGATCCGCGAATTCGACATCGACTGCGCGCTGCTCGCCGGACGCTACACGCTGCTCGAACAGGCGCCGCTCGACGACCTGCTGCCGAAGTGCATCGAGCGCGGCGTCAGCATCCTGCTTGGCGGCGCGTTCAATTCGGGGATTCTCGCGCACGGCGTCGAGGGCGATCGCAAGTTCAACTACGGCGCCGCGCCGCCCGACGTGATCGAGCGCGTCGCGCGGCTCGAAGCGGTGTGCCGCGCGCACGGCGTGCCGCTCGCGGCCGCCGCGCTGCAATTCCCGTATGCGCATCCGGCCGTCGCGACCGTGCTGAACGGCGCGCGCAGCGTCGCGGAGTTGCAGGAGAACGTCGCGTCGTTCGCGCAGCCGATCCCGTCCGCGCTGTGGACGGCGCTGCGCGACGAAGGGCTGCTCGACGCGCGCGCGCCGGCGCCGCGAGCTTGACATGGCGACGCCCCGCCCGCTGCTCCCCGACGTGCAGATCGACGCGCACCAGCACTACTGGGACCCGGCGCGCGGCGATTACGGCTGGCTTACGCCGTCGCTGACCGCGCTGTTCCGTCCGTTCGGCCCCGCCGATCTCGCGCCGCTGCGCGCGGATGCCGGTATCGCGAGGACGGTCGTCGTGCAGGCCGCGCAGACCATCGACGAAACGCGTTATCTGCTGAAGCTCGCGCATGGCGACGCGTCGATCGCGGGTGTCGTCGGCTGGGTGCCGCTCGACGATCCGGCCGCGCCGGCGCTGATCGACGAACTCGCGCGCGAGCCGAAGCTGAAGGCCGTGCGGCCCATGTTGCAGGACCTGCCCGACGACGACTGGATCGCGACCGCGCCGACCGCGCGCGCGATCGACGCGCTGATCGCGCACGACCTCGCGTTCGATGCGTTGATCTTCACGCGTCACGCGGCGGCGCTCGAAACGTTTCTGAAGCGGCACCCGGCGCTGCGCGTGGTGATCGACCACGGCGCGAAGCCGCCGATCCGCGACGGCAACGCGGGTTGGACCGCATGGGCCGATGCGATCGCGCGGCTCGCGCATTATCCGCAGGTGTGCTGCAAGCTGTCCGGCCTCGCCACCGAGTCCGGACCCGGCTGGGACGACGCGACGCTGCGGCCATGGGTCGGGCATCTGCTCGCGTCGTTCGGCGCGCATCGGCTGCTGTGGGGCAGCGACTGGCCGGTGCTGAACCTGAACGGCGACTACGAACGGTGGCACGCGTGCGCGCACCGGCTGCTCGCCGCGCTGTCCGACGCCGAGCGCGCCGCGGTGTTCGGCGCGAACGCGGCCGCGTTCTACCGGCTATGATCGGTCGGGCGCAAATCGAGATTTCGTCAACCGGATTTTCGTCAACCGAATCCGGCGGCGCGCGCATCCCGGTACGTCCGGCATCGCGCCGCCACGATTCAGACTGGAGTGGCAGATGGCAGACAGGGGACAACGACTGGCCGGCAAGACGGCCTTGATTACGGCGGCGGGACAGGGCATCGGCCTCGCGACCGCCGAACTGTTCGCGAGCGAAGGCGCGCGCGTGATCGCGACCGACCTCCGCATCGACGGGCTCGCCGCGCTGCCGGTCGAGGCGCGCCAACTCGACGTGCGCGACGGCGCGGCGATCGGCGCGCTCGCGCGCGAACTCGGCACGATCGACGTGCTGTTCAACTGCGCGGGTTTCGTGCACGCGGGCTCGATCCTCGAAGCGAGCGAGGACGACTGGGACTTCGCGTTCGACCTGAACGTGAAGGCGATGTACCGGACCATCCGCGCGTTCCTGCCGGCGATGCTGGAGAAGGGCGCGGGGTCGATCATCAACATGTCGTCGGCGGCGTCGAGCGTGAAGGGCGTGCCGAACCGCTGCGTTTACGGCGCATCGAAGGCGGCTGTGATAGGGTTGACGAAGTCGGTCGCGGCCGACTTCGTGACGCGCGGCATCCGCTGCAACGCGATCTGCCCCGGCACCGTCGCGTCGCCGTCGCTGGCGGCGCGCATCGCGGAGCAGGCGCGCGCGCAAGGCACGAGCGTCGACGAGGCGCGCGCCGCGTTCGTCGCGCGCCAGCCGATGGGGCGCGTCGGCAGCGCGGCGGAGATCGCGGCGCTCGCGCTGTATCTCGCGTCCGACGAGTCGTCGTTCACGACCGGCCAGGCGCACGTGATCGACGGCGGCTGGGTGAACTGATCCGACCTGATCCGACCGGCTGGTCCCGCTGGCGGCGCGCGCCGCCCGGCAACCTCTCACGGACAATCGCAAACAAGGAAACGCACAACATGAAACTGCTTCGCTTTGGGCCGCAAGGCCAGGAGAAACCGGGCCTCGTCGACGCGGACGGCCGCATCCGCTCGCTCGAAGGCAAGGTGGCCGACATCGCGGGCGACGCGCTGTCGGACGCGGCCCTCGCGCAACTGCGCGCGATCGATCCGAAGTCGCTGCCGCTCGTCGAAGGCAATCCGCGCATCGGCGCGTGCGTCGGCAGCATCGGCAAGATGGTCTGCATCGGCCTGAACTACGCGGACCACGCGGCCGAAGCCGGGATGCCGGTGCCAACCGAGCCGGTCGTGTTCAACAAGTGGACGAGCGCGATCGTCGGCCCGAACGACGACATCGAGATTCCGCGCGGCTCGACCAAGACCGACTGGGAAGTCGAACTGGGCGTCGTGATCGGCAAGTACGCGAAGAACGTGAACGAGGCGAACGCGCTCGACTACGTGGCCGGCTACTGCGTGATCAACGACGTGTCCGAGCGCGAATGGCAGATCGAGCGCGGCGGCCAGTGGGACAAGGGCAAGGGTTTCGACACGTTCGGCCCGACCGGCCCGTGGCTCGTCACGCGCGACGAGGTGCCCGATCCGCAGAACCTCGACCTGTGGCTCGACGTGGACGGCCATCGCTACCAGAACGGCAGCACGCGCACGATGATCTTTCCGGTCGCGAAACTCGTGTCGTACCTGTCGCAGTGCATGAGCCTGCAGCCGGGCGACGTGATCTCGACCGGCACGCCGCCGGGCGTCGGCATGGGCATCAAGCCGTCGCCGGTGTTCCTGAAGGCGGGGCAGACGGTGCGCCTCGGCATCCAGGGCCTCGGCGAGCAGCAGCAGAAGACGCGCGCGGCGGAATAAGCGGCGTGCAGGTTGGCGGTTGCGGGCCATTCGCGCTCGCGACCGCGGCGGGTCGCCGGTTCTCTCCGGCATCCGTCACAGGCAGGCATGCAATCCGCGCGTGCCTGCTGGATTCATCTCCGTTTCAGCGAATTCGCCGCATCGACTCCCTCGAAGGCGGAATCGTTTTCAACCGATGCGCGCCGACGCGGACCGTTCGTCGAGATCGGACATCCGGATGACCGTTCCCTGCGCGAGCGCGACGAGCCGCTCGTCGCCATCCTCCATCACGAACACGCTGCACTGGCAGGTGGCCTGCTGGCGTCCCGCATGGACCACATAGGCGCGCGCGACCAGCGTGCCGCCGAGCGCCGGCCGCAGATAGTTGATCTTGTATTCGCCGGTGACGACGCGCGGCCCGAGTGCGAGCGCGCCGGCAAACGTTAGCGCGTTGTCCGCGAGATAGCTGATCACGCCGCCGTGCACGAAACCATGCTGCTGCTTGAGTTCGTCGCGCACCGGCAGGCACAGCGTCAGCTCGTTCGAGCCGGCGTGCGTCAGTTCGGTGCCGAGCAGCACGCTGAACGGCTGCGCATGCAGCGCGCCGCGCGCGCGATCCACGAGGTCTGTCATCGTCGGAGTCCATCGGGCCTGTGCCCGCATCGTTTCCTAACCACTCTAGGAAGCCCGTTGCGGCAACGTCAAGGTAATTCGGATGTAAAGAACGCCGCGATGCGGTCGCGGCGGTTCGCGGATTTTTTTACGAAGCCTCCTCAAGCGCCCGGCGGGTGCGCCGTTAACGCAGCCTGGCCGCGGGTGCGATCCACTCGCGCAGTTTGTTTTTTTCCCTACCGGGTGCTCAAGATGTTCAGCAAGATCAGGGTCTCGACCGGCCTGTTATGTGTCCTCGTCGCTTTTTGCGTGTTGCAACTCATCACGGAGGGCCTGGGCTGGTGGTCGCTGACCAGCACCCATGCCGACGTCGACGACCTGTCGAGCGTCGCGCTGCGCCAGACCAACTCGATCGACGAAACGACCCAGCACCTGATGGACGCGCGGCTGAACCTCGCGCGCGCCGGCACCCGGATCGTGCGCGGCGGCACCGTGCCGGCCGACATCATCGCGCACGCGCGCGAGGAACTCGATCAGGCGGCGCGTTCGTTCGACGCGTTCACGGGCACGCCGCAGATCAGCGACGACGACCGCGCGCGCGTCGCCGCGCTCGCGCCGCGTTATCAGACGCTGCACACCGCGCTCGGCCAGCTTGCGCAGTATCTGGAGTCGAACAATTTGCAGGCGTATCTGGACCAGCCGACGCAGTCGTATCAGGACGCGTATCTGGCCGAACTCGCGAGCTTCGTGAAGTTCAGCAACGCGGCGTCGCGCGCGTCGCTCGATTCGATCGACGCGCGGCTCGCGCTGTTCCGCGTCGTCAGCGCCGCGACGCTCGCGGTGCTGGTCGTGCTCGCGGCCTGCGTGTACGCCGGGCTGCGCCGCGGCGTGGTCGCGCCGCTCGAAGAGGCGGGGCAGCATTTCGAGCGCATCGCGCGCGGCCGCCTCGACGAGCGCATCGCGCCGCGCGGCAGCAACGAGATCGGCCGGCTGTTCCATGGGCTCGCGGCGATGCAGGCGAGCCTCGCGCGCACCGTGCACGCGGTGCGCGAATCGGCCGACTCGATCCACACCGGCGCGAACGAGATCGCGGCGGGCAACACCGACCTGTCCGCGCGCACCGAGAGCCAGGCCGCGTCGCTGGAGGAAACCGCCGCGAGCATGGAGCAGTTGACCGGCACCGTGCGCAACACGGCGGACAACGCGCACGAGGCGAACGTGCTCGCGGAAAGCGCGCTCGACGCGACGTCGCGCGGCAGCGGCGTCGTGAACGGCGTGGTCGAGCGGATGCACGGGATCGCGCAAAGCTCGGACCGCATCGCGGAGATCATCGGCGTGATCGACGGGATCGCGTTCCAGACCAACATCCTCGCGCTGAACGCGGCGGTCGAGGCCGCGCGCGCGGGCGAACAGGGGCGCGGGTTCGCGGTGGTCGCGGGCGAGGTGCGCGCGCTCGCGCAGCGCAGCGCGCAGTCCGCGAAGGAGATCAAGACGCTCATCAGCGAATCGGTCGAGCAGATTCGCGGCGGCTCGGAACTCGTCGGCCAGGCGGGCGGCGCGATGCGCGAGGTCAGCGAGTCGATCTCGCGCGTCGCGCAGATGATGGCGGGCATCAGCGCGTCGTCGCGCGAGCAGAGCGCCGGCATCGAGCAGGTGAACCAGGCGGTGTCGCAGATGGATCAGATGACGCAGCAGAACGCGGCGCTCGTGGAGGAAGCCGCGGCGGCGGCCGCGTCGCTGTATCAGCAGACGGAGCAGTTGAAGGACGCGGTGGCCGCGTTCGTGATCTCGCCGGCGGTGCTGGCGGACGGCGATGCGCTCGCGCCGGCGGCGCGTTCGCGCGTGGAGCCGGCGCGGAAGTTCGCGGCGGTTTGAGCGGGGGTTTGAGCGGGCGAGGGCGTCGCGCCGTGCGGGCTCGTGCGGCGGTTTAGCGAGGGGTTGGCCGCTTGCGCCTGGGTGTGCGGGGCGGCCAACGGCTCTATACGTCGATGGCCGGCGCTTGGTCCGATACGTCGTTTCAGCGGCGCGGGGAGGGAGCGTTTCGTTTCATGCCGCGTGGGGAGGCAGGCGGTGTTTCAGTCGTAGAAACGCTGGCATTTCCAGCTTTCCATCGCACTGCATCAACAGCCGGCGCTCACGCCGGCAACGCCTGATACGCGGTCAGCAGGTGATACGGCGTCGTGGACGGCATGTCCGCGCGCGCGACCTCGCCGGCCGCATTCCTGCATTCGACCCATCCGCGCGGCGTGAGAAAGCGCGCCGCGAAGCACCCGATCTGCGCGGGCAGCGTCGCCTGCACGGCCGCGTCGCGATGCGTCGCAATCGCGCGTAGATACTCGGTCTGCGCCCAGATCCGCTGCGTCGCGTCGATCACGTTGCCTTGCTCGTCGAGCGCCGCGCAGACCGCGCCGCTCGCCGGGTCCACGCCTTGCTGCACGGCGAACGCGAACGCGCGCGTCAGATGCGCGTCGAGGCCCGATGCGCCGAGCCGGCCGCCTGCCTGCGCCGCCAGCCAGAACCATTCGAACTGATGGCCCGGTTCGAGCCGGTTGTCCGCGTCGCCGACCGGCAACTCCGCGATGCAGCCCGTCGGCGTATGCAGGAAGGTCCGCGTGACCGCTTCGATCACGCGCGTGATCGCGGTGTCGAACGCGGCGTCGCCGGTGGCGTCGCGCGCGAGCAGCCACGCTTCGGTCAGATGCATCAGCGGGTTCTGCAACGGCGCGGCGCTCACGTTCGCGAAGCCGGCGTCGAGCGCCGCGTTCAACAGGCCGTCGCTGGCCGCGAAACGATCGACGATCAGCGCGGACGTGCGATGGACGACGTCGAACGCGTCGCCGACGCCGAAGCGCCGGCCATACGCGGCGCACGCGAACACGACGAACGCGTGCGTATAGAGGTCCTTTGTCGTGTCGAGCGGCGCGCCCTGCGGATCGACGCTATAGAACCAGCCGCCGCGCTCGCGGTCCCCGAAACGCATCAGCGCGTCGAACAGCGTATGCGCGTGCGCGGCGTCGCCGGCCTGCGAGAACACGTAGAGCTGGCGCGCGCACGCCATCGCGCGATAACGCGTGACGGGCAGCGGCTGCTGGCCGTTCGCATCGAGCGCCTCGTACGGCAGGCGCAATGCGGCGTCGAAACCCGGACCGCGCCAGAGCGGCAGCACGGTGCGGTCGAAGTGATCGCGCAGTCCGGCTGCGCTGGTGATTGCGTTCATCGGTGATGCGTTCGGTGACGGGCGCGGCCCGCCGTCGAACGGGTAACGGGACGGTGCCCGCGATTGTACGGTAGTACGGCAGTACGGCACGCGCGCGAGGCACGGTCCGCGGCTGCGGCTCGTGCCGCCGGCCCGGGCGGAGTACGATGCAACGCTTGCCGTGTCGATGAGCCGCGCGGCGATTGCTGCCGGTCCGCATTCGCCGCGAGGCCGTGCGCGTATCGCGCGGTTCAACCAGGGACAACAACAGGCCGAACGACGCGGCGGCCCTGCGCCGCCGCATTGGGAAAAGGAGGGGTGATGCTGGGTAATGTCGAACTCATTTCGCGGCTCGTGCTGGCCGCGGCGCTGGGCAGCGTGATCGGTTTCGAGCGCGAGCGGCTCTCGTGGGCGGCCGGGCTGCGCACGCACATGCTGGTGTGCGTCGGCTCCGCGCTGATCATGATCGTGTCGGCGTTCGGCTTCGCGGACGTGCTGTCCGACGAGCACGTCGTGCTCGATCCGTCGCGGGTCGCGGCGCAGGTCGTGTCCGGCATCGGCTTTCTCGGCGCGGGGTCGATCCTGCTGCGCGGCGAGATCGTGCGCGGGCTCACGACGGCGGCGAGCCTGTGGTCGGTCGCGGCGATCGGGCTTGCGGTCGGCGGCGGGCTGTACACGGCGTCGCTCGCCGCGACGATCATCATCCTGTTGATCCTCGCGGGGGTGAAGCCGCTGGAGCGGCGCTTCATCTCCGCGAAGCAGCGCCGCCAGTTGACGCTGCTGGTCGAGCGCGGCTCGCTGACGTTCCATTCGCTGGACGCCGCGCTCGGCACGTCGAGCCCGCGCGTGAAGCAGTTCGTGCTGCAGCAGAGCGACGACAGGGAGAGCGTCGACGAAGTGATCATCACGCTGAGCCGCGTATCGCAGCCCGAATACGACGCGATCTGCGCGGCGCTGCGCAGGCTGCCGGGCGTGAGGGAATTCCGCGAGGACGGCCCGCGCAATTGAGCCGGGGCGTGATTGCGCGGAGGACCGGGCCAGCCATCCGCATGGGCGTCCGCGCCCGGTTTGCGGCGCGAAAAAACGCGCGTCCCGATGCGCGCGGCCGTGAGACAATGCGGTCCCCGAAAAACGCATCCAGACCCGCGCGGCGCTTTCGCATGACCGTCGCGCGCGGCGATCGCATCGTTTTCCCATGGCAGATTCCGCAGATTTCGCAGCCCCCCGTCATTCGCGCGTTTCGCGCGGCGCGTCGTCGAAGCGCCGCGCCGAACCCGCGTCGTCCGTTTCCGCCGATACCGAAAACAAGCTCGCGCGCGCGGTGCAGTCCGCGCAGCGCCTCGCGCAACTTAGCGACGTGCCGCGCGACGACAGCACGCTCGACATGTTCCCCGACGACCCGACTCACGCGCTCGTGCAGGCGATGACGATCGACGTGCGACAAGGCACCCCGTCGGGTTTCGAGTTGCCGGAAGTCGTGCGGGTGGCGGTCGAGGCGGCGCAGGGCGCGAATGATGCGCCGGCGGCTGCGGCGGCCTCGCCGAAGCGGACTGCGCTGCGGTCGAAGGGCGCGGCGGCAGTCGCCGCGGGTAGCGATGAAACGGCGGAGGCGAAACGCGCGGACGATCGGGACGCTGAGGCGGCGCAGACGGCGGAAGCGGTGACCGGAGACGAAGCGCCGGTCCTGCCGGAAGCGAACGCGCCGGAAGCCGACGCGTCGATGTCGCCCGGCAGGGCAACCGCGCAGGCGCGCGCGGCGCGAGCGTCGACCGCGCACCGGACGGCGGATGCGGCAACGGCCGTGTCTACCGGCGACGCGACGGCGGCTGACGCGTCGCAATCGAACGCCACGCTTTTCCCGGCAGAAAAAGAAACGGAGACGCCCTCGACGGTTGCCGTTGCGGACGTTTCGTCGTCGCCGGCAGACCCGGCGGCTTCGCAAGAGCATGGCGCGGCAGCCGCGCCCGAAGCCGGCGAAGCCGCACCCCGGACCAACCCCGCAACCCGACCCGCTGCCGCCGAGCCGTCCGCCCAACACGTTCAGCCCGCGCCGCGCGGCGCGCGCGCGCCCATCGCGACACCCGAACTGGACCGCGCCCGCGCGACCGCGTTCGCGGATACCGTCGATGCGCTGTACGGCGTGATCGCGGACCAGCGCCGCGCGGCGGCCGACCTGACGCGCCGGATGAAATGGATGCTCGCGATCGTCGCGGGCGCGCTGCTGGTGACGGTCGGCGTCGGCATTACGCAGACGCTGCTGCTGTCGCGGCTCGCGCGCGATGCCGCCGCACAGCAGCAACGCACGGACCGGATGATGCAGACCCAGCAGGCCGCGCTCGCGAGCATGCTGGAGCGCGTGACGACGCCCGCCGCTCCGTCTGCGCCGACGCCGGCTACTGCCGCGCCGGTTCCGCCCGCTGCCGCGCGTCCGGTCGCGCCGACCCCCGCGCCGCGCCATCCGCACCCGCATCGCGCGCATCCGCCGACCCGCTGACGGCGCGCGAACTCATCCGGCCCCGGAATTAATTTGGCCTATGCGTTGTATTGATGCAACGCATCAGGCCGTCAAAGCCTTGTCAGGCGGGGCATCGCATTTTTTTGCTGCGATGCACTAGCGCCGAACCAAGGGATAACCCTATAATTCGTTCCTAGGGAAAACCCTTAGCCGCTTACACAACCGGGAGTCGCCATGAGCTTTATCCTCGCACTGTTCCAGAAGGTGACCGACCTCTTCGCTTCGCCTTATCTGCCGATGGATTCGGATTATTCGTACGAAGCGCGCCACCGCGAAGCGGAGCGCGTTCGCCGTTCGCACTACGCGCCGTTCGGCGTGCCGCGCGACTAAGTTCGCCGCGCCGCCTCATCCGGCAAGCAAGGCCGGCCCCCGTTCGGGGGCCGGCCTTTTGCGTTTACGGCTCGCGCTTGGCGGCGCTATCCTGCCGCGTTGAATGGCAACAGAACGAACGACGAGGCGCGACCGACATGACGACTCCTACCGCAATCCCCGACGCAACCTCCGCAATCGTGGCAGCCGTGGCCGGCACCGGCCTGATGGGCGTCGGCATCGCGACGCAGTGCGCGCTGTACGGCTACCGGACGCTCGTCCACGACGTGGACCCCGCGCGGCTCGCGTCCGTCGCCGTGAAGGCGGGCGCGGTGCTCGACGAACTGATCGACGCCGGACGCATCGACGGCGACGCGAAAGCCGACGCGCTCGCGCGGATCGAGACGCACGCGAGCCTCGACGCGCTGGCGCCCGCGCGGTTCGTGTTCGAGGCGGTGCCGGAGGTGCTCGACGTCAAGCACCGGCTGTATGCGCAACTGGGCGACGTGCTCGCGGACGACGCGATCGTCGCGAGCAACACCAGCGGCTTCGAGCCGGACCGGCTCGTCGCGCCGCTGCGCGGTCCTGAGCGTTTCCTGATCGCGCATTTCTGGAATCCGCCGCACGTGATTCCGCTTGTCGAGGTGGTCCCCGGCAGCGCGACCGCGCCGGACGTCACGCAGCACACCGTCGCGATGATGAGCGCGATCGGCATGGAGCCGGTCGTGCTCGCGAAGGCGATCCCCGGTTTCATCGGCAACCGGCTGCAGTTCGCGGTGCTGCGCGAGGCGCTGAACATCGTCCGCCTGGGCGCGGCGACGCCGGAAGTCGTCGACCGCGTGATGAAGGCGTCGCTCGGCCGGCGCTGGAGCGTCGTCGGGCCGTTCGAGGGGGCGGACCTGGGCGGTCTCGACACGTTCGTCGACGTCGCGACGCATCTGCTGCCCGAACTCGCGACCGACGACCGCGTGATCGACCTGCTGCGCGAGCAGGTGGACGCGGGCCGCGTCGGCGTGCGCAGCGGCGCGGGTTTCCACGAGTGGGACGACGCGCGCATCGACCGGCTGAAGGCCGCGCGCCGCAAGCTGATCGAGGACCGTTGACGCGCCGGCTGCACAGCTTGCGTCGCACACCTGAAAACCGTTACGGATCAGCGGTCTGCCGCGGATATGCGCAGCTTGTCCACACGGCTCTCAACAAAAACTGTGGATAACGTGCACGGCGCGAACGGGCTGCCTGCGCCGTCGCGTCACGCGAATATCCGTTGCGCGTCAACGGGATGCCGAGGTTGTCCGATGGTTGCCCACAGGGCTCTCAACAGAAACTGTGGAAAAGCCCGCGTGGCATGCCGCCATTCACGCGTGCTTTGCGCGCGTCGGCAGCGTCCGACGAAAACACTTATCCTTCAACGCGTTGATCCGCGTGTGCGAAGGTTTTCCACAGGCTTATCGACAAATCCTGGGGACAACTGGCGACCGGCCGGCCCCCTCATCCAACCGCTTCGATCATGACCGACACCTACTTCTACGACCCGGCCGCCGGCCACGGGCTGCCGCACGATCCGTTCAAGGCGATCGTCGCGCCGCGCGTGATCGGCTGGATCTCGACGCGCGCCGCGAACGGCGCGCTGAATCTCGCGCCCTACAGCTTCTTCGGCGCGTTCGCGACGTTCCCGCCGATCATCGGCTTTTCGAGCGAAGGCCATAAGGACAGCATCACGAACATCGAGGCGACCGGCGAATTCGTGTGGAACTTCACGTCGCGCGCGCTCGCCGAGCAGATGAACCGCACGTCCGCGCCGGTCGCGCCGGACGTCGACGAATTCGCGCTCGCGGGGCTCACGCCCGCGCCGGGGCGCAACGTGTCGGTGCCGCATGTCGCGGAGGCGCCGGCCGCGCTCGAATGCCGGCTGTTGCAGATCGTGCGGCTGCATACGCTCGACGGCCAGCCGCTGGACAACTGGCTCGCGCTCGGCCAGGTGGTCGGCGTGCACATCCAGAACGCGTACCTGAAGGACGGCCTGTTCGACACGCAGGCCGCGCAGCCGGTGATGCGCGCGGGTTATCTCGCGGACTATGCGCAGATCGGCGAGAAATTCCAGATGTACCGGCCGAAGGCGTGACCGTTTGAAGTGACGAAGCCAGCGGCCGCATGCGGCCCCGGCTTCGCTCATCCGGCGCTTGCGCGCGGACCGCGCGGCAAGCACCGGATCAAGCCCCGCGCGTCAGAAGCGCGCGCGCAGCCCGGCCGTCGCGACGACCTGGTTCGCGGTCGACGACGCGCCGCCCGCCGTGTTGATGAACGCGACGTAGTTATGCCCGGACGCGTGCTGGTACATCGCTTCCGCATACAGGTCGGTGCGCTTCGACAGCTTGTACACCGCCTGCAGATCGACCTGGTGCCACTTCGGGTCCGCGCCGAACGTCGACGTCTGATCGACGTGGCCGTCGGTGTACGTGTACGCGATGCCGAGGTTCACGTGCGGCGTCAGCACGTAGCGGCCGTTCACTTCGTAGTTGTTGAAGCTCACGTCGCCGCCCGTCGAGCCGAACGACGTCGAGCCTGCGTACTCGCTGCGCGTGAACACAAAACCCGCCGTTGCCGGGCCGAACGTGTAGTTGATGCCGCCGCCGAACGAGCGCATCCGGTCCGCGCCGAGCGCGAAACCGCCCTTGCCGTTCGCGGTCGATTCCGCGAGATCGACCGCGCCGGGGCTGCTCGCCGTCGCGCCGGTCGTGCCGTTCAGTTGCAGGTAACCGCCGGCGATCGCGAGCGGGCCGTTGTTGTAGCTCGCGCCGAAGCTGTATGCGCGGTTCGCCGCAAAGTCAGTCTGGTTCGAGAACGCGTACAGCGCGCCGAACTTGAGGCCCGCGTAGTTGTTGCTCGTGTACTTCACCGCGTTGCTGATCCGCAGCGAGTGGTTCAGGTTGTCGTTGTCGAACGGGTGCGCGAAGCCGGTGTCGCCGAACGTGCCGGCCGTCGCGGACAGCGGCGCGACGTAGTCGACGAGCGAGTCGTACTGGCGGCCGAGCGTCAGCATGCCGAACTGGTCGCTCGCGAGGCCGACGAACGCCTGGCGGCCGAACATCCGGCCGTCCTGGCCGAGCTTGCCGTTTTGCACGTTGAAGCCGTTTTCGAGCACGAACAGCGCCTTCAGGCCGCCGCCCAGGTCCTCGCTGCCGCGCACGCCGAAGCGGCTGCCGTTGACGTTGCCGCTCGTCGCCTGCCACAGCGCGCCGCTCGTCTTGCCGCTCGCGACGTTGTTCGTGTACATGAGGCCGGCGTCGATCAGCCCGTACAGCGTGACCGAGCTTTGCGCATGCGCGGAAGAAGCGACGAGCGAGGCCGCGACGGCGGCGGCGAGCGAAATCTTGTTTTTCACGGGGGAACTCCTGTCTGGATGTTTCGCAGCGGACAAAAAAACTGCGAGTGGAGTGTAGGGACCCCGCGTCCCCGGAAAACCCGCTGTGACTGGAGAGGATTGTTACAGCGCGCATTGCCCCGGTTTCATCGCCGCGTCACATTGAGTGCGGCCGCCGCTTTCGATGTTTGCCGATTTTCGATAACACCTCGATTAATGGCTTCTTAACATGGGTCGCATCGACGGGTCCGGGCCTGCGCCCGGGCCGTCACATCGGGGAGAATCCAGTGAAAGCAGAGTCGAAGGGCCAGCAAGGCGGCAAGGCCGTGCATCACGAGCTGAAGCAGACGCTCGGCACGTGGCAGTTGTGGGGGATCGCGGTCGGCCTCGTGATCTCCGGCGAGTATTTCGGCTGGAGCTACGGCTGGGCGAGCGCCGGCACGCTCGGTTTCGTGATTACCGCGCTGTTCGTCGCGGCGATGTACACGACGTTCATCTTCAGCTTCACCGAGCTGACCACGTCGATTCCGCACGCGGGCGGGCCGTTCGCGTATGCGCGGCGCGCGTTCGGGCCGGTCGGCGGGTATATCGCGGGCGCGGCGACGCTGGTCGAGTTCCTGTTCGCGCCGCCCGCGATCGCGCTCGCGATCGGCGCGTACCTGCACGTGCAGTTCCCCGGCCTCGAACCGAAGCACGCGGCAATGGGCGCGTATCTGGTGTTCATGGCGCTCAACATCCTCGGCGTGCAGGTCGCCGCGACGTTCGAGCTGTGCGTGACGCTGCTCGCGATCTTCGAATTGCTGGTGTTCATGGGCGTCGTGTCGCCGGGCTTCCAGTGGGCGAACTTCACGAAGGGCGGCTGGGCCGGCGCGGATCACTTCAGCATCGGCTCGTTTCATGGGATGTTCGCGGCGATTCCGTTCGCGATCTGGTTCTTCCTCGCGATCGAAGGCGTCGCGATGGCGGCCGAGGAAGCGAAGAATCCGAAACGTTCGATTCCGATCGCCTATGTTGCCGGCATCGTGACGCTCGTCCTGCTCGCGATCGGCGTGATGGTGTTCGCGGGCGCGGCCGGCGACTGGACGAAGCTGTCGAACATCAACGACCCGCTGCCGCAGGCGATGAAGTTCATCGTCGGCTCGAACAGCGGCTGGCTCCACATGCTCGTGTGGCTCGGCCTGTTCGGCCTCGTCGCGTCGTTCCACGGGATCATCATCGGCTATTCGCGGCAGATCTTCGCGCTTGCGCGCTCCGGTTACCTGCCCGAATGGCTCGCGAAGGTGCACCCGCGCTTCAAGACCCCGCATCGCGCGATTCTCGCGGGCGGCGTGGTCGGCATCGCGGCGATCTACAGCGACGAACTCGTGCAGTTCGCCGGGCAGACGCTGACCGCGAACATCGTGACGATGTCGGTGTTCGGCGCTATCGTGATGTACATCGTCAGCATGCTCGCGCTGTTCAAGCTGCGCCGCGCGGAACCGACGATGGAGCGCCCGTTCCGCGCGCCGATGTTCCCGTTGTTCCCGGCGTTCGCGCTGGTCGCGGCGGCGATCTCGCTCGCGACGATGGTGTACTTCAACTTCGAGGTGGCGATCGTGTTCGCGGTATTCATGGCGATCGGCTATGGTTATTTCATCGCGACGCGGCATCAGCGTGACGGCGCGGTCGCCGATACGCTGGTCGGGGAGTAACGGCCCGCGCATCGCGCCGCCGCTGGGTGAACAGCGGCATGCGGCGTGCGCAGCAGGCCGCAGGCAGTGAGCGCGGACACGCCGTCCGCGCGACTTGCGCCGCGCCTTCGGGCGCGGCGCCGGAGCAATCGCAATGAGCTATACCGAGACGATCGGCAGCCGCACCTACCGCTTCGCCGATCTCAAGACGCTGCTCGCGAAGGCGAGCCCGCTGCGTTCCGGCGACCAGCTTGCCGGCATCGCGGCGGCGAGCGAGGAGGAGCGCGTCGCCGCGAAGATGGCGCTCGCGCAGACGCCGCTGCGCGCGTTCCTGAACGACGCGCTGATCCCGTACGAAAGCGACGAGGTCACGCGGCTGATCGTCGACGGCCATTCGCGCGACGCGTTCGCGGAGATCGCGCATCTGACTGTCGGCGATTTCCGCGACTGGCTGCTGGCGACGTCGACCGGCAGCGACGCGCTCGTGCGGATCGCGGCGGGCCTCACGCCGGAGATGGTCGCGGCGGTGTCGAAGCTGATGCGCAACCAGGACCTGATCGCGGTCGCGAAGAAGCGCCCGGTCGTCACGCGCTTTCGCAACACCATCGGCCTGCCGGGGCGCCTGTCGGTGCGGTTGCAGCCGAACCATCCGACCGACGACGTGAAGGGCATCGCCGCGTCGATGCTCGACGGCCTGATGTACGGCTGCGGCGACGCGGTGATCGGCATCAATCCGGCGACCGACAGCCTTGCGGCGATCACGAAGCTGCTCGTGATGATCGACGAGTTCCGCGAGCGTTATCGCGTGCCGACGCAGTCGTGCGTGCTCACGCACGTGACGAACACCATTGCCGCGATCGAGCAGGGCGCGCCGGTCGATCTGGTGTTCCAGTCGATCGCCGGCACCGAGCAGGCGAACGCGGGTTTCGGCATTTCGCTCGCGCTGCTGAAGGAGGCGCGCGAAGCGGCGCTGTCGCTGAAGCGCGGCACCGTCGGCGACAACGTGATGTACTTCGAGACCGGCCAGGGCAGCGCGCTGTCCGCGAACGCGCATCACGGCGTCGATCAGCAGACCTGCGAAGTGCGCGCGTACGCGGTCGCGCGCGCGTTCGATCCGCTGCTGACCAACACCGTGGTCGGCTTCATCGGCCCCGAGTATCTGTACGACGGCAAGCAGATCACGCGCGCGGGCCTCGAAGACCATTTCTGCGGCAAGCTGCTCGGCGTGCCGATGGGCTGCGACATCTGCTATACGAACCACGCGGAAGCGGACCAGGACGACATGGACAACCTGCTGACGCTGCTCGGCGTCGCGGGGATCAACTTCATCATGGGCATCCCGGGCGCGGACGACGTGATGCTGAACTACCAGAGCACGTCGTTCCACGACGCGCTGTACGTGCGCGACGTGCTGGGCCTGCGCCGCGCGCCGGAATTCGAGGAGTGGCTGGAGTCGATGCGGATCGCGGACGCGCGCGGCGCGCTGCTGCCCGCGTCGCCGAACCAGCCGCTGCTCGAAGGCGCTCGCCAATGGATGGCGGCCGGATGAGCGACTCGATCGAAAAGAATCCGTGGTACGCGCTCCGGCAATTCACGCCCGCGCGGATCGCGCTCGGCCGCGCGGGCAACGGCGTGCCGACCGCGCCGCTGCTCGCGTTCAATCTGTCGCATGCGCAGGCGCGCGACGCGGTGCATCATCCGCTCGACGCTAACGCGCTGCACGATGAGCTGCATATGCGCGGATTCGCGTCGCTCGACGCGCACAGCGCCGCGCCGGATCGCGCGCATTATCTGCGGCGGCCGGACCTCGGGCGGCGGCTGTCCGACGACAGCCGCGCTGCGCTGAAGCGCGCGGCGAACGACGCGCAGGCCGCGCCGGACGTCGTGTTCGTGATCGCGGACGGGCTGTCGGCGCTCGCCGCGTCGCGCCAGGCGGTGCCGCTGCTCGTCGAGACCTGCGCGCGGCTCACGGACTGGAACGTCGGGCCGGTGGTCGTCGCGCGGCAGTCGCGCGTCGCGCTCGGCGACGAGATCGGCGAGTTGCTCGGCGCGAAGTTCGTCGCGATGCTGATCGGCGAGCGGCCGGGGCTCAGTTCGCCGGACAGCCTCGGCGTGTATCTCACGTATGCGCCGAAGCTCGGCCGCAGCGACGCGGAGCGCAACTGCATTTCGAACGTGCGTCCCGAAGGGCTCGGTTATGCGGCGGCCGCGCACAAGCTGCATTACCTGCTCACGCATGCGCGGCGGCTCGGGCTGACCGGCGTCGGGCTGAAGGACGACAGCGATGCGCTGCTCGAACGCGAGCCCGTCCGCGATGCCGTCGAAGCGCCGCGCGCGGATGCGTGACCGGTTGCGGGCGCACGGATCGCGCGGGCCGCATGTGCCGCACGTGCTGTTACGCGTTGCGCATGCGGACGCAGGGATGCACCGGCGCGGCGCGCCGATGCCCGGATGCGGGCGCTCGATGCGACGCGGCTTCGATGGACGAGCGCGTTTGCATAGGATCGCAGAACGCCTGCTGCGTAGGGTTCACGCGGGTTCGCACGGCGTTTTCGCGCGCGAGTCGCGTCGCGATAATGTTCCGGCACAGGTCTTGCAGCGATGCACGATCGCGCGGCGGCGCGCGCGGCGCCTTGCGGCCATGACGACGCGAATCGGCCGCCGCGCGCTTCGGCCGTGCGGGCGGCTGCATGCCGCGCGCGCCAGCCGGCGATCCGGCGGCCCGGTTTCCCTTGACTGTCTGCCATGACGAGCGACCCTTCCAGCCTCGACGCCGATACGACGACTTCGTCCTCCGCCACTGCGCGGGGCGAGTCCGTTCGCGTGATGACGTCGGTCGCGCACGACGCGGACGAGCAGGCGCGCAACCTGCACGGCTGGCGGCAGACCTACGACCAGTTGAGCGCAGGCTGCTTCACCGGCGCATTGACCGAACTGTTCCTCGACCGGATGACGGTGTTCCGCGAAGCGACGAGCCATGCGCTTCGGCAGACGTGCGAAGTGCAGTCCGATTCGTACTGGTTCGGCATTCCACTGTGCCGCGAGGGCACCGGCCGCGTCGATGCGAACGTGATCGGCGATCACGCCCTCGCGGTGCGGCCGGGCGGCGTCGAGTTCGAACTGATTACGCCGGCCGACTACGAGTTCTTCGGCATCGTCGTGAACGGCGACATGCTGCGGCAGTACGCGGCCGAAGTCGAGCATCTGGGGCTGACCGACACGGTGCCGCACGCGGCGGTCGTGCCGGTCGACGGCGGGCACAAGGTACAACTGTGCGTGTCGCTGCGGCGGATGCTCGACGACGGCGCGGCGCTCGACGTACCGCTGTCCGGCTTCGCGCGCAGCAATCTGCAGGCGTCGGTGCTGGCCGCGCTGTTCGATCTGTGCTCGCCGGAACACGCGTTTCAGCCGGCGGTCGCGTCGCAGCGGCGTCAGGCGATCGTGTCCGATGCGCGCGGCTACGTGCTCGCGAACCGCGACCGTCCGGTCGGCGTACCCGAACTGTGCGAGCAGTTGCACGTGAGCCGGCGCACGCTGCAATACTGCTTTCAGGACGTGCTCGGCATGTCGCCGGCCGCGTATCTGCGCGCGATCCGGCTGAACGGCGCGCGCCGCGACCTGTGCGACGGCGGCCGCACGCATTCGGTGAAGGACGTGGCCGCCGCCTGGGGCTTCTGGCATCTGAGCCAGTTTGCGACCGACTACCGGCGGCTGTTCGGCGTGCGGCCTTCGGAGACGCTGCAACGGGCGATGGCGGGGGCACGCTAACGGGCGTCGGCGCGCGGTGTTTGCGACGAGCGCCGGCAATAGCGCGGCCGCCCGGAATCCGGTTGCCGGCGACTAACCGGATGACCGGGGTGAACGAAGCGCCGCGGCGTGCCAGCACAGACGCGCCGACGCTTTGCTCCGCTCGCATCACGGCGGTTCGCGCGAAGCGCAGCCTGCGCCCCGCACCGGCACTCGCTAGCCCTCGCACTGCGCGCCTCAACAGGCCCCCACGTCGCGCGCGCCGCCCAATCGCCGGAATACGCGGCGAATTTGATACGATGCACGCTTTTCCAGCCGATTCCTGCCTGCGTGAAGCGTTACGTGTCGTCCGTCCGCGACCATTGCTCGACATGGTTCGCCCGCCTGAAGTCCGCCGCCGCGGCGTCGGCCGCGCGGCTTCAGCCTCTCGCCGCTGCCCTTTGTGTCACGCTGAAGCCGCTCGTCGCGGCCGCATGGCAGCGTCTGCGGCATCCGACGCGGCGCGGCGTGCTGATCGCGATGGCCGCGCTGCCGGCGCTCTTCGTGCTGTACGTGCTCGTGCTGATCCCGTTCACGCCGGGCATCGGCGACATCCGCAAGGCGCGCGTCGATCGCCCCGCGCAGATCCTGTCTGCCGACGGCAAGCTGCTCGCCGAATTCAAGCCGTCGAACCGCGAATGGGTGCCGCTTGCGCAGATCTCGCCGCACATGATCGACGCGCTGATCGCGACCGAGGATCACCGCTTCTACGAGCACCACGGGATCGACTGGCGGCGCACCGCCGGCGCGGCGCTGCATACGTTCTCCGGCGACCGCCAGGGCGGCTCGACGATCACGCAGCAGCTCGCGCGCAACCTGTATCCGGACGAAGTCGGCCGCGCGCCGACGCTCACGCGCAAGCTGAAGGAAGCGATCACCGCATTGAAGATCGAGGCGGTGTACAGCAAGCCGCAGATCCTGGAGACGTATCTGAACACGGTGCCGTTCCTGTACAACGCGTACGGGATCGAGATGGCGTCGCGCACCTACTTCGACCGCTCGGCCGATCAGCTCGACATCCTGCAGGCCGCGACGCTGACCGGCATGCTGAAGGGCAACAGCTACTACAACCCGGTCATCAATCCGGAGCGCGCGTTGCAGCGGCGCAATACCGTGCTCGCGCAGATGGTGAAGTACGGCAAGCTGTCCGAAGCCGACTACGCGCGGCTGAAGGGCAAGCCGCTGCGCGTCGATTTCGAGCGGCAGACCGAGCCGCCCGGCCCCGCGCCGCATTTCGCGCAGCAGTTGCGCAAGTGGCTGATCGCGTGGGCCGACCGCAACGACTACAACATCTATTCGGACGGCCTGATCGTTCGCACGACGATCGACTCGCGATTGCAGTCGATGGCGACCGCCGCGCTCACGCAGCACGGCAACCAGTTGCAGTCGATCGCGAACGGCGCATGGAGCGGACGTTCCGGCTGCTCGGCGGGCAACGACCTGTTCCGCACGTTCATCCGCGAGACGCCGGACTATCGCGCCGCGCGCGACGCCGGGCAGCCGGACGCCGATGCGATCGCGCATCTCGCGTCGGACCACGGGTTCATGCGCGCGCTGTGCAAGAGCAAGACCGACGTGCAGGCCGGGTTTCTCGCGATCGATCCGCGCAACGGCCAGATCAAGGCGTGGGTCGGCAGCCGCGACTTCGCGAACGAGCCGTTCGACCACGTGCAGCAGGCCCGCCGTCAGCCGGGTTCGACGTTCAAGCCGTTCGTGTACGGCGCGGCGTTCGCGCAGGGCGCGAAGCCGGCCGACACGTTCATCGACCAGCCGGTCGAGATTCCGCTCGCGGGCGGCGAGGTGTGGCAGCCGACCGACGACGTGTCGCCGAGCGGCAAGCCGGTCACGCTGCGCGACGCGCTCGCGTATTCGCGCAACCGGATCACCGCGCAACTGATGATGCAGGTCGGGCCGGACCGCGTCGCGCGGCTCGCGCGCGCGATGGGCGTGCGCGACAGCCGGCTCGACGCGGTGCCGTCGCTCGCGCTCGGCACGAGCCCGGTCACGCTGAAGGAGATGGTGTCCGCGTACGGCACGATCGCGAACGACGGCTCGTATCTCGAACCGCGGATGATTACGCGCATCGAGGACAGCAGCGGCGACGTGCTCGCGGAGTTCGCGCCGGCGTCGCCGGAACGTGCGCTGCCGGTCGCGGCGGACCGCACGCTGCTCGACACGATGCGCGACGTCGTGAATCGCGGCACCGGGTCGAGCATCCGGTCGCGCTTCGGGATTCGCGCAGATGTCGCCGGCAAGACCGGCACCACGCAGGACAACACGGACGGCTGGTTCATCCTGATGAGCCCGCAACTGGTCGCGGGCGCATGGGTCGGTTTCGACGACGGCCGCGTGACGCTCGGCAGCGACTACTGGGGGCAGGGCGCGCGCAGCGCGCTGCCGATCGTCGGCGACTTCTTCCAGCGCGCGCTGCGCTCGCGGCTCGTCGATCCGCGTGCGCGCTTCACGACCGACGTCGAGCCGGGCGCGTTCGAGATGTTCCGCGAGAAGCTGCGCGCGTGGATCGACGTGCTGTTCGCGTCGCACGAGCACAAGCCGCAGACGCCGGCCGCTCCGGTGCGCCGCGCGCCGCCGGCGCGGCCGGCTCCGGCTCCGGTGCCCGCGCCTGTGCCGTCGGCCCCGTCGGCGGCTAGCGCACCCGAGACGCCGGCTTTCGAAGCCGCGCCGCCAGCGCGCCCGCTCGGCGTGCCGCCGATCATCGGGCCGGCGAGCGCGCCGCAAGGCGAGTCGCCGTTCCCGTCGCAGGAGCCGGCGCTTGCGCCGACACCGACGCCCGACGCGCCGGAGCCAATGCCGGCGACGGGCGATGACGGTGCGCAGCAGGGCGCTGCGCCGATGCAGGATCACTGACGCGGAATGAATCGGTGGGATTGGCGGATCGCGTGGTTCCGCGACTGTCGAGGATGGTCAGTGTGATGCCGTTCGATGGGCGGCTGACGTTTCCGGTTCGTCGCCGGATATAGCGGACTGTCTGCCCATCCCATCATTCAACTGGCATTTATGGAATAGATGTCGCGTAGAAGATTATTTTGCTGATTCTGTTTTGTATTGCTCCGTGTGTCCTCGTGAATCAGTAATGCCACGCAAAAATTCGCTGGACGGCAGGTAAGTCGTGCGGCACCCGTTAATAAAACTGGGCGACTGTATCCGGTGTTTCAGGCGTTGCTCCACTGGGCCGGCCCCAGGCTGAACACGGAATCTCCCTGTGAATCACTTGCCTGTCTCGTCTGCTTCCAGCATCTTCGGATTAAAGGAAACAGCGGCAAGGCAGTCAGGGTGACGCTCCGTAAAGCCAAACGACAGCTTTCCCCACTCTTCGAGCGTGGTATAGCCCATCATTTCGTCCGGCGAGTGTCCATGCGGCACGTTAGTTATATTAAGCATGCTGTAATGCGACCGCACTGCATCCAGACCGATGCATTCGCCATCCAGATCGAGTACCAGAAAACCGGGGTGTCCTTCTTTGTGCCTGATACGCAAATCGACGTTACTGATGACTGCACCGTCCGACAGTTTGACGGGACCACCGGTATAGAACTGGAATGCTGTGTTCTGGATCGGGTTTCCGCTGGTATCTTTCACGACGAGGCGAGTCGAAAGCACGGTTTCCACCTTCGCTTTTGTGAATGGAATCTGCCGCGCCAGCGCGTCGATAGCCTGCCAGATTGTCATCGTCGGTTGCGTCGTCATCTGTGTGCCCTCGTTACGTTGTCCATGCGCCAGGCTGCAACCGGCAAGGCCGATCAATACACCGAGCATCGTAAGTGACCTGTGCAGGTTACCTGCCGGGTGGGTTCGCCAGATCATAGGCCGCTCCGTAATAGTCGCTGTAGGTCTGTCCGGTCGTGGACGTGATTTCGTTTCCGAATACCCTGCTGATCGCCTCGCGACAGGCGGCGGCGTCGCCGTCTTTCAGGTACACGTCATAGGCCCGGTTGTACGCCGAATAATTTCCGCCCGCGACACCAATATCGATTCCGCTATTCGAAAGGATTTCGCGCTGGACCCGGATATTGTTCATCGTCGCCGCAGCTTCGTCGCGTAACGTACTCTGCACGTACGCCGCGCGCGATGACAGGTCTTGCTGATAGAGGTAGGTCGCATGTCCGACTTCATGCGACAGAACCTGCGCATACGCCGCAGAATTATTTTTGAGGTTTTCATCGAGAACAATGACGTTCTTGATATCACGAATCGCATACGATCCACCGCCCAATTTACCGTAGCGAATTTCCCAGCCGTCGTCGCCAAGTTTTTTCAGTTCGTCCTGCAAGCTCGGAGACCTGGAAACAAGTGCGTTCACATCGGGTCCGGCTTCCTCCTCCATGAACTGACTGACCGGAGCCGGCGCAATGCCCGGTGTCTTGCCGTAAAGCACTTCAGTGGGCGAACGGAGTCGGGCACGGCTGGCCGCACCGCGCGACGATCGCTTCTTGTTCCGGTCCGCCAGGATCTCGTGCACGCACGCGTGCAGTTCGTCGCGGTCCGGGACGAATGCAATGCGACCGTCTTTCACTTCCTCATAGAGCGCCCTGGCAACCTCCTGCGTATGCATCTGGTGCATGCCGTGCCGGTAGTTGCTGCTACGCCCAAGCGCGGCGCGCAGGTCATGATCGGCTTCCGACAACAGCCTGCAGCCATCAAGAAAGGCGATGCGGGCGACGTGCATCGCGGTTACAAGGGCATCGTATTCCTCGCGTCCTATGTCGCTTTCGCCCCTGCGAGTCGCGAAGCAGTAATGCCTGGCAATATTGACGTCTTGCGTTGCTTTGAGATTCAGGTAAATCGAGTTTCTAACGCTTCGCCTGAAGTGATGTCTATATTTCGGGTCGCCGCTGCCCTGCGGTGGTGCGGCGTAACTAAATCCAAAACGGTATTCTTGCATGGCTCATCATTGAAGTAGTTGCGCTGTTAACGATTGAAGAGCGCAGGCATCCAGCTTCGACATGAAAAACACCGACGAAACGGGATCGCTGCTGCCCGGCCACTGGCGCGATTATTGAATTCATAAAACTTTTTTTGTGATTCGCATATTGAAATCAAAAAAACCATATGTCGTATCGATGCCTGCCGTTGTGCCCGATGAATGCACTTGTATCGACCTGCTGAAAGTAGATCGGCCAGAACAGGCCGTCATCTGATTGGGAACCGTTTGTGCCCAATCGCAGCATCAAGCGGACTGAGGATAGGAGCAGATATAGCGGATGCTCTCACTGCGATCAAAGCTGAAACGATATTTGCAGCGTCGGAGATTTGACCTTGTTTAGTCAAGCGGACGAACGCAATGAAGCTCGTGAATTAACCGATTCTGACAAATGAGTGATGCGTGACGCATTATTCGATTGTCCGCATAGGTCATGCAGACAATCGGCGCGGCCGCCATCGCACGTTTCTGGCGTCACCGATTTTTAGAAAAATTTGGGCGAGCAGGCTCATGAGTTGGCGAGTACAACTCGCCGTGCAATTCGATAGGGTCGCGCATCTTCGATTCGATGCGCTTCATATCTGCGTCTCGATGGAGTACGGAAATCGAAGGCGTTGCGGCTCAACAGGAAACAATCAGGCAGTCCGGCAATCTTGTCGTCTGACGCACGGGCGACCGGCCTTGCTAGTCCGGCAGCGCCAGCCGGTCAGTATCGACCGCGTGGAGCGCATTCATGTCGAGCCGTGTCCGCGAGAATTTGCGTTTGCCCGTCCAGGTAAGCATCGCAGCGGCATAGGCGAACGGAGCCATTGCAGCCGATATCTTGCGCTCTCACTGAGCGACCGGACCGATGCGTGGAGATGCGCCGCGCGAGAAATTATCCACAGCTTTCGGGGATAGATCTGTGGGTAACATCTGGGTAATCCACGCATGCCATTGATGCGAAAAGCAGAAAGACGCCGGCGCGCATCGAAGGCAAGCCGCCAGGGATACGGGCTTGTCCACAGTTTTCGTGGACCACAACGCATTTTGATCTACTGGTCACGGGAGCAGCCGATGCGGCCGGCTTGCGCCCGGTACCCGGCGAGGGCCTCGGCCTCGAAGAAATCAACCGGGCAATCCGCAAGGCGTCCCGCAAAGACCCGCCCACGGGTCACACGAGCAAGCTGGCTTCTCAATCGCCCGTCTCCACCTTGAACATGCTGACGAGCTGCGTGAGCCGCGCCGCCTGCTCGTGCAGCGCGCCGGCCGCGCGCTCGGCCTCGCCGACGAGCTTCGCGTTCTGCTGCGTCGCGTCGCCGATCTGCGTGACCGCGAGATTCACCTGTTCGATGCCGCCCGACTGTTCGCGCGACGCGTTCGTGATCTCGCCGATGATCGTGCGCACTTCCTCGACGCGCGCGACGATGTCGCGCATCGTCGTGCTCGCCTCGCCGGCGATCCGGTAGCCGGTATCGACGGTGGCCGACGACTCCGTGATCAGCGCCTCGATCTCCTTCACCGCCGCCGCGCTGCGCTGCGCGAGCGCGCGCACCTCGGACGCGACCACCGCGAAACCCTTGCCGTGCTCGCCGGCGCGCGCCGCTTCGACCGCCGCGTTCAGCGCGAGGATGTTGGTCTGGAACGCGATCCCCTCGATCACGCCGGTGATGTCCGCGATCTTCTGCGACGAGCGGCTGATGTCCGTCATCGTCTCGACCACGCGCTCGACCGCGCGGCCGCCGTCGAGCGCCGCGTCGGCCGCGCCGGTGACGACGGTGTTCGCGCGGATCGCATGGTCCGCGTTCTGCTGGACCGTCGACGTGATCTGCTCCATGCTCGCGGCGGTCTGTTCGAGGCTGCTCGCCTGGGTCGCGATCCGCGACGCGATTTCGCCGCTGCCCGCCGCGATCCGCGCGGTGCCTTCGGTCATCTGCGCGGACGCGCCGCGCACCTGCGCGACGATGCTCGCGAGCCCTTCGCCGATGCCGTCGATCGCATGCGTCAGGCGGCCGATCTCGTCCGCGCCGTCGCCGTGCGCCGCTGCGGCGCCGCGCGGGCCGCCGATCCGCACGCTCAGGTCGCCGGCCGCGAGCCGGCCGGCCGCGTGCGCGGCGGCGTCGAGCGGCCGGCTGACGAGCCGCCGCGCCGCGAACACCGACAGCGCCGCGAACACGAGCACGAGCAGCAGCCCGACGACCGCGAAGCGGTTGCGGGTAGCCGTGACGCCGGCCATGATCTCGTCGCGCGGCGCGACGCCGCCGACGAGCCATTGCCACTCCGGCACCGACACGAACGACACGAGCTTCGCGCGCGGCGACGTTTCGCCGAGCGTCGCGTCTGCGGCGGCGTATTCGATCTCGCCGTCGTGCGCGGCGAGCATCTGCGTGTAGGGGCCGTTCGCGTCGTCGAAGTGCTTGCCGGCGGCGGCCGGATGCACGATGAACTGGCCGCGAGTCGGGCCGTTCGATGCGTCGAGCACGAAGTAATACCCGGTGTCGCCGATCTTCAGCTTGCCGATGCCGGCCTTCACCGCGGCGATCTGGTCGGTCACGTCGACGCCGACGAACAGCGCGCCGATCACGCGGCCGCTTGCGTCCGCCACCGGCCGGTACTGCGTGATGTACTGCTTGCCGAACAGCGTCGCGAGGCCGGTGAAGCTCTTGCCCGCCATCACGGGTCCGTATGCGGGACCCTTGCGGTCGAGCAGCGTGCCGATCGCGCGCGAGCCGTCCTGCTTCTTCAGCGACGTGGTCACGCGCACGAAGTCGTCGCCGGTGCGCGCGAACACGGTCGAGATCGCGCCGCTGCGTTGCAGGAACTGGTCGGGGATCGAGAAATCGAGGTTCAGCACCTTGTCGCCGGCCTTGAAGGTCGGCGTCGCGGTGCCGGCGATGTCGATCTTCTGCGTGTCGTCGAGCGCGAAGTCGGGCGGCAGGAAGCTCGCGAACATCGTCATCGCGCGATCGACCTCGGCTGCGAGCGCATGGTCGAACAACGCGATCATCGCGGCGATCGAGCGATCCTTTTCGGCGATGCGCGTGCGCACCTGATCGCTGATCTGCTCGCCGGCCGCCTGCGTGAGCGCCCACGTGAACGCGGCGAAGATCGCGACGACGAGCGCGCACGACAGCAAAGCGAGACGTACACCGACGCTCAACCGGCGCAGGAAGGAAAAGCTCATAAAACGGTTCCGGGTTGATGTGGGGACGGCACGGCGTGACGCCGTTTCGATTAATTACGGCAGCCGGGACCGATCCTTGGGGCTTTCTGCAAACGATTGCGAAGGCAACGGAGGGGTGTTTTTGGCGAAGATGCGCGGAGAAGCGGGGTGGGGCGGCGCGGGAGGCCCGCTGGCCGGGCGGTCCAGCGGGCGATGTGCAGTTCGATGCGAGGTTCGATGCGCGGGTGTCAGGCGTCGCCGCGCCAGGTCCGCAGCAGCAGTGCGTTCGTGACGACGCTGACGCTCGAAAACGCCATCGCGGCCCCCGCGAGCATCGGGTTCAGCAGCCCGAACGCGGCGAGCGGAATGCCGATCAGGTTGTAGACGAACGCCCAGAACAGGTTCTGCTGGATCTTGCGCCACGTGCGCCGCGAGATGTCGATTGCCGCCGCAACGAGCGTCGGGTCGCCGCGCATCAGCGTGATGCCCGCTGCATGCATCGCGACGTCGGTGCCGGTCGCCATCGCGATGCCGATGTCGGCGGCCGCGAGCGCGGGCGCGTCGTTGATGCCGTCGCCCGCCATCGCGACGATGCCGCCGCTGCGCATCTTCAGGTCGCGGATCGTGCGCGCCTTGTCGTCGGGCAGCACCTGCGCGTGCACGTCGTCGATGCCCAGCTCGCGCGCGACCGCCGCCGCGCTGCCCGCGTTGTCGCCGGTCACGAGCACGCTGCGCACGTTCATCCGCCGCAGCCGGTCGATCGCCGCGCGCGCGCCGGGCTTCACCGTGTCGCCGAACGCGAGCAGCGCGAGCACCGCGTCCGATCCGTTACGCATACCGATCAGCCACGACACCGTGTTGCCCGCGCGTTCCAGTTCCTGCGCGCGTTGCGCAAGCGCGGGCGGCAGCGCGAGTTCGAGTTCGTCGACCCAGCGGCGGCTGCCGATCGCGATTCGCTGACCGTTCACGTCGGCCTCGACGCCGCGGCCCGGCACCGCGCGCGCATGGACGGCGGCCGGCAGCGGCGCGCCTGCATGCGATGCTTCGAACGCTTTGACGACCGCCTTCGCGAGCGGATGGTCGCTCTGCTGCTGCACGGCGGCTGCGAGCGCGAGCGCGTCGTCGCGCGCGACGCCGTCGGCGGTCTCGAACGCGGTCAGCGACGGCTGGCCGAGCGTCAGCGTGCCGGTCTTGTCGAACGCGACCACGCTGATGTTGTGCGCGGTCTCCAGCGCTTCGGCGTCCTTGATGAGCACGCCGTGCCGCGCGGCGACGCCGGTGCCGGCCATGATCGCAGCGGGCGTCGCGAGGCCGAGCGCGCACGGGCATGCGATCACCAGCACCGCGACCGCGTTCAGGATCGCGGTCTCCGCGGGCGCGCCCGCGAGCAGCCAGCCGGCGAGCGTGACGGCCGCGACGACGAGGATCGCCGGCACGAACACCGCGCTCACGCGATCGACGAGCCGCTGGATCGGCGCTTTCTCCGCCTGTGCGCTTTCGACGAGCCGGATGATGCGCGCGAGCGTCGTTTCCGCGCCGATCGCGGTCGTGCGCACCGCGATCGCGCCTTCGCCGTTGATCGAGCCGGCGGTGACCGGCTGGTCCGGCTCCTTCGGCACCGGCAGGCTTTCGCCGGTGATCAGCGATTCGTCGACGTGGCTGCGGCCTTCGAGCACGATGCCGTCGACCGGCATCCGCTCGCCGGGCCGCACGGCCACGACGGTGCCGACGCGCACCTGCGAAAGCGGCACGTCGCGCTCGACGCCGTCGATGCGGATGCGCGCGCGATCGGGCCGCAGCGCGTTCAGCGCGCGAATGGCGTCGGTGGTCTGCCGTTTGGCGCGCGCTTCGAGCCACTTGCCGAAGCGCACGAGCGTGATGACGACCGCCGACGCCTCGAAGTACAGGTGCGCGGCGTCGCCCGGATGCGCGAGCATCGCATACACGCTGACGCCGTAGGCGGCCGAGCTGCCGAGCGCGACCAGCAGGTCCATGTTGCCCGCGCCCGCGCGGACCGCCTTCCATGCGGCGCGATAGAAGCGCGCGCCGAACCCGAACTGCACGAGCGACGCGAGCACGAACTGGACGGACGCCGGCAGCATCCCGTGCAGGCCGAGCGGATGGGCGACCATCGGCACGACGAGCGGCACGGTCAGCGCGGCCGCGATCAGGACCGCCGACAGTTCGCGCTGCGTTTCGTCACGGGCTTTCTTCGTTCCGTCGGCGGGCGGCGGTTCGTCGGTTGCGACAGGCGTTGCTTCGTAGCCGGCCTTCGTGACCGCCGCGACCAACTGGTCCATCAACTCGCCGGTCAGCGGCGCGCGCAGGTTCACGGTGGCTTGCTCGGTCGCGAGGTTGACCGACGCGCCGGTGACGTCCGCGACGCGCGACAGCGCCTTCTCGACGCGGTTCGCGCACGACGCGCAGGTCATGCCGCCGATCGTGAGCATGGCCGTCTCGGTTGCGACCGGCACCGCCTCGTAGCCGGCCTTCGCGACCGCGGCTTCGAGCTGGTCCGGGCTCACGCTGCCGTCGGCCTCGACGGTCGCCTTCTCCGTCGCGAGGTTCACCGACGCGCGTGCGACGCCCGGCACTTTCGCGAGCGCTTTTTCGACGCGCGTCGCGCACGCGGCGCAGGTCATGCCGTGGATTTCGAATTCCGCGATGGCGGTGTCGGTGCGGTCGGCGACGAGCGGGTCGTTCATGGTCGGGATGCGGGAAGCGCAAAAGAAGCAATGGTCGGCAGTATCTACGTTCCCAACGTGGGAAGGTCAAGGGCGACGATGCGCGCGTGCGCGGCGCGGCGAGAGGGAGGGCAACCGCCGCATCCGGCGAGCGGAGGACGGCGGGCGGTTATATGCGCTTTATGCGTGTTTCATGAACGGCACGATCGGACGGCTTGCGCAGTACGCGTGCGGCAACGGACCTGACCGGCCGCCGCCGTTTCCGAACCCGCGCCGCTACGCGTCCGGCGACGCATCGAGCATCGCCTGCCCGACCGCGTGCTGCGCGTCCGAGTCGCGCGCCAGCAGCGTGTCGGCCGCGCCGCGGATGTCGGGCAGCGCCTTGTTCTGACTGAGCTTCCACTTGCCGGTGAGCTTCGTCACCTCGATCTCGATGCCGACGATCGCGCCGAGCATCTGCGCGATGTAGTCGGGCGGCGCGTCGCCCATCTTCCACGGCGTCGGCTCGCCGGCCTCCATCCGCCGCGTGAGGCGCGCAACGAGTCCGCGCAGGAACGCCTCGTCGTCGTGCACGACGATCCGGCCGTGTGCATGCACGACCATGTAGTTGTAGGTCGGCACCTGCCGGTGCGTTTCGTGCTTGCTCGGATACCATGTCGGCGAGATGTACGCGGCCGGCCCCTGGAAGATCACGAGCGCGTCCGGCGCGGCGGCGGCCTCCTGCCAGAGCGGATTCGCGCGCGCGACGTGCGCGCGCAGCGTGCCGAACGGCCCGCGCGCCGGTTCGTATTCGAACGGCAGATGGTTCGCGTCGAGCCCGTGCGGGCCATGCGTGACGAGTGCGCCGAACGGCTGCGCGGCGATCAGCGCGTCGAGCGCTTCGCGGCGGTTTGCTTCGAAATGGGCGGGCAGATACATGAGCGGCGAGTTCCGGAAGGGAAGGAAGGCGGGCGGCAGGCGTCCGTTACCCACAACAGTCATAGGGCATAACGCACAATTGCAGCGTCCACGGGCTTTTCACGCCCCGATGCGGACGATACGATACATCCCGGCGGCATCGGAGTCATGCAGCGCGCGCATACCGAAAGCCCGGGGGGCTGTGCGTCGTGTCGGCGCCGGTCGACGTCATTCCATGAATTGCCAGCTTCGCATAATCAACGAATGATAAAAACTCGTCGAGCGTTTCGCCCGTTCTACCTCGCCTGCGTTGCGCTCGCAGGCGTCGCGTTCATCGCCGGGTGCGCATCCGCGCCGGGCGTCGTACCGAAAAGCACGGGCTGGGTGAAGGACGAAGTATCCGATTCCTACGTGTTCGGCTATCCGCTGGTGCTGATGGACGTCGCGCGCGAAGCCGCGACCGGCTCCGGGCCGGGACAGGCCGAGGTCAACACGCTGCGCCACGCGCAGGCGCTGCCGCCGGTCGGCTCGGCGAGTCCGCCCGCGCCGAATCTCGACACGCTCAGTTCGAGCGGCTGGCTCGATCTCGGCAGCGAGCCGGTGCTCGTCGCGCTGCCCGACTCGCGCGGCCGCTACATGGACGTGCGCGCGCTCGACATGTGGACCAACGTGGTTTGGTCGAGCGGCGCGCAGCCCGGCGCGCGAGCGAATGGCATCAAGGCGCAAACGATTGCGTTCGTGCCGGCCGGCTGGAAGGGCGACCTGCCGGCGCGCGCGCAGCGCGTCGAGGTGCCGAGCCGCTACGTGTGGCTGCTGGTGCGGATCCAGACGCACGGCGGCGACCTCGCGGCGATCCGCAAGCTGCAACGGGGCATCCGTGTCGCGCCGCTGTCACAGTACGCGGCCAGCGGCGCGCGCGGCGGCGGACGCGGCGACCCGGCGGCGTCCGGCGCGACCGCGAGCGGCGATCCGGTCGCGCCCGGCTCGCCGCGCGAGAAGGTCGCGGCGCTCGACGCGGGCGGCTTCTTCGACCGTCTCGCGCAGGCGCTGGAGGACAACCCGCCGGTGCCCGACGACCCGCACGCGCTGAAGATCCTCGGCGACCTCGGCGTGCATCCGGGCGATCCGGTCGCGCTGCCGTCCGGCGCGAGCGACGCGCTCGCGGCGGGTCTCGCGGACGGCCGCGAGCGGGTCGCGACGCCGCCGTCGAACCTGCTCGCGGGCAACGGCTGGCTGTGGGTCGGCGACAACGCGGGCAACTACGGTCCCGACTACGCGCTGCGCGCGTACACCGCGTATGCGCAGCCGGGCCTCGGCACGCGCGACGACGAGGTGCGCGCGCGCGTGAGCGTCGACAGCGACGGCCATCCGCTGAACGGCGCGAACCGCTACGTGATCCACTTCACGCCGAAGCAGCTGCCGCCGGTGCGCGGTTTCTGGTCGATCACCGCGTACACGACGAGCGGCGCGCTCGACGAAGACATGCCGGTGCGCATCGCGTTCGGCGACCGCAACGGCGCGCGCCGCAATCGTGACGGCTCGCTCGACGTGCATGTGTCGGCGGAGCGGCAGAAGGCGGGCAACTGGGTGCCGACGCCGCACGGCGACTTCCAGCTCGTGCTGCGGATGTACGCGCCGAAGCGCGAGGCGACCGACGGCAGCTGGCAGCCGCCGGCCGTCGAGCGGCAGTGATGCGCGGCGGCGATCGGGGGGCGATCGGGCGGTAATCGCGGAGCGAGCGTTGCCGCTCCCGCGCGGGCGGCCGCGAAACCGGGCGTCGTAGCGGCTATGTAAGCTCGACGTAACCGGTCCGGCGCGGCGCGCGGCGACGGTTGCCCGCCACCCCCGCATCGCTGTCAGACCGCGATGTAGCGCGGGTGCGAAGCCTGTCATCCGTCACCCGCCGCATCGCGTCTTCCAGGCCCTTTTCGTCGCCCGAATCCGCCGTCGCGATGTCATGCGGACGACGGCTTTTCAGGCGTTCGTCACGGCATCCCGCCTATACTTCCGGCTGTCGGGCTCTCCCCAGCCAGTCCCTGTCCCATCCCTCGCGGCGTGCGTTTGGCCGCGTCACCGGCAAGTGAGCATGGCAAGCATCAACAAGGCAACGCTGACTTCTTCGCTGCAATCCGTGCGCGCCGTCGCGCGCGCGCCCCGCACCCGCCGCATCGTCATCGGCGTCGCTATCTTCGTCGTCGTATTCGGGCTGCTCGGCTTCTTCGCCGCGCCGCCGCTGATCCGCAGCATCGCCGCGCAGCAGCTCGGCAAACAGCTCGACCGCCCGGTCACGATCGGCCGCATCGCGCTCAACCCGTACACGCTGAATCTCGAAGCCGACCGCGTGCATATCGGCGAGCGCGGCGGCAACGGCAATTTCTTCGACGTCGAGCGCCTCGTCGTGCGCGCGTCGTGGGCGTCGCTCTTTCGCGCGGCGCCGATCGTCAACGAGGTGCGGCTCGATTCGCCGCGCCTCGCGATCGTGCGGCTCGACGCGCAGCGTTTCAACTTCACCGACCTGATCGAGAAATTCGCGTCGACGCCGTCGCAGCCCGGCAGCAAGTCCACGCCGTTTTCGGTGTCGAACATCCGCATCGAGAACGGCCGCATCGACTTCGACGACCGCCTGCTGAACGAGAAGCACGTGATCGACCGCTGGTCGGTCGGCATTCCGTTCATCGCGACGCTGCCGTCGAAGACCGACATCTTCGTCGAGCCGCTGCTGCGCGCGCGGATCGACGGCAACACGACGCTCGCGATCGACGGGCGCACGAAGCCGTTCGCCGCGTCGCGCGAATCGGAGGTCACGCTGCGGATCGACGCGCTCGACGTGCCGCGCCTCCTCACCTATGCGCCGACGAAACTGCCGGTCGCGGTGCACGCGGGCAAGCTGTCCACCGACCTGAAGCTCGCGTTCGTGATGTCCGGCGAGAAGCCGTCGCTGCGCGTGTCCGGTACTGCCGACCTGAACGGCGTCGATACCGCCGACGCGCGCACCGGTTCGCCGTTCTTCGCGGCGCGCGGGCTGCACGTCGCCGCGTCGTCGCTCGAACCGTTCGGCGGCGCGTACCGGTTCGACGAGATCCGGCTCGACGGGCCGGACGTGCATCTCGCGCGCGACAAGGCCGGCGTGCTGAGCGTGCAGCAGATGTTCGCGCAGCCGGCGGGCGCGCCCGCTTCCGCGCCAGCGGCGGGCGGCGCGCAGCAGGCCGCCGCGTTGCCTGCGTCGGGGGCGACGGCCGCTGTGCCGCCGTCCGCATCGGGCCGCGCCGCTGCGCCGGCCGTGCAATCGCCGGCGGCGGGCAGCACCGCCACGGCCACCGCTGCCGCCGCTACGCAGCCGCCCGCGTCCGCTACGACCGCCGCCGCCGCGCCGCCGCCCGCATCGGGCAGCACGTCCACGGCCGCCGGGTCGGCAATGCCCGACGTATCGATCCGCCGCTTCACGCTGACCGACGGCACCGTGCGGCTGCGCGACGAGTCGACCGCGCAGCCGGTCGATCTGGTGTATTCGAACGTCGCCGCGACGCTCACGAACTTCTCGACGGTCGCGAAGCCGGTCGCGCAATACACGTTCTCGACCGCCGTGCCGGACGGCGGCTCGATCGCCGCGTCGGGTTCGTTCGGCTTCGCCGCGAAAACCGCCGACGCGAAGATCACCGTCCAGGCGCTGTCGCTGCCGCGTCTGCAACCGTATCTGGACGGCGTGAGCGCCGCGCAGATCGTCGACGGCAAGCTCGGCGCGGACACGACGCTGAATGCGAACTGGGGCGTGTCGCCGGTCGCGTTGCAGGTCGGCCAGAGCACGCTGAACCTGCAATCGCTGAAGGTGACGACGCGCGGCGCGAAAGCGCCGTCGATCGCGCTCGCGCAGGGCCAGTTGCAGGTGACGAAAGTCGACGTTGCCGCGCGCGACGCGCAGATCGCGGCCGTCGACGCGACCGGGCTCGACGTGAACGTCGAGCGCCGCAAGGACGGCAGCATCGACCTCGCGCAACTGGCCGGCAGTCCGCACGAGGCCGCGCCGCCGCGCGCCGCCGCGCGCGCGCAGAAGAAGCCGGCCGAAGCAGCGGCGCCGGCCTGGCACTACCGGATCGACGAACTGAACCTGAAGGACAGCGCCGTCAACTTCACCGACAGCACGACGCCGCGTCCGGTGAAGGTCAGCGTGTCGCCGCTGCAACTGAAGGTGCAGAAGATCAGCGACGACCTCGGCCGCCCGCTGCCGGTCGAACTGAAGGCGACGCTGAACCGCAAGGGCACGTTGTCGATCGATGGCGACGTGAACCCGACGCCGCTGAAAACGACGCTGAAGATCGACGCGAACCGGCTCGACGCGGCCGCGTTCGAGCCGTATTTCGGCAGCCAGCTGAACGCGGTGATCGCGAGCGCGCTGCTGAACGCGAAGGGGCAACTGGCGGTTACGCAGGGCAAGGCGCTGACGGCGAGTTATCGCGGCGACGCGGCGCTCGTCGACGTGCGGATGCTCGACAAGGCGACGTCCGATCCGTTCGCCGGCTGGCGCTCGCTCGAACTGTCGAACCTGAAGGCGAATTACGACGAACAGAAGGGCGCCGACGTGGATGCGCGGCGCGTGACGTTCGCGGGCTTCTACGGGCGCGTGCTGCTCGATCCGCAGGGGCGGCTGAACCTGACCGACGTCGTCGCGAAGCCGGGCGACGGCGGCACGCAGTCGCTGACGCGCGACAAGAGCGGCAAGGAGCCGATTCCGCTGACGCCGCAAAAGACGGCGGGGGCGGCCGGCGCAGCTTCCGCGACGGTGGCCGGCGCGTCCACGCCCGCCGCGGTCGCGGTTACTGCCGACGCCGCCTCCGGGTCGCCGGCCGCCGCATCGGCGGCGCTGCCCGCATCCGGCGCGAACGCCGTCGCGGCCGCGCAGCCGTCGTCGCCAAGTGCGCCGGTGCGGCTGCATTTCGGGCAACTGGTGTTGCAGAACGGCAGCGTGAATTACACGGACAACTTCATCAAGCCGAACTACACCGCCGACCTCGTGCAGATCCATGGCACGGTCGGCGCGTTCGGCACGCAGTCCACGACGCCCGCGCCGGTGGACGTGTCCGCGAAACTCGCCGCGAACGGGCCGATCACGATCAAGGGCAGCGTGAATCCGCTGATCGCGAAGCCGTCGCTCGACGTGACCGCGGCCGCGCACGACATCGAACTGACGAACCTGACGCCGTACGCGACGAAGTACGCGGGTTATCCGATCACGAAGGGCAAGCTGAACGTCGATCTGCACTACCAGTTGGCGAACGATCAACTGACCGCGAACAACCACCTGTTCATCGACCAGCTCACGTTCGGCGACCACGTCGACAACGACACCGCGACGAAGCTGCCGGTGCGGCTCGCGATCTCGCTGCTGAAGAACCGCAACGGCGAGATCGACGTGAACATTCCGGTGTCCGGCTCGCTGTCGAACCCGGAGTTCAGCATCGGCGGGCTGATCTGGCATGCGGTGCTGAACCTGATCGCGAAGGCGGTGACCGCGCCGTTCTCGCTGCTCGCGAACGCGTTCGGCGGCAACGGTCAGGAACTCGGTTATGTCGAATTCCCGGCCGGAACCGCGACGCTGAGCGACGCGGACGACAAGAAGCTCGACACGATCGCGAAGGCGCTCGCGGACAAGCCGTCGGTGAAGATCGACCTGATCGGCCGCGTCGATCCGGCCGTCGATACGCCCGCGCTGCGCGAGCAGTACGTCGATCGCCTCGTGCGCCAGCAGAAGGTGAAGGACACCGTCGGCAACGGCGAGAGCGTCGATCCGATGTCGATCAAGGTGGACGACAAGGAATACGAGAAATACCTGTCCCGTGCCTATAAGGCGGCGGACTTCAGGAAGCCGCGCAACATGATCGGCCTGACGAAGTCGCTGCCCGTCGACGACATGAAGCAGGCGATCGCGGAACATGCGCCGGTCGACGACGCGGCGCTGCGCGGCCTCGCGCAGCAGCGCGCGCAGGCGGTTCAGCAGTACTTCGAAGGGAAGGTCGATGCGAGCCGCGTGTTCGTCGTCGCGCCGAAGCTCGACGCGAAGGGCATCGACGACAAAGGCGCGACGACGCGCGTGGACTTCGGGCTCAAGTAACGCGGGCGCGGCCGTCCCGACTCGCGCCGCGAATACTGCGCCGGCTGCTTCGGCTCAGGCGGTGCGCCGGCTGCGCGCGCCGCGTGCCGCGCGGCCGAACGCATGCTCTTCGATCACCTTCGCGAGCGTTGCGAACGCCGGGCCGATCTGCTCGTTCGGCACGCAGGCGTAGCCGGTCAGCAGGCCCTTGCGCGTGGGCTGGCCGCTGTAATACGACGCGAGCGGCCGCACGATCACGCCGGCTTCATACGACGCGGCCGTCACCGCGCGGTCGTCGCAGCCTTCCGGCAAGCCGAGCACGAAATGCAGGCCCGCTTCGTCGCCCATCACCGGCAGCGCGTCGCCGAAGTGCTGCGTGACCGCGTCGATCAGCAACTGCCGCCGCTCGCCGTACAGCGCGCGCATCCGGCGCACGTGCGACGTCAGATGGCCGTCCATGATGAACTCCGCGAGCACCGCCTGCTGCATCAACTGGCCTTCGCGATACAGCTCCGCGACGCCGGTGCGGAACGCATCGACCATATGTTCCGGCACGACCATGTAGCCGATCCGCAGCCCCGGAAACAGCGTCTTGCCGAGACTGCCGACATAGATCACCTGGCCCGCGTCGTCGAGCCCCTGTAACGACGCGAGCGGCCGGCTGCCGTAGCGGAACTCGCTGTCGTAGTCGTCCTCGATGATCCATACCTTGTGCTGCCGCGCGTATTCGAGCAGCGTGCGGCGGCGCGCGAGGCTCATCACCATGCCGAGCGGATACTGATGCGACGGCGTGACGAGCGCGAGCCGCGGCGGGTTGCGCAGGTCGCGCTCGCCGGGGTTCAGCCCCTCCGCATCGACCGGCACCGGCGCGAGCTTCAGCCCCGACGATTGCAGCACGCTGCGCACGCCCCAGTAGCACGGTTCCTCGACCCACGCGCGGTCGCCGACGTCGGTGAGCAACCGCACGGTCAGGTCGATCGACTGATGGATGCCGGTCGTGATGACGATCTGGTCCGGCGTGCAGCGCACCGAGCGCGCGACGCGCAGATAGTCGGACAGCGCGCGCCGCAGCGGACGATAACCGCCGCCCGGCGCGTAGGTGAGCAGATCATGGTTTGCAGACTTCCATAACCGCGCTTGCAGGCGGCTCCACGTGCGCGCCGGAAACTCCGCGACGTCCGGCACGCCGGGCATGAACGCGCCCCATTGTTTCGCGGACACGCCCGCCTCGTCGATCAGCCGCTGCCCGCGCACCGACATCCCGCCGCGCGGGAACGTGCTGACCGGCGCGTCGGCCGCGGCCTTCGGATCGCACGCGGCCGGACGCGGCGCGAGCGCCTCGGCGTCCGGGCGCGTGTCCGCGACGTAGGTGCCGCTGCCGGTCGTCGAGATCACGTAACCCTCGGCGCTCAACTGGTCGTACACGTGCAGCACCGTGTTGCGCGCGATGCCGAGGTCGGTCGCGAGCGTGCGCGAACTCGGCAGCTTCGTGCCGGCCGCGAGCTGGCCGGTCAGGACCGCCTGCTGCATCAGGCTCAGAAGCTGGCGATAGACCGGCTCGCCGGACGTCCTGTCGAGCCGCGCGAGGATCCAGTCGAAGAGCAGCACCGTGTCCAAGTGGTTCTATCCTGAATAATGAAATGGTTCCCTATTGTAGAGCCGTGACCGGCTATAGTGATCCGCACGATTCGACCGGGCCCTGTCGCAACGCAGCACGGCGTCCGTCGGAACAGCCATGTTCAGCATCGACAGAAGGAGACAGCGGCGATGGACAAGACAGACGTGATCGTCAGCTTCCGCGGGGTGCGCAAGACCTATGACGGCGAAACCCTCGTCGTCCGCCACCTCGATCTTGATATTTATCAAGGTGAGTTTCTGACCCTGCTCGGCCCGTCGGGCTCGGGCAAGACCACCTGCCTGATGATGCTCGCCGGCTTCGAGTTTCCGACCGGCGGCGAGATCCGTCTCGACGGCCAGTTGCTGAACAACGTGCCGCCGCACAAGCGCAACATCGGCATGGTGTTCCAGAACTACGCGCTGTTCCCGCACCTGACCGTCGAGCAGAACGTCGCGTATCCGCTCGGCGTGCGCAAGGTGCCGGCCGCCGAACGCGCGCAGCGCGTGAACGACGCGCTGAAGATGGTCCGCATGGAAGGTTTCGCGAAACGCTATCCGGCGCAACTGTCGGGCGGCCAGCAGCAGCGGATCGCGCTCGCGCGCGCACTCGTGTTCCAGCCGAAGCTGGTGCTGATGGACGAGCCGCTCGGCGCGCTCGACAAGCAGTTGCGCGAACACATGCAGTACGAACTGAAGTCGCTGCACGAGAAGCTCGGCGTCACGTTCGTGTACGTGACGCACGACCAGGGCGAGGCGCTGACGATGTCGGACCGCGTCGCGGTGTTCGACAAGGGCATCGTCCAGCAGATCGACACGGTGGACCGGCTGTACGAGACGCCGTGCAACGAGTTCGTCGCGAACTTCATCGGCGACAGCAACCGGCTGCGCGGCACGATCACGTCGACTGACGGCGAGTTCTGCGAAGTGAGCCTCGCGGACGGCACGCGGCTCGTCGGCCGCAACGTCGGCGGCGCGCAGCAGGGCGCCGCCGCGATCGCGTGCATCCGCCCCGAGCGGATGCGGCTCGCGGCGGGCGCCGCGCGCGGCGGCTCCAACACGCTCGCGGGCGAAGCGCGCGGGCTCATCTATTTCGGCGACCACGTGCGGATGCGCTGCGGGCTGCCGCAACAGGACGAGTGCTTCGTGAAGGTGCCGCTCGGCACCGACGCGCTCGACACGTTCGCGCCCGGCCAGCCGGTCGCGCTCGAATTCGCGCCCGAGCATCTGCGCGTCTTTGCCTGACGGGCTGGACCAGCCCGCATCATCACAACCATCAACGAGAAGGGAACACACCATGATCAAGATCGGCAACCTGCGCGCGGCGACCCTCGCGGCCTCGCTCGCCTTCGCGTTCGGCGCGGCGCACGCGGCGGAACTGACTGTCGTGAACTTCGGCGGTGCGAACGGCGACGCGCAGAAGGCGGCGTTCAACGAGCCGTTCCAGACGCAGACCGGCAACAAGGTGACCGCCGTCGAATACAACGGCGAGCAGGCGAAAGTGAAGGCGATGGTCGAGGCGAAGCACGTGAACTGGGACGTGGTCGAGGTCGAGACCGGCGACATCGCGCGCGGCTGCGACGAAGGGCTGTACGAGAAGCTCGACTGGTCGAAGCTCGGCAACAAGGCGGACATCATCAAGGCCGCGCAGCAGCCGTGCGGCGCGGGCATCTTCGTGTGGTCCACGGCGCTCGCGTACAACGGCGACCGCCTGAAGACCGCGCCGGCCGGCTGGGCCGACTTCTGGGACGTGAAGAAATTCCCGGGCAAGCGCGGGATGCGCAAGGGCGCGCAATACAACCTGGAATTCGCGCTGATGGCCGACGGCGTCGCGCCGCAGGACGTGTACAAGGTGCTCGCGACGAAGGCGGGCCAGGACCGCGCGTTCAAGAAGCTCGACGAGCTGAAGCCGAACATCCAGTGGTGGGAGGCGGGCGCGCAGCCGCCGCAGTTCCTCGTCGCCGGCGACGTCGTGATGTCGACCGCGTACAACGGCCGGATCGACGCCGCGCAGCGCGAAGGGAAGAACCTGAAGGTCGTGTGGAACGGCAGCATCTACGATCTCGACTACTGGGCGATTCCGAAGGGCACGCCGAACAAGGCGCTCGCCGAGCAGTACATCGCGTACACGCTGTCGCCGAAGCCGCAGCAGGACTACGCGAAGCACATCGCGTACGGCCCGGTGAACATGAGCGCGGTGAAGTCGCTCGACACGACGACGCTGTCGAACCTGCCGAACTCGCCGGCCAACGGCAAGAACGCGGTGCAGCAGAACCTGACGTTCTGGACCGATCACGGCGACGAACTGGAGCAGCGGTTCGCGTCGTGGGCCGCGAAGTAACGCAGCCGCTTTCGCGGCGGCGCGCGCGCCCTGGGTGAGGGAGCAGCGTGCCGCTCGCGATCACGGTCGCCCGCGCGCGGCGATGCAGGTTCGAACGCGCACGGGCGGCTGCCGTATCGCAGGAGACAGGGTTTGACGACGATGACAACCGTGACGATGGGCGCCGACCCGAGCCGCGACTCGACGGCTCAACTGAAGCGCGAGCTGCGCGCCGCGCAGGCGAGAAAACGCGCGATGGCGCTGCTGCTGATCGCGCCGCTTGCGATCTTTCTGCTGCTGATCTTCGTCGTGCCGATCGCCGCGCTGCTGACGCGCGCGGTGCAGAACCCGGAGGTCGCGACCGCGCTGCCGCAGACGGTCGCCGCGCTGCGGACCTGGGACCGCAAAAGCGCGCCGCCGGACGCCGCGTTCGCCGCGCTCGCGACCGATCTGCTCGCGGTGCAGGAAGGCGACGCGATGGGCGCGCTCGCGCGGCGGCTGAACGTCGAGATTCCGGGTTTCCGTTCGCTGGTCGCGAAAACGGCGCGCGCGATGCCGCTCGCGGACGACGACGGCCATCCGCTGAAGCTGACGCCCGGCCAGACCCGCGCGAAGCTGGTCGAACTGGACGACCGCTGGAACGACGTCGCGTACTGGCAGGCGATCGCGAAGAACAGCGGCCGTTATTCGGCGTTTTATCTGCTCGCGTCGCTCGATCACCGGCAGGACGCGTTCGGCAACATCACGGCCTCGGACCCGGAGCAGCAGATCTACCTGTCGGTGTTCGCGCGCACGTTCGTGATCGGCGCGGTCGTCACCGGCCTGGCGCTGCTGCTCGGCTTTCCGCTCGCGTACTGGATCTCGACGCTGTCCGCGCGCCGCGCCAACCTCGTGATGATCCTCGTGCTGATTCCGTTCTGGACGTCGATCCTCGTGCGCGTCGCCGCGTGGATCGTGATCCTGCAGACCGAAGGGCTCGTGAACCGCGCGCTGCTCGGCAGCGGGCTGATCTCGTCGCCGCTCGCGCTGCTGTTCAACCGCACCGGCGTCTACATCTCGATGACGCACATCCTGCTGCCGTTCATGGTGCTGCCGCTCTACAGCGTGATGAAGTCGATCCCGCCGACCTACCAGCGCGCGGCGGTGTCGCTCGGCAGCCATCCGTTCGCCGCGTTCTGGCGCGTGTACGTGCCGCAGACGTATCCGGGCATCGGCGCGGGCGTGCTGCTGGTGTTCATCCTCGCGATCGGCTACTACATCACGCCGGCGCTGCTCGGCGGCCCCGGCGACCAGATGGTCAGCTACTACGTCGCCTACTTCACGAACGTGTCGATCAACTGGGGGATGGCGTGCGCGCTCGGCGCGCTGCTGCTCGCGGCGACGCTCGTGCTGTACGTCGTGTACGGGCGCCTCACGCGCACGCAACTGAGCCTCGGCTGAACGCCACACGGAAGACCACGCGATGAAACTCGCCAAGCCTCGCCTGCCCCTTTTCGCGCCGCACACGTCCGCCGTCGAGCGCGTGTGGTACTTCACGCTGCGCGGCCTCGCGGTGCTGACGCTGCTGTACCTGATCCTGCCGGTGCTCGCGATCGTGCCGCTGTCGTTCTCGTCGAGCACGTTCCTTGTGTATCCGATTCCGGGCTGGTCGCTGCGCTGGTATCAGAACCTCGTGATGTCCGACGAATGGCGGAACGCCGCGAAGAACAGCTTCATCGTCGGGCCGGCCGCGACCGTCGTCGCGACGGTGCTCGGCACGCTCGCGGCGGTCGGGCTCACGAAAGCCGAGTTCCGCGGCAAGGCGCTGCTGATGGCGGTGCTGATTTCGCCGATGATCGTGCCGGTCGTGGTGGTCGGCGTCGGCATGTATCTGTTCTTCGCGCCGCTCGGGCTCGCGAACACGTATATCGGGCTGATTCTCGCGCACGCGTCGCTCGGCGTGCCGTTCGTCGTGACGACCGTCGCGGCGACCTTGCAGGGCTTCAATCACAACCTCGTGCGCGCGAGCCTGTCGCTCGGCGCGAACCCGCTGTCGACGTTCTTCCGGATCACGCTGCCGGTGATCGCGCCGGGCGTGATCTCGGGCGCGCTGTTCGCGTTCGCGACGTCGTTCGACGAAGTGGTCGTCACGCTGTTCCTCGCGGGCGCGGACCAGACGACGCTGCCGCGCCAGATGTTCACCGGCATCCGCGAGAACATCAGCCCGACGATCGCCGCGCTCGCGACGATCCTGATCGTGTTCTCGACCGGCCTGCTGCTTGCGCTCGAATGGCTGCGCGGGCGCAATGCGGCGCGCGCGGTGAGGGCGTGAGCCGGCGGCGCTGGTTTCGTGCCCGGCCGCCGCGGCGGCCCGCGTTGTCGGCGCGGCCCCCCGCGCCGCGGTGTGCGCCGCACCGGCCGCGCGGGGTGCGGCGACGGTCGTATCCGTGAAGTGATGGAGCGACGGGACGGTGCGCATCGGCGTTAGGGTGCGCACGGTTTCGTGTGAGCGTTCCATCGCTGCTGCGGCCAGCCGGATTGTTTCCTCATCCGTAGTCGACTCGTCGATCGTTTCGCGATCGCGTTGACGCATGTGTCCGGTAATCGGTCATGCTGCGTTCGAAAACCCTCCTTTCGTGTCCGCTTCCGGTCCAGGCGCGGCACGCCTCATGAAGATCCCCTGCGCAACCCTCTGAGCGTCCCGCGACGCGCTTGCCGACGCGGGCTGCCCACACCGGGCGGGTCCGCTTCGTCGGCTTCGCAGCGGCAACGTCGAAAGGCAGTTGAGTCCGCAAACACTGCTGATTCGCGGACTTACTTAATTCGGTTGCGTGTCGCGCGTCATCGTCTGCATCGTCACGAAAAACGGTAGCGCGTTGCTGCAAGCGGCTGTGCGCCTGCGACATGCGATTCGGCGCGCACTGTCGCAGCGGCTCCAGGCACCCTCATTGCACTGACGGGGCCGCGTGCCCGGCTTCCGGTCGCGCGGCGTGTCGCATGTGAAGCATTGACGCAACAGGGAGGCGTCGATGCTGCGACGGGTCTAACTACTCTGCGCTGCGCCGATCCAGCGATTCGCGACCAACGGGGAAGTCCGCTCATGGGCCGATGCGGTTTCGGAACAGTCCTATATGAAACGACCTGTGGCTCCCCCAGCCTGTTGGTTTCGCGCCCGGAGGCGCCGGTTAACGAGCCTGGCCAGAATGGAAAAAACAATGAAGCGCATCGTCGTCGTCGATGACCATCCGATCGTAGTCAAGATGCTGTCCAACGTATTGAATGCCGACTACGAACTGGTAGGCGAGAGCGGCGACGGAGAGGAGGCGCTGCATCTCGTGCAGACGCTGAAGCCGGATCTCGTGATACTCGATCTCGAACTGCCGAAGCTCGACGGGCTGTCGGTGATCCGCGCGATTCGCGCGAAGCATCCGGAAACACGCGTGCTCGTGCTGTCCGCCAAACCCGAGCAGGTGATGGCGAACCACACGCGCATCGCCGGCGCGAACGGCTACGTGAGCAAGAGCCGCGGCATCGAGGAACTGTGCAGCGTCGTCAGAGCCGTGCTGCTCGGCTACGACTGCTTCCCGGCCGGCAGTTGCGACGGCGGCCGCGACGTCGCGCTGAACGGGCTGTCGCCGCGCGAGATCGAGGTGCTGCAATACCTCGCGCGCGGGATGAGCAACAAGAGCATCGCCGCGCGTCTCGGCCTGAGCGACAAGACCGTCAGCACCTATAAGACCCGCGTGCTCGACAAGCTCGGCGTGTCGTCGCTCGCGGCGCTGATCGAATACGCGACGCTGAACAACCTGATCGACTGATCCGCGTTGCGCGCTTGCCGGCGTCGCGTCCGGCCGCGCGCAACGCAGCAGTAAAACCGCGAAAAAAAAGCCCGACTCGCGTCGGGCTTCCAAGTGTGACGGCATCCGTTGCCGGATGCCGCACCTGCAAAAACTTACGCCGCCAGCAGCGAGCGCAGCACGAACGGCAGAATCCCGCCGTGCTTGTAGTAGTCCACTTCGATCGGCGTATCGATGCGCAGCAGAACCGGCACGCGCTGCGTGCTGCCGTCCTTGCGATGGATCACGAGCGTCACTTCCTGTTGCGGCTTGAAGTTGTCGCCGAGGCCTTCGACGTCGTACGTTTCTTCGCCGGTGATGCCGAGCGACTGCACGCTGTCCGAACCCTTGAACTGCAGCGGCAGCACACCCATGCCGACGAGGTTCGAACGGTGGATCCGCTCGAAGCTGCGTGCGACCACGGCCTTCACGCCGAGCAGTTGCGTGCCCTTCGCGGCCCAGTCGCGCGACGAGCCGGTGCCGTACTCTTCGCCCGCGAACACGACGGTCGGCGTGCCTTCGTCGATGTACTTCATCGCCGCGTCGTAGATCGACAGTTGTTCGCCGCCCGGCTGGTGGATCGTCAGGCCGCCTTCGACGCGCGTGCCGTCCGCCTTCACCGGGATCATCAGGTTCTTGATCCGCACGTTCGCGAAGGTGCCGCGCATCATCACGTCGTGGTTGCCGCGGCGCGAGCCGTAGCTGTTGAAGTCGGCCTTCTGCACGCCGTTCGCCTTCAGCCACTTGCCGGCCGGCGAGTCTTCCTTGATCGAGCCCGCCGGGCTGATGTGGTCGGTCGTCACCGAGTCGCCGAAGATGCCGAGCGCGCGCGCGCCTTTCACCTGCGGGATCGACGCGGCCGGCGTCATCGAGAAGTGGTCGCCGAAGAACGGCGGCTCGGCGATGTACGTCGACTTCGGCCAGTTATAGACCTGGCCTTCGGCGCCTTCGATCTTGCTCCACAGGTCGCCCTTCTTCGTCAACTGCGCGTAGTTCTGCTGGAACGCGTCGGCGTCCAGCGCGAACTTCAGCAGCGCGTTGACTTCGTCGCTGGTCGGCCAGATGTCGCCGAGGTAGATGTCCTTGCCGCCCTTGCCCTGGCCGACCGGCTCGGTCATCAGGTCGCGCGTGATGTTGCCGGCGATCGCGTATGCGACGACGAGCGGCGGCGACGCGAGGAAGTTCGCGCGGATGTTCGGGTGGATGCGCGCCTCGAAGTTGCGGTTGCCGGACAGCACCGCTGCCGCGACGACGTCGTTCTTCGTGATGGCTTCGTTCAGCGCCGGCGTCAGGTCGCCCGCGTTGCCGATGCAGGTCGTGCAGCCGTATGCGGCGACTTCGAAGCCGAGTTTCGACAGGTACGGCAGCAGGCCGGTCTTCGTCAGGTACTCGGTGACGATGCGCGACCCCGGGGCGAGCGACGTCTTGATGTGCGGCGCGACCGTCAGGCCGGCTTCGACCGCCTTCTTCGCGAGCAGGCCGGCCGCGAGCAGCACGCTCGGGTTCGACGTGTTCGTGCACGACGTGATCGCTGCGATCAGCACGTCGCCGTTGTGCAGCTTCACGCCATCCGACGTCGTGTATTCGGCGTCGAGGTCGTCCGCCTTCTTCGCGAAGCCGTTTTCCGCGACCGGCTTCGAGAACAGGTCGGAGAACGTCGACTTCACGTTGCCGATCTCGATGCGGTCCTGCGGACGCTTCGGGCCGGCGAGCGACGGCGCGACGGTGAGGAGGTCGAGGGTCAGCGTCTTCGTGTAGTCGATGTCGCCGGCCTTCGGAATGCCGTACAGCTCCTGCGCCTTGAAGTAGTTCTTGAACGCGGCGATTTCGGCTTCAGTGCGGCCCGTGCCCTTGAAGTAGTCGATCGTCTTGTCGTCGACCGGGAAGAAGCCCATCGTCGCGCCGTATTCCGGCGCCATGTTGCCGATCGTCGCGCGGTCCGGCAGCGACAGCGACGCGGTGCCTTCGCCGAAGAACTCGACGAACTTGCCGACGACCTTTTCCTTGCGCAGCAGTTCGGTGATCGTCAGCACGAGATCGGTCGCGGTGACGCCTTCGCGCAGCTTGCCCTTCAGTTCGACGCCGACGACGTCCGGCGTCAGGAAGTACACCGGCTGGCCGAGCATGCCCGCTTCGGCCTCGATGCCGCCGACGCCCCAGCCGACCACGCCGATGCCGTTGATCATCGTCGTGTGGCTATCGGTGCCGACGAGGCTGTCCGGGTAGTACACGGTGTCGGCGCCGTCGGCCTTCTTGTGGACGCCGCGAGCCAGATATTCGAGGTTCACCTGGTGGACGATGCCGACGCCCGGCGGCACGACCTTGAACGTGTCGAACGCCTGCATGCCCCACTTCATGAACTGGTAGCGCTCGTTGTTGCGCTGGAATTCCAGCTTCATGTTCAGGTCGAGCGCGTCCTTCTGGCGGAAGTAGTCGATCTGCACCGAGTGGTCGACCACGAGGTCCACCGGCACGAGCGGTTCGATCGCCTTCGGGTCCTTGCCCGCGCGTTCCGCGACGCCGCGCATCGCGGCGATGTCGGCGAGCAGCGGCACGCCGGTGAAGTCCTGCAGCACGACGCGCGACACGACGAACGGAATCTCGTCCACGCGCGCGGCAGTCGGTTTCCAGTTCGCGAGTTGCTCGATGTGCTCTTCCGCGATTTTCTTGCCGTCGTAGTTACGCAGCACGGATTCAAGCACGATACGGATCGAGACCGGCAGACGGTTAATCTTCACGCCGAGCTGCTTGCCGAGCTGCGGCAGCGAGTAGAACTTGCCTTTGCCGGAGCCGCTGTCGAATTCCTTGAGCGTTTTATGGAGGTTGTGGGCCATGGTGTTTTCCTTCGTTTAATCGCGGAAATTTACGCGTTGCGACACGCTTCTCTTACACTTGGTTCAGGTTGCTCAAATCACGTACAGATCGACGTATTCGTTCACCGGCATGGCTTCGAGCCGCGCCGCATCGAGCGATGCGTCGAGAATCATCTGCTGCTGCTTCGCGGGGAAGCGGCGCGCGAGATTGGTCCGGAATTTTTCGATCAGCAGCGGGATGCCTTCCTGCCGGCGTCGCTTATGGCCGATCGGGTATTCGACCAGCACTTCGTCGAACCGCGTGCCGTCGCCGAACTCGACGGTCAGCGCGTTCGCGATCGAACGCTTGTCCGGGTCGTGGTAGTCCTTCGTCAACTGCGGGTCTTCGACACAGGTCGTTTTCGCGCGCAGCGCGTCGATGCGCGGGTCGCGCGCGACCGTGTCCTCGTAGTCGGCGGCGGTCAGGCGGCCGAAGATCAGCGGCACGGCGACCATGTACTGGATGCAGTGGTCGCGGTCCGCCGGGTTGTCGAGCGGGCCTTGTTTGTCGATGATGCGGATCGCCGCCTCGTGCGTGCGGATCGTGATCCGGGTGATGTCCTCGACGCGGCGGCCCTCGGCCGCGAGCCGGCCGTGCAGCGTCAGCGCCGCCTCGGCGGCGGTCTGCGCGTGGAATTCGGCCGGGAATGAAATCTTGAACAGCACGTTTTCCATCACGTACGTGCCGTATGGGCGCTGGAAGCGGAACGGCCTGCCGTCGAACAGCACGTCGTAGAAGCCCCAGGTTTTAGCGGTCAGCACCGACGGATAGCCCATCTCGCCGGTTTTCGCGATCAGCGCGAGGCGCACCGCGCGCGACGTCGCGTCGCCCGCCGCCCACGACTTGCGCGAGCCGGTATTCGGCGCGTGGCGGTAGGTGCGCAGCGCGTGGCCGTCGACCATCGCGAGCGACACCGCGTTGATCAGCTCGTCGCGCGTGAGGCCGAGCAACTGGCCGACCACCGCGGTCGATGCGAGCTTGACCAGCAGCACGTGGTCGAGTCCGACCTTGTTGAACGAGTTTTCGAGCGCGATGCAGCCCTGGATCTCGTGCGCCTTCACCATGCCGACGAGCACGTCCTTCATCGTCAGCGGCGCCTTGCCGGCCGCGATCGCGGTGCGCGACAGCCAGTCTGCGGTCGCGAGGATGCCGCCGAGGTTGTCCGACGGATGGCCCCATTCGGCGGCGAGCCACGTGTCGTTGAAATCGAGCCAGCGGATCATCGCGCCGATGTTGAACGCGGCGGCGACCGGGTCGAGCTGGAACGAGGTGCCCGGCACCCTGGCGCCGTGCGGGACGAGCGTGCCCGGCACGACGGGGCCGAGCAGCTTCGTGCACGCGGGGTAGGAAAGCGCCTCAAGTCCGCAGCCGAGCGTGTCGATCAGGCAGTGACGCGCGGTCTCCAGCGCCAGCGCGCTTTCGACGCGATAGCCCAGGACATGGTCGACGATATCGACCAGGACCTGGTCCGGCGCGGGCCGGACGTTGGAGGACGGAGCGGACATCGAGGCGCTTCCGGCGGCGTTATTGACCGACCGCGCGGTTCAGCGAGTTCGACTGCGTCGCGGCCGGCGCGCCTTGCGCCATCGCAACGGTCTTGCACTCGTCGGCGAGACGCGAGCCGTCCTTGTCCGAGAACAGCATCGCCTTCGTCGGGATCACGACGAGGTCGAGGCCGCTCGCGGCGTCGTGGAAGCGGTCGGCGCCGGTCGTGGTCGGCTGGCGCGGCAGGTTGTAGTTCTTGTCCGCCCAGTGCACGGTGACGATCTGGTCACGCTTCATGTCGCCCTTCATGTCGAACGCCAGGCCTTCCGCGCACGACCACTTTTCCGAGCCGTCCGGCACCGGATCGACCTTCGCTTCGCGAGCCGGGTTCGGCTTGCGCTTGATCAGACGGTTTTTCGGGGCCGGACGCTTGGCCGTCGCCTTTTTGGCGGCCGGTTTGGCGGCCGGTTTGGTGGTGCCCGACGCGGATTGTGCGACGGCTTCGGTCGCGCCGAGCATCATCGTCGAGGACAGAGCGCCCACTACGGCGGCGATCAGGAGTTTCTTCATGGAGATAAACCTTTCAATTTCCAGTCGGTTGAACAGTGCGCGGACGCGTCTGCGCCCGCCAGTTTGCACTGCGCGCGCCCCGGAAGCGCGCAGCGGTCGCTATTTTCGCCTATTTAACGGCACGAACCGCAAGTTTTCCGGTCCGGTGTAGTTTGCGCTGGGCCGGATGATCTTGTTGTCGACACGCTGCTCGATGATGTGCGCGGCCCAGCCGGCGGTGCGCGAGATCACGAAGATCGGCGTGAACATCGCCGTCGGCACGCCCATCATGTGGTACGACACCGCGCTGAACCAGTCCAGATTCGGGAACATCTTCTTCGCGTCCCACATCACCGCTTCGAGCCGTTCCGCGACGTCGAACAGCTTCGTGTTCGACTGCTCCTTCGACAGCTTCTTCGCGACGTCCTTGATGACCTTGTTGCGCGGGTCCGAGATCGTGTAGACCGGGTGGCCGAAGCCGATCACCACTTCCTTGCGCTCGACGCGCGCGCGGATGTCCGCCTCGGCGTCGTCGGGCGTTTCGTAGCGCGACTGCACCTCGAACGCGACCTCGTTCGCGCCGCCGTGCTTCGGGCCGCGCAGCGCGCCGATCGCGCCGGTGATCGCGGAATACAGGTCCGAACCCGTGCCGGCGATCACGCGCGCGGTGAACGTCGATGCGTTGAACTCGTGTTCCGCGTACAGGTTCAGCGACACGTGCATCGCGTCGACCCACGACTTCGACGGTGCCTCGCCGTGCAGCAGATGCAGGAAATGGCCGCCGATCGAGTCGTCGTCGGTTTCGACCTCGATGCGTCTGCCGTTGTGCGAGTAGTGGTACCAGTAGAGCAGCATCGAGCCGAGCGACGCCATCAGGCGGTCGGCGATGTCGCGCGCGCCGGGCAGGTTGTGGTCGTCCTTCTCGGGCAGCACGGTGCCGAGCACGGACACGCCGGTGCGCATCACGTCCATCGGATGCGCGGACGCGGGCACCCATTCGAGCGCGGCCTTCACGTTGGCGGGCAGGCCGCGCAAGGCCTTGAGCTTGATCTTGTAGGCGGCGAGTTCGGCGGCGTTCGGCAGCTTGCCGTGCACCAGCAGGTGGGCGATTTCCTCGAATTCGCAGTTGCCGGCGAGATCGAGGATGTCGTAGCCGCGGTAGTGCAGGTCGTTGCCGGTGCGTCCGACCGTGCACAGCGCGGTGTTGCCGGCGGCCACGCCGGACAGCGCGACCGATTTTTTCGGTTTGAAGGTGCTGACCTTTGCTTCGGTTGCTTCGCTCATGACGCTCGTGTCTCCTCGGGGGATCACAGAATCACTTCTTCGGGCTGTCCGCCTGCGGGGCTTCCTTCGTGGCATCCCCAGCGGGGACGTGCTTCGCTGCGTCCCCCAGGGGGACTTGCTTCGCGGCGAACAGCGCGTCGAGCTTCTGCTCGTACGCGTGATAGCCGATGCTGTCGTACAGTTCCGCGCGCGTCTGCATCGTATCGACGACCGCCTTCTGCGTGCCGTCGCGGCGGATCGCGTGGTACACGTTCTTGGCCGCCCGGTTCATCGCGCGGAACGCGGACAGCGGGTACAGCACGAGCGACACGTCCGCGCCGCGCAGTTCCTCGACGGTGAAGAGCGGCGTCGAGCCGAATTCGGTGATGTTCGCGAGCACCGGCACCTTCACCGCCTGTGCGAACTGCCGGTACATGCCGAGTTCGGTCATCGCTTCCGGGAAGATCATGTCCGCGCCGGCCTCGACGCACGCGCACGCGCGGTCCATCGCCGCCTGCAGCCCATCGACCGCGAGCGCGTCGGTGCGGGCCATGATGACGAAGTCCGGGTCGGTGCGCGCATCGACCGCCGCCTTGATCCGGTCGACCATCTCGCCGGCCGATACGATCGCCTTGCCGGGCCGGTGGCCGCAGCGTTTCGCGCCGACCTGGTCCTCGATGTGCATTGCGCCCGCGCCAGCCTTCGTCAGCGACTTCACGGTGCGCGCGATGTTGAACGCGGACGGGCCGAAGCCGGTATCGACGTCCACCAGCAGCGGCAGGTCGCAGACGTCGGTGATCCGGCGCACGTCGGTCAGCACGTCGTCGAGCGTCGAGATGCCGAGGTCCGGCAGGCCGAGCGAGCCGGCCGACACGCCGCCGCCGGACACGTAGATCGCCTTGAACCCGGCGCGCTGCGCGAGCAGCGCGTGGTTCGCGTTGATCGCGCCGACCACCTGCAGCGGCTTTTCGTTCGCGACGGCCGCGCGGAACGCGGCGCCGGCGGATCGATACGACGGGGACGTGGTCATCGCGCGGACTCCGGTGAGAAGAGCGGTGCGGCGTCGGCCGGCACCGGGCGGCCCGTCGAGCGGGCGCGGCGCAGCACCGACCAGTAATAGCGGTAGCTCGCGCGGTCGTGCAACGTGTCGCCGTGCCGCGTCGGTCCCCATTGCGCGGACTGCGCGGCGAGCAGGATTTCGGCGGCCGTCGCGATTTCTTCGTCGCGCGGCGCGAACGCGGCGACGATCGCCGGGATCTGCGCCGGATGGATGCTCCACATCCGCGTGTAGCCGAACTCGTTGCGCGCGCGGGCCGCGTCGCTTGCGACGACGTCCATGTCGCGCACCTCGGTCGTCACGTTGTGCGACGGCACCCGGCCGTTCGCGTGGCACGCGGCGGCAATTTCGAGCTTCGCGCGGCGCACGAGCGGGTGATCGAACTGGCCGGGCGAGCGCATCGCGGTGTCGGGAATCGCGCCGTCGTGCGCGGACACGAAGTCCATCAACCCGAAGCTGATCGCCTCGACGCCGCGCAGCGCGGCCAGCTCGAACACCCGCGCGAGCGCGCCGTGCGTCTCGACCAGCACCTGCACCGGAACCGGTTGCGCGATGCCGAGTTCGACCCGCGTCGCCTCGATGAACGCGACCATCTCGGCCGCGTCGGCGACCGCGCGGATCTTCGGCAGCGTGACGTAAGCGGGCGCCCGCTTCGCGGCGCGCAGGATCAGGCGGACGTCGTCGCGCCAGTGCGGATGGTGGAAATCGTGGATGCGCACGCCGACGCGGCCGAAGCGGTCGTGCTCGCCGCCGACGAACGACGCGACGAGTTCCGCGTGCTCCGCCTCGCGGCCGACCTGCGCGCCGTCCTCGCAGTCGAGCGTCACGTCGAACACCGGCCCGAGCTGCTGCTGCAGCGCGAGCGACTTCAGCATCAGTTTTTCGCTGCCGGCGTAGTGATCGCACACGGGCAGCACGGTCGGCGGCGCTTCGCCGTCAAACAGCACTTCGGCGGGAGTGAGGGCGCGCATCTTCGGCGTCAGGGGGTCGAGGGTTGGGGAAACAGCCTGATTCGGATGCGCTCTGCGACGCGCGGCGGGTCGCCACGGCGGCTTCCGCCGCCGCCGGGCCGCTCGCGCGGCGTCTTGCAGAGCGCGTCCGGATCAGGCGTGCGGTTCGCGCCGGCCGGCTGGCCGGACGCAAACGATACCGCACGCCGCCCGATCGCGCACAAAAAAACCGGAACCCGCCGCGAAGCAACGGTGTTCCGGTTCGTGTGCATCCGCGATCAGCCGAGCAGATGCTGGACGCCGTCGCGCTCTTCGAGCAGCTCGTTCAGCGTGCCGTCCATCTTCTCGCGCGAGAACGCGTCGATTTCGAGGCCCTCGACGCGCTTGTACTCGCCGTTTTCGGTGATCACCGGCACGCCGTAGATGATGTCTTCGGGGATGCCGTACGAGCCGTCCGACGGAATGCCCATCGTGACCCACTTGCCGTTCGAGCCGAGCACCCAGTCACGCACATGGTCGATTGCCGCGTTCGCCGCCGACGCCGCCGACGACAGGCCGCGCGCTTCGATGATCGCCGCGCCGCGCTTGCCGACGGTCGGGATGAACGTGTTGCGGTTCCATTCGTCGTCGTTGATCAGCTTCGTCAGCGACTGGCCTTCGACGGTCGCGAAACGGAAGTCCGGGTACATCGTCGGCGAGTGGTTGCCCCACACCGCGAGCTTCTCGATCGACGCGACCGGCTTGCCCGACTTCGCGGCCAGTTGCGACAGCGCGCGGTTGTGGTCCAGACGCAGCATGGCCGTGAAGTTCTTCTTCGGCAGATCCGGCGCCGACTTCATCGCGATGTACGCGTTCGTGTTCGCCGGGTTGCCGACGACCAGCACCTTCACGTCGCGGCTTGCGACGTCGTTCAGCGCCTTACCCTGGACCGTGAAGATTTCGGCGTTCGCCGACAGCAGGTCCTTGCGCTCCATGCCCTTCGAGCGCGGACGCGCCCCGACCAGCAGCGCGACGTCGGCGTCCTTGAACGCGACCTTCGGATCGTCGGTGACCACGACGCCCGCGAGCAGCGGGAACGCGCAGTCTTCCAGTTCCATCACGACGCCTTTGACGGCGGCTTGCGCTTGCGGCAGATCGAGCAGTTGCAGGATGACGGGCTGGTCCTTGCCGAGCAGATCGCCGTTGGCGATGCGGAACAGCAGGGAGTAACCGATCTGACCTGCGGCGCCGGTGACGGCAACGCGCTTTGCGGGCTTAGCCATTGAGAAATCTCCAGGAGTGTGCGTTAGACGCCAGGGTAAAACGCCATTCTATATGCGCGTTACGCGAAGCGTTCGTGAAACCGGCGGCTTTGCCGCGCGTGCGCAGCGGACCCGAAAGTCCCGCCGCGCGCGGGCGGCGCGGCCGCCATGCCGATTAACCTGTGCGACCGGGCGAAGGAGAAAGCGGGCAGCGCCGGACGGAGCGCGTGACGCTGGCCGCCCGCGTGTGCCGACTCCTGCAACAGCTCGTGTGGGGCCGGGTCCGCGGGGCGGAACCGAACCGCTACTGCGTGTGAGGACAGCATGATGCAGAGCGGCCTGCGGTGCTTCGCGCCGCGTGCGCGGCAACCATCGAATTGCCCGCAAACCCTTGCTCGACCGGGAGTGTAGGAGTCGACCCCGGCAAAGTCAACATTATCTTATGTCTTATATAAGACATATGTATTCCGGCGGAAAGGGTAGACGACCAGGGGCCTTTATGTTGAAATGCGCGCCATGACAGCGAACCCGGCGAGCAACGCGAATTCCCCTGCCCAGGAGGGCGGCGCAACCGCGCCGGCCTCTTCGCCGACGTTCAGCCCGCTTTACCAGCAGATCAAGGGGCTCATTACGCAGAGCCTCGAATCCGGCGAATGGAAGCCCGGTGAAATCATCCCCAGCGAAGTCGAACTGGCCGGCCGCTACAAGGTGAGCCAGGGGACCGTGCGCAAGGCGATCGACGAGCTGGCTGCCGAGAACCTGCTGGTGCGCCGCCAGGGCAAGGGCACGTTCGTCGCCACGCACAACGAGGAGCGGGCTCAGTTTCGCTTCCTTAGATTGCTGGCAGATGACGGCGTCGAGCATCCGCACGTGAGCCGCCTGCTCGAATGCCGCCGGCTGCGCGCGTCCGCCGACATCGCGCGCCAGCTCGACCTGAAGCCCGCCGATCCGGTGGTGCTGATCCGCCGGCTGCTGGCGTTCGACGGCGAGACGACCGTGCTCGACGAAATCTGGCTGCCGGGCGTCGTGTTCCGCGGCCTGACGCTCGAACGGCTGTCCGACTACAAGGGGCCGCTCTACGCGATGTTCGAGACGGAGTTCGGCACGCGGATGATCCGTGCGTCGGAGAAGATCCGCGCGGTGGCCGCCGAGCCGTCCGTCGCCGACCTGCTCGGCGTGCCGGCCGGTTTTCCGCTGCTGTCCGTCGAGCGCGTGTCGTATACCTATGGCGACCGTCCGGTCGAAGTGCGTCGTGGATGGTATGTCACAACCGGGTATTACTATCAGAATGACTTGAGTTGAAAGGCGTTTGTGCGTATCGCGCGCATTGCGCGGCGGCACGCCGTTATTACGCGGATTGCAGCGGACCTCGTCACCGTTTTCGCTGCAGCGCGATATAAAAAGGCGCTAAAATCGCGGATTAGTGTGACTACATAGTAGGGGTCTAGCATGGCTGAAGCCGTAAAAAAACCGAGGCCGGAATACCGGAACATCGGGATCGGGCAGATATTGCTCTCATACCGTCTGCCGCTCGCCGGACGCGTATCGATCGGCCACCGCGTCAGCGGCGCGCTGATGTTCATATTCCTGCCTTTCCTGCTGTTTCTGTTCGACCAGAGCCTCACCTCCGAACTCAGCTTCGAAGTATTCAGGGGCTTCCTCTCCAACGTCATCGTCAAGCTCGTCGTGCTGGTGCTCGGCTGGGCGTTCCTGTTTCACTTCTGCGCAGGCGTGCGGCACCTGTTCATGGACTTCAGCCACAGCCTGACCACTAAAGAAAACGGCAAGAAGACGTCGCTCGTCGTCGTGACCGTTTCGTCGATCCTCACGATCGCCCTCGCGGCGAAACTCTTCGGAGCGTTCTGAAAAAATGTCTGCCAACAACGGAATCGGCCCGAAGCGTCTTGTCGTCGGCGCTCATTACGGCCTGCGCGACTGGATCGCGCAACGTGCGACCGCCGTCATCATGGCGATCTACACGGTGATCCTGCTCGTCTGGTTCTTCGGCGCGCACGACTTTTCTTATGAAGGCTGGGCGTCGATCTTCTCCGCACAGTGGATGAAACTCGCGACGTTCGTCACGTTGCTCGCGCTGTTCTATCACGCGTGGGTCGGCGTGCGCGACATCTGGATGGACTACATCAAGCCGGTCGGCCTGCGCATCACGCTGGACGTGCTGACGATCGCCTGGCTGCTGGGCAGCCTCGGCTACGCCGCGCAGATTCTCTGGAGAGTGTAAAAGAATGGCTGCAATCAAGAATTCTCTGCCGCGTCGCAAGTTCGACGTGGTCATCGTCGGCGCAGGCGGCTCGGGGATGCGCGCTTCGCTGCAACTGGCGCGCGCCGGCCTGTCGGTCTGCGTGCTGTCGAAGGTGTTCCCGACCCGCTCGCACACGGTCGCCGCGCAAGGCGGCATCGGCGCGTCGCTCGGCAACATGAGCGAAGACAACTGGCACTTCCACTTCTACGACACGATCAAGGGTTCCGACTGGCTCGGCGACCAGGACGCGATCGAGTTCATGTGCCGTGAAGCGCCGCACGCCGTCTACGAACTGGAACACTTCGGCATGCCGTTCGACCGCAACGCGGACGGCACGATCTACCAGCGCCCGTTCGGCGGCCACACCGCGAACTACGGCGAGAAGCCGGTCCAGCGCGCGTGCGCGGCGGCCGACCGTACCGGCCACGCGCTGCTGCACACGCTGTACCAGCAGAACGTCGCGGCGAAGACGCAGTTCTTCGTCGAATGGATGGCGCTCGACCTGATCCGCGACGCGGACGGCGACGTGCTCGGCGTGACCGCGCTCGAAATGGAAACGGGCGACGTGTACATCCTCGAAGGCAAGACCACGCTGTTCGCCACGGGCGGCGCGGGCCGGATCTTCGCGGCGTCGACCAACGCGTTCATCAACACGGGCGACGGCCTCGGCATGGCGGCCCGCTCGGGCGTCGCGCTGCAGGACATGGAGTTCTGGCAGTTCCACCCGACCGGCGTGGCCGGCGCGGGCGTGCTGATCACCGAAGGCGTGCGCGGCGAGGGCGGCATTCTGCGCAACTCGAACGGCGAACGCTTCATGGAGCGCTACGCGCCGACGCTGAAGGATCTGGCGCCGCGCGACTTCGTCTCGCGCTCGATGGACCAGGAAATCAAGGAAGGCCGCGGCGTCGGTCCGAACAAGGACCACGTGCTGCTCGACCTGTCGCACATCGGCGCCGAGACGATCATGAAGCGTCTGCCGTCGATCCGCGAAATCGCGCTGAAATTCGCGAACGTCGACTGCATCAAGGAGCCGATTCCGGTCATTCCGACCATCCATTACCAGATGGGCGGCATCCCGACGAACATCCACGGCCAGGTCGTGGGCACGTCGAAGGGTCATGAAGATCCGATCAACGGCTTCTACGCAGTGGGCGAATGCTCGTGCGTGTCGGTGCACGGCGCGAACCGTCTCGGCACGAACTCGCTGCTCGACCTCGTGGTGTTCGGCCGTGCGGCCGGCAACCACATCGTCAAGCACGTGAAGGAACAGAAGGAGCACAAGCCGCTGCCGGCCGACGCCGCCGACTTCGCGCTGTCGCGTCTCGCGGCGCTCGAAAGCTCCAGTTCGGGCGAGTACGCGCAAAACGTGGCGAACGAGATCCGCGGCACGATGCAGAAGCACGCGGGCGTGTTCCGTACGTCGGCGCTGCTGGAAGAAGGCGTGAAGGAAATCGCGCAGGTGTCCGAGCGCGTGAAGCACATCCACCTGAAGGACAAGTCGAAGGTGTTCAACACCGCGCGCGTCGAAGCGCTCGAAGTGGCGAACCTGATCGAGGTGGCGCGCGCGACGATGGTGTCCGCGGAAGCGCGCAAGGAAAGCCGTGGTGCGCACGCGCACAACGACTACGAGCATCGCGACGACGAAAACTGGCTGCGCCACACGCTGTGGTACAGCGACGACAACCGCCTCGAATACAAGCCGGTTCACATGCAACCGCTGACCGTCGAATCGGTGCCGCCGAAGGCGCGTACGTTCTAAGCGAAAGCCAGTCAAAAGGAATCGGAAATGGCCAAACGAATTTTTGAAGTCTACCGCTACGATCCGGACAAGGACGCGGCGCCGCGCATGCAGACGTACGAACTGGAAATCGAGCATGAACGCATGCTGCTCGACGCGCTGGTCAAGCTGAAGGCGCTGGACGAAACGCTGTCGTTCCGCCGCTCGTGCCGCGAAGGCGTCTGCGGCTCGGACGCGATGAACATCAACGGCAAGAACGGCCTCGCGTGCCTGACGAACCTGAACGAACTGCCGCAGAAGATCGTGCTGCGTCCGCTGCCGGGCCTGCCCGTCGTGCGCGACCTGATCTGCGACTTCACGCAGTTCTTCAACCAGTACCACTCGATCAAGCCGTACCTGATCAACGACACGCCGCCGCCCGAGAAGGAGCGTCTGCAGTCGCCGGAACAGCGCGACGAACTCGATGGTCTGTATGAATGTATCCTGTGCGCTAGCTGCTCGACGTCGTGCCCGAGCTTCTGGTGGAACCCGGACAAGTTCGTCGGCCCGGCAGGCCTGCTGCAGGCTTACCGCTTTATCGCGGACAGCCGCGACGAAGCCACCGGCGCGCGTCTCGACAACCTCGAAGACCCGTACCGCCTGTTCCGCTGCCACACGATCATGAACTGCGTCGACGTCTGCCCGAAGGGTCTGAACCCGACGAAGGCGATCGGCAAGATCAAGGAACTGATGGTTCGCCGCGCAGTGTGAGCGAGATGGAACCGGACTCGCATCAAGCCGACCCCCATCGCCGCGCGCGCCTTCGCTGGCGCGCGCGGCGCGGCCTGCTCGAAAACGATCTGATTTTCGAGCGTTTTTTCAGCCGCTACGAGCATGACCTCAGCGACGCCGACGTAGGCGCGCTCACGCGCCTCTTCGAACTGAGCGATAACGACCTGATGGACTTGCTGCTCGCACGCAAGGAACCGGAAGGCGACCTTGCCGGCCCGGACGTAAGACGGGTGCTGGAGTTGCTTCGACATGTCTGAAGCGCAGCGCGGGAGGCGCAGCGCAAGATGGCGTGCAAACTATATCGAAAACCCGTTTTAATCTTCGATTGAGGATGTGCTATGACCCCGTCAGATGTAAAAGCCACGCTATCGTTCAGCGATAACTCGCCGAGCGTCGAACTGCCGATCTACAAGGGCTCGATGGGCCCGGACGTGATCGACATCCGCAAACTGTACGGCCAGACCGGCAAGTTCACGTACGACCCGGGCTTCATGTCGACGGCGTCGTGCAACTCGGCGATCACCTACATCGACGGTGACAAGGGCGAACTGCTGTATCGCGGCTACCCGATCGACAACCTCGCGCAGAACGCCGACTTCCTCGAAACCTGCTACCTGCTGCTGAAGGACGAGCTGCCGACGCAGGCGCAGAAGGACGAATTCGTGAAGACCGTCACGAGCCACACGATGGTTCACGAGCAGATGCAGTTCTTCTTCCGCGGCTTCCGTCGCGACGCGCACCCGATGGCGATTCTGGTCGCCGCGGTCGGCGCGCTGTCCGCGTTCTACCACGACTCGCTCGACATCAATAACCCGCGTCACCGCGAAGTCTCCGCGATCCGCATGATCGCGAAGCTGCCGACGCTGGTCGCGATGGCGTACAAGTACAGCATCGGCCAGCCGTTCGTGTACCCGCGCAACGACCTGTCGTACAGCGCGAACTTCATGCGGATGATGTTCTCGAATCCGTGCGAAGAGTACCAGGTGAACGACGTGCTGGTGCGTGCGCTCGACCGCATCCTGATCCTGCACGCTGACCACGAGCAGAACGCGTCGACGTCGACCGTGCGTCTCGCCGGTTCGTCGGGCGCGAACCCGTTCGCGTGTATCGCGGCCGGCATCGCGTGTCTGTGGGGTCCGGCGCACGGAGGTGCGAACGAAGCCGCGCTGAACATGCTCGAAGAGATCGGCTCGGTCGACAAGATCCCCGAGTTCATCAAGCAGGTGAAGGACAAGAATTCCGGCGTGAAGCTGATGGGCTTCGGCCATCGCGTGTACAAGAACTACGACCCGCGTGCGAAGCTGATGCGCGAGACGTGCTACGAAGTGTTGAACGAACTGGGCCTGCACGACGACCCGCTGTTCAAGCTCGCGATGGAACTCGAAAAGATCGCGCTGGAAGACGAATACTTCGTGTCGCGCAAGCTGTACCCGAACGTCGATTTCTACTCGGGCATCGTGCAGCGCGCGCTGGGCATCCCGACGTCGATGTTCACCTGCATCTTCGCGATGGCGCGCACGGTCGGCTGGATCGGCCAGTGGAACGAAATGATCGCAGATCCGGAACAGAAGATCGGCCGTCCGCGTCAGCTGTTCATCGGCCATACGCCGCGCGAAGCGAAGCCGATTTCGCAACGTTAAGCGGAGTCGCTGCGGCGCGCGGGCCTTGTGGCTCGCGCGGCCGGTCAGCGGTTCGATACGCCCCGACGGGTTTGCCCGGTCGGGGCGTTTGTTTTTGGCGGGTTCGCGGAAGGGAGTGGGGGCAGGATTCATCTTCCGCTCCTATCGTGTTTCCGATTGCCTGGCAGTATCGATGCATCGCATGCAGTTCACTCCAGATTCACCCCGTCCATTCATTCCTTTTCAATCAACCAGCCAATTTCATTTCCGGTGCCATCCGGTCCCAACTCGTCTCGCCCAATCCCATCCTTCGATGGGCCGATACGGCCAGGCGTAACGGCGCAAACCGACGGTCCGGACAGACGGGCACAAAAAGGCCGACCCGTGAGGATCGGTTTTTGCGTTCGCGGCGCACAGGTAGCGCGCTATTTGTACTCGTCAATCTCTATTGTTCCGCCCATCATTTCTATCATGGCCCGGATATCCGACGGCACGTCGGGCACGCGGTCGCCCGCATCGTTCATCCAGTAACACCACAGTGCCAGCTTTGCGCCTTGCTCCTGAAGCAGATCGCGCAGATCGCTGCGCGGCAAGCCGAGGCGTTCCACAAGGTAGCGTAAATGCGGTTCAAGCGAACCGCTATGCACCGCCGTTTTGCTCCCTACACCCCAAAGACCAAGGCGGCCCGGTACACGGCTTAACCGTCCGGCGGGCGTCACGAATGGCTGTCCTTTGGTAATGGCAATATCCGGTTCAATGCCGAAATACCCGGACCAGAATGCCGGCGCGATTGAATCGCCGGAAATGTAGATCGTTGCGTTTGCTAGTTGGTCGTCTTTCTTCGTACCGGTCTTAGTCCGCCCAATCATGAAAATTCCCGATGTAGCTGCCTTTAAAGTAAACATCCCCGTTATCGTGCCAGATAACGTTATCGGATGGTCCAAGGCCATTGGCCGGTTTGAATACGTGCAGGATCGCGCTGAACGTCTTACGATCGTAGCCCAGCATTTTTGCCGCGTAGTCTGGATTTCCCGTGCTGGCGGCGAGTTCTTCCGTAACGTCAGCCAGACTATCCGGTACGTACTCAAATGTTTGCGCGTTGCCGAGCGGAGTTGAACTACCCAATGCGTCTTCAACAAGACTATCCGCTTTGGTCATCGCACCGCCGCTCGCTGCGGCCCCAAGGGCGGGCAGCGGATCGAGTATCGCGCCCAGTCCCACTCTACGCGTCGACGATGCCACGGCACCCAGTTCGCCGTTCGCCCGCTGGAGCGCCTGGAATTCGGCAAGCGTCAGCACTTTTTCCTGAACAGCGTAACTGCCACTTCCGCCCGTCCCCGACCCGTTCAGCGGGCCGGGAGTCGGTCGCGATACGCGTGGCAAGCCCCGGTATTCACGATTCACGACCGGAATCAGCGTTTCACGACGCACCGCTTCGCACAGCACGCGCCGGATGCTGTCGTTGTCGTCTGGCTGGTCGTAGCGCCACAGATACTGATGCTCCCTCAGAAACGCGCAGATATCATCCAGTGCCCTGTTTCCCGTGATCGTCCGCAAGTCCCAGTCAAGCCGGAAGTAACCGATAAAGGTCCGCCGGTCCTCGTCCAGTTGCCGTCTCGCATCCTCTTCCCACAGTCGGCGCTTTTCGGCTTCATCGGGTTCCCGTGCGTTCCATGACGACGAGCGCCACCGGTTATAGCCGGCGTTCGGATAGAGCGCGCGCGTTGCCATGTCGCCATAGCCGCGCCGCATCATGTCACCGTACTGCGGCCCGGGAATCAGCGTGCATTGCCAGCCGTTTTGAAGCGGTACATCAAGCGTGTTCCATATCATAGGCATCGGCCCCTGTGCGCGAGAGGAGCCGTATATCTAACGGAACGGATGAATATCATCCATGATCGTCCACAACCTTTTGCGCTGGCACACCGCGTTATTGCGCACCGCGCCTGACTTCGGCCTGCGATTCACCACGGCCGCGCGCACGAACGCGACCCACCGACGCCGCCGCGCGATCAAACCCATCCGTCGATCTTCAGCTCGCTAGCCCGCTCGGCTTCTTCGCGCGACACATCGCGCACGGTCTGCACGAAGCTCCACAGGTGGCCTTCGGGATCGATCGCGACATACACGCGGTCGCCATAGAACTGGTCTTCGGGTTCGCGCACGATCTTCGCGCCGGCCGCGCGCGCCCGTTCGCAATGCGCGTCGAGGCCGTCGTGCAATTGCACATGCACCGACTGCGTATTGCGGCCGTCGACGGCCGCCGGGCTCGTCGACGGCATGCCTGGCCACTCGCCGCAAACCATCAGATAACCGTCGCCGAAGCGCATTTCCGAATGACAGAGGCGGCCGCTGTCGTCGCTAACGACGAACTGCCGCGTAAAGCCGAACGCCTTTTCGAGCCAGTCCAGCGCAGCGAACGGATCGCGGTAGTAGACGGCGGAGCCGAACGTCGGACGCCGAAATGTTTCGCTCATCGCCCTCTCCTTTGCGGAATCGGAGAGCACCATTTAACACCCGCCGCGCACATCGTGCGAGCGCCGCGCGGCACGACGATTGCGATTGCCGTAGCAACGGCGAATCCGCGGCGCGCACCGCTGCCGCCACTTCATCCACGCTCCATCCACGCAACACGCATTGACGGAGAACATCATGCAGCGTTTCGAACACAAGGTCGTGATCGTCACCGGCGCGGGCTCGGGCATCGGCGCGGCTACCGCGCAACGTTTCTCGGAAGAACGCGCGAACGTCGTGCTCGCCGGCCGCACGCGCGAGAAGCTTGAGGCCGTCGCCGCGACAATGCCAGTCGAACGCACGCACGTGCAGGTGACCGACGTGCGCCGGCTGTCCGACGTCGCGAGCCTCGTCGCGGCCGCGATCGGGCGGTTCGGCCGGCTCGACGTGCTGGTGAACAATGCGGGCATCGCGCCGACGGGGCCGCTCGACCAGGCCGGCGTCGACGCATGGAACGACGTGATCGCGACCGACCTGACCGGCGTGTTCTACGGCACGCGCGAAGCGTTTCCGCATCTGAAGGCGACGCGCGGGTCGATCGTGAACCTGTCGTCGGTGTCGGGCATCGGCGGCGATTGGGGGATGAGTTTCTACAACGCGGCGAAAGGCGCGGTCACGAACTTCACGCGCTCGTGCGCGATGGACTTCGCGGCGGCCGGCGTGCGCGTGAACGCGGTCTGCCCGACGCTGACGTACACGGACCTGACGAAAGCCATGTTCGACGACGACGCGCTGATCGACCGGTTTCGCGAGCGCATTCCGCTCGGCCGCCACGCGCAGCCGGAAGAGATCGCGGCGGTGATCGCGTTCCTCGCAAGCGACGACGCGCGTTTCGTGACCGGCGTGAACCTGCCGGTGGACGGCGGACTGTCCGCGTCGAACGGGCAGCCGAAGCAGGCATGAGCGTCGCGCATGGGTCGGGGGATCCGTGCGCGCCGGGAACGCGATTCGCTTCGGCATCGCAACCGTTCCAGTGAAGGAGTGGCCGATGGCTCGAATAATCGAAGAATTCCGGCAGTTCGCGGTGCAGGGAAACGTGATGGGTCTAGCGGTCGGCGTGATTATCGGCGGCGCGTTTTCCGGCATCGTCAGTTCGGTGGTGAAGGACCTCATCATGCCGGTCGTCGGCGTCGTGACCGGCGGCCTCGATTTCTCGAACCGGTTCATCCGGATCGGCCCTATCCCCGCGACGTTCCAGGGTAATCCGGATTCCTATAAGGCCCTTCAGGCGGCCGGCGTTTCCGCGACGAACTGAAGAAGCAGCGCCAGCACGTTTGACGTATCGCGTGCAGCCGTCGCGCGATCCGGATGCCTTATGATGGAACGTCCCCGCTTCCATCAGGGCGTTCCATGTTCGCTGCGAATTCGTTGCACCGGCGCCTGAGCCTCGCGCTCGGCGCACTCGCGATAGTGGTCGGCATTCTCGGCGCGCTCGGCACGTTCGTCGTCGTGCGCGGCCTCGCGAGCGAGTTCAATGCGAGCCTGCGCGACGCCGCCTCGCACATCCGCGCGGGCACCACGCATCCGGCCACGCTGCCGGGCGGCGCGAACGACGACCTCGTCGTGCAGATCTGGTCCGCCGACGACGGCGCGGCGCCGGGCCGGTCGAGCAACTTCGCGCTCGGTCTGCCGAAAACCCCGGCGGGCTTCACGTCGATCGAGCACGCGGGCGACACGTGGGACGTGTTCGCGCTCGCGGCCGGCGACGAGTTTTTCCAGGTCGCCGAATCGCGCAGCGTGCGCAACCGCAATGCGATCCGCGTCGCGTTCTGGAGCCTGCTGCCGGTGCTCGCGCTGCTGCCCCTCCTCGCGTTGACGATCGCGGCGACGGTGCGCATGTCGCTGCGTCCGCTCGACCGGATCGGCCGCCGCGCCGCGCGGATCGACCTGCACAACCTGCAACCGCTGAAGGTGGACAAGGCGCCCGAGGAACTGCGGCCGTTCCTCGATTCGATCAACCGGATGATCGAGCGGCTGTCCGCGCTCGTGCACTCGGAGCGCAAGTTCATCGCGGACGCCGCGCACGAACTGCGCTCGCCGATTTCCGCGATGCAACTGCAGATCGACAACCTGCGCGCCGCGCCGCCGGACCAGTACGACGAGCGGCTGGAAGAACTGCGGCGCGGAATCGGGCGTGCGGCGTCGCTGGTGTCGCAACTGCTCGGCCTCGCGCGCGCCGAGATCGGCCGCGCGGAGCGGACGCTCGCGGACGTGTCGCTGTCGCGCGTCGTGACCGACGTGGTCGCGGACCTGCTGCCGCTCGCGTATGCGCGCGGCGTCGATCTCGGCGTCGTGCAGCTGGACGACGCGACCGTGCGCGCGGTCGAGGCCGACATGCGCGTGCTGGTGCGCAATCTGATCGACAACGCGATCCGCTACGGCGGACACGGCGCGAACGTCGACGTCGCGGTGCGCGCAGAGCCGCACGGCGTCACGATCGAAGTGACGGACGACGGCCCCGGCATCGCGGACGCGGACCTGCCGCGCGTGTTCGACCGCTTCTTCCGCGCGGGCGTGACGGACGCCGAAGGCAGCGGCTTAGGCCTCGCGATCGCGCAGACGCTGGCCGCGAGTTACGCGGGACGCGTGACGGTCGCGAACCGCGCGGACGGCCGGACCGGCGTCGTCGCGCGCATCGAATTGCCGCGCGCGTAGCGGCGTCGCCACGGAGAAACCGGATGCGGATCCTGCTGATCGAAGACGACCTGCTGATCGGGCCGGCGCTGCTGCGCGCGCTGAAGGACGCGTCGTACAGCGTCGATTGGGTGCGCACCGGCGAGGCCGGGCGCGCGGCGGTGCGCGACGGCTCGTACACGGCGATCCTGCTCGACCTCGGTCTCGCGGATGCGAACGGGCTCGACGTGCTCGCCGGCCTGCGCGCGGCGAACGACACGACGCCGGTGCTGATCGTCACCGCGCGCGACGACGTCGATACGCGCGTGCAAGGTCTCGACCTCGGCGCGGACGATTACCTCGTGAAGCCGTTCGACAGCAAGGAACTGCTCGCGCGGATTCGCGCGGTCGTGCGCCGCAAGGCGGGGTTCGCGTCCGCGACGATGCAGGGCGGCCGCGCGTCGCTCGACATGAACGCGCGCCGGCTCACATTCGACGGACAGACCGGTGAATTATCGGCGCGCGAGTATGCGCTGCTGCTCGCGTTGATGGAGCGTCCCGGCGCGATCCTGTCGCGCCAGCAGCTCGAAGAACGGATGTACGGCTGGGGCGAGGAAGTGGAGAGCAACGCCGTCGACGCGGTGATCTACGGGGTGCGTCGCAAGTTCGGGCATGCGGTGATCCGCAACGTGCGCGGACTCGGCTGGACGATCGGCGAATGAGCGCGGCGGGCGCGTGTATTGCGCCCGCCGCCCGTTACGCCGCAGGGGCTGAAGCCGCCGCTCACGACACCGCATGCGGCAGCGGCCTGACCTGCCACGCAAGCGACAGCACCGCCAGCATCTGCGCTTCGCTTTCGCTCACGTGCCGGTCCGCGTTGATCGCCGTGCGGCACAGCGCGAGCACTTCGGCCCGCAGCACCGGGTCCTGCAATTCCTGCATCACCTGCTGCATGACGTCCGAGTCGAGCTTGCACGCATCGGTCCAGTTCAGATGCGAGCCCGCGAGCAGGTCTTCGCACAGCCCCTGAAGGATCGAGCCGAATTCGCCCGGCTTCAGGCCGAGCCGGTCCGCGATCCGCTCGCGGGAAAGCGCGACGAGTTCGTCGCTGCTGAGGTGGCCGTCCGCGAGCAGCGAGATCGCGACGATCCGGCCTGCTGCCTGCGGGCTGTTGCACGAGTAAGTACGCATGACGGTAAGTGTCCTTGAGTGGTTGAAGCGTTGGAACGGGGTGCCGGTGCCGTGGCGCGCTCAGTCGAACAGCTCGCCGAGCCACGATTTGCGGCGGCGCCCGTAGCGGTCGCGCGAGTCGTGCGAATCTCGTGAATCGCGCGAACTGTGCGAGTTGTGTGAGTACGGCGACTCGCGGCGCTGCTCGTCGTCGCGGTCGCGTGCCGCGCCGCGTTCGATCAGCCGGTCGAGTTCGCTGCGATCGAGCCAGACGCCGCGGCATTGCGGGCAGTAGTCGATCTCGATGCCCTGACGCTCCGCAAGCGTCAGCGTGACGTCGGCGCAGTGGGGACATTTCATGAGGCGCTCCATGGTGGACGAAAACCCGGCGCGGCGCGCGACGTGCGCGCCGCATCCATGAAACGCATCGTATCGACGCAGAATGAGCGAAGAATGAGGCGGCGCTGTCTGGCGTTCAGCGCGCGTCCGGATGCCCGCCGGGACGCGTCTTCAAGAGCGACGCCACGACGCCGCCGGCCAGCAGCGCGGCCGTCACGCCGAGGCTCAGCGTCGCCGGAATCTTGCCGACGATGCCGACGAGGAAGATCTTCGCGCCGATGAACACGAGCACCAGCGCGAGCGCGTGCTTCAGGTAGTGGAAGCGGTGCGCGATCGCCGCGAGCGCGAAGAACAGCGCGCGCAGCCCCAGCACCGCGAAGATGTTGCTCGTGTACACGATGAACGGATCGGTCGTGATCGAGAAGATCGCCGGGATCGAATCGACCGCGAAGATCAGGTCCGCGAACTCGATCGTCAGCAGCGCGACGAGCAGAGGCGTCGCCCACAGCGCCGGCTTGCCGGTGACCGGATGCGCGCGGCGCACGACGAACGCACGGCCTTCGGGCGCGTCGGTGATCGGCATCGCGCGACGCAGCACGCGCAGCACCGGACTGCCGTCGATGCCCGGCTCCTGCTTCGACGTCACGAGCATCCGGATGCCGGTCGCCGCGAGGAACACGCCGAACACGTACAGCACCCAGTCGAAACGCGCGACGAGCGCCGCACCGAGCCCGACCATGATCGCGCGCAGCACCAGCACGCCGACGATCCCCCAGAACAGCACGCGATGCTGATACTGGCGCGGCACCGCGAGCGCGGTGAAGATCGACGCGATCACGAACACGTTGTCGAGCGACAGCGATTTTTCGATCAGATAGCCGGTCAGGTACTGCGTCGCCGGTTCGGCGCCGAGCTGCCACCACAGGAACGCGCCGAACAGCAGGCCGATCGCGATGTAGCCGAACGACAGCCACAGGCTTTCGCGAATGCCGATCTCGTGGTCGTCGCGATGCAGGACGCCGAGGTCGAGCACCAGCAGCGCGACCACGATCGCGGCGAACGCGACCCACAGCCATGCGGGTTGACCGAGAAAGAGGGTGGTGGCGAGCGGCGCGAGCATCGGGCGGCGAGTCCTTCGGTTGAGGGCTGAAGTGGCCGCGCCGGTTTCGTCGTGCCCTGCGCGGCGAGGCGTGGACGGACGGCGGGCGTTGCGCGAGATTGCACCGCTCGCGCCTCGCCCGCCGTTCACGGCACAGCGTACCCCCCGAAAATGAGCGCGGAGTGAGCCGCGCGTGTCAGAACTGATAGTTGATCGACACGTCGCAGACGCCGCCCGTCTTCGTCTGCGTGATCGGGCTGCGCGCGGCGCTGCCGAGCAGCCGCTTGAGCGCGCCGTCCGCGCTGACGAACCAGTGCTTGTTCACGAAGTAGATCATCGTGATGCCGAAGCCGGCCGACTTCAGACCGGCGCTCGCGCCGTACTGGCGGTAGCGCGACGCGGCCGCCTGCTGCGCGTTCACGCCGAACCAGCTGTTCATGTACGTCGAGTCCGCGAACGACACCGACGGGCCGGCGAACCAGTAGAACTTCTCGGAGCTGCCGGGCAGCGGCATGTACGCGCCGAGGTCCGCGATCCAGCCGTTCGAGCCGCCGAAGCTGCGCGTGACCGCCGCGCGGAACACGAGCGGAAAGTCCTTCGACACCACGTAGTCGGCCGCGATCTTCATGGCGGGCGCCGGGTTGATGTTGCCGAGTCCGTTCAGACGCGACGGGTCGTCGTGGCCGCGCCGCCCGAGGTCGTAGACCGCCGCGACGCTCATGCGCCAGTTCGGTCCGCGCAGCACGTTCACGCCGATCCCTTCGCCGGTGGACACGAACGCGAGGTCCTTGTAGCGGAGGTCGACGCTCGGGCCGGCAAGCACGCGGTTGCGGTCCGAGCCGTCGTAGCGCGGCGCGAACGTCATCCCGACGCCGAGCCGCGCCTGCCAGTCCGGGATCTGCGTCTGGTACAGCTTCTGGAGCGGGATGCCCGCTGAATATTGCCATTCGCCGAGCGGCGACGGCGTTTGCGCGCGCACGTCCGGTGCGGCGGCGAACGCGCAGGCCGCGACGGCGAGCGCGGCGGGCAAGCCGGTGCGCCGCGCGGTCGCGCCGCGAGCGCGCGGGTTGCCGTCCGGTCGAATGAGTATTGCCCGCGCGTTGCCGATGGTTAGCGCCATGACATCTCCGATGTGCCAGATTAGCCGCGACGTGCCGCCGGCATGATCGGCCGGCCACCCCTCATCGAACCACAAACGCTGCAAACGTGCAGACGCGGCGGCCGGAATCAGCAAACGGTATGCCTGGGCGGGGAGTGACGATGAGGCGATGCGACGCGGTACGCGGGTCGGGCAGCGCGTTCCGTTATGGCGAGCGGGGAGGCCTTGAGCGAGGCGGGAAGAAGAGAGAAAACAGCGTGCGGCGACCCGGCGCGGCGCAGGCGTCGATCGCCCGCCGTCGCGCCCGATTGCACCGCATGCGTCAGCTGCCGAAATACAGGTTGCAGAAGCTCGCCGGACCGACGCAGGCGGACGGCTTCGCGCCGGACGTCGGCATCGGCATCCGCGCGCCGGATGCGGACGAACTGCCGAGCGGCACGCCGCCCATGGCGTCGTTGGTCTGCTGTGCGTTGTTTTCCGCAGCGACCTTTGCTTCGGCGGCCAGGATGTCGGACGGGTAGTTCGCGTCGTCGCCGGCCGACGGACGATAGCCGGCCTGTTCAAGCTGGATCAACTCCGCGCGGACCTGGGCGCGGGTCAGCGGTGCGGACGTGGTTTGGGCGAACGTCACGGCGGGAGCGGCGAGTGCGCCGACGACAGCGAGGATGGCAAGTGCTTTCATGATGAGACTCCTGTGATGAAGGTAAAAACTCGATGAAACGATGGTGATGAACCGACGGCTTCGACCGTTGGAATCAGTTGCCGAAGTACGGCGTGCAGAACCCGGCGGGACCGACGCAGTCCGCCGTGCTGCCCGGCATCCGGACGGTTGCGCGCTCGACATTCGACGGACCGCCCGACGCGCTCGTGCCAGAGACGCCCGCGCCGACGCCGTCCGCGCGGCCCTGCGACTGATGCGCGAACTGCTGCGCGAAAACCGGGCTCACGTCCGGATACGACGTGTCGCTGACGAAGCGCGAGCCGTTCTCTTCGGCCTGGATCAGTTGCTGCTGCACTTCGGCGCGCGTGAGTCCCTGGGCCGATGCGGCGGTGACGGCGCCCACGGATGCGAGAGCGATGAAGGCGGCGGTTATTGCATGACGGATTTTCATTTGGGTTCCTTAATAAGGAATTGAGTTGTTCGGTGACTGCATCTCGGCAAACATGGGTTGCGGTCATCTATTCCATTGCCTGCGCATCGATCTCTTCGTTGCCATGGCCCGGTGATTCATCAGGGCCGAACAGGACATCAGCTGCTGCGGGCAGGCGTCCATCGCGGTCGTTGCCGTGGTTTTGCGAACCGGCTCGATGAACCGGTCGCGAGGCCCGGCGCGTGCAGCGAGGACATGGCACGTAGAACCGCGGACCGCCGCGATTTATTCCCATGTTTTTCGATCGCCCGTTGTCGGGAATAATCTGGCGTGGTGCGTGTTTGCCCGTCCGTAACGAGCCTTTGTCCATCATCGTGAAAGATTTCCCTCCCCACTCCGACCGGCCGCTGTCCGAAACCGACCTTCAGGCGTTTGCTGACGGACTGCTTACGCCCGGCCGCGCCGAGCGGGTCGATGCGTATCTGAAGCAGCGGCCGCGCGAGGCCCACCGCGTCGCGTTCTACGGCCGGCTGAACGCGCAGATCCGCGACGCGTTCCCGGCCACCGACGAGCCGCTGCCGCGCGGCGCGGGCCAGCCCGCGGGCGGCCGGCTGTCCCGCGCGTGGCGGCGGCTGGCCGCGCGGGTGTCGCCCGGTCTCGTCGCGCTGGTGTTCGCCGCGGCGGCGGCGGGCGGCTGGATGGCCGCGTTCGACGTGTCCGCGATGGCGCTGAACGACGCCGCGCTGATGGCGCTGATGGACCCGACCGCCGGCCGCGACCGGCAACACGCGCCGTCGCCGGTGGAGGCCGCCGCCGCGCCGAATCTCGCGTCGGTCGGGATGCGGCTCGTGTCGGTCGGCTCGATGAAGGTCGGCCTCGTCGCGCGCGCGTCTCGCTACGTGTACCAGAGCCGCAACGGCGCGCCGGTCGTGCTGATGAGCGCGCCGTCGCTGAACCTGCCGCCGCGTCCGCAGTGGATCGCGCATCGCGTCGGCTCGTATCGATTGCTGATGTGGACGCACGTCGCGCGCCGCTACGTGATCGCCGGCGACGCGACGACCCCGGGTATGATGCGCGCCGCCGACGCGGTGACGGACGCGCACAATGAACCATGACGCAGCCGGGCGCCCCAGCGCCCAGGCCCTCGACGCCAGCCGCGCAGCGCTGCGGCGGGCGTGACGAACCGTAACAGGCACACACCATGGATGTTCGCGAACAGTTATATGAGCACGTCCCGCGATTGCGGCGTTATGCGCGCGCGCTGATCAGCAACCGGGAACTGGCCGACGATCTCGTGCAGGACACGCTGGAGCGCGCGCTGAGCCGCCATACGCAGTTCCAGGCCGGCACGGACCTGCGCGCGTGGCTCTTCACGATCATGCACAACATCTTCGTGAACCAGGTGCGCAAGGCGTCGACGCGCTCGGTGCACGTGTCGATCGACGACGACGAATTCCACGACGCCGACGTGTCGGTGCCCGCGAGCCAGACGAATTCGCTCGAAGTGCGCGATCTCGACTACGCGTTGCAGCGGCTGTCGGCCGACCAGCGCGAGGTCGTGCTGCTGGTCGGGCTGGAGGAAATGAGCTACACGGACGTCGCGATCGCGCTCGACATTCCGATCGGCACCGTGATGTCGCGGCTGTCGCGCGGCCGCGAGCGCCTGCGCGCGCTGATGGCCGGGACCCAGCAAGGCACGAAGCTGAAGGTGGTGCGATGAGCGACCAGAACCACACGATCGGCGACGACGATCTGCACGCATACGTGGACGGCACGCTGACCGGCGACCGCCGGCGCGCGGTCGAGGACGCGCTGGAGCGCGACCCGAGCCTGGCCGCGCGGGTCAGCGACTACTTTTCGCTGAACGACATGTTCCATCAGCGTTACGACCGGATCCTGCGCGAGCCGGTGCCGCCGCGCCTGCAGCCGCCCGCGCCGAAGCGGCGCTGGCTGTCGGCCGCGAACGCGTCGCGTTATGCGGGGCTGGCGGCCGCGCTGGTGGTCGGCATCGGGATCGGCACCTTCACGCAGATGGGGCGCGCGCCGGCGCTGCCCGGCACGGACGGCCGGTTCGCGCAGACCGCGAGCGCCGACGGCGGCGACGCCGGTTTTGCGCGCGAGGCCGCGATCGCGCACGTCGTCTACATGCCGACGGTGCAGCGGCCCGCGAGCATGGACGTCGATCGCGAGGAGGACCTGACGCGCTGGATGGCGAACCAGCTCGGCACCGGCACGCACGCGCCGATGCTGACCGCGAGCGGCTTCCAGCTGACCGGCGGACGGATGCTGCCGGGCGCGGATGGCTCGGTCGTCGAGTACATGTACCGCAACGCGGCCGGCGAGCGGGTCACGATCTGCATCACGCCGCGCAAGACCGACGCGAGCACCGCCGCGTTCCAGTTCTACCAGGACGGCCCGGTGAAGGTCTATTACTGGGCGGACGGCAAGTTCGGTTATGCGGTGTCCGGCGGCATCGCGCGCGACGCGCTGCTGCACGTATCGCACGACGTCTATGCGCAGTTGACCGGCAGGACCTGATTCGCGGCTCGCGGAACGAGGCCGCCGCGCGCGTGAGGCGCGCGGCGGCCTTTTGTTTTCCGGCGGCGCGAACGGGCCGCAAAGTTCGTCATTTTTTCGTAATGACCGGGTAACCGGGCTGTTGGAGCCCGCTTCTTAGACTGGCATCACGCTGTACCCCCAACCCTTTGTTTTCAACCGATGCCGATTCAAGGAGCCTTGCCATGAAGATTTCCGCTTTCCGTTCCGTCGCCGCCCAGGCCGCCGCCGCGCTCTGCGTGTTCACCGCCGCCACCGCGCCCGCGCTCGCCGCGCCCGTCAAGAACATCGTGCTCGTGCACGGCGCGTTCGTCGGCGGCGCCGGCTGGCGTCCGGTGTACGACATCCTGACGAAAGACGGCTACAACGTGACGCTCGTGCAGGAGCCGCTGACGTCGTTCAACGACGACGTGACCGCGACGAAGCGCGTGCTCGACAGCCTGAACGGCCCGTGCGTGCTGGTCGGCCACAGCTACGGCGGCGCGATCGTCACCGAGGCCGGCAACGACGGGCACGTGAAGTCGCTCGTCTATATCGCCGCGCACGCGCTCGACGCGGGCGAAACCGAGGTCGGCAACGGCAAGAAGTATCCGAACTCGCTCGGCGGCGCGGTCGTCAAGACGCCGGACAACTTCCTGTACCTGAACCCGGCCGACTATCCGGCGGACTTCGCGGCCGACCTGCCGCGCGCGCAGGCCGAGTTCGAGGCGCACGCGCAGATGCCGACCGCCGCCGCCGTGTTCACCGCGCAGATCGACGACCCGGCGTGGAAGAAAAAGCCGAGCTGGTATATGGTCGCGAAAGCGGACAAGATCATCAATCCGGACCTCGAACGGATGTATGCGGCGCGTGCGCATTCGCACACGGTCGAGATCGCCGGCGCGAGCCACTCGGTGTACGAATCGCATCCGAAGCAGGTCGCCGCGCTGATCGAACAGGCGGCGCAGCAGTCGGATCAATAAGCGGCGGGCAGTCGATCCCCGGCCGGCGGCGCAGCGGCACGCGCCGCCGGCCTGCGACACTGGCGTTCCGCTCATCGCGAACGCTCACTCTTCCACGCGGCAGCGAAGACATGAGAATCCTGGTCATCGAAGACGAGACGAAAACCGGCGACTACCTGTTCGACGGTTTGACGGAGGCCGGCTACGTCGTCGACGTCGCGAACAACGGCATCGACGGGTTGCACATGGCGCAGGAGATGCGCTACGACCTGATTCTGCTCGACGTGATGATGCCGCAGATGGACGGCTGGACCGTGATGACGAAGCTCGGCGCGCGCACCAGCACGCCGGTGCTGTTCCTCAGCGCGCGCGGCACGCTCGAAGACCGGCTGAAGGGCCTCGACCTCGGCGCGGACGACTATCTGGTGAAGCCGTTCTCGTTCGCGGAACTGCTCGCGCGCATCCGCATCATCCTGCGGCGCGGGCAGCCGCAGAAGCAGGAGGACGAGGTGCTCGAAGTCGGCGACCTGCGCATCGACGTGCCGAAGCGGCGCGTCGAGCGCGGCGGCGCGCGCATTACGCTGACGAACAAGGAATTCAACCTGCTGTACTTCTTCGCGCAGAACCAGGGGCAGGTGCTGTCGCGCGCGCTGATCGCGTCGCGCGTGTGGGACATGAACTTCGACAGCGACACCAACGTCGTGGACGTCGCGGTGCGGCGGCTGCGGCAGAAGATCGACGAGCCGTTCGCGGTGCGGCTCATCCATACGGTGCACGGCGTCGGCTACCGCTGCGAGCACGAAGCATGACGCGCGTGTCGCTGTCGACGCGCATCGCGCTGCTGTTCGCGCTGCTCGTGTTCGGCGCTATGGCCGCGCTCGGCTTCGTGCTGTACCGGCAACTGGAGACGCAGTTGATGGTGCGCGACGACGCGGCGCTCGTCACGCGCGTCGATCAGTTGCGCACGCTGATGAACGACGTGGACGTGCGCGCGCTGATCCGCGAGAAGCCGCATCTGTTCGCGAACATGCTCGGCAACACCGAGTCGCTGCTGGTCGTCGGTTTTGCGGGCGAGACGCCGCTGCTCGCGGTGAATCCGGGCCATGCCGCCGTGCCGGACGTGACGCCGGTGCCGGCGGACATGGCGCTGTCGCTCGGCGCGGTGCATCACGCGCGGATGGACGACGGCACGCCGTTCATCTACGTCGCGGCGGCCGCGCACGACATCGGCGGGCCGCGCGAACTGCGGATCGTATCCGGCCGCATGATGACGGAGCGCACGCGGATGCTGCGCGACTACCGCAGCCGGATTCTGCTGTCCGCGTCGGTGGCCGCCGTGATCGCCGCGCTGCTCGCGTTCTGGCTCGCGCGGCGCGGAATGTCGCCGCTGCGGCGGCTCGCGGCGCAGACCGCGTCGATCGGCGTCGGCACGCTGTCCACGCGGATCGACCGGCGCAACGTGCCGCCGGAACTGGACGCGCTGATCCGCGCGTTCAACGCGATGCTCGACCGGCTGGAGCGCGGCTTCATGCAACTGACCCAGGTGTCCGCCGACATGGCGCACGATTTGCGCACGCCGATCGGCAACCTGCTCGGGCAGACCGAGGTCGGGCTGAGCCAGCCGCGCGACAGCGTCTATTACCAGCGGCTGCTCGGCTCGAACTACGAGGAGTTGCAGCGGATGTCGAAGATGATCGACAACATGCTGTTCCTCGCGCGCGCCGAACACGCGGACCACGCGATCGAGCGCAGGGAACTGCCGCTCGACGACGAATTCGAGCGGATGGCCGGTTATTTCGAAGGGCTCGCGGAAGAGCGCGACGTGCGGCTCGAATGGCACGCGGACGGCCGCATCTGGGCCGATCCGCTGCTGCTGCGCCGCGCGCTCGCGAACCTGCTCGCGAACGCGGTGCGTTACGCGGATGCGGGCAGCGCGATCTCGACGGTCGCGCGGCAGGGGCCGGAGGGCACGACGCTCTACGTCGAGAATCGCGGGCCGACGATCGAGCCGATGCATCTGGAGCGGCTGTTCGACCGCTTCTATCGCGCGGACGCGTCGCGGCAGCGTTCGTCGGAATCGAGCGGACTCGGGCTGTCGATCGTGCGCAGCATCATGACGCTGCACGGCGGCTCGTGGGCCGCGACGAGCGCCGACGGTCTCACGCGCTTCACGCTGGTGTTTCCGCGCCGGCCGGATTGAGCGTCACGGGTTGCGGCGGCGGCCGTCGCGATTCTCCGCGTCGCAGACCGTGCGGATGATCGACGCGAGCGCGCGCGCGGCCGGCGTGCGCGCCTCCCGCGCGCGCCACAGGATGCCCGGCGAGCGCATCGGCGTCGGGCTTTCGAGCGGCACGATCCGCACGTCGTCGCGGCGGCTCGCGTGTTCGGACACGATCGCCGCGATGCCGGTCGTGCTGACCAGTTCGATCATCGGCGCGATCGCGTTCATCTCCGCGACGACGACCGGCGTCGCGTTCGCCATCGCGAAGCATTCGTCGAGCACCGCGCGCGTCGCGAACGTGCGCGGCAGCAGCACCATCCGCTGCTGATGCAGTTCGGACATCCGCACGAAGCGGCGGCGCGCGAACGGATGTCCGGCGCCGACCGCCAGCACCATCTCCTCGGTGTACAGCGGCTCGAAGCGCAGCGGCAGCGCGTCGTGCGGCTTGTACGTGACGCCGATGTCGAGGTCGCCGCGCAGCAGCGCCTGCGCGATGCCGTCGCCGGTCATCTCCAGCACGTCCACGCGCACCGACGGATGCCGGTCGAGAAACAGCGACACGCAGCGCGGCACGATCCGCATGTTGAACGTGTGCGTCGCGCCGATCCGCACGATGCCGGTCATCTCTTCCGCCGCGAGGCGCACGGTCGACACGCCGTCGTCCACTTCGCGCAGCGCGTTGCGCACGCGCTCCAGAAACAGCTCGCCGGACTCGGTCATCGTCACGCGCCGGCCTTCGCGCTCGAACAGCCGGCAGCCGAGTTCGTCCTCAAGCTGGCGGATCTGGTGCGACAGCGTCGATTGCGTGACGTGCACCTTCTGCGATGCGACGGTGAAGCTCAGATGCTCGGCGACGGCAACGAAGTAGCGCAGGTGGCGAAGTTCCATGGGGGGCGGCGGTGGATTGCGACGGGTGGCGGGGTTTCGCATCGATGGCATCGATCGAAAGGCAGTTGAAAATACCATTTTTTATCGATGGCCACACTGTCTTACACTGCCCGCAATCCAGACCGCTGCCGCGAGCGGAGACCTCGCGGACAGCCCAGCAAGCAGGCATCCATCATGAAAATCGGCAAGGAAACCGTTCCGCGCACGTCGATCTCGACGTCGAATGCGCAGACCATCGTGGTTCGCGGCAAGGATCTCGCGCGCGAACTGATCGGCCAGATCTCGTTCACCGACTACTTCTATCTGCTCGTGACCGGCTCGACGCCGACGCCGGCCATCACGGCCGTGCTCGACGCGACGCTCGTCGCGATTGCCGAACACGGCCTCGTGCCGAGCGTGCAGGCGAGCCGGATGACGTTCGCGGCCGCGCCGGACGCATTGCAGGGCGCGGTCGCGGCCGGCATTCTCGGCTGCGGGTCGGTGATCCTCGGCGCGTCCGAAGCGTGCGGCAAGCTGCTCGACGACGTGCGCCGCCACGCGGCGGACGGCAACGGCGACCTGTCCGAAGCGGCGTTCGCGGTGGTCACCCGCTATCGCGCGGAACGGCGCGCGGTGCCCGGTTACGGCCATCCGCTGCACAAGGCGCGCGACCCGCGCGTCGGCGCGCTGTTCGCGGTCGCGGAGCGCCACGGCGCGGACATGACGTACGTGCGGATCGCCGAGGCGATCGAAGCCGTGCTGCCCGACATCTACGGCAAGCCGCTGATGCTGAACGTGTCGGCCGCGATTCCGGCCGTGCTGCTCGGCGTCGGTTTCCCGCTCGGCGCGCTGAAGGGCGTGCCGATCCTCGCGCGCACCGCCGGCCTGATCGGCCATCTGACCGAGGAGCTGTCGCGTTCGATCGGCTTCGCGCTGTCGTATCAGGCGACCCGCGACGTGGTGTACGACGGCGACGCGCCGGCAGGCTTCGAGCCCGGCGCCTGACGTCCGGAACGATTCGACAGCCGCGCCGCCCGCGTGCGCGGCTTATTCAGTGGAGCAGTGGCATGGCAAAAGTTCTCGAAGGCGTTCGCGTCCTCGAACAGGGCACCTTCATCACCGGACCGGCGGCGGGCATGCTGCTCGGCGACCTCGGCGCGGACGTCGTGAAGATCGAGCAGCCGGGCGCGGGCGATCCGTTCCGCGCGTTCAAGGGCGGCCTCTACAGCCCGCACTATCAGACCTACAACCGCAACAAGCGCAGCGTGACGCTGAACACGAAGGACGACGCGGACCTCGCGCTGTTCGACGAGATGATCCGCGACGCCGACGTGTACATCCAGAACTTCCGGCCCGGCGCGGCGGACCGGCTGAACGCCGGTTACGAGCGGCTGCGCGAGATCAATCCGCGTCTGATCTACTGCGCGATCAGCGGCTTCGGGCAGACCGGGCCGGCGGCCGGGCGGCCTGCGTACGATTCGGTCGCGCAGGCGGCGAGCGGTTTTCTCGGGCTGCTGATCAATCCGGCGAACCCGCGCGTGGTCGGCCCCGCGATCGCCGACTCGCTGACCGGCTTCTACGCGGCGTATGGCATTCTCGGCGCGCTGCACGAGCGGCATCGCACCGGCGTCGGCCGCAAGGTCGAGGTGTCGATGCTCGAAGCGATGAGCCACTTCAACCTCGACGCGTTCACGCATTACTACTCGGCCGGCGAACTGATGGGGCCGTACAGCCGGCCGAGCGTGTCGCAGTCATACGTGATGCAGTGCGCGGACGGCAAGTGGCTCGCGCTGCACATGTCGTCGCCGGAGAAGTTCTGGACGGGCCTCGCGGAAGCGATCGAGCAGCCGACGCTGTTGCAGGACCCGCGTTTCGCGGACCGCGCCGGACGCATCGCGAACCAGGAGGCGCTGATCGACGTGCTCGGCGCGGCGTTCGCGACGCGCAGCCGCGCGGACTGGTGCGCGCGGCTCGAACGCAACGACGTGCCGCATGCGCCGATGTACGACGCGAGCGAGGCGCTCGACGATCCGCAGGCGCGCCACCTCGAACTGCTGGTCGAGACGACGCATCCGCAGATGGGCCGCTTCCGCACGGTGCGCCCGCCGGTGTCGTTCGACGGCGAGCGCACGACCGACGTCGTCGCGCCGCCGACGCTCGGCGAGCATAACGACGCGGTGCTCGAACCGCTGCGCGCGCGGCTGCGCGAGCGCGGCGAAGCGGCGTCGGCGGCAACGGCGTCCGGCGCGCTCGAAGACAGCGCGGCGGCGTGATCCGCGCGGCGGCGGCCGCGACCCATAATCAAACGATCGACGGAGACAACCGAAATGGAAACGACACGAGGCGCGCTCGCGCAGGACGGGCTGTCCGGCCCGCTGGCGGCGCACGGGGGCCACGCGGCCGTGGACGCGGAGAAGGTGTTCGCGCGCATCGCGAAGCGGCTGATCCCGTTCCTGTTCCTGTGCTACGTGCTGAACTACATCGACCGCGTGAACATCAGCTTCGCGCACCTGCAGTTCCGCGCCGACATCGGCTTGACCGAGGCGTCGTACGGCCTCGGCGTCGGCGTGTTCTACATCGGCTACGTCCTGTTCGAGGTGCCGAGCAACCTTCTGCTGCGCCGCATCGGGCCGCGCCGCACGATCGCGCGGATCATGGTGCTGTGGGGCCTCGTGTCCGTGTCGATGATGTTCGTGCGCAACCCGACGCAGTTCTACATCGCGCGTATCGCGCTCGGCATCGCGGAAGCGGGCTTCTTTCCCGGCATCGTGTATTACCTCACGTCGTGGTTCCCGGACCGTCATCGCGCGAAGGTGTTGTCCGCGTTCGTACTGGGCATCGCGGTGGCCGGCATCACCGGCGGCCCGGTCTCCGGCTGGATCCTGAGCCACGCGGACGGCTGGCACACGCTGCGCGCGTGGCAGTGGCTGTTCCTGCTCGAAGGCGTGCCGCCGGTGCTCGTCGGGTTGTGCGCGCTGTGGTATCTGCCCGATTCGGCGTCGACTGCGACGTGGCTGTCCGCCGACGAAAAGGCGCTCGTCGCGCGCGAACTCGAAAGCCACGGCCACGCGAACGACAGGCGGATCGGCCACTTCGGCGCCGCGCTGCGCGACTGGCGCGTGTATGCGTGCGCGTTCGGCTACTTCACGATCACGTGGGCGGGCAGCGTGCTGAACTTCTGGGCGCCGTCGGTGATCCGCCAGGCCGGCGTCGCGAATCCGTGGCACATCGGGCTGGTATCGGCGGTGCCGTATTTCGTCGGCGCGATCGGCATGGTGCTGGTCGGCCGTCATTCGGATGCGACCAACGAGCGGCGGCTCCACTTCGCCGGCTGCGCGCTGATCGCGGCGGCCGGCGCGGTGCTGCTCGGCACCGCGCACGCGTCGTTCGTGCCGGCGATCGCCGGGCTCGCGCTCGTCGCGATCGGTTATCTGACCTGCACCGCGATCTTCTGGACGATCCCCGCGACGTTCCTGTCCGGCACCGCGTCGGCGGGCTCGATCGCGCTGATTTCGAGCATCGGGCAACTCGGCAGCCTGAGCGCGCCGACCGCGATCGGCGCGTTGACCGCGGCCACGCACGACATCAGCGCGGGTTCGTATCTGGCCGCCGCGGTGCTTGCCTTCGGAGCGGTGACGATCGCGGTGTCGATGCGCAGGCTCGAACGCTGATCGAATCCACGGACAACGCAAGAACAACAACACGACCACGATGCGATTCAATCCGAAACGATGGGCGCGCGCCGCGACGCGATGCGCGGCCGCGCTGCTTGCGTGCGCGGCGATCGCGCCGGCCGTCGCGCACCAGGTGGACACCAATGCGCCGCTGACGCTGAAGGACGAAGGCAGCTTCTTCGTCGGCGGCCGCGATCTCGCGTCCGATACGCTGTCGACGCTGCCGCAGGCGGACCCGAACGGCACCGTCACCGTCGAGCAGATGTACGTGCAGTACCAGATACCGGCGCACGCGAAGGCGCCTTCGCTGGTGCTGATCCACGGCTGCTGCCTGACCGGCGCGACGTGGGAGACGACGCCGGACGGCCGCATGGGCTGGGCGCAATACTTCGCGCGCAGCGGTTATCCGGTGTACGTGATCGACCAGGCGGGGCGCGGGCGCTCGGCGGCCAATGCGGTGTCGATCGGCGGCGTGCGGTCGGGACGCCTGCCGCCCGACGCGCTGCCGGCCGGGTTCTTCGTCGGCCGCGAGTTCGCGTGGACGCTGTTCCGCTTCGGGCCGAAGTATCCGCAGGCGTATCCGGGCATGCAGTTTCCGCTGGAGGCGCAGCAGCAGTTCTGGAAGCAGATGGTGCCCGACTGGGCGTACTCGATGGGGACGCCGAACCCGACGGTGCCGTCGCTCGGGCAACTCGCCGCGCGCCTGAAAAAGACGGTGCTGGTCAGCCATTCGCAGTCGGGCATCTATCCGTTCCAGACGCTTGCGTCGGGCGCGAGCGGCGTGGCCGCGATCGTCGCGGTCGAGCCGACCGCCTGCCCGGCGGCGACCGGCGACGTGAGCGTCTATACGCGCGTGCCGGTGCTGCTGCTGTACGGCGACTTCATCGCGCAGTCGGCGTGGGCGCCGCGTTATGCCGCGTGCCGGTCGTTCGCGGACGCGGTGAATCAGGCGGGCGGCCATGTCGACGTGGTGTCGACGACCGACCTCGGCATGCACGGCAACACGCACATGATGATGCAGGACCGCAACAACCTGGAGATCGCCGACTTCATCACCGGCTGGGTCGGCCGCAACGTGCATTAGCGTCACGGCGCCCACGCGTCGCCGAACTCCGGTTCCGCGAGCGCGTCGTCCGCCGCTTCGGCTTCGGTCTCGGGCGTGGCGAGCAACGGTTCGTGCGAGCGTTCGGGCGCGTTCACCACGGGGCCAGGTTTTTTGCCGATGCCGTCGTCGATCCGTTGCACGACGTACGGAAAAAACGGGTTCGACGCGATGCGGAACATCGAGTCGAGCGTGAAGATCAGCGTGCCGCGCTCGCCGCGCACGGACAGCGTGCCGAGGTTCGCGTTGAAGTTCTCGTCGGTGCCGGGATGGGTTCCGTACAGCGGGTCCGTGACCGGGAACGGAATCGCGACGTGGGACAGCGAGAAGATGTCCGGCGGATAGTCGAGGTGGAGCGGCTCGACGTGTTCTGTCGTCGTGCCGGCGTCGATCGTGCGCGCGACGGTCGCGTCCGTGTCCGGGCTGGCGTTCTCGATCACGGTGGTCCGGTAGTTCTGCGGTCCGCGCCGCAGCAGCCGGCCGAGCGCGCCATACGACGCGGCGCGCAGGAAGGTGCGGAAGCGGACGTCGCGGTTGATGTCGAACAGCACGATCTCGCTGCCGTTCTCGGGCAGCCGGTCGTATAGCGTGGACATCACCGCGGGCGAGCTGACCGTGAAGTCGATCACCGACTGGAACGTCAGCAGCGGCGGCAGGGCGGCGAGGCGGTTGTCGCGGGCGAGCCGTCCGATCTGTTCGCGCAGCGCGTCGGTCAGCAGGTACGCCTGGCGCGCGCCGTTGACCGGGAACGAGTTGTACTTGAACGGGTTGAACTCGGGCACGATGCCGAGCCACGCCGCCTTCGCGAACGCGGGCAGCACGGACGGCAGTCCGGCGAAACCCGCGAAGCGCGCGAACCGCGTCACGCCGATCATCGGCGAGATCAGGATCACGCGGGTCGGGCGCGTCAGCGTGTCGTCCTCGATCGCGTCGAGCGCGTATTGCAGCGCGAGCGCGCCGCCGTTCGAGAAGCCGACCAGTTCCAGCGGCTTGTCGGGGCCGATGCGCCGCCGCGCCTCGCGCACCGCGAGCCGGGTCGCGGCGGTCCAGTCGCGCCATTCGACCGAGGTCAGCGCGGCCGGCACGGTGCCGTGGCCGGGCAGCCGGATGCCGATCGCGACGAAGCCGCGATCGCGATAGTTGCGCGCGATGTGCCTCAGGCTGTACGGCGAATCGGTCAGCCCGTGCAGCAGCACGACCGCGCCGGCCGGCTCGCGTTGCGGTTCGAGGATGTACGAGCGGTTCCAGTCCTGCGCGAAGTGTTCCGGATAGATCGGCGAGCCTTCGTAGTAGCGGTTCGACGCGATGCGTTCGGCGGGGGCGATCTTCTCGACGACGTGCGTGCGGACGTCGTCGAAGAGGCGGTTCTCCGCCGCGAGGTAGCCGTTCCAGTCGGCGGCGTCGATCTCCTTCGCGGTCATCTCGCGCGGCACGTACGTGTGCCAGACCGACAGGCCGGGACCGCGCTGCGAATCCCACGCGCGAAACCCGAGCGCGGCGACGGCCAGCAGCACGACGATCGACACGCTTATCTTCAACAGCCTGGATACGGTGCGCCGCATGGTGATCCTCGGGTCGGGATGGCTCGCTTTCCGCCGCTTTCCGCCTCGATCGCGTCGCGACCGGCAGCGGGTTCGATTGGGAACGGGCGGAAAGAGCGGAAAGATCGAGTAAGGCACGGACGGCCGGCATCGGCAGCAAACCGGCCCTCGCCATGTTGCCGCGTTGCCCGCTTCGCGTCCATGGCGGCGGCGCACGGGTACGCTGCGATGGCTTTGGCGACAACGCAGCGCGCACGGCTGGCGGCGAGCTTATGCGGATTCGATGGGGAAGAGGATCGAGGCGGCGAGGCGATCGCCTGGCGATGCCAGGCAAATGCCGATGACGGAAGCGGTTGGACGCCGCGTGGAAAACGCGGCGGTTTACGATCGAGCGACCGGGCGTCGTCGGGCCAGCGACGCCGTCCGCGACGTCCGGCGCGGGGACAACGAATCTTTCTTTGCTGCGCGTGCGACGCGCGTTATCGCGTGCCGTGCATGCCGCCCGCGATGCCGCCGGCGACGCCGCCGATCGCGGCCCCCGTCCACGCGTTGCCGCCCGCGATGGCCGCGATGCCCGCGCCGCCCGCCGCGCCGAGGCCCGCGCCGCTCATCATCCCCTGCTGCTGGGGCGTCATGTTCGTGCACGCGATCGCGACCGGCACTGCGCCGACGGCCACGATCCAGGGAAGTCGTTTCATGGTCGCTCTCCGTTACGGGTTCTTCTTCAGGCCGGGCTGCACGATCTGAAACCACAGGGTTTCGATCACCGGATGCTGGATCATCGTCGGATTGGCCGCATACCAGACGTCGAGCTGCTGGCGCACGCCGTCGAGCGTCTGCCCCTGCATGCCCTTCGTGAAGCGCGGCGCGATAGCCTGGCTGTCGGATGGCGGATTGGCACCGTAATACGCGCGTTCGACGTCGAGCAGGTTGGCAATGCCGATCAGATACGCCTTCTTCACGTCGTCCGACGACACGACCCATTGCTCGCCAGTGACGATCGGGATGCCCTGCGCGTGCGCGCCGTTGGCGGGCAACGCGAGCGTCAGGAAAGTCAGGGACAGCAGCATACGTCGTTGTGGTTTGGTCGCCATCATGCACTCCATGGAAGTTATGCGCTCCAGCTCGTTGCCGCCGGTCGCGGCCGGCGGTGTCAAACCCGGGTGTCGGTCATCGGCCTGTGTCGCGCGGCTCCTTGATCGGGGACGCAAGGTGCCGCGAGCTTTCGATGCGTAACGGCTCGCGCAAACGATGCGCGTGTTGGGCGGAGAAGAACGGGATGCAACGATGGGGATCGACGGAGGCGGCGATGCGCAAGCGCGCGCAAACGGCCTTGAAAGACGGGAAGCCCGGGATTGAAATTCCGCTCACGGTGGATGGCCCTCGAAAAGTTTCGACAGCGATGCATGCAGCGGTTTTGCGGCGCGGCGTTTGTGATCCCGTTTGTGATCCCGCTTGTGCTCCGATGGAGCGGCGCGACGCGCAGGGTGTAGAGGAGTCTAGGACGTTTTTCTTAAATTCCCAGGATAGCGGGCCGGCTGCGCGCGCCGCCCGGCGGGGCCGTCCGGCAACGGCTTCGTTCACAATCCCGTGCGTCGTTTCCGCTTTTGGCCGGGTTCGATCGGGCTCGATTGCGCGCATCGCGAAGCCGCCATGATGTCCGCTTTACGCCGATCAAACCCGCCGCCGCTCGCCGCCTTCACGTCCGCGCTACCGGGTAACGCCGATACAGGTATCGCCACTACCACCCAACTTACTGTTTCTTATCGGTTTTTCCCCGAGGGGGCGAGCATCCCGCGGCACTTGCGTGGCATAATTGCCCGACAACGCATTGCCCCGCAGTCATTCAATCCCCGCACATCATGGCAAAGACTCTCTACGACAAATTGTGGGACTCCCATGTGGTCCACACCGAAGAAGACGGCACGACGCTTCTCTATATCGACCGTCATCTGCTGCACGAAGTCACGAGCCCGCAGGCCTTCGAGGGGCTGAAGCTCGCCGGGCGCCCGGTCTGGCGCATCAGCGCGAACCTCGCGGTATCCGACCATAACGTGCCGACCACCGACCGCACGCACGGGATCGCCGATCCGGTGTCGAAGCTGCAGGTCGATACGCTCGACACGAACTGCGACGCGTTCGGCATCACGCAGTTCAAGATGAACGACCAGCGCCAGGGCATCGTGCACATCGTCGGGCCGGAGCAGGGCGCGACGCTGCCGGGCATGACGATCGTCTGCGGCGACTCGCACACGTCCACGCACGGCGCGTTCGGCGCGCTCGCGCACGGCATCGGCACGTCCGAGGTCGAGCACGTGCTCGCGACGCAGACGCTGCTGCAGAAGAAGAGCAAGAACATGCTCGTGAAGGTCGAAGGCCCGCTGCCGCGCGGCTGCACCGCGAAGGACATCGTGCTCGCGATCATCGGCAAGATCGGCACCGCCGGCGGCACCGGCTACGCGATCGAGTTCGGCGGTTCGACGATCCGCGCGCTGTCGATGGAAGGCCGGATGACGGTCTGCAACATGGCGATCGAAGCGGGCGCGCGCGCCGGCATGGTCGCGGTGGACGACACGACGGTCGAGTACCTGAAGAACCGTCCGTTCACGCCGCAGGGCGCGGAATGGGACCAGGCGGCCGCGTACTGGAAGACGTTCCGCTCGGACGACGGTGCGCAGTTCGATCGCGTGATCGAACTGAACGCGGCCGAAATCGTGCCGCAGGTCACGTGGGGCACGTCGCCGGAAATGGTCACGGCGATCGACAGCCGCGTGCCGGACCCCGAGCGCGAGAAGGACCCGGTCAAGCGCGACGCGATGGAACGCGCGCTGCAATACATGGCGCTCGAACCGAACACGCCGATCGAGTCGATCAAGCCGGACAAGATCTTCATCGGCTCGTGCACGAACGCGCGCATCGAGGATCTGCGCGCCGCCGCGTATGTGGTGAAGAAGCTCGGCCGCCGCGTCGCGGCGAACATCCGTCTCGCGATGGTCGTGCCGGGCTCGGGTCTCGTGAAGGCGCAGGCGGAACGCGAAGGGCTCGACAAGGTCTTTACCGACGCGGGTTTCGAATGGCGCGAGCCGGGCTGCTCGATGTGCCTCGCGATGAACGCGGACCGGCTGGAGCCGGGCGAGCGTTGCGCGTCGACGTCGAACCGCAATTTCGAAGGCCGTCAGGGCGCGGGCGGACGCACGCACCTGGTGAGCCCGGCGATGGCGGCCGCGGCAGCGATCGAAGGGCATTTCGTGGACATTCGCAAGCTTGGGTAACGATATGAAAGTACGGACGTTCTGGCGCGGCGTGGCGCTCTTTCTGCTGACCGGCGCGCTGGTCGCGCTGACCGGCTGCAACACGGTGGCCGGGTTTGGCCAGGACATCAGCAGTTCGGCGCGCACGGTGCAGCACGCGCTGTAACGCAGGCGGACAAATCGCCGGCGGCCGCCGTCCCGGTGGGGATGCGCGGGCCGCTCACAGGATCACGGATCATGGATAAATTCATTGTGCACACCGGCGTCGTCGCGCCGCTCGATCGCGAGAACGTGGACACCGACGCGATCATTCCGAAGCAGTTCCTGAAGTCGATCAAGCGCACCGGCTTCGGCCCGAACGCGTTCGACGAATGGCGCTATCTGGACCACGGCGAGCCGGGTCAGGACAACTCGAAGCGTCCGCTGAACCCGGACTTCGTGCTGAACCAGCCGCGCTACCAGGGCGCGTCGGTCCTGCTCGCGCGCAAGAACTTCGGCTGCGGCAGCTCGCGTGAGCACGCGCCATGGGCGCTTCAGCAATACGGTTTCCGCGCGCTGATCGCGCCGAGTTTCGCGGACATCTTCTACAACAACTGCTTCAAGAACGGCGTGCTGCCGATCGTGCTGTCCGAGCAGCAGGTCGATCACCTGTTCAACGAGACCTATGCGTTCAACGGCTTCAAGCTGACGATCGATCTCGACGCGCAGGTCGTGCGCACCACGGACGGCTCGGCCGAATACCCGTTCGAAGTCGCCGCGTTCCGCCGCTACTGCCTGCTGAACGGCTTCGACGACATCGGCCTCACGCTGCGCCACGCGGACAAGATCCGCCAGTACGAAGCGGAGCGCCTCGCGCGCCAGCCGTGGCTGAACCACCGCATCGTCGGATGACGGGCTTACCCAACGTATAACGGATTACAGCGAGGAAACATCGGATGAAGATTGCAGTGCTGCCGGGCGACGGCATCGGCCCCGAGATCGTCAACGAAGCCGTGAAGGTGCTGAACGCGCTCGGCGAAAAATTCGAACTGGAAGAAGCGCCGGTCGGCGGCGCGGGTTACGAGGCGAGCGGCCATCCGCTGCCGGACGCGACGCTCGCGCTCGCGAAGGCGGCGGACGCGATCCTGTTCGGCGCGGTCGGCGACTGGAAATACGACTCGCTGGAGCGCGCGCTGCGTCCTGAGCAGGCGATTCTCGGGCTGCGCAAGCATCTGCAACTGTTCGCGAACTTCCGCCCGGCGATCTGCTATCCGCAATTGACCGGCGCATCGTCCCTGAAGCCCGAGATCGTGTCGGGCCTCGACATCCTGATCGTGCGCGAACTGAACGGCGACATCTACTTCGGCTCGCCGCGCGGCACGCGCGAAGCGCCGGACGGTCCGTTCGCGGGCGCGCGCGAAGGCTTCGACACGATGCGCTATTCGGAGCCGGAAGTGCGCCGCATCGCGCACGTCGCGTTCCAGGCCGCGCAGAAGCGCGCGAAGAAGCTGACGTCGGTGGACAAGGCGAACGTGCTCGAAACGTCCCAGTTGTGGAAGGACGTGATGATCGAAGTCGCGAAGGAATATCCGGACGTCGAGCTGTCGCACATGTACGTGGACAACGCGGCGATGCAACTGGTGAAGGCGCCGAAGGCCTTCGACGTGGTCGTGACCGGCAACATGTTCGGCGACATCCTGTCGGACGAGGCCGCGATGCTGACCGGCTCGATCGGGATGCTGCCGTCCGCGTCGCTCGACGCGAACAACAAGGGGTTGTACGAGCCGTCGCACGGCTCCGCGCCGGACATCGCGGGCAAGGGCATCGCGAATCCGCTCGCGACGATCCTGTCGGCCGCGATGATGCTGCGCTACTCGCTGAACCGCGCGGAGCAGGCGGACCGCATCGAGGGCGCGGTGAAGAAGGTGCTGGAGCAGGGTTATCGCACCGCCGACATCGTGACGCCGGGCTGCACGCAGGTCGGCACGGCGGCGATGGGCGACGCGGTGGTCGCGGCGCTGTAACCGCGGTAAAAGCGTAGTAAAAAGCGGGGCGACGACGTCAAGCCGTCGTCGTCCGACGCGAGGATCGCCCGCATGGCGGTCCTCGAAAACAACGGTTGTTGCGCGCCGCTACGGTGCGTAGACGCCACAAGCGGCGTTGCGAGCCTGGCCGTAAACAGGCGGTTTTCGTGTAGACTGTGCCGATGGCGACGATCCCCCAGATCACCTCGATTTCGAAATTTCACGGCGACACCATCGCCCGTGTGATTTCGCACGCCTTCGCCACGATCAAAACGATTACCACCAAAACGATCATCAAGCGTTGATCGTCCGTCGTGCCCGCTCATCTTCCCCGCGCGGTCACTGCGGGCGACAGATGCGGGGAAGTGTCCAATTCAAGGGTTAGTCATGAACGTAGGTCTCGTAGGTTGGCGCGGCATGGTCGGCAGCGTGCTGATGCAGCGCATGCAGGAAGAACGCGATTTCGACCTGATCGAACCGGTGTTTTTCAGCACCAGCAACGCAGGCGGCGCAGCGCCGTCGTTCGCCAAAAACGAGACGAAGCTCAAGGATGCGAACAGCATCGACGAGCTGAAGAAGTGCGACGCGATCATCACCTGCCAGGGCGGCGACTACACGAACGACGTGTATCCGAAGCTGCGCGCGGCGGGCTGGAACGGCTACTGGATCGACGCGGCGTCGGCGCTGCGGATGAAGGACGACGCGGTCATCATCCTCGACCCGGTGAACCTCGACGTGATCAGGAACGCGCTGGTCAAAGGCCAGAAGGACTTCGTCGGCGGCAACTGCACGGTCAGCCTGATGCTGATGGCGCTCGGCGGCCTGTTCCGCGAGAACCTGATCGACTGGATGACCGCGATGACGTACCAGGCGGCGTCGGGCGCGGGCGCGCAGAACATGCGCGAGCTGCTGCAACAGATGGGCACGCTGTACGGCGCGGCGAAGGAAGACCTCGCGAACCCGTCGTCGGCGATCCTCGACATCGACCGCCGCGTGCTGGCCGCGATGAACAGCGACCGGATGCCGACCGACCACTTCGGCGTGCCGCTCGCCGGCTCGCTGATTCCGTGGATCGACAAGGATCTCGGCAACGGCATGTCGAAGGAAGAGTGGAAGGGCGGCGCGGAAACCAACAAGATCCTCGGCAAGCCGGCGATGGGCGAACCGGGTTCGATCCCCGTCGACGGCCTGTGCGTGCGGATCGGCGCGATGCGCTGCCACTCGCAGGCGCTGACGATCAAGCTGAAGAAGGACGTGCCGCTCGACGAGATCGACGGCATCATCGCGTCCGCGAACGACTGGGTGAAGGTCGTGCCGAACGAGCGCGAAGCGTCGATGCGCGACCTGTCGCCGGCCGTCGTGACCGGCACGCTGACGGTGCCGGTCGGCCGCCTGCGCAAGCTCGCGATGGGCGGCGAGTACCTGTCGGCGTTCACGGTCGGCGACCAGCTGCTGTGGGGGGCGGCGGAGCCGCTTCGCCGCATGTTGCGGATTCTGCTCGACAAGTGAATCCTTTAAACTACGCGGTCATGGCGCGTAGGTATCGTTGAAACAGGGGTCGAAAAAAGCGCCGCGCCAGTCGCGGCGCTTTTTTATTGCGTACCGCGCGGCTGTTCATTCGCTTCGGTTCAAGGCATCACTTCAAATCGAGAGCACCGCGACCGCGGTGCGCCAGGGCTTCTGATGATCGTTAGATTCGGTTCTGTAACCGTCGCGCCGGCGCGACGTGCGGCGTTCGCCGCGGTCGCGGCGGCGCTATTCGCGTCGGCCGGCATTCAATCCGCGCTGGCGGCCGAGGCCGCGGGCGGCGCGTCCGCGCCCGCGTCGGCAGGCCACTATACGGTCCGCGTCGGCCAGTCGTTGAACGACGTCGCCGCGGAGCTTGCGCAGACGCGCGATCCGGCGACGCTTGGCCGCGTCAGCCGCGCGCTGTTCGACGCGAACCCTGACGCGTTCATGAAGCACGGCGGGATCAAGGATCCGAGCCGGCTGAAGATCGGCGCGGTGCTGAACGTGCCGGCGATGGCGGAGATTCCGGGCGGGGCGGCGTCGGAGCCGGCTGCGGCTTCGACTCCCGCTCCCGCTCCGGTTTCGTCGGCGGCGGCAACTACGGCTGCTGCGCCGGCAGCGGCCGCGAAGGCGGGCGGGGCTTCGGCTGCGGTCGCCGGCAGCGCGCCCGCGCCGGCCGTATCGGCTGCGTCGCCGGCGGCTGCGGCATCTGCTCCTGTCACGGCTGCGGCCGGCGCGTCCGCTCCGGCGACAGCCGCGGTTGCCGGTTCGTCGGCCGCGCAGGCGTCCGCCGCCTCTTCCGCGCAGCCGGTGTCGGCGGCTGCCGCTGCGAGCCCGACCAGCGCGGCGGCGGTGGCGGGCGCGAGCGTGCCGGCTGCGTCGTCGGGTCCGGCCGCGCCGGAAGCTTCCGCGAGCGATGCGCAACACGTGTGGTCCGGCGCGATCCAGGCCGCGCCGGCTGGCGCGTCGTCGGGCGCGGCAGCGGCGAACGCGGCGTCGGCCGCGCATCCGCAGGCGCCGGTGTCGAGCATCCAGGAACTGCTTGCGCTGAAGAACCGCGTGCTGATGGCGCTGCAAAAGCACGGCATCGGCAAGCCCGCGCAGTCGGCGGTCGGCGCGCCAGCGGCTGCGCCAGCGCAGGGCAACGCCACGAGCGGCGCGGCGGCGGCGCCCATCGTCAATACGTCGCGCAGCGGCAATCCCATGGCCGATTTGCCGCCAGTCGTGATCGGCGTGACGGCGGCGATCGGCGCGGTCGTGCTCGCGCTGCTGCTCGGCCGCGCGCTGCGCCGTCGCAAGCCCGGATCGCCGCGATCCGATGAGGGCAACGGTCCGTCGCCGGAACCGACCGGTGGCGGTGACGCTCGCGTTGCCGATGCGGTGCCGGAGCCGAAGTCGCGTGAGCCGGTGTTGTCGCCGGTGACGCCGGCTGTCGTGGCGGCCACGGCGGCGGGCGTGGCCGCGGCCGCGTCGTCGGCCGAAGCCGAGCCGCAGCACGACGAAACGCTCGACCCCGCGACGGATGCCGCCGGCTTTGCCGCCGCGACGTCGCTCGGCGCGGATGCGCTGCCGCCGACGCTGTTCGAGTCGCCGCACGGCGTGCCGCTGTCCGACGAACGCGAGCCGGCCGTCCCCGATGCACCTGTTCCCGACACGCACGCAGAGCACGCCGAGCCGCAGGTTCGCGGCGAGGAGCCGGGCGAGCCCGAGACGCTGGCGGACGCAACCCGCGCGGCGAGTTTCGAAGCTGCGGCGGCGCTCGGCGCATCTGCGCTGCCGCCGGAGAGCCTCGAAACGGCGTGGGTGGACGCCGCCGCAGCGGAATTCGCGCCGCACGCGGAAACCGAACCGCAGATCGAGCCGCCCGCGCCGCAGGAGCCGGAAGCGAGCGAGCCGCTGGAGCCGTATCAGCCGGAAGAGCCGGTTGCCGCTGTCGAACCCGCGCCGCCAGCCGTCGAGCCCGAGCAGCCCATCGCTCCGGCGGAAGTAGCCGCGCCGATCGCCGAAGCCGCAACCGAATCGCCGGCCGCTACGCCGGCCGACTTCCCGACCGACGCTGTCGCCGCGCTCGACACGCTGGACATGCCGCTGCCGCCGCGCACCGGCGAGCCGGTGTCGGCCGCGCCGCTGTCGTCGGAGCCGGTTGCGTCGCCGGAGACGACCGAACGCCACGCCGTGCCGCTGCACGAGCCGTCCGCGCCGGCGGCCGGCGGCGAGATCGAGGCCGGCACGACCGGCGCGGGCTCGATCGCCGGTCTGGGCGCCGCGCGTTTCGGCACGCTGTCGCTCGACTTCGATCTGAACCTGCCGCCGGATTCGGCCGAGCCGCTGCCGGTGTTCACGCCCGAACAACTGGCGCGGATCGCGCGCAACAAGCTCGATCTCGCGAACGAGTACATCGCGCTCGGCGACCTGGCGGGCGCGCGCGCGCTGATCACCGAGGTGATCGAGTCGAACGACCACGCGACGCGCGCCGACGCGCAGGCGCTCCTCGCGACGCTCGCGCCGCTCTCGTGACGCGGTCCGTATGCGTATCGCGCTAGGCATCCTGTACGACGGAGCGGCGTTCTGCGGATGGCAGTCGCAGCCGCACGGCAAGACGGTGCAGGATGCGCTGGAGCGCGCGCTGCGCGAGTTCGCGTGCGTGCCGCTGGCGACCGTCGTCGCGGGCCGCACCGACACCGGCGTGCACGGACTCGGCCAGGTCGTCCATTTCGACACCGACCTCGACCGCACGGCGTTCTCGTGGGTGCGCGGCACGAACGCATTCCTGCCGCCGACGGTCGCCGTGCAGTGGGCGCAGCCGATGCCGGATGCCTTCCACGCGCGCTTCTCGGCGTTCGAGCGCACGTACTACTACGTGCTGTACGTGCATCCGGTGCGTTCGCCGATGCTTACCGGCCGCGCGGGCTGGATCCACACGCCGCTCGACGTCGACGCGATGCGCGCCGCCGCCGGTTGCCTGATCGGCGAGCACGACTTTTCCGCGTTCCGCTCGTCCGAGTGCCAGGCGAAGACGCCGGTCAAGCACCTGTACCAGATCGACATCCGGCCGCAGGGCGACTTCATCCATTTCCGCTTTCGCGCGAATGCGTTCCTGCATCACATGGTGCGCAACCTGATGGGATGCCTCGTCGCGGTCGGGCGCGGGCGCTATCCGGCGGCGTGGCTCGCGGACGTGCTCGCGGGCCGCGACCGCACGCGCGCCGCGCCGACGTTCATGCCGGACGGCCTGTATCTCGCGCGGGTAGGATATCCTGACGAATTCGCGGTTCCGGCGCCGCACACCGGCAGCGTGCCGTGGAGCGCGGTGTGGGCCGACGATGATCCGCCGCGTGATCTGCGCGCCAGCTAGATCCGCACAGATCCGCCGTCCACCGCGAGCCAAACGCAGAACCCCGATTCGCCAGCACCGACACCATCCGTACACGCCATGACTTCAGCCGATCTGCCCGCCCCGCACGACGCCGCCGCTTCCGACCGCGCACCGGCGGCGCATCGCACGCGCATCAAGCTGTGCGGGTTGTCCACGCCCGAGTCCGTCGCGCACGCGATCGCGCTCGGCGCAGACGCGATCGGCCTCGTGTTCTATCCGCCGAGCCCGCGCTCGGTCAGCATTGCACAGGCGGTCGAGCTGACCCGCGAGATTCCGCCGTTCGTGTCCGTGGTTGGCCTGTTCGTGAACGCGACGCCGCAATGGATCGGCGAGGTCGCGAGCAACGTATCGCTGACGCTGTTGCAGTTCCACGGCGACGAGACCCCCGGGCAGTGCGAATCGCTCGCGTCGGTTGCCGGTTTGCCCTGGTTGCGCGCGCTGCGCGTCGCGCCGGATACTCGCGAGGCCGATTTGATAGAATCGGCACACCGTTATTCATCGGCCAGCGGCCTGCTGTTCGACACCCATGTCGACGGCTACGGCGGCGGCGGAAAGGTCTTCGATTGGTCACTTATTCCCGCAGGGCTCGCGCGTCGGGCCGTTTTGAGTGGTGGGTTGAACGCGCAAAACGTCAGTGAGGCGATCCGCCAGGTGCGCCCGTTCGCTGTCGATGTCTCCAGTGGCATCGAAGTGCCGGGCGCCAAGGGCGTGAAGGATCACGCCCGCATGGCGGCGTTCGTGAGCGCGGTGCGCGAAGCGGACGCTCAGTGACCCAGTGGGACGATTCCGGCAGTCAATGCGCTCGCGCAATGCGGCGCGCGCTGCCGGTTCTCTGAGAGTGACTCATGTATAACTTGCCCGATGAACGGGGCCATTTCGGCCCGTATGGCGGCGTGTTCGTCGCCGAAACGCTGATGCAGGCGATCGACGAACTGCGCGGCGCCTATGCGAAATACCAGCACGATCCCGAGTTCGTCGCCGAATACCAGCGCGAGCTGAAGCATTTCGTCGGCCGTCCGTCGCCGGTCTATCACGCCGAACGCTGGAGCACGCTGCTCGGCGGCGCGCAGATTTATCTGAAGCGCGAAGACCTGAACCACACCGGCGCGCACAAGATCAACAACGTGATCGGCCAGGCGCTGCTTGCGAAGCGCATGGGCAAGCCGCGCGTGATCGCGGAAACCGGCGCGGGCCAGCACGGCGTCGCGACGGCGACGATCGCCGCGCGTTTCGGGATGGAATGCGTCGTCTACATGGGCGCGGAGGACGTGAAGCGCCAGGCGGCGAACGTGTACCGGATGAAGCTGCTGGGCGCGACCGTCGTGCCGGTCGAGTCCGGCTCGCGCACGCTGAAGGACGCGCTGAACGAGGCGATGCGCGACTGGGTGACGAACGTCGAGAACACGTTCTACATCATCGGCACCGTGGCCGGCCCGCACCCGTATCCGATGATGGTGCGCGACTTCCAGCGCGTGATCGGCGACGAATGCCGCGTCCAGATGCCCGAAATGACCGGCCGCCAGCCGGATGCGGTGATCGCGAGCGTCGGCGGCGGTTCGAACGCGATGGGGATCTTCTACCCATACATCGACGACACGGCGGTGCAGCTGATCGGCGTCGAGGCGGCCGGCGACGGCATCGAAACCGGCCGTCACGCGGCGTCGCTGACCGGCGGCACGCCGGGCGTGCTGCACGGCAACCGCACCTATCTCTTGCAGGACGACGACGGCCAGATCATCGAGACGCATTCGATCTCCGCCGGCCTCGACTATCCGGGCGTCGGCCCCGAGCACGCGTGGCTGAAGGACAGCGGCCGCGCGCAATACGTGCCGATTACCGACGAAGAGGCGCTGAAGGCGTTCCACGACTGCTGCCGGATCGAGGGCATCATCCCGGCGCTCGAATCGAGCCACGCGCTCGCGTATGCGACGAAGCTCGCCCCGACCTTGCCGAAGGAGAAGATCCTGCTGGTGAACCTGTCGGGCCGCGGCGACAAGGACATGCATACGGTCGCCGAGCGCTCGGGCCTTCGGTTCTGACTGGCGTGACGATGCGCGACGAGTTCGACGAGCCGCAACCCCCGGCGCCGTGCGGCGCGCCGGCGGACGCCGACGCGGGTGCGGGTGCCGTGGCGGCTGCCGCCGTGCAGCCGCCGTCCGCGCCAGCGCCGCTGCTCGCGACGGTGCCGGACGGCATCCGCCTCCTGAACCGCGATTTCCTGACCGATGCGGCGAACCTGCCGGACGCGTCAATCGACCTGATCGTCGCGGACCCGCCGTACGGCCTCGGCAAGGACTACGGCAACGATTCGGACATGCGCTCCGGCGAGGACTTCCTTGCGTGGACCCGCGCCTGGCTGGAGCTGGCGATCCCGAAGCTCAAGCCGTCCGGCTCGCTGTACGTGTTCTGCACGTGGCAGTACGCGCCCGAGATCTTCGTGTTCCTGAAGTCGAGGCTCACGATGATCAACGAGATCGTCTGGGACCGGCGCGTGCCGAGCATGGGCGGCACGACGCGCCGGTTCACGTCGGTTCACGACAACATCGGCTTTTTCGCGGTGTCGAAGAATTATTATTTCGACCTCGATCCCGTCCGCATCCCGTACGATGCCGTCACGAAGAAAGCGCGTTCGCGAAAAATATTCGAAGGCAGCAGGTGGCTGGAACTCGGCTACAACCCGAAGGACGTCTGGTCCGTGTCGCGCCTGCACCGGCAGCATGCGGAGCGGGTCGATCACCCGACCCAGAAGCCTTTGGAGATCGTCGAGCGGATGGTGCTCGCGAGCTGCCCGCCGGGCGGCCGCGTGCTGGACCCGTTCATGGGCAGCGGCACCACCGCGGTCGCCTGCGCGCGTCAGCAGCGCGAATTCGTCGGCTATGAAATCAACGAAAGCTATTGCGCGATCGCGCGCGAGCGCGTGAGCGCGGCGGGGTCGTCCGCCGTGCCCGCGTCCGCCGCGGGGCCGGTCGCGGCTGGCGCTTGAGCCGCCGCCGCGCGGTTGTCGCGCAATGCATTTAACAGAGGACTTAACGATGTCCCGTATCAAGAACACGTTCGACGCGCTGGCTGCCCAGCGCAGGAAAGGCCTGATCCCGTTCATCACCGCCGGCGACCCCGATCCGGCGCGCACCGTCGAATTCATGCACGCGCTCGCCGCCGGCGGCGCGGACGTGATCGAACTCGGCGTGCCGTTCTCCGACCCGATGGCCGACGGCCCGGTGATCCAGCAGTCGTCCGAGCGCGCGCTCGCGAAGGGCGTGTCGCTGCGGCACGTGCTCGCGGACGTGAAGCGTTTCCGCGCAACGGACGACCGCACGCCGGTCGTGCTGATGGGTTACGCGAACCCGATCGAGCGGATGGGCGCCGACGCGTTCGCGGCGGCCGCGAAGGACGCCGGCGTCGACGGCGTGCTGATCGTCGATTACCCGCCCGAGGAATCGGTGGGTTTCGCCGCGAAGATGCGCGAGGCCGGCATTGATCCGATCTTCCTGCTCGCGCCGACCTCCACCGACGGGCGGATCGCGGAAGTCGGCCGCGCGGCGAGCGGCTATGTGTACTACGTGTCGCTGAAGGGCGTGACCGGCGCCGGAAATCTGGACGTTTCCAGCATCGCGGGTAAAATCCCGGCCATCAAGGCGCACGTGCCGCTGCCGGTCGGGGTCGGATTCGGCATCCGCGACGCGCAGACGGCCGCCGCGGTCGCCGAAGTGGCCGATGCGGTCGTGATCGGCAGCCGGATCGTGCAGTTGCTGCAACAGACCGCGCCGGACGCGGCGGTCGCGACGCTCACGCAGTTCATCGCGGACATTCGACGCGCGATCGACGGCGTAGCGGCCGGTACGCGGTAAAATCCGCTTTTCGCCATGCGCGGCCGGGGTCGGACCCGCCGCGCCGCGCATCACGAAGGTCAATGAAGGAAACGTCAATGAGCTGGCTCGACAAACTGCTGCCGCCAAAAATCAAGCAAACCGATCCGAAGAGCCGCAAGGGCATTCCGGAAGGGCTGTGGATCAAGTGCCCGAACTGCGAGGCGGTGTTGTATCGCAACGACGTCGAGGCGAACCAGCACGTCTGCCCGAAATGCGACCACCACATGCGGATCGGCTCGCGCGAGCGGCTCGACGCGCTGCTCGACCCGGAAGGCCGCTATGAGATCGGCCAGGAAATCATCCCGGTCGACGCGCTGAAGTTCAAGGACAGCCGCAAGTACCCGGAGCGCCTGAAAGAGGCGATGGAAGAGACCGGCGAAACCGACGCGATGGTCGTGATGGGCGGCGCGATCCATACGCTGCCGGTCGTGGTCGCGTGTTTCGAGTTCTCGTTCATGGGCGGCTCGATGGGTTCGGTGGTCGGCGAGCGTTTCGTGCGCGGCGTGCAGAACGCGATCGAGCAGCAGGTGCCGTTCATCTGCTTCACCGCATCGGGCGGCGCGCGGATGCAGGAGAGCCTGCTGTCGCTGATGCAGATGGCCAAGACCACCGCGATGCTGACGAAGCTCGCCGAAGCGAAGCTGCCGTTCATCTCGGTGCTGACCGATCCGACGATGGGTGGCGTGTCCGCGAGTTTCGCGTTCCTCGGCGACGTCGTGATCGCCGAACCGAAGGCGCTGATCGGCTTCGCCGGCCCGCGCGTGATCGAGCAGACGGTGCGCGAGAAGCTGCCGGAAGGTTTCCAGCGCGCGGAATTCCTGATGCAGAAGGGCGCGATCGACATGATCGTCGACCGCCGCAAGCTGCGCGAGGAGATCGCGCAACTGATCGCGCTGCTGTCGCGCCAGCCCGCCGACGCGGTGGCCTGACACCCGAGCCGTGCCGGGCGCCGCGCGTCGCGCGCGGCCCCGTCCTTCGCGCGCCGCGAGCGAAAGCAAGCGGCGCGTTGTCATTTCCGGGATAATCCGGGTTTTCGCGGAGCCTGGCTCCGCGACTCCGCCGACGGCAATGCCCGCTTTCTTCCGCCCAACCCGAATCGTTCGATGAGTACCTTTCCCAGCCTCGACGCGTGGCTCACGCATCTCGAATCCGCGCATCCGGTCGGCATCGACATGGGGCTCCACCGGATCCGCCAGGTGAAGGACGCGCTGCAGCTGCGCTTCGACTGCCCGATCTTCACGGTCGGCGGCACGAACGGGAAGGGCTCGACCTGCGCGATCCTCGAAGCGATCCTGCTGAAAGCCGGCTACCGGGTCGGCTGCCATACGTCGCCGCATCTGCTGTCGTTCAACGAGCGCGCGCGAATCGACGGCGAGCAGGCGTCCGACGACGATCTGCTGCCGCATTTCGAGGCGGTCGAGGCCGCGCGGCTGTCGCTCGCGCAGCCGGTGTCGCTCACGTACTTCGAATTCACGACGCTCGCGATCATGCATCTGTTCGCGTCGCGCGGACTCGATGCGGCGATCTTCGAAGTGGGCCTCGGCGGCCGGCTCGACGCGGTGAACGTGCTCGACACCGACTGCGCGATCATCACGAGCATCGACATCGACCACACCGAATATCTCGGCGACACGCGCGAGAAGATCGCGCTGGAGAAGGCCGGCGTTTTCCGCGCGGGCAAGCCGGCGATCTGCGCCGATCCGATGGCGCCGCACACGCTGATCGACTACGCGGACGAGGTCGACGCCGATCTGTGGCTGTTCGGCCGCGATTTCCGCTACGAAGGGCAGGCGGGCAGCGAGCGCCAGCAGTGGAGCTACGTCGGCCGCACGATGCGGCGCTCGGCGCTCGCGTACCCGGCGCTGCGCGGCGCGAACCAGTTGATCAACACGTCGGCCGCGCTCGCGGGCCTCGAAGCGATGCGCGACCGGCTGCCGGTGTCCGCGCAGGACATCCGCCTCGGCCTCGCGAACGTCGAGCTGCCGGGACGCTTCCAGGTGCTGCCGGGCAAGCCGTCGGTCGTGCTCGACGTCGGCCACAATCCGCATGCGGCGGCGGTGCTCGGGCAGAATCTCGGCAGCATGGGCTATTTTCCGTACACCTACGCGGTGTTCGGCTCGATGCGGGACAAGGACATCGCGGGCGTGATCGGCCAGTTGAAGGGCGAGATCGATCACTGGTGCGTGACGACGCTGCCGGGACCGCGCGGCGCGAGCGCAGAGCAGCTTGAGGCGGCGCTGCGCGACGCGGGCGTGGCGGACGGGCCGGACAGCAGCGTTACGCGCTACGAAGCGCCTGCGCTCGCGTTCCAACATGCGCTAAAACACGCAACCGAAAATGATAGAATCGTGGTTTTCGGCAGTTTCCTTACGGTCGCGGGCGTGATGGCCTGGCGTAAATCGCAGCAGCACTGACGCAATCGCGGCCCGTCTCTCGCAAGTCGTGACGCAACGGCGACGTAAACGCAGCGGCGCAGAAGCGGAATAGAAGCGGAGCAAAAAGCAGCCACACATGGGAATTTTTTCGTTCGGCAAGAAAGACGAAGCGCCCGCGCGGCGTGGCTCCAACGCTGGCGCGAGCCGCCGGAGCAACCAGGGCGCGCGCGTCGAGCGGCGCAGCCGCCGTCCGGACCGGTCGAGCGATGCCGAGGCGATGCTGCTCGACCCGACGCTGCCGGAAAAGCAGCGCGCGCGTCGCCGCCTCGTCGGCGCGATCGCGCTGGTGATCGCGGCGGTCATCGTGCTGCCGATGATCCTCGATTCGCATCCGAAACCCGTCACCGACGACATCGCGATCGACATTCCGAGCCGCCCCGCGCCGAAGGCGCCGGCCGACGACGATGCCGAGGACACCCAGGCGGGCGTCGCGCCGGACAATCCGCCGGCGGCCGAAGCCGCGCTCGGCGCGTCGGGCCTCTCGACGGCCGGCAATGCGCCGGCACCCGCCGCCGCGCAGAAATCCGCCCCGTCATCGACGCAAACCGCGCAGGCCACGCCGCCTGCCGCACCCGCAAAACAATCCGCACCCGCCAAACCGCCAGCCCAGACGCGCGCGGACAACACGCCGCCCGCCGCCAAGCCGGCACAGCGCGCGCCGGCCGCGACGACCGCGCAGCGCCAGGCCGCGCCGTCCGATACCGACGTCGAGCCGAATTCGTCGTCATCCGACGACGCGGGCACGCCGTCTGCGCCGCCGGGTGCGCGTTACGCGCTGCAACTCGGCTCGTTCCCGGACGACGCGAGCGCGCGCAGCTGGGCGACGAAGTTGAAAGCGGCAGGCGTACCCGTATATACCGAGCACCGCAAACAGCCGGACGGCACGACGCGCACGCTGTTGCGCGCAGGGCCGTTCGCGGACCGCGCGGCGGCGTCGGCGGCGATCGCGAAGGTGCGGGCGGCCGGCCTCGGGTCGGGTTCGAACGGCGGCGGCGCGGAATAACCTGCCGATGTTCACCGCATTCGACTACGCTGTATTGGCGGTGATCGGCCTGTCGGCGCTGCGCGGAGCATGGCGCGGGTTCGTCGGCGAGATATTCGGGCTGATCGGCTGGATCGCCGCGTTCATCGTCGCGTGCCGTTTCGTCGATCACGTGGTGCCGTGGATTCCGGCGAACTGGCCGGGCGGCGGGCTGACCCAGTGGCTGCTCGCGTTCGCGCTGATCGTGATCGGCGTGGTGCTGGTGGCGAGCGTCGCGAACGCGCTGTTGACCCGGCTCGTGACGGCGAGCGGACTGTCCGGCGTGGACCGGTCGCTCGGCATGATGTTCGGCCTCGTGCGAGGTGTCGTGCTGGTGCTGGTTCTGGTCGTCCTCGGCGGCTTGACCGAACTGCCCCAGCAGAATTTCTGGCGCGATGCGCTGCTGCGGCCGTATGCCGAGCAGGGCGTGCGCGAACTGAAGCCGCTGCTGCCCGACCCGCTGGCCGCATACGTGCACGTATGACGTGCGGTATGCGGCGCCGTGACGGACCCGCAGCCCCGCGGTGCGTAGCCGGATCCCGCCCGGCCGCCGCAATCGATTTCGCTTTCTTGAAGGACCTGCCATGTGCGGCATCGTAGGCGTAGTTTCCCGCTCTCCCGTCAACCAGCTCATCTATGACAGCCTGCTGCTGCTGCAGCATCGCGGTCAGGACGCGGCCGGCATCGCCACCGCGGACGGCAGCACTTTCCACATGCACAAGGCGAACGGCATGGTGCGCGACGTGTTCCGCACGCGCAACATGCGCAGCTTGCCCGGCACCAGCGGCATCGGCCAGGTGCGCTACCCGACGGCCGGTTCCGCGTCGAGCGAAGAGGAGGCCCAGCCGTTCTACGTGAACGCGCCGTTCGGCATCATCCTCGCGCACAACGGCAACCTGACCAACTGGCCGCAGCTGAAGGAAGAGATGTTCCGCGTCGATCGCCGGCACATCAACACCAACTCCGACACCGAAGTGCTGCTCAACGTGCTTGCGCACGAAGTGCAGCTTGCGAGTTCCGGCCTGCAACTGGATCCGGCGGCGCTCTTCAAGGCGGTGTCCGGCGTGCATCGCCGCGTGCGCGGCTCGTATGCGATCGTGTCGCTGATCGCCGGTTACGGGCTGCTTGCGTTCCGCGATCCGTTCGGCATCCGTCCGCTGTGCATCGGCAAGCTCGAAACGCCGGAAGGCACCGAATGGATGGTCGCGTCGGAGTCGGTCGCGCTCGAAGGCATCGGCTTCGAGTTCGTCCGCGACGTCGAGCCGGGCGAGGCGGTATTCGTCGACTTCGAAGGCAACCTCCACGCGCAGCAATGCGCGGAGAAACCGAGCCTCAACCCGTGCATCTTCGAACTCGTGTACCTTGCGCGTCCGGACTCGGTGCTCGACGGCGTGCCGGTCTACAACGCGCGCCTGCGGATGGGCGACTATCTCGCGGAGAAGATCCGCCGCGTGCTGCCGGACGTGAAGATCGACGTCGTGATGCCGATTCCCGATTCGTCGCGCCCGGCCGCGATGCAGGTCGCCGCGAAACTCGGCGTCGAGTATCGCGAAGGCTTCTTCAAGAACCGCTACGTCGGCCGCACGTTCATCATGCCGGGCCAGGCCATGCGCAAGAAGTCGGTGCGCCAGAAGCTGAACGCGATGGGCATCGAGTTCAAGGGCAAGAACGTGCTCATCATCGACGATTCGATCGTGCGCGGCACCACCTCGCAGGAAATCGTGCAGATGGCGCGCGACGCGGGCGCGAGCAAGGTGATCTTCGCGTCGGCCGCGCCGCCGGTGAAGTATCCGAACGTGTACGGCATCGACATGCCGACGCGCGGCGAGCTGGTCGCGCACGGCCGCACCGACGAGGAAGTGGCGCGCATCATCGGCGCGGATCACCTCGTGTATCAGGACGTCCGCGACCTGAAGCAGGCGATTCGCGACATCAACCCGGCGCTGAAGGGCTTCGAGGCGTCGTGCTTCGACGGCGACTACATCACCGGCGACGTGACGACCGCGTATCTCGACCGTGTCGAAACCGCGCGGCTCGCGCCGTCCGCGCAGTCGGACCGCGACGCGGCCAGCGACGCGATGGACGGCGGCGCGCGTTCGCAACTGCACCTGCAACTGTCGGTCGAGTAAGCGCGGCGCGAGCCCGCGTCGACGAACGAGGATTGCGGCGGCCGCGCGTGCGGGCCGCGATCCCGTGATAGGATACGGGCTTGCGTCGATTTGATCTCAGCTTGCGGACGCGGGGCAACCCAAAACAGCTAAAGCGACCGGCGCCGAAGTGCAGCAAACGACGCCCGACGCTCACCGCTGACCGGTAACCCGAATCCACCAAAGCCCGCTTCTGCCGACGCAAAGCGGGCTTTTTTGTTGCCTTCCCGCCTCGCCGGCCTGCCACGGAACTACAACGAACATGGACGATACCTTCAATTTCGACACCCTTGCCGTGCGCTCGGGGTCGCTGCGCAGCAACTTCAACGAGCATTCGGAGGCGCTGTTCCTCACGTCGAGCTTCTGCTTCGCGAACGCGGCCGAAGCCGCGGAACGCTTCAAGAATTCCGAGGACTCATACACGTACTCGCGTTTCACGAACCCGACCGTCACGATGTTCCAGGACCGGCTCGCGGCGCTGGAAGGCGGCGAGGCGTGCATGGCGACCGCCTCGGGGATGGCCGCGATCATGTCGGTCGTGATGTCGGCCTTGCAGGCCGGCGACCACATCGTCAGTTCGCAGAGCCTGTTCGGCTCGACGCTCGGCATGTTCTCGCAGATCTTCAGCAAGTTCGGCATCGCGACGACGTTCGTCGATCCGACCGACCTCGACGCATGGAAAAACGCGGTGCGGCCCGAGACGAAGATGTTCTTCCTCGAAACGCCGTCGAACCCGCTGACCGAGGTCGCGGACATCGAGGCGATCGGCAAGATAGCGAAGGCCGCGAACGCGCTGTTCGTCGTCGACAACTGTTTCTGCAGCCCGGCGTTGCAGCAGCCGCTGAAGCTCGGCGCGGACGTCGTGATGCACTCGGCGACCAAGTTTCTCGACGGCCAGGGCCGCGTGCTCGGCGGCGCGCTGGTGGGCTCGCGCAAATTCATCATGGAAAAGGTGTTCCCGTTCGTGCGCAGCGCGGGGCCGACGCTGTCCGCGTTCAACGCGTGGGTGCTGCTGAAGGGGATGGAGACGCTGTCGCTGCGCGTCGAGAAGCAGTCGTCGAACGCGCTCGAAGTCGCGAGCTGGCTCGAAACGCATCCGGCCGTGAAGCGGGTGTTTTATCCGGGGCTGGCGTCGCATCCGCAGCACGCGCTCGCGATGCGTCAGCAGAAGGCGGGCGGCGCGATCGTGTCGTTCGAGCTGAAGGGCGACACGCCGGAAGCGCAGCGCGAGAACGCATGGCGCGTGATCGACAGCACGAAGATCTGCTCGATCACCGGCAACCTCGGCGACACGCGCACGACGATCACCCATCCGGCGACGACGACGCACGGCCGCATCACGCCGGAAGCGCGCGCGGCGGCGGGCATCACCGAAGGGCTGATCCGCCTCGCGGTCGGGTTGGAGAACGCGCAGGACATCCGCACCGATCTCGCGCGCGGGCTCGACGCGGCGGCTTGATCGCCGCGACCTGAATCCACGTTCCGCGCGGTCGGCGGACAATGAAAAACCGCCGAAAGGCGGTTTTTTTACGTGTACGGTTTGCCGGCCGATGCGGACCGCGGCGCATCGCGCGCGCCGCTCAATGCGCGGGCAGCGCGCGCCATTGCCCCGGCGCGACGCCGAAGCGCCGCGTGAACGCATGTGTGAACGCGCTCTGGTCGCCGAAGCCGACTTCGAGCGCGACGTCCGTCAGCGTATGGCGCGGGTCCGCGAGCAGCGTGATCGCGGTGTCGAGCCGCAGCCGTTGCAGATAACGATGCGGCGTTTCGCCGAACGCCTCGATGAACAGCTCGTGGAAGCGCCGCATCCCGAAGCCGCAATGCGCGGCGAGATCCGCGATCCGCAGCGGCTCCGCGAGATGCGCGCGCAGCCAGCGGTCGATCCGCGCGAAGTCGAGGCCCATCGCCGCGCGGGCCGCATCGCCCGGCTCGATGCCGGTCTGCGACAGCATCGCCGCGCACAGCCGCGCGGACGCGTCCCAGTGGAACCGGCGCGCGCCCATGCCGTCGTCGCCGTGAGGCTTCGCGGCGACGGCCGCGCGCCGCGCGATCTGCCGGACCAGTTCGGTGAACGACGGATCGATCCGCACCGCGCGCGCCTCGTCGAACAGCCGCGCCGGCACCGCGAGCGACGCGGCCGGCAGGTCGAGCACCAGTTGCCGGTTCTCGCCGATGCCCGCGTAGTCGTGCCGCGCGCCCGCCGGCACCAGCCACGCCGACCGGAAGTCGATGCATGCGCCGACACCGTCGACGGCCATCTGCATCGCGCCGTCGAGGCCGAGCACGACCTGGTGGAAGTCGTGCAGGTCGGTGGCCTCGTCCGCGCCGTAGCGGCGCAGCTCGACGCCGGGCGCGGTGACGGGGCCGTGGTGGTGCGGGTTCATCGCGGCACGCGAATTGCTGCGCGTTCGCTCAGACGTCGAGCAGTTCGACTTCGAACACGAGCGTCGCATTCGGCGGAATCACGCCGCCTGCGCCGCGCGCGCCGTAACCGAGTTGCGGCGGGATCGTCAGACGGCGCACGCCGCCGACCTTCATCCCCTGCACGCCCTCGTCCCAGCCCTTGATGACCATGCCGCCGCCGAGCACGAAGTCGAACGGGTCGTTGCGGTCCTTGCTCGAATCGAATTTCTGGCCGTCCGTCAGCCAGCCGGTGTAGTGGACGCTGACGGTTTGTCCCGCGCGTGCTTCGTCGCCGCTGCCTTCGGTCAGATCCTCGTACTTGAGGCCGGATGCGGTGGTCACGATAGACATGGGTTTTCCTCGATCGGATGGTGTGAAACCGCCATTGTAGGCGCTTTGCTCACCAGGACCCATTGCCGCAGCCCGCGTGCCGCTGCCTATAATGAGGCTGTTTTTTCGCCGCCCGCCATGGGCGCTAACGAGGACATCGATGGCGACGACTTCTCCGTCCCGCTCCGAACGCATCGCGCATCTCTGCTCGGTGGTCGCGCTGTTCATGCGCGACCACGTGCTGTCGCGGGTCTCGCACGATCTGCGCAGCCCGCTGAACGCGATCCATAGCTGGGCGTACGTGCTGGAGCGCAAGATCGACAGCGCGGACCCGGCCGCGCAGCGCGCGATCGACGGGATTCGCACCGGCGTCGAGCAGCAGGTGCAACTGCTCGAAACGATCGTCGACACGACGCGCAACGAGACGCGCCAGTTGCCGGTGGCGCGCGAGCCGTTCCCCGCCGACGCGATGATCAACGACGCCATTGACGACGCGCGCATCGCGCTCGCCGACGCGCGCGGCGTGACGATCGACGCGCGCGGGATGCCGTGCGGCGGCACGATCGACGGCGACATCGAGCGCTGCGGGCAGGCGCTGTGGCTGATGCTCGTGTTCGCGGCCGAGGCCAGCGCGCGCCACGCGACGATCGTGCTCGACGTCGCGGAGGAAGCGAGCCAGATAAGGCTCGCGGTTGGTTTTACAGCGACCATGCAGGCGCTGACGGACGCCGCCGTCCCGCACCGGCTCGAAGCGTTCGCGCGCACGCAGGCGTGCCAGCCGCAGGAGACCGGCCGCGCCGCGTGGGTGCTCGCGCTGTGCCAGCGCGTCGCCGAAGCGCATGGCGGCCGCTTCGAAGCCGAGCCGCTGAAAGACGGCGCGCCGGCGACGCTCACGCTGCGGCTGCCGATTCGGCCGGCATAGCGGCTCCCTTCATCGGCCGCCGGCGGCACCGGCCTGACCCGTGCGGCCTGCCCATTCCCGCGCGCGGCCCGTCCGCTGCACGCCGCGTCAACGTTTCGCTGGACCGCTCCGGCCTTTCATCATTCTTTCGCGCCTTATACTGAGCGCTTTGTTTCGCCGGAGCCTTTTGTCTTGATCCAGGTTATCGCCCTCGTCGGCGCGCTGCTGCTCGTTGCCCTCAACGGTTTTTTCGTCGCGGCCGAATTCGGTCTCGTGAAGCTGCGCCAGACGCGCGTGCAGAGCCTCGCCGCGCAGCACGGCATGCGCGGCAGGCTGCTCGCGAAGGTGCATACGCAGCTCGACGCGTATCTGTCCGCGTGCCAGCTCGGCATCACGCTCGCGTCGCTCGGCCTCGGCTGGATCGGCGAACCCGCGTTCGCGCAACTGATCGAACCGCTGTTCGCCGTGCTCGGCGTGACGTCGCCGCAACTGATCCACGGTATCTCGCTGCTGTTCGCGTTCTCCGCGATCTCGTTCCTGCACATCGTCGTCGGCGAGCTTGCGCCGAAGTCGCTCGCGATCCGCGAGGCCGAACGCGTCGGCCTGTGGACCGCCGCGCCGCTGTACGGCTTCTACTGGCTGATGTATCCGGCGATCTGGCTGCTGAACACGAGCGCGGCCGCGGTGCTGCGGCTCACGGGACTGTCGTCGGAGCACGGCACCGACGCGCATTATTCGACCGAGGAACTGAAGCTGATCCTGCGCAGCCGCCGCGCCAGCGCGGCGGCCGAAGGCCGCGATGCAACGGGCCGCGCGGCGCAGCCGGCCGCGGACGCGTACAACGCCGACGAATGGAACACGCTCGCACATTCGCTCGACTTCTCGCGGCTCACGGTGTCCGACCTCGCGCGCCCCGCGCACGAACTGGTCGGGCTGCGCCGCGACCTGCCGCTTTCCGAGAACATGCAGATCGTCGCGCGCCATCGCTTCAGCCGTTATCCGCTGTTCGAGAACGCGTCCGGCGAGCGCGTGGTCGGCCTGATCCATCTGAAGGACCTGCTGCTCGCGCGCGAGGCCGGTCATCCGCTCGACGATCTCGCGCGTTACGCGCGGCCGGTGCAGTACGTGAATCCGGGGATGCCGGCGCTCGCGCTGTTCCGCCGCTTCCGCAAGGGCGCGCCGCATCTCGCGCTGGTCGGCCGCAAGGGCTCGCGTCCGATCGGCTTTCTGACGCTCGACAATCTGCTCGGCGCGCTCGTCGGGCAGATTCACGACGAGTTCCACCAGGGCGACAACGACTGGACCCGGATGGACGACGGCACGCTGATGGGCAAGGGCAGCCTGCCGGTGGTGTCGCTGGAACAGGCGCTCGGCATCGACATCGACGAAGGGCGCGCGGAATCGGTCGGCGGCCTCGTGATCCATGCGCTGAACGACCTGCCGACCGAAGGGCAGCGCGTGTCGTTCGACCGTTTCGACATCGTCGTGAAGCGGATGAAGGGGCCGCGCATCGTGCTGGTGCGCGTGTATCCGAAGGACCTCGACGACGAAGGCGGTTGAGCGCCGCTTACGTTGCTTTCGTCTTCGTCTTCGGTTTCGGCGCGAGGTTCGACAGCACCGCGACCGGCAGCGCCGCGAGCACGTCGCGCACCGCGACGACACGCGTGCGCGGGATCGTCGGCGACGCGTCGCTCAGCCAGTCGTGCCAGCGCGCGTCCGCGAAGCCGGGCGGCAGTTCGATCGCCGTGTCGCCCCAGCGGTCGGCCGCGACGAGCGGCAACGCGCTGTCTTCGAGCAGCGGCGTCGCGAGCCGCGTGCCGATCACGACCGCGCGTTCGTCGCCGTGCTGGCGCGCGAACGCAATCACGCGCGCCGCGTGCTCGCCGTGCACGGCGAGCGGCAGATACGCGCCGTCGCGCAGCAGCGATGGCGCGCGGGTCCGCAGCGCGAGCAGCCGCTGCACGATGCCGAGTTTCACGCGCGCGTCGCGCCATTGCGCGAGCCGCGCGGACGGCGGATCGTCCCCCAGCGCCGCGGCGCGTTGCGCGTAATCGACCGGTCGCCGGTTGTCCGGATCGACGAGGCTGAAGTCCCATAGCTCGGTGCCTTGATACAGGTCCGGCACGCCCGGCGACGTGATTCGCAGCGTCGTCTGCAGCAGCGAGTTCGACACGCCGGCCGGCGCGATCCGCGCGACGAACGTTTCGAGTTCGTGCAGGAAGCCGTCGCGCCGCTGCGGCGCGAGGATGTCGAACAGGAAGTCGCGACAGCCGGCCTCGTAGGCTTCGTCCGGCGCGAGCCAGTTCGTGCGCCGCTTCGCTTCGCGCAGCGCCTTCAACTGCCATTGCGCGACGCGTTCCGCGAGGGCGCGCACGCCCGCTTCGTCGCCCGCCGCGAGGTCCGGCGGCCAGCAGCCGACCAGCGTCTGGTACAGCATCGCCTCGGCTTCCGGTCCCGGCGCCCAGTCGGTCGAACCCAGCGGCGAATTCACGTTGCCGTTGCGGCGATGCGGCTGGTTCAGCGTGGACCACGCGCGCAGCGTCGCGCTCCATTGATCCGGAATTTCGCTCAGCACCGCGAGCCGCGCGCGCACGTCCTCGCCGCGCTTGTGATCGTGCGTCGCGGTCGCGAGCAGCGCATGCGGAAAGCGGCGCTGGCGCAACTGGTTCGCCGCATGGAAGTCCTCGACCGTGCGCGCGAAATCGCCCGGATCCGCGCCGACTTCGTTGCGCGACAGCAGCCGGCCGTAGCGATAGAACGCGGTGTCCTCGGTCGCCTTCGCGGCGAGCGGCGCGGTCAGTTGCGAGAACAGCGCGAGCGCGGTGCGCTGCGCGACGAGCGTGTGGCTCAACGGGCCGTTCGTTGCAATTGACGCATCGGCGGCGCTGCGCGCCGCGTTGCCGTGGCGGTTCGCGTTAGCGGTCGCGTGCGGCGCGCGGTCTGCGCCGCCGGCCGTTGCGCGGGTGGACGCATTGCTCGCCGCGCTGGTCGCCGTCGTATCCGCACCGCCTGCCGCATTCGCAGTCGCCTTCGCGCCTGCATCCGGACGCTCCGCGTCACTGGCTGGCGCGCTTGCGCCGAGCCACGCATCGACCCGCGCGAGCGCCGCCCGATACGCGCGCGGCAACGTGCGGCGCGCGCCGTCGAGCGCGATGTCGAAGTAGTGGTTGTCGGTCGCGGTGCGCATCCCGTGCACCGGATAGACCCGGTACACCGGGAACCAGATCGCCAGTTGCGCGACCGAGCGATGGATCGACGCATACGTGTAGTCGCGCGTCGCCGGCTGCTCCCGCGCGATCCGGTGCAGCGCGCGCGCCGCGTGATCGAGTTCGGCCGCGAGGTACGCGGCGAGCATCTCGCGGCGCGCATCGAGCACGACTTCGGAGAACGACGCGTCGCTGCCCGAGATCGCGGCCCACGCGGCGGCGAGCGGCTCCGCGCCGGCCGCGTCGTGCAGCAGCGCGCCGACGTCGTTCATGAAGTCGTAACCGGTCGTGCCCTGCACGGCCCAGTCGTCGCGCAGCGTTTCGCCTTGCGCGAGGATCTTTTCGACGACGATGTACGGCGGCTCCGTGCGCAGGCTCGCGAGCCGCTGCCGCAGCCGCTCGCAGTATTCGCGCGGGTCCGCGAGCCCGTCGATGTGATCGATGCGCACGCCGTCGATCACGCCGTCCGCGTACAGCCGGAACACGAGCCGGTGCACCGCCTCGAACACCTCGTGCCGCTCGACGCGCACGCCCGCGAGCGCGGTCACGTCGAAGAAGCGCCGCCAGTTGATCTCGTCGGTCGCGGTGCGCCACCACGCGAGCCGGTAGTGCTGGCGTTCGAGCAGCTTGTGCAGCCGTTCGCGCGGCACCGGGTCGGCGCTCGCATACGCTTCGAGCACGAAGTCGATCGGCTCGGTGCCGTTGCGCTCGACGTACTCGCGCAGCGCATCGCGCGCGTGGGCGGCGCGCTGCTGGTCGTCGGGCTGCGTCGTCAGTCCGTGGAACGACGCGGCCAGCGCGGCGAGGTCCGCGCGATCGGCGGACTGCAACAGCGCCGCGTAATCGGCAGGGCAGATCGGGCATACGTGCGGCCCATACGCGACGACGAAACGCGTGCGCTGCGCGTCGAAGCGCAGTTCGATGCGGCCCGCTTCCAGTTCCTCGCCATACGGCGCGCCGAGGAACGGCATCAGCACCTTGCCGCGCAACGCGGGGTCCGGCGAATGCCAGTCCACGTCGAAGTGCCGCGCATACGCGCTGTGCCGCCCCCATTCGAGGATGTCGAGCCACCATGCGTTGTGCGCGCCGCCGACGCCCATGTGGTTCGGCACGACGTCGACGACGAGCCCCATGCCGCGCTCGTGCAGCTTCGCGGACAGCCGGCGCAGCGCCGTCTCGCCGCCGAGTTCCGCGCTGACGGTGCCGTAGTCGACGGTGTCATAGCCGTGCATCGAGCCGGGCTGCGCGGTCGTCACCGGCGACGTGTACAGATGGCTCACGCCGAGCGCGTCGAAATAGTCGACGTGCGCGAGCGCATCGTCGAACGTGAAGTCGTGATGAAGCTGCAGACGCAGCGTCGCGCGGGGAAGTGTCATGGCATCGCGGAGGGCGGGGCGGTGTCGGGGCGCGACGCATCGGGCGGCGTCGCGCCGGCGGACGGCGGCGGCTCGTCCGCGCGGGTCGGCGCGGCGGCGCGCGCGTCAGCGATCGTCTGCACGCGCGCGGCGACGGCCGGGTCGCGATACAGCGTTTCGACGTCGAGCGGCAGACGCCGCCGCCAGTTCGGATGCTCGTCGATCGAGCCGGGCAGGTTCGGCTGGTCCGCGAGCGCGAGCAGGTCTTCGAGCGGACACGTGAACAGCGGGCTCGCGCTCGCGCCGACGAAGCGCAGCGCGGCATCGACCGGCGCGGCGTCGGGCGGCGGCGCAGGCGTGTCGCGCGGCGCGCAGCCGGCCTGCTGGAACGCATGCCACAACCCGTCGCGATCGTAGGCGCGACGCTCGTGTTCGAGCGCGACCGGATCGCGGCCGTCGTCGCGCGGCAGCGTCTGCCCGATCCGGTTGCGCCAGTCGATGTCGGAGCCGCGCCACCAGCCGGCGACGGTCGCGAGGTCGTGCGTGGTCGTCGTCGCGACGCCGTTCGGGTCCCAGCGGTCCGGCGCGAGGAACGCGTTGCCGTCGTGCTCGAACCACAGCACGCGCGTGCCGTACAGTGCGTGCGCGGCGAGCCGTTCGCGCAAGCCTTCGGGCACGGTGCCGAGATCCTCGCCGATAACGATCGCGCGATGCCGCCACGATTCGAGCGCGATCAGCCGCACGAGGTCGTCGAACGGATAACGCAGATACGCGCCGTGTCTCGCGCTTTCGCCTTCGGGCACGAGCCACAGCCGGCGCAGCCCGAGGATGTGATCGATGCGCACGCCGCCCGCATGCGCGAACGCGGCGCGCAGCATGTCGATGAACGCGCGGAAGCCGTTGCTGTGCATCGCGCGCGGCGAGAACGTCGTCAGCCCCCAGCTTTGCCCCGCCTGGTTGAAGATGTCCGGCGGCGCGCCGACCGACACGCGCTGCAGCATGTCGTGCGGCAGCGACCAGCCGTGACTGCCCGCGCCGTCGCAGCCGACCGCGAGGTCCGCGACGAGGCCGATCGCCATGCCCGCGTCGCGCGCCGCCTGCTGCGCGCGTTGCAGGCCGTCCGCCGCGAGCCATTGCAGGAAGCGGTGGAAGTCCACCTCGCGGCGATTCCCGGCGGCGAACGTCGCGACGTCCGCGCTGCGCGGGTCCTGCAAGCCGGCGGGCCAGTCGCGCCAGTGCCGCAGTCCTTCGGGGCCGCCGAGCATCGCGGCCTGCAATGCCTCGAAGCGCGCGTGGTCTTCCAGCGCCTCGCCGCCGCGTTCGCAGAAGGCGTCGAACGCCTGCGCGTGCGGCGAATTCGTTTCGCGGTCGTTCGCGCAGAAGCGGTCGAACAGCGCGCGCAGCACCGCGAGCTTCGACGGCACCGCGCGTCGCCAGTCGATCAGCGGCAGCGCTTCGAGTTCGGTCGGCAGCGTGCCGACGCTGGCGGCGACGCTTGCCGCGTGCGCGGCTTCCACGCCGAAACGCGCGGCCGGGTCGATGTGCGCGACGTTCAGCCAGAGCCGCGACGACGGCGCATACGGACTGAAATGGCCGGGGTCCGCGCTGAACATCGCGTGCGTCGGGCTGACCGCAAGCGCGGCCGCGCCGTGACGCGCGCTGTCGGCCGCGAGCGTTGCGAGCGCGGTGTAGTCGCCAATGCCGCCGTCGCCCGCGCGGCGCAGCCCGTACAGTTGCGCGGCGACGCCCCACAGCGGCGGCACGCGCGCCGCATCGCCGTGACGCGCGCGCCATGCGGCGGCGATCGTATGGCAGCGCGGCGGCGCGACCGCGAGCGTTAGCTGATGGTCGTTCACGGTCAGCGTGTGATAACCGGGCTCCGGCACCGGCGCGAGCAGCGCGGGTCCGCCCTTCGGCGCGGTGAAGCGGCCGTCGATCAGCGCGCCGCTTTCGAGTTCGATCCGGTAGCGGCTGCCGTTGCGCACCGCCGACGCGGGCAGTTCGATCGCGTGATCGCATTCGGCGGTGATGAGCGGCGGCAGCCTGCGCGCCGACTGCTCGGCGTTCACCGCGGCCGCGCTGTGCCGTAGTTGCGCGGCCGTCGCGCACGGCAGTCCCGCGCATTCGAGCAGCGCCGCGAGCGTGCTGTCCGGCACGCGCCGCATCATGCCCTGCGCGTCGGACCATTCGACCTCGAAGCCGACGCGCGCGGCGAGCGCCGCGAGCGCGTCGGCGGGGCGCGTCGTGTTCATGGTCCGGGTTCCTCGCTGGACGGATGCTGCCGGGCGTAATGGTTCGCGTAACCCTGCACGTCGCCGGTCATCCACGCGACGCACGCGTAGCGCGGCAGCACCTGCGCGTCGATGCGGTCGCGCGCGCGCGGCGGCGTTTCGAACACGACGGTGCCGTCCGGCTGCTGCGGCAGCGAAACGTCGTCGCGGCCGAGGTTCAATGCGATCGACAGCGTCTCGCCGTCCGCGAGCTTCCAGCGCGCGATCAGCGCGGCCGTGTCGCGGCCCGCGTCGTCCACCAGCACCGTCGCGTGGTCCGCGCTGGCGTGACGAAGGCGCGGCGCCAGCAGCCGCGTGCGCACGGTCAGCGCGGACTTGTAGAAATGCATCCATTCAAGCCGCTCGCTGCGTTCGGGTTCGCTTGCAGGCTCGCTCGCGGGCGGCGACGACGCGGCGAACGTGCGCGGATCGTTCGGATCGGGAATCTGCGCGCGCCGCGCCGGATCGGAGAATGCGCCGAACGCGGCGAACTCGCGCCGGCGGCCTTCGCGCACCGCGTCGGCGAGGTCGCCCGTGTAGTCGGTGAAGAACTGGAACGGCTGCTTCGAGCCGTGCTCCTCGTCCATGAACAGCAGCGGAATCTGCGGCGACAGCAACAGCAGCGCGGTCGCCGCGCGCAGCGCATCGTCGTCGTCGCACAACGCGCGCAGCCGGTCGCCGAACGCGCGGTTGCCGATCTGGTCGTGGTTCTGCAGGAACAGCACGAACGACGTCGGCGGCAGATGGCCGCTCGGCTCGCCGCGCGGCCGGCCGTCGTGCACCGGCGACGGTTCGCCCTGATACACGAACCCTTCGACGAGCGCGCGCGCGAGCTTGCGGATCGGCTCGTCGGTGAACGCGCGATAGTAGCCTTCGGACTCGCCGGTCAGCAGCACGTGAATCGCGTGATGCGCGTCGTCGTTCCATTGCGCGTCGAAGTGCGTTTCGAGCAGGTTTGCCGCGTTGTGCTCGTTTTCCAGCACCAGATGCACGTGACGTCCGTTCTCGACGCGCGCATGCACCTGGTCCGCGAGTTCGCGCAGCCACGGCTCGTTGCCGATCGCGTGCGCGGCGTCGATGCGCAGCCCGTCGAAGCGGTATTCGGTCAGCCAGTACAGCGCGTTGTCGCAGAAGAAGTCGCGCACCTCGAAGCGGTCGAAGTCGAGCGCGTCGCCCCACGGCGTGCGCACGCCTTCGCGGAAGAACGGCTTCGCGTAATGCGGCAGCCAGTTGCCGTCCGGGCCGAAATGGTTGTACACGACGTCGACGAACATCTGGAGTCCGAGGCCGTGCGCCGTATCGACGAGCGCCTTCAGTTCGTCCGGCGTGCCGTAGGCCGCGTGCGGCGCATACGGCAGGATCACGTCGTAGCCCCAGCCGCGCTCGCCCGGGTAGTCGTTCAGCGGCATCAGTTCGATGGCGGTGACGCCGAGTTCCGCGAGCGCGGGCAGTCGCTTTTCCACGCCGCGATAGCCGCCCAGCGCGCCGACGTGCAGTTCGTACAACACGGTTTCTTCCCACGGACGGCCTTGCCACTGCGCGTGCCGCCACGCATACGAACGCGGGTCGATCACTTCGCTCGGGCCATGCACGCCTTGCGGCTGATAGCGCGACGCGGGGTCCGGCACCGTTTGCCCGCCGTCGAGCCGGTAGCGGTACAGCGCGCCGGCTCCGCACGGCGCCTGCGCCTCGAACCAGCCGTTGCCGGCCGGCGTCATCTCGACGGCTTCGGACGCGTCGTCGAACACGATCTGCACCGCGTGGCACGACGGCGCCCAGAAGCGGAAGCGGGTCTGCTGCTGCGCGGACGTCGCGCTGGCCGGCTGCGCGCCGAACGGCAGGCAATGCATGTAGCGGCGGGCGCGCGGGTCGTGCGTTGACGAAGGCATGGCGAATTCCCTGGATGGCTAACCGGGCGGCGCGGCGTCGGGCGGCGCGGCAGCCGGCATTGCTGGTTCGCCGCCGGCCATGGACCCGGCCGCCGGCGGCGCGCCGCGCTGCGCGTGTTCCGGCGCGGCATCGCGTTTCGGTCGCGCGCACAGCACGACGAGCGCGTGTGCGCCGACTTCGATCGTGTCGTCCGGCAGCGTGCGCGGCGCGGTGTCGTCGCGCGCGGTGTCGAGCAGCACGTCCCATTGCATTCGCGGCGCGGGAGCCGTGAACCTCACGGCTCCCGACGACGCGTTCAACATCAGCAACAATACTTCGATTCCGCCGTCGAGGTCCGGTCCCGCGCGGCGCAGCGCGAACGCGCGCGCTTCCGGGTCCTGCCACGCTTCCGGCGACAACGGCTCGCCGCGCTCGTCGAACCAGTCGATGTCGTGCACGCCGGGCAGCACCTCGCGGTCGCCGAACAGAAAACGCGCTTCGCGCAGCAGCGGATGCGCGTCGCGCAGCGCGATCACGTGCGCGACGAACGCGGTCATCGTTTCGGCATGCGGCGTTTCGGCGAGCGTCCAGTCCACCCACGACACCTCGTTGTCCTGGCAATACGCGTTGTTGTTGCCGCGCTGCGTGCGCAGCATCTCGTCGCCGCCGGCCAGCATCGGCGTGCCGAGCGCGACGAACAACGTAGCCAGCATCGAGCGTGCCACGCGCTCGCGGGTCGCGAGAATCGCGGCGTCGTCGGTCGGCCCTTCGGCGCCCCAGTTCGAACTCCAGTTCTCGTTGTGGCCGTCGCGGTTGTCCTCGCCGTTCGCCTCGTTGTGCTTGTGCTCGTACGCGACGAGGTCCGCGAGCGTGAAGCCGTCGTGCGACGTCACGTAGTTGATCGACGACCACGGCCGCCGCGAGCGCCGGTCGAACAGGTCCGCCGAGCCGGTGAGCCGCGCGGCGAGGTCCGCGCGCTGGCCGGGGTCGCCGCGCCAGTAGCGGCGCACGCTGTCGCGAAAGCGGTCGTTCCATTCGGCGAAGCCGGGCGGATGGTTGCCCAGTTGATACCCGCCGGGGCCGAGATCCCACGGCTCGGAGATCAGCTTCAGCGGCGACAGCACCGGGTCCTGGCGCAGCACGTCGAAGAAGCCGGAGCCGGGATCGAAACCGCTCGACTCGCGCCCGAGCGTGACGCCGAGATCGAAGCGGAAACCGTCGATCCGGTACGACGTCGCCCAGTGGCGCAGCGAATCGACGACCATCTGCAACACGCGCGGATGCGACAGGTTCAGCGTGTTGCCGCAGCCGGTGTCGTTGATCAGATGGCGCTCGTCGCCCGGCACGCAGCGATAGTAGTTCGCGTTGTCGAGGCCGCGCCACGACACGGTCGGCCCGCTTTCGCCGCCTTCGCACGTGTGGTTGTACACGACGTCGAGGAACACCTCGATGCCGGCCGCGTGCAGCTGGCGGATCGCGATGCGCATCTCGTCCGGATCGTGGCCGGACAGGTACGACGGCTCCGGCACAAAGAACGCGGCGCTGTTGTAGCCCCAGTAGTTGCGCAGCCCGCGTTCGACCAGAAAGCGTTCGTTCAGGAACGCGTGCACCGGCAGCAGTTCGACGGCGGTCACGCCGAGCCTCGCCAGATGCTCGACGAAATGCGGCGACGCGAGCGCCGCGAACGTGCCGCGCGTATGCGCGCGCAGGTCGTGGCGCTGCATCGTGATGCCGCGCAGATGCGTCTCGTAGATCACCGTCTGCGACCACGGCACGTTCGGCCGCACGTCGCGCGACCAGTTGAACGTGTCGTCGACGACCATGCACTTCGGCATCGCGGGCGCGGAGTCGCGCCGGTCGAGCGACAGGTCCGCGCGGTTCGAATGCACGCGATAGCCGAACAGCGCGTCGGACCAGCGGAACTGGCCGACGAGCCGCCGCGCGTACGGGTCGAGCAGCAGCTTGTGCGGATTGAAGCGATGCCCGTACTGCGGCTGATACGGCCCGTGCGCGCGCAGCCCGTACACGGTGCCGGGATGCGCGCCGGGCAGGTAGCCGTGCCACACCTCGTCCGTGCATTCGGGCAGCGTGTAGCGCATGCGTTCCTTGCGGCCAGTCGGATCGAACAGGCAGACCTCGATGCGCCACGCGTTCGCGGAGAACACCGCGAAGTTCGTGCCGAGTCCGTCCCACGTCGCGCCGAGCGGATACGGGCTGCCCGGCGACATCCGGTCGGGCTGCGCCGGCTGCCCTGGCCGCCCGCTAGCCATCGCGGCTCACTCCGCCGCGTCGTCCTGATCCTCGTCGCATGAGCTTCCTTGTTGTTCGTTCGTATCGAGGGGCACGCGGGTTAGCGCGCTGCGCGCAGGATCAGCGTCCCGAGCGGCGGCAGCACCAGCGCCACCGATTGCGGCTTGCCGTGGCTCGCGACCGGCTCGGTGCTCACGCGGCCGCCGTTGCCCATGTTCGAGCCGCCGTACACGTCCGCATCGGTGTTGACGATTTCGTCCCACTGGCCCGGCTTCGGCATCCCGACCCGGTAGCCGTGGCGCGGCATCGGCGTGAAGTTGCAGATCGTCACCACTTCGCGGCCCGCGCCGTCCACGCGACGGAACGCGTACACGCTATTGTCCGCGTCGTCGGAGATCAGCCAGTCGAAACCGCCAGGCTCCGCGTCGAGCGCGTGCAGCGCGGGCTCGGACACGTAGGCGTGGTTCAGGTCGCGCACCAGCGTCTGCACGCCGCGATGCAGCGGGTCGTCGAGCAGGTTCCAGTGCGGCGTGCCGTCGTGATCGAACTCGGCCATCTGCGCGAACTCGCCGCCCATGAACAGCAGCTTCTTGCCCGGATGCGTCCACATGAAGCCGAGATACGCGCGCAGGTTCGCGAAACGCTGCCAGCGGTCGCCCGGCATCTTGCCGAGCAGCGAGCCCTTGCCGTGCACCACCTCGTCGTGCGACAGCGGCAGCACGAAGCGTTCGGACCATGCGTAGACGAGCCCGAACGTCATCAGGTGATGGTGATAGCGGCGATACACCGGGTCTTCGTGCATGTAGTGCAGCGTGTCGTGCATCCAGCCCATGTTCCACTTGAACTGGAAGCCGAGGCCGCCGTCCTCGACGCGCGCGGACACGCCGGGCCACGCGGTCGATTCCTCCGCGATGGTGATGACGCCGGGGCGCTGCGGCACGTACTGCACCTCGTGGTTGAGCCGCTTCAGGAACGCGATCGACTCCAGGTTCTCGCGCCCGCCGTAGACGTTCGGCACCCACTCGCCGGCCGCGCGCGAATAGTCGCGATACAGCATCGACGCGACCGCATCGACGCGCAGCCCGTCCACGTGATAACGCCCGAGCCACGCGAGCGCGGACGCGATCAGGAACGCGCTGACCTCCTGGCGGCCGAGGTTGTAGATCATCGTGTTCCAGTCCGGGTGATATCCCTCGCGCGGGTCCGCGTGCTCGTAGAGCGCGGTGCCGTCGAACGCGATCAGCCCGTGCGCGTCGTTCGGGAAGTGCGCGGGCACCCAGTCGAGGATCACGCCGAGGCCCGCTTCGTGCGCGCGATCGACGAACGCCGCGAAGTCGAGCGGCGAGCCGAGCCGGCCGGTCGGCGCGAACTGCGCGAGCGGCTGGTAGCCCCACGAGCCGCCGAACGGATGCTCCGCGATCGGCATCAGTTCGATGTGGGTGAAGCCCATCCCTTGCGCGTAGGGGATCAGCCGGTCCGCGAGCGCGGACCACGACGGCTCGGCGCCGTCGTCGCCGTGCGCCGGCAGCCACGACGGCGCATGCACCTCGTAGATCGACAGCGGCGCGCGCGCATGCTGACGCTGTGCGCGCGTGTGCAGCCAGTCGCGGTCGCGCCATGCGTAGCCTTCGATCTCGTCGACCGGCGCGACGACCGACGCGGTCGCCGGCGGGCGTTCGCACTGCATCGCGCACGGGTCGGCCTTCAGCGGCAGCACGTGGCCGTCCGCACCGACGATCTCGTACTTGTAGCGCGCGCCGGGCGCGACGCGCGGCACGAACAGCTCCCACACACCGGCCTCGTAGCGCAGCCGCATCGGATGACGCCGGCCGTCCCACGCATTGAAGTCGCCCACCACCGACACGCGCCGCGCGTTCGGCGCCCACACCGCGAAGCGCACGCCCGGCACGCCGTCGTGGGTCAGCGGCCGCGCGCCGAGGCATTCGAGCACCGCATACGGGTCGCCGTCCGCGAGACGGCGCAGCGCGTCTTCGGGCAGCAGCGGGCCGAACGCATACGCATCCTCGATTTCCTGCTGCGTGCCGTGCCAGTCGATGTCGAGCCGGTACGGCACCGCGTCGTCGATCGGGCCGGCGAACAGGCCGGCCGGATGGATGCGCACGAGTTCGCCCAGCGTGCGCGCGTCGTCGCGCGCGATCACGCGCACGCCGTGCGCGTTCGGCAGCAGCGCGCGCACGTACGGCACGCCGTCGATCCGGTGCGGGCCGAGCAGCGCGAACGGATCCGCGTGGCGCGCGGCGGTCAGCGCGTCGATGTCGGGCTGATGCAGGCCGGCGGAAGGGGGCAGTCTATCCATGGTCGCCTCCCGCATGGGTGTCGTGCGGCGGCAGACCGGTGGTCGTGCCGAGCACGCGGCTCGCGATCGCCGCGAGGCCGCGCACCGGCAGCGCGAGCCACGTCGGCCGGTTCGCCGCTTCATAGCGGATCTCGTACGCGGCCTTCTCGATCAGGAACAGGTCGAGCAGCGCCTGTTCGTGTTTCGCGCCGACGAGCGGCTGCGGCGTGCTCGCGACCGCCGCGCGGTACTGCGTGAGGAACGCTTCGACCGCATAACCGCGGAACCGCTCGAACAGCGTGCGCTTGCGGTCGGCGGTCTGCTGCGGCGCGTTCTCGGTCGTCGATTGGGCGGCCGCGCCCGCATACGACAGCGAACGCAGCAGGCCGGCGACGTCGCGCAGCGTGCAGGTCTTCGCGCGCCGATAGTCGAGCGGCCGCGCGGGCTCGCCTTCGAAGTCGATCAGATACGCGTCGCCCTGCGCGAGCAGCACCTGGCCCAGGTGGAAGTCGCCGTGGATGCGGATGCGGGTCGCGGCCGCATGGTCGGGCACGCGCTCGTCCATCGCGGCCAGCAGCGCGTCGCGGCGCGTGAGCAGGCTGCGCGCGAGTTCGAGCGCGTCGTCGTCGAGCGTGTGCGCGCCGCTCGTCACGTGCTGCTGCAACAGGTCCAGCGCCTCGACGAGCATCATCTTCGCATCGGCGACCCACGCGCGCACATGCTCGGGGCTCGCGGGCTCGGGCGCGAACGCGGGGTCGTCGGTCGGCGACGCGAGCGCCGCATGCAGTTCACCGAGCCGCCGGCCGATGGTGCCGACGATCGAGCAGTAGCCGTGCACCGCTTCCTCTTCGATCGCCGGGTCGGGCGGCGAGTCGGTGCCTCCGTCCACGGCGAGCGCGAGTTCGTCCACCGTGCGGCGCAGATAATCGAGCGCCCAGTCCCACGCGTTGCCCTGGTTGTCGATGTAGCCTTGCAGGATCGCGAGCGTATGCGGGACGCCGGCCGGATCGACGCGCACCACTTCGCCGTACAGCGGCGCGGTGTTCGGATACCCGAGCTGCGTCAGATAGCGGCTCATCTCCGCCTCCGGATGCACGCCGCCCATCAGCCGCCGCACGAGCTTCAGCACCAGCGTGTCCGCGACGATCAGCGAACTGTTGCTCTGCTCGGCCGCGAGCCAGCGAATTTCCGGCGCGTCGCCGAGATCGAGTTCCGCGAACAGCGGCGTCGGATCGAAGTGGATCGTGCTCTGCTGCACGGTCGGCACCGCCGCGCGCTCGCGCAGCTTGCCGAGCACGCCATAGGCGAACAGCGGCAGCGAGAACGCGTCGGTCAGATGCCCGATCGTGCGGCCGCGCCGCACCCGCGCGAGCGCCAACTGGATGTGTAGCGGCGTCGTCGTGTCGGTGCCCCACGTGATCGCGATCGGCAGCACGTAACGCTCGGTCGCGCCGTCGTCCAGTTCCGCCTCGATCTCGGTGAACGCGAAACCCGCGCCGGGGATCGTCGTCAGCGCGGCGAGCCGCACCCGCTTCAGCGGCCGGTCCTTCGACGCGAACCAGCGCCGCCGGCTGAGCCACGACGGCAGCACTTCCGATTCGAGCAGCCGCACGTTCTCGGGCGTCGCGCCGGTCTGGCCTTCGCGGATCACCACCGTCACGAATTCCGGCAACTGCTCGGACGCCGGCTGTCCCCACGTGGGCCGCTGGCCGCCCGAGCACAGCAGGAACCACAGGAAGCCATACGGCGGGAACGTCAGCAGATACGGCAACTGGCCGATCGCCGGGAACACCGAATCGGCGGTCATCTCGACCGGCGAGTGGCCGGCGAATTCGGACAGGTCGAGTTCGACGGCCTGCGGTCCGCGCGACAGGTTCGCGACGCACAGGATCGGGTTTTCGCCCGGCATCTCGCGCAGATACGCGAGCACCTTGCGGTTCTCCGGACGCAGGAAGCGGATCGTGCCGCGCCCGAACGCCTGCTTCGAGCGGCGCGTCGCGAGCATCCGCCGGGTCCAGTTCAGCAGCGAATGCGGGTCGCGGCTCTGCGCCTCGACGTTGATCGCGTCGTAGCCGTACAGCGAGCCCATCAGCGGCGGCAGCACCAGTTGCTCCGGGTCCGCGCGCGAGAAGCCGCCGTTGCGGTCCGACGACCATTGCATCGGCGTGCGCACGCCGTCGCGGTCGCCCAGGTGGATGTTGTCGCCCATCCCGAGTTCGTCGCCGTAATAGATGACCGGCGTGCCGGGCATCGACAGCAGCAGCGAGTTGATCAGTTCGATGCGGCGGCGGTCGCGCTCCATCAGCGGCGCGAGGCGGCGGCGGATGCCGAGGTTCAGGCGCGCGCGCCGGTCGCTCGCATAGGTGTTCCACAGATAATCGCGCTCGGAGTCGGTGACCATTTCGAGCGTCAGTTCGTCGTGGTTGCGCAGGAAGATCGCCCACTGGCAACTGGGCGGCAGATCCGGCGTCTGCTTCATGATGTCGATGATCGGGAAGCGGTCCTCGCTCGCGATCGCCATGTAGATGCGCGGCATCAGCGGGAAGTTGAACGCCATCTGGCATTCGTCCTCGCGGCCGAAATATTCCTGCACGTCCTCCGGCCACTGGTTCGCTTCCGCGAGCAGCATCCGGTTCGGGTAGTGCGCGTCGATCGTCGCGCGGATCTGTTTCAGGATCGCGTGTGTTTCCGGCAGGTTCTCGTTGTTCGTGCCTTCGCGCTCGACGAGGTACGGCACCGCGTCGAGCCGCAGCCCGTCGATCCCCATGTCGAGCCAGAAGCGCATCACCTGCAACACCTCGCGCATCACCGCCGGGTTGTCGAAGTTCAGGTCGGGCTGGTGCGAGTAGAAGCGATGCCAGTAGTACGCGCCCGCGACCGGGTCGTGGGTCCAGTTCGACGGCTCGGTGTCGATGAAGATGATCCGCGTGCCGGCATACTTCGTATCGGTATCGGACCACACGTAATAGTTGCGATGATTCGAGCCGGGTTTCGCGCGGCGCGCGCGCTGGAACCACGGATGCTGGTCCGACGTGTGGTTGATGACCAGCTCGGTAATGACGCGGATGCCGCGCGCATGCGCTTCCTGGATGAAGCGCCGCACGTCCGCGAGCTGTCCGTAGTCCGGATGCACGTTGCGATAGTCCGCGATGTCGTAGCCGTCGTCGCGGCGCGGCGACGGATAGAACGGCAGCAGCCAGATCGCGGTGACGCCGAGGCCCGCGATGTAGTCGAGCTTCGCGAGCAGGCCGGGGAAGTCGCCGACGCCGTCGTTGTTCGAGTCGAAGAACGACTTCACGTGCACCTGGTAGATGATCGCGTCCTTGTACCAGAGCGGGTCGTCGATCAGCGCGGACGGCTTGCCGCGCCGCGCGGCCTTCGCGTCGTGATGTTCGCGCGCCTCGCGCGCGGCGGCTTCGTTCGCCGCATGGGCCGCCTGGGCCGGGTGCGCCGCTGGCGCGAATTTGTCCCGCGTGGCGTCGTCGCGTTTCATGTCGCTCCTCCGGGCGGAAAATCGTCGTCCAGTTCGGGATGCCCCGTCACATGCACCGGTTCGGCGGGGGCGGGCTCCGGGTCCGGTTCGTCGCGCGGCAGGCCGGTGGCCGGCGCGACCCGCAAGATCGCATACGGCCGCCAGCCCGGATCGAGCCGCACGTGCTGCCAGCGGCCGCGCCATTCGAACCGCTCGCCGGTCAGTTCGTCGCTGACCGCGAGCGATGCGTGATCGTCGATGCCCCAATGCTGGAACGTCTGCCACGACAGTTCGATGTCCGCGCCCTGTTCGGCGCGCGGGTCCAGATTGATCGCGACGATCACGACGTTGTCGCGCGCGGCCGTCGCCTTCTCGAAGCACAAAACGTGCTCGTTGCGCGCGTCGAGGAACGTGATGCCGAGATGCGTATGCAGCGCGGGGTTCGCGCGGCGAATGCGGTTCAGCGCGGCGATCTCCGCGACGATGTTGCCGGGCCGGTTCCAGTCCCACGCGCGTAACTGATACTTCTCGGAGTCCAGATATTCCTCGCTGCCGGGCAGCGCGCGGCCCTCGCACAACTCGAAGCCGCTGTACACGCCCCACAACCCGGACAGCGTCGCCGCGAGCGCGGCGCGGATCAGGAAACTCGCGCGCAGACCCGTCTGAAGATGGCGCGGGTTGATGTCCGGCGTGTTCACGAAGAAGTTCGGCCGGTAGAAGTCGCGCACGTCGGTGTTCGCGAGTTCGGTCAGATAGTCGATGAAGTCGCGCTTCGACTCGCGCCACGTGAAGTACGTGTACGACTGCGAGAAGCCGAGTTTCGCGAGCCGGTACATCAGGCGCGGCCGCGTGAAGGCTTCGGACAGGAACACGACGTCCGGGTGACGCGCGCGCACGTCGCCGATCATCCATTCCCAGAACGGCAGCGGCTTCGTGTGCGGGTTGTCCACGCGGAAGATCCGCACGCCCGCGCCGATCCAGAACAGGATCACGTCGCGCAGCGCGAGCCACAGCGCGGGTTTCGCGTCGTGCGCGTAGAACTCGGGGTTCACGATGTCCTGATACTTCTTCGGCGGGTTCTCCGCGTAGCGCAGCGAGCCGTCCGGCCGCCACGCGAACCACCCCGGATGCGCCTTCAGCCACGGATGATCCGGCGAACACTGGATCGCGAAATCGAGCGCGATTTCGAGGCCGTGTTCGTGCGCGGCCGCGAGCATGCGCCGGAAGTCGTCGAGCGTGCCGAGTTGCGGATGCACCGCGTCGTGGCCGCCTTCGGCCGCGCCGATCGCATACGGACTGCCGACGTCGCCGGCTTCGGCGCTCAGCGCGTTGTTGCGGCCCTTGCGGTTCGCGAGCCCGATCGGATGAATCGGCGGGAAGTACAGCACGTCGAAACCCATGTCGCGGATGCGCGGCAGCTTCGCGATCACGTCGTCGAACGTGCCGTGCCGCGTTTCGTCGTCGCTCATCGAGCGCGGGAAGATTTCGTACCAGCTTGCGAAGCGCGCGGCCGAGCGTTCGGCATCGACGCGCCACACCTGCGGGTCGCGCGACAGGAACGGCCGGTGCCGCGCCGCGCGCACGGCGGCGGCGGTCGCCGGCGCGAGCAGGATCGCGCAGCGCGTGTCGGTGTCCGCGCTGACGAAACGCTTCACGATCGCTGCGAGCGCCGCGCACTCGCGCGCGTTGCCGGTGTCCGCGGTTTCGGCGCTTGCGAGCACGAGCGCGAGCAGATGCTGGGCTTCCTGCAGTTCGAGATCGACGTTCTGGCCGGCCGCGCGTTTCTTCTGCAGATGGTCCGCGAGCGACGCGAAGTCGTCGCGCCACGCCGTCACGACGAACTCGTAGCGGCCCACGCGCTCCAGCGGAAAGCGCGCGGTCCACAGGTCGGTGCCGGGCGGCAGCACCGGTTTCATCGGCGCCTCGCGCCACGTCGTTTCGTCGGCCGCGCGCCACAGCACCGCCGCGTCGATCCGGTCGTGGCCTTCCGCGAAGATCGCCGCGCTGACTTCGACACGCTCGCCGACCGTGCGCTTGACGACGAAGCGGCCGTGATCGACCGACGGCGCGACGCTCTCGATCGCGATGCGCGGTGCGGCGATCGCGTCCTGCACGCTGCGATGGCCGCTTGTCGGGGACTTCGCGAGATCGGCCGGCGGCGCGAGCACGACGGGCGGCGTCGCGAGTGAGCGCAGCAGCCAGCACGCGCCGGCCGGCAGCGCGAAGGTGTCCGGCACCGCGCTCGCGTCGCGCGGACGCGCGCCGCCCGGCGATTCGGCGTCGAGCGGCTCGAAGCGCGTGAAGCCGCCCGGCACCGCGTCGAGCAGGCGGGCCATGTCGACGCGCACCGGCGCGGCGAGCGCCGGATTCACGAGTGTCAGCACCGCTTCGCCGGCGTCGCGCAGGTCGGGCGCGTCGCCGCGCAGCAGCGCGCTCACCGGCGCGCCGGGGCCGCTCAACAGGCGCTGCTCGCCGTTCGTCTGCAACGTCCAGGTGTCGCGCTGCAATGCGTTCGCGTGCGCGATGTCGGCGGACAGGTCGAGCGGCGCGCGGGTGCGCGCGCGCTCGTAGGCGTCGGGGCTGCCGCCCGCATACGCGACCGGATCGGCGATCCCGTATTCGAAGCCCATCGGCACGAGCCAGCCGGTGCCGAACGCGGCGGCCGCGCGCACCAGCCGCCGGTACGCGCGCTCGACCGCGCGCACGTCGGCCGCGCCGTCGAGATCGTGCACGAGCCGGGTGCCGTAAGGCGCTTCGGGGAACGCGATCGGCGAGCCGAGCCGGCGCAGCAACTGGTGCTCGTCGATCAGCCAGCCGGCCTCGAAGTCCCACCAGCGCAGCGACGAGAACACGCCGTCGAATCCGGCGCCTTCGAGCCGCGCGATCTCGTCGCGCGCGAGGCCGGGCGTCGCGGCGAGCAGGCGCGTCTGCGGATCGCGCGCGCGCAGCGCGTCGCCGATCTGCCGCCATACGGCGGCCGGTGTGCAGTGCGGCGAGTCGAAACGGAAGCCGCCGATGCCGGTTTCCGCGAGTTCTGCGAGACGGTCGGTCCACCATGCGGTGAGCGGGGTGTCGACGGTCGTCGCGTCGCGGTCGAAGTCCGCATACGCGACGTTCGCGTCGCGGTGGCCGTGGCGCGGATCGAGCCGCGCGTCGTCCGGCTCGAACGGATGGAACCAGTCCGGATGCGCGGCGTGCAGCGCGCCGTTCGCGGCGACGCGGTCGAGCACGACGTCCGCGAGCAGCGTGATGCCGTGCTCGCGGGCCGCCGCGCAGAGCTTGCGCAACGCGGCGTCGGCGGTGGCGGCGTGCGGCGGGCCGAACGCGGGATGAAGCTGCGCGTGATCGGCGACGATCCGGCCGTCGCCGGACGCGCCCGGCGCGAACAGCGCGCCGATCAGCACATGGTCGAAACCGAGCGACGCCGCGTGCGCGAAGCACGCAGGCCACGCGTCGAGCGGCCCGACGAGAACAGAATGAACGAAGTAGATCCGTGGCGCATAGGCATGGAGCAATTCCATCGGTCGTCTTCCAGTACGGCGGGTGGCGTGGATGCGCGGCGTGCGCGATCACGTCGCCCGGGAGGCTGCCGGAGCCGGGCCGCGCGGCGGGTGTCGGGCCGTGCGTCCTGTTCAATGTAGTGCAAACGGCGGCATGTCGCTCGGTGGGCGACCGCATTGCAGCATCGAAAGGCGTGCTGACGTTGCGGGAGCGCGCGGCGAATGCGGCCGGTGTGGCGAACGGGGTGTCAGCAAGGCGCATGCCGACGGCGGGATCGCGGTGGCGCGCGCGTGGCCGCGCGACCGGATGGGTAAGGGTGGGGAGAGGAGTGGGCGGGTTTTTACACGCGACGCCGGCATGCGCGGTGCGGTGCCGCCCGCCGCGCGGCGGCTAGTTGCCGACCATGCTCGCCGCGATGTTCACGCTGAGCCCGAGTACCGCGACGTTGAAGTAGAACGAAAGAATCGACTGCGCGAGGACGCCGCGCCGCGCGTCGCGGCCGCGCAGCCCGATGTCGGCGGTCTGCGACGCGACCGCGATCGTGAACGAGAAGTACAGGAAGTCCCAGTAGTTCGGCTTCAGCTTGTCGTCGGGGAACACCAGCGACGGCGAGTCCGGATCGGAGCCGTAGTAGAGGCGTGCGTAGTGCAGCGTGAAGATCGTCGGAATCAGGAACCATGCGCCGATCAGCGTCATCCCGGTGAGCAGCGAGTGCATGACCTTCGACGCGGTGCCGAGATCCTTCGTCGCGCCGAGTTCGACGATGATCGCGACGATGCTCGCGACCGTCGCCGTGCAGAGCACGAACAGCACGGTGCCGGCGTTTTCGTCCTCGCGGCGCGCGTTCTGGCGCACGGCGTCCTCGCTTGCCCGCACCATGTGAATCCAGATCAGCAGGAGATACATCCACACGGTGATGTCCCAGCCGAGCAGCACGCGCGCGCTCCAGCCGGCGGTCGGCGACAGCGCGGCCACGACGATGCCGACGGCCAGCGCGACCATCATGTGCGGCCGGTTGCGAAGGACCTGCGGATAAAGGTTCATGAAAGGACGGACCGGAAAACGGATTGCGGCGATTCTACTGCGGGCGGCCGCCGGCACGCCGCTTGCTGGCGATGGCCGGGCCGGCGGACGGCAACGAGAGGCAGCGCGCATACGGCTGTTCCGCGCGGCATTATGATGAAACGATGATGACGCTCGTAACCGCCCCCGATGTGCTGCATCACGCGACCAATCGCGCCGGCCGGGATTTTGTGGTCGGCGACCTGCACGGCTGCGTCGATGCGCTCCGCTACCTGCTGCGCGAAGTCCGCTTCGACGCCGGCTGCGACCGGCTGTTCTCGGTCGGCGACCTGGTCGATCGCGGCACCCAGTGCGACGAGGCGATCGCGCTGCTGGACCGGCCGTGGTTCCATCCGGTGCTCGGCAATCACGAGGATGCGTTGTGCGCGGTCGTCGACGGCCGGCTGAGCCGCCGGCGCTGGTATGCGATCGGCGGCGGATGGGCGGAGTCGGTGCCGGACAGCCGGCTGGCCGGCTACGCGCGCCGGCTGCGCGAACTGCCGCTCGTGCGGGTGGTTGGCAGCGGCGCGGAGCGGTTCAACGTGCTGCATGCGGAGTTCTTCGGCGACGACGCGGACCTCGACGCGGGCGGCTTCGACGACGACGTGCGCGAGCAGATGCTGTGGGGCCGCACCGTCGCGCTCGGGCGCGCGCGGCCGAGCGCGGGGCTGTCGGTCACGTACTGCGGACATACGCCGATGCGCGACGTGACGCGGGTCGGCTCGCAGGTGTTCATCGATACCGGTGCGTTCGCGGAGCAGGGGCGGCTCACGCTCGTCGAAGCGCACGGCGCGCGGCACTGGAGCGTGTCGGTCGAAACGGCGCGCGCGGAAGGCGCGGCGGCGTTCGCGCTGCCTTGACTCGCGGAAGTCCGCCCTTCGTTCGTTTTCCTTCCGTTCAGCCGACGCGGTTCAGTTCGAACACCATGTCGATCTGCTGGCCGTTCCAGTTGTATTCCAGATACGCCGCATGGTGGCACGCGCGCAGGATCGTCGTGCGCAGCGCCGCGAGGCATTCGCCGCCCGCGTCGCGCACCGACGGATACGCGATGCCCGGCGCGCCCGCCGTCCGCGCCGCGCGGCCGAGCGCCTGGCCGGCCGCGTAGTCGTCCGGTGACAGCACCGCCGGATCGAGCGCCGGGTCGCCGCGCAGATCGGCCACTTCCCCTTGTGCGATCACCGTGTAGAGCCGCATCTGCTGGCGCAGCGGCGGCTCTTCGGTCGCCGCGAGAAAGAGCGCCGCGTGATAGCGGGTCTCCGCGATCGCGGTGTCGCGTGAGCGCGCGCAGTAGAACACGCCGTAGCTGCCGTCCGAAAAGCGGCTGCCCTGCGGATTCAGATGCGTGAACGCGGCCATGATCGGCCCGTAACCCGCGCCGAAGCGGCGCTCGTCGCGCGGCACGAGGTCGAGTTCGCCGGTCTCGGTGCGCAGCCGGTCGTTCGTCAGCGCCTCCAGCGCGTACAGCGCGTCGAAGTCCTCGGCGGACGCGACCCGGTCGAACAGGTTCACGGCCGGAAAGCGCGTCGGAATCACCCGGTACGCGGGCGACCAGTCGAGCGGCGCGATGCGCCAGCGGTCCCGCCAGTTCGTTTCCGTCACGCCCAGCCGCCCCGCATCGCATCGAGATACTGGCGCACCGCGACGAGGTCGCTGACGTTGCCGGCGAGCATCCGGTCGAGCGCGCGCCGGCCGCCGAACGGCGGCGCGCTGTTCGGCCGCTTGATCCACGTGTCGGCGGACGCGGGCTGCGGCAGCAGTATCTGCAGCGCCTTGTAGATGCCGAGCAGCAGCGACAGCCGCTCCAGCGTGTCGCGGCCGAGCCGCGCGCTTTGCGGCGTCGCCTTCCACTTGAAGAACGTCGAGCGGCCCGGCGAGCCAAGCAGCACGATCTGCTCGTCGACGCTCAGGTCCCAGTCGCGTGCGATGTTGAAGAACGCGCGCAGGCCCGCCGCCGACATTTCGGTCAGCGACGGCTCCGCGCCCCGACGCCGCTGCGGGCTGGCGGGAGAAGAAGCGGTCGCGCTCGGCATGATTTTGTCCTGAAATGAACTTTTAACGGATATTAGTCCATATATGGATTATTGCAAGTTGCGATTGGGTATAATCGCCGGCCTTATGAACGATTCAGGACACCGAAAGGGGGAGCGCGTGCGCAGGGCAGTGAGAGCGGCGGTGGCGGCGGTGGGTATGGTGGCGGCGATCGGCGGGACGACCGCGGCGCTGGCCGGCGGTTATCGCGAGGAGTGGAATCCGCCGGAGCCGGCGCAGCGGGTCGTCGCGAAGCGGGCTTCGGTGGCCGGCAACGGAGCGCCGGTGCGGGCGGCGGGCTCGCGCGGCAAGGGCAACGCGGCGCCCGCGAAAACGCGCGCTGGGCGCATCGCGCCTCGCAGCGCGGCGGCGCACGTTGCGCGAGCACGGAAGGCGCCGGCACGTCCGGCATCGCTGGCCGCTCACGGCCGTCACGCGCCCCGTCTTGCTGCCGCTGGAAGCAGCAAGGCGACGCGCCGCACCGCACCCGGCGTCGCGCGGGCGGACGCGGGTGCGTCCCGCCCTGCCGGCGTCGCGCGACGCATTCCGCCCGCAATGCAGCCGGCGTCGCGCCGCAAGCTGGTTGTCGAGACGCGGCCGGCCACGCCGAAGAATCCGCCGAGCCTGCCGCGCCGCGAGTTACCGCCGATTTTGGGTTGATCTGATCGAATCAGCCGGCGTCCGTAGGCGTCACATCGCGCCGAGGCTGCTCGCGAGCAGTTGCAACGTGGCCGCCGACCGCTCGTCGCGCACGCGCGAGTGCAGCGTGACCTGCGATTGCGGCAGCGCGGGCAGCCCGCACCTCGCGCCGACGTCGACCAGGCCGCGCGGCGCGACCCGCCGCGCGAGCGGCGATACCGCGAGCCCCGCTTCGACCGCCGCGCCGACCGCGGCCACTCCTCCGCCGACGAACGTCTCGCTCCACTCGACGCCCGCCGCGTCGAGCGCGCGGATCGCCGCCGAGCGCACCGCGCACGGCCCGGCGAGCAGCGCGAGCGGCAGCGGCGTTCCCGTCTCCCATTGCCAGCCCGGCGCGGCGAGCCATACGAGCGGTTCCGTGAACAGCACGCGCGCGTCGTCGCGCCCGGGCTCGTCCGGTTCGCGCCGGATGATCGCCGCGTCGAGCCGGCGTTCGTCGTATTGGACGAGCAGCGCCGCCGACAGGCCCAGATGCAGTTCGATCACCAGCCGCGGATCGTGCGCGCGCAGCGTCGCCAACTGGCGCGCGAGGTCCGCGTCGGCGACGTGTTCGCTGAGGCCGAGCGCCAGCCGGCGCTGTCCGCCGGCCAGCGTGCCGAGCGCGCGTTCGTGTGCGCCGATCAGTTCGCGCGCGGCGCCGAGAAACGCCGCGCCGTCGGCCGACAGCCGCACGACGCGCGGCGTGCGTTCGAGCAACTGATGGCCGAGATGCGTTTCGAGGCGCTTCAGTTTCAGGCTGACGGCGGATTGCGTGGTGCCGAGCGCGTCGGCGGCGCGCGTGAAACTGCTGAGTTCCGCGACCAGCACGAATGCGCGGACCGCGTCGAGGTCGAGCGTCACCATTTTCAGTTGAAATAGATGAAATATGGATCGATGGCTGTTTATTATCGCTGATCGGTTTTATGTTGGCGGGGTCATTTCAATCGAAGGAGAAAGGCCATGCCATTCACCCGGATCGCCGTGCGCGGCGGCAAACCCGCGCCGTACCGGAAGGCGCTCGCCCACGGCATTCATCGCGCGCTGATGGAGGTGTTCAACGCGCCCGAGGACGACATCTTCATGGTCGTCACCGAACACGATGCGGACAGCTTCTTTTACGGACGGCACTACCTCGGGATCGAGCGCAGCGACGACCTGGTGCTGATCCAGATCGCCGTGTCGAACACGCGCGGGCAGGACCAGAAGAAGGCGCTGTTCGCCCGGATCGCGGACAACCTCGCGCGCGATCCGGGCGTGCGGCGCGAGGACGTGTTCGTGAATCTGGTCGATGTCGCGCGGGAGAACTGGTCGTTCGGGAACGGCGTCGCGCAGTACGCGACTTGAGCGGCGCACGCCGCCGCCACGATTGCCGGCTCCCGCACGACGATAGTGCAGCGCGTCGGGTCGATGCACCATGGCCGGTGGTGTTCAGTGCGCTCGGGTTTGCCGGATAACCGGGCTTCGCACGCCGGAAGCCTCGGGCCGGCGCTGTGCTGCCGTCGCGTCCAATGGCATACGTATTGCTTGATTCCACCCGGGATCAATGGCGATCCCGACGAATTTCGAAGGTTTCGACGCGCGCCCGCGATGGGCGTGACCGGGGCAACGGCGTCCCGAAGCGTTCCGCAGCCGGACTGCATCAGTCCGCGCGCGGCGCTTCGGGACGCTTTTTTTTGCGCGCGCGCCGGACCGCGACGAAGCTTCCACGTGGTTCTCGAATACTTGAATATGAAAAGGCGGTTCATCCGATGCGCAGCGACATCTCGGGGCAGGTAATAGGCGAACTGATCAATCTGTCGGGCCGGCAGCGGATGCTGTCGCAGCGCGCGATCCTGCACGTGCTGCTGGCGCGCGACGGCGATGCGGCTGCGCTGGCCATTGCGCGCGATTGCATCGCGACGTTCGCGGCAACGCACGGCGACCTCGTGACCGGCAACGAGCGCCTGCCGGGCGTGTTCTCGGACGCGTTGCAGCAGCTTTATTTCGGCGCGTCGCGGGCCGACGACCGCATTCGACGTTTCGTGGCGCTCGCGGAGCGCGCGCTGGCGGCGCTCGAAGCCGGAACCGGCGACGCGGAGCCGGTGGACGCGCTGGTCGCGCACGCGACGCCGCTGCTCGAACTGCTGCAACAGATCACGCTCGCGTACCAGCACGAGATGCGCGGCATCGAGGCTGCCGCGCAGAAGCGCCAGGCCGCGATCGCCGACCATCTCGCAAGCATCTCGATGCAGGCGAACATCGTCGCGCTGAACGCGCGCATTTCGGCCGCGCGGGCCGGGCAGTACGGGCGCGAGTTCGCGGTGATCACGACGGTGCTCGCGGACATCATCCGCGAGATGGACCAGTTGATTCAAAGCGTGGTGGTCGATGGGGAGCGCGGCGCGGCGGCGAACGCGGCGCGTCCGGCGTCGATCCGGCCGAGGCCGGGCGCTCCCGCGCGGCCCGCGCTGCACGGCGCGCGTTAGCCGGATCTATAACGCGAATGCCGACGCCGATGCAACGAGGGCCGGCGTGTGTGGCTCGACTCGCGGATCGCCGCCGCGCTATAACGCGCGGCTGACCAGCAGCGGATCGATCGAGCCGATCGTTTCGACATCGCGGTTCGCGTACGGCAGCTTGTGCAGCACGTAGCGCATCGCGTGGAGCCGCGCGCGCTTCTTGCAGTCGGAGCGCACGACGGTCCACGGCGCGTCGGCGGTGTCGGTCCGCGAGAACATCACTTCCTTCGCCTGGGTGTACGCATCCCACTTGTCGAGCGACGCGAGATCGACCGGGCTCAGCTTCCACTGCTTCAGCGGATGCACTTCGCGCTCCTTGAAGCGGCGGCGCTGCTCCGCGCGGCTCACCGAGAACCAGAACTTGATCAGATGCGTGCCGCTGCGGATCAGTTGACGCTCGAACTCGGGCACCTGCTGCATGAACTCCGCGTATTCCTCCGGCGAGCAGAAGCCCATCACGCGCTCGACGCCCGCGCGGTTGTACCACGAGCGGTCGAACAGCACGATCTCGCCGGCCGACGGCAGATGCTGCACGTAGCGCTGGAAGTACCACTGGCCGCGCTCGGCCTCGGTCGGCTTTTCGAGCGCGACGACGCGCGCGCCGCGCGGGTTCATGTGCTCCATGAAGCGTTTGATCGTGCCGCCCTTGCCGGCCGCGTCGCGTCCTTCGAACAGGATCACGACGCGCTGGCCGGTTTCCCGCACCCACATCTGCAGCTTCAGCAGTTCGACCTGAAGCCGGTATTTCTGCCGCTCGTACGCGCGGCGCGACATCAGGTTCCGGTACGGATACTCGCCGTCGCGCCAGCCGGCGGACAGTTCGTCGTCCGGATGACGCGCGTGCGCGTTGCGCCACGTCGCGGGATCGCCGTCGAGGATCGCGCTGCGCAGTTGCGCGATCTCGTCCGGCGACAGGCCTTCCATCAGCGTGCCGATCGATTCGAGTAAATTACCCGGCGCGTCGGGCGTACCGGACGTACCCGCTGCCCGCCGCGCGGCGGAATGCGCGGCGACCACGTCGTGGACGCTGCCTTGAATCACCTGGCCGGCGGCCTCGACGGCGTCGCCGATCGCGGTCAGTTCCGCGCGGCGCGGCGTGACGGCCGGCACGCGCGAACCGGGGCCGTTGTCCTGCGTCTTGCGTGCGTTCGTGTCGGCGGGCGAGTCGTTGCCGCTGGCGCGGCGGGAGGGGTCGGAATGGGGGGCGGGCTTGGGCATACGGCGAGGCATCGTGGTTATCGGCAGAGAGGCGGGCACGGTCGAACCGCGCCGCGAATGAGCGCCGGCAGCGCGGTCGTGCTGCCGGCCAGGGATCGCGCGCCGGACGCGGCGCGTGCGATGCGAGGAGTAGCGGGCGAATGACGGACACAGCGGCGCTGCTGGCCGCCGTCCGCGGCCGACGGATGTGGTGCGCCGGTTCGCCGCGCTGCGGACTCCATCAGGCCTGCGAGGCTTTGAGCAGGATCTGGTACAGCGAGTCCTTGAGCTGCAGCTTTTCTTTTTTCAGGTTCTCGATCGACAGGCCGTCCGCCGGCAGGATGCCGGCTTCCATGTTCCGGATCTGCTGATCGAGTTCGTTGTGGCGGTGAAACAGGCGAGCGAAGTGGTCGTCCTGCGTCTTGAGGCGGGAGATCAGGTCTCTGAATTCGGGGAACACTCAATACTCCTTGGGTCAGTCATTTCCGGATGGAAATTCCATCGATTCTTTCATCGCGGCCGGACTGCGGTCTTGATGATAGTCAATGCGCGGCCGAACGAGTGGAGCGCCTGGCCATCATCGCGACACTGTCATCCTTGCTCGCGATACTGGTCGAGCCGTGTAGTATCAGGGTCAGGTGCGGTGTCGCATCGTGCTGCTGCCGAACCGGCCTCCATCACCGAACTTGCGGGAGCGTCCCATTTCATGGCTCGTTTTCTGGAAATCGTGCTCGATGTCGCCGCCTCGGCGGCCCCCGCCACAGGTAACAGGCGCCGTCGCCCGGCGGGCTTCGCCGCGGCGCTCGCCGATGCGTTGCCGCAGCTCGGCGAAGCGTCGGCCGCCGATGTCCGCATCGACACCCTGACGTTCGATCGCGGCAGCGCGCTTGCGGATGCCGGCTGGCGCGTCGCGGTCGAGACGCACGGCGACGCGCGGCAGGTCACCGTGTCGAAGCGCGAGTCGCCGACGCCGGGCGTCACCGCCTACACGACGATCTTCGACGCGCCGCTCGACACGTCCGGCATCGCGAACGCGCTGTTCGACGCCGCGCCGTCGCCGTTTCGACAGACGCTCGCGGCGGCCGGCGACATCGAGCCGGCCGCCGCGTTGATCTGCGAGCGCAGCCGCTGGCCGTGGCCGCGCGACGGCATCGACGCGGAACTCGTGGTGGATGCGAACCTGCGCGTCGCCGCCGCCGACCCGCCGGTGCTGCACGAACTGCGGGTGCGCGCGCCGTGGCCCGACGACGCGGACCCAGCGCCCGTCGTCGCCGCGTTGTTCGCGTGCGCGTTCGACGTGATCGAAGCGGTGCCCGCGTTCGTGCGACTGGAAGAAGCGGCGTTGCGCGCGGCGCACGGCGGCATCGCGGGCGGGGAGGTGGCGCACGCGGCCCCGGTCGATCTGGGCCGCGCGCAGACGGCGCAGGCCGCGCTGATCGCGATCTGCCACAACGTGACCGCGCAGTGGTTCGGCAACGATGCGGGCGTGCGCGACAGCGCGAGCACCGAGTTCGTCCATCAGATGCGGGTGTCGCAGCGGCGGCTGCGCACGGCGATGAGGATCTTCTCGCGCTGGGCGGACGACGACTGGAAGACCCGCGTCGCGCCGGAACTGAAGTGGCTGCGCGGCCTGCTCGGCGATGCGCGCGACCGGGACGTGTTCGTCGAATCGACGCTGCCGGCGCTTGCCGCGGCGGACGACGACGCGACCCGCTGGGCCGCCGTGATCGACGAGGCGAATGCGGAGCGCGTTGCGGCCCGCCGGCGCGTGCAGGAGGCGCTGGCGTCGCCGCGTTACGCGCGCATCGCGCTCGCGTGGCTGCAATGGCTCGCGGCGCTCGCGCGGCGAGACGCGCACGACGACGGAATCGGCCGCTCGCTGCTGCGCCACGCGAAGAAACGCGTGCGCCGCTACTACCGGCGGCTGGAAGACACGCCGAAGCTGACCTCGATCGACGACACGATGCGCCATCACGTGCGGATCGACGCGAAGTACCTGCGCTATACGCTCGAATTCTTCGCGCCGATCGTGTCGCGCAAGACGCGCACGGACACCGCGCGCATGCTGTCGCGCATCCAGGGCGTGCTCGGCGACGGCAACGACGCGGTGGTCGGGCTGCGCTACCTCGAAGCGATGAAGGTCGAGCCGTATCAGCTCGGTTTTGCGCGCGGCTGGTGCGAGGCGGTGAAGCGGTACACCGCGAAAGAGGGCGAACGGCTGCTGCGCGACCTGCGGAGTCCGAAGATTCCGGGCGACGCGTGAGCGCGCGTCGGCGCGGCCCGCGCGCAATGCGCGGCGCCGTCTCCCTATAATCGGACGCCTGTTTCCTCTTCCGCGCCGACGCAATGAACGACTCCACTTCTCCGCCGTCCGGGCCGCTCGCGCTCGGCGGCTCCGTCTGGTTCCAGGCCGGCCAGCAGACGCTCGGCGGCGCCGCGCGGATCGCGCTGCTCGCCGCGATTCGCGATACCGGCTCGATCACCGGCGCCGCGAAGGCGGTCGGCATGAGCTACAAGGGCGCGTGGGACGCGATCGACGCGATGAACAACCTCGCCGGCGAGCCGCTCGTCGTCCGCTCGACGGGCGGCAAAGGCGGCGGCGGCACGACGCTGACGCCGCGCGCGATCCGGCTGATCGACACGTTCCATGCGATCGAGCGCGAGCACCGGCGCTTCCTCGAACGCGCGGGCGCGGCGATCGACGGCTTCGGCGGCGACTGGGCGCTGCTCGGCCGGATCGGCTTGCGCATGAGCGCGCGCAACCAGCTTTACGGGACTGTCGTATCGGTGGTGCGCGGCGCGGTGAACGACGAAGTGTCGATCGCGCTGCCGGGCGGTCACACGATCGTGGCGGTGGTGACCTGCGAAAGCACGGAGACGCTCGGGCTCGCGCCCGGGTCGGCGGCGCTCGCGCTCGTGAAGGCGTCGTCGGTCGTGCTGGTCGCGGGCGACGGCGTGCCGATGCGGCTGTCCGCGCGCAACCAGTTGCAGGGCGTCGTCGGCGTGATCCGGCGCGGCGCGGTGAATGCGGAAGTGGCCGTGGAACTGCCGGGCGGCGCGGTGATCGTCGGCGTCGTGACCGACGGCAGCGTCGATGCGCTCGGCCTTGCGGTCGGCCAGCCGGCTACCGCGGTGTTCAAGGCGTCGAGCGTGATTCTCGGTGTCAGCGGCTAGCGTTGCGCGTTCGCCGGGCTCACGCGGGGCGCGGCGACGGCTGCGCGAGCGTGTTCCGCGTCTGCGACATCGGCGCCGCCGGACGGCGCAACTCGCGGTTCGCCTTCCAGCGCGCGCGCACGTAAGGCTGTCCGTGACCGGACACGGTCAGCGCGAGGTGCGTGACCCAGCGATGCGTCGGCACGTGCACGCCGTGCAGCGCGAACGTGATCGCCGCGAGGCTCAGCGTGACCGCAGCCGGCGACAGCCGGCCCGGCTGCGCATCCCACCAGTAGCGCGCGAACGCGAGCGCGGTCAGCGCACCGACCACGCAGCCGGCGACGGCTTCGGACGGCGAATGCGCGTCCAGCGCGACCCGCGACAACCCGACCGCGATGCCGGTCGCCAGTCCGACGATGATCCCGGCGACGCGCAGCGCGGGGTTCGCGCGTTGCAGCATCAGGAAAAACGCGACCGGATAGACGGCGGTGGACAGCATCGCGTGGCCGCTGACGCCGGTGAAGTCCAGGTCGCGCACGCCGACGCCCCAGCCGAGGAATGCGATCTTGGTCGCTGTGACGAGCCCGACCGCGAGCCCGAGCAGCAGCAGCCAGCTCGCGGCCATCCGCACCGAGTAGCCGGCCGCGAGCCACAGCGCGATGGCGAGCGCGAGCGGCAGCGTCAGGCCGGCGCCGCCGAGGTTCGTGATCGCATACCACAGGTGAACGGGCAAATCGGGCATCGCGGAGCGCCGGGAGGGCGCATCGAAAGAAGTTGTTTATTCGCTAACGCGTCAGCGGGCCGCGCGGCTGACAGGGAGGACGAGCAGCGACGACGGGCGGCGGGCGAGTCTGCGGACAGGCCGCGCCGGACGGGTCAGGCAAGTATAAGCGGGGTCGCCGGCCGGCGCGAACCCGGCCGAACGGATAACGGCGAGCCAATGGTGATGTAGTGACGTTCGCCGCCGGCATTTCGGCTAACGAAAGAATCGGCGTCTGCAGTGTTCGCGGATAAGTGCTATTGTGCATTGCACAACGTAGCGTTCGTAAGCACTTAACAACAACGTTCCGACCCCTTTCGCGAGGCCAAAGATGACGAAAAACCTGACTGGGCTCTGGATGGGCGGCCTGCAGCGTCTGCTCGCCGTCCAGGCCCGGGCCGCCCGACGGGCTGCCCGCAAGGCGGCGCTGCATCCGTCGCAGATGGCCGACGCGGCGCGCGCCGTGCAGGCGGTCGCGGACGCGGTGAATCATTCGCTGCGCGAAGGCGCTGCGCCGCAGCGCGAGTCGCGCGTGCGGCCGCGCGCGGCGGCATGGGCGGGCGGCGAATGGCTGCGCGCGACGCACGTCGCCGCGCGCACATCGCAGCGCGCCGAGCGCGAATTGCCGTACGGCCTTTATTTGCCGCCGCACGCGAAGACGGCGGGCATGCCGCTCGTCGTGATGCTGCACGGCTGCAAGCAGACGATCGACCAGTTCGCCGAAGGCACGCGGATGAACCTGCTTGCGGACCAGCACGGCTTCGCGGTGGTCTATCCGGAGCAGCCGGATCATGTGCACTCACACAACTGCTGGCACTGGTACGACTCGCGCGACCAGGTCGGCGGCGGCGAGGCGGATTCGGTCGTGTCGCTGGTCGATGCGCTGGTCGCGGAGTACGGCTTCGACGGTTCGCGCGTGTATGTCGCCGGGCTGTCGGCCGGCGCGGGGCTCGCCGCGCTGCTGGCAGTGCGCGCGCCGCAGCGGTTCGCGGCGGTCGCGCTGCATTCGGGGCCGGTGTTCGGCGAGGCGCATTCGGGCATCGCCGCGCTCGACGTGATGCGGCGCGGCGCGCGCGACGATCCGCGCGCGCTGGTCGCGCGCCGCGTGGACATGGACACGTATCCGGGAATGCCGGCGATCGTCCTGCAAGGCGACGAAGATCCCGTCGTCGCGCCGGTCAACGGCGAGCAACTGGTCGCGCAGTTCCTGCAACTGAACCGTCTCGCGGACTCAGCGTCCAGCGTGACCGAACAGCAGCGGGACGGCTACGTGATGCGCGAATATCGTCGCGCGGGCGTCGACGTCGTGCGTTGGTGCCGTGTCGAGGGGTTGGACCACGCGTGGAGTGGCGGCGACGAAGCGGTGCCGTTCCATTCGGCGACCGGGCCGGACGCGAGCGCGTTGATCTGGAGCTTTTTCGACGGACATCGCCGGGTGCCGGCGAAATCGGTCCGCGACGAACTGGCGGAGCGCGCGTAGTTTTTTGGCGACTGGCGGAAAGTTAAGGGTTTACCCTATAATCTCGAAATTGATTCAGGGTTAACCCTTATCCGAGGCCGAACACCATGTACCTGCTTAGCCGCCTGTTCCTGTTTCTGACGAAATCCTCCGACGAGATCGAAAAAGAGCGCGACGACGCGTATCTCGCCGAAGCGACCGACCTGTACGACCTGGAATTCCGCCTGCGCAAGCTCGACCGCCAGAAGGCCGTCCGTCATCCGTCGTGGATGGCGTCGCGCTGATTATCAGAGGCCCGCGCCGGGCAGTTCCGCCGCCTGCTTTTCCTGCACGCCAAAGCAGCCGCGATACGTCGCGTAGAACGAGCAGTACAGCATCGTCGTCACGATGATGAGCGCCGGCATCAGCACCGCGAGCGCGAAGTCGCCGGCGCCGAGCGCGCGCATCAGCGTCGACAGCCCGAGCGACACCGCGATCGACACCGAGAACCACAGCGCGCCGTACACGACGAACGCGCCTTTGTTTCGCCAGCAACTGACGACGCTGAAGAACATCGCCTTCACCGGCGGCACGTCGTGCCACGCGACCAGCACCGGCGCGAACCAGAACAGCATCGCGACCGGCACGTAGAACGCAATCGACGCGAGCAGCGCGAACGGCACGTTGCTGTTTTCGAGCGTGTCGGTATCGATCGAGCCGCCGAGCGTCATCAGCCGCAGCAGCGTGCCGCCGTCGGCGAGCGCCGAGCCGGCCAGCACCAGCATCATCGCGATCGCATACGCGCCGCCGAGCGTCAGCAGGCGCTTCGTCACCACGTTGCCATACGAGCGGAACCCGTCGATCAGGATCGTCGGGAACACCGGCTTGCCTCCCACCGTGTCCCGGCACGCGGCCATGAAGCCGACCGCGACGCCCGGCACCAGCACGAGCGGCAGCACGCCGCCGACGACCGGGAGGCTGGACAGCAGCGTCATCGCGAGCAGATACGCGAAGAACAGCGTCAGGAACGCGAGCGGATTCCGGCGAAACAGCCAGATACCCTGACGGAACCAGACGTAACCGGTTTTCGCGGGAACTTCGATCAATTGCATGGGCTGTGGATGCCAGGTAGTGGACTGCCGGCGAGGCGTTCGCGCAGGATGCGTTCGAACTGGCCGGGATCGTGCGGCTTCAGCAGCGCCGCCGAGCGCGGCAGGTGGAAATCATACAGGCGCGACACCCAGAAGCGGTACGCGCCCGCGCGCAGCATGTCGTCCCAGTGACGGCTTTCTTCCGGCGTGAACGGGCGCACCGTCTGGTACGCGCGCAGCAGCGCGTCGACGCGCGGCAGGTCGAGCCTGCCGGTCGCGAGATCCACGCACCAGTCGTTCACGGTGACCGCGACGTCGAACAGCCACTTGTCGCAGCCCGCGAAATAGAAGTCGAAGAAGCCGCCGAGCCGCACTTCGTGGCCGCTGCCCGGCGCCGCGTGCGCGAACAGCACGTTGTCGCGGAACAGGTCGCAGTGGCACGGGCCGCCCGGCAGCGCGGCGTAGTCGTCCGACGCGAAGAACGCGCGCTGATGCGCGAGTTCGTTTGTCAGCAGTTCGCGCTGCGCGGCGTCGACGAACGGCAGCACGGTCGGCACCGTCTCTTCCCACCACGGCAGGCTGCGCAGGTTCGGCTGGTCGCCCGCGAAGTCGCGTCCCGCGAGGTGCATGCGCGCGAGCATCTGGCCGACCTCGATGCAGTGCTCGTCGCGCGGCGCGAGTTCGGGCGCGCCTTCGAGCTTCGTGACGATCGTCGTCGGCTTGCCTTGCAGCAGGCCGAACAGCGCGCCGTCGCTGCGCGGCATCGGGTCCGGCACCGGCACGCGATGCGCAGCGAGATGGCGCATCAGATCGAGATAGAACGGCAACTGCTGCGCGGTCAGCTTCTCGAAGATCGTCAGCACGTATTCGCCGCGAGTGGTCGTCAGAAAGAAGTTGCTGTTTTCGATGCCGGATTGAATGCCGCGGAAATCGACGACTTCGCCGAGATCGTAATCGCGCATCCAGAGCGCAAGCTGGGTGTCGGTGACAGCAGTGAAGACGGCCATGCGGGAAAGTGGTTTCGGGTTGTCGGTGGCCGGCGGCCCGTCATGAGGGCGAGCCGGCCGGCGGCGTCGCGCCGGCTGCGGAGCCGGGCGCGGCGTGAACCATGCGGCGCAGCCGGCGCCGCATGGCGTCGCGCGGGCGTGGCGGATCAGTAGCGCAGGTTGATCGACGGCAGCCGCGTGCTGGCCCGGCCGTTGTCGCGCACCTGCGGAGACGTGTCGGCGGGCGCGCTCATCGTGTAGCGCGTGCCGAAGTTCGATTTCACGTCGATCTCGACCGGCTTGCCCTTGTCGCGATACTCGGTGATCTCGGTGCCGGTCGGGCTCACCTCGTGATAGCTCGGCGTGCGCGGCACGTTGATGTCGACTTTCGACGTGACTTCCGCACCGGGCCGGTTGATCGCGGCGAGGTCGGGCAGGCCGGCCTGCTCATTGGCGGACGACGACTGCGCCTCGACGGCCGCACGCGCGTCGTCGGCCGGCGCGGCCACGGCGAGGTTGCCCAGCGCGAGCAGGGTCGCGGCGACGGCGGCGGGAAGGACGGACTTCATGGTGATTCTCCGGTGGATGTACCTGATTCTAGCAAATCTGGCCGTCCCGCCGCGCTCGCCGCGCGGCTCCGGCGGCCGCGCGATGCAGCGTCGGCGCGGGTTTCGACGGCCCGGTGCGTGCGGGAAGCCTCGTCAATATGCGCGGGTTCCGTGGTAATGTCGGCGTACCAGCCCGAGGCGCATGAAGATGACCAACGACAACACTCCGCGTCCGATGATGACGCCCGCGACCGACTTCCCTCCCGAAGCATTCGAAGACGCCGCCGAGGCGGTCGCGCGGCTCTCCACGATCTACGAATCGAATACCTCGTTCCTGCGCGACGCGTTCGCGCGCTACCGGCGCGGCGAATCGTTCGAGCGCCGCGTGCGCGCGTGTTATCCGTTCGTGCGGATCCGCACGAACGTCAGCACGCATATCGACTCGCGCCGCTCGTACGGTTTCGTCGCCGGCCCCGGCGTGTTCGAGACGACGATCACGCGGCCCGACCTGTTCGGCAACTACTACCGCGAGCAGTTGCGGCTGCTTGCGAAGAACCATCACGTGTCGATCGAGGTCGGCGTGTCGTCGCAGGCGATCCCGATTCACTTCGCGTTCGCGGAAGGCATCCACCTCGAAGGCGATCTGGACCGCGACCGGCTGTTCGCGATGCGCGACGTGTTCGACACGCCGGATCTCGCGCTGCTCGACGACCGCATCGTCAACGGCACGTACGAGCCCGCGCCGGGCGAGCCGCATCCGCTTGCGCTCTTCACCGGCGCGCGCGTCGATTTTTCGCTGCACCGGCTGAAGCACTACACCGCGACGTCGCCGACGCATTTCCAGAACTACGTGCTGTACACGAACTACCAGTTCTACATCGACGAATTCGTGAAGCTCGGCCGCGCGATGATGGCGCCCGCCGACGACGCCGACCTGCGCGCGTATCGCAGCGAGTACACGTCGTTCGTCGAGCCGGGCGATGTCGTCACCTATAACGCGAATCTCGGCGAGCAGGCGGACGAAGGCACCCTGGCCGCGCGGCTGCCGCAGATGCCCGCGTATCACCTGAAGCGCGCGGACGGCAGCGGGATCACGATGGTGAACATCGGCGTCGGGCCGTCGAACGCGAAGACGATCACCGACCACATCGCGGTGCTGCGCCCGCATGCGTGGATCATGCTCGGCCACTGCGCGGGCCTGCGCAATACGCAGCGGCTCGGCGACTACGTGCTCGCGCATGGTTACGTGCGCGAGGATCACGTGCTCGACGCGGACCTGCCGCTGTGGGTGCCGATTCCGGCGCTCGCGGAAGTGCAGGTCGCGCTGGAGCGCGCGGTCGCGCAGGTCACGCAGCTCGACGGCACGGAGCTGAAGCGCGTGATGCGCACGGGAACCGTCGCGAGCGTGGACAACCGCAACTGGGAACTGCGCGATCATCGCGAGCCGGTGCAGCGGCTGTCGCAGAGCCGCGCGATCGCGCTCGACATGGAGAGCGCGACGATCGCCGCGAACGGCTTTCGCTTCCGCGTGCCGTACGGGACGCTGCTGTGCGTGTCCGACAAGCCGCTGCACGGCGAACTGAAATTGCCTGGGATGGCGGATCAGTTTTATCGCGCGCAGGTCGATCAGCATCTGCAGATCGGCGTGAAGGCGATGGAGATTCTGCGCACGAACGGACTGCATAAACTCCATAGCCGGAAGCTGCGGAGTTTCGCGGAGGTGGCGTTTCAGTGACGGGTGGCGAGCGCGGCGTTTTTTACGCCGCGTTCGCTGTTCCGTGCGACATGCCGGAATGAATATCGACGTCGCGCGATCGGGCGCATGCCGAAAGAGGGCAACGCCCTGCTTCAATCATCAAAACTGCCCGAACCCCGTCAGCCCGATCAGGCTCCCCGCGCCGAGCAGCCAGAGCGGATGGATCTTCGTCCTGAACGCAAGCACCGCGCAGACGCCGGTGATCGCCCACGCGATCCAGCCCGGATCCGATGCCTTCGCGATCAGCACCGCGCTCGCGGCGACGAGCCCCGCCGTGACCGGCACGAGCCCTCGCTGCGCGATGCGTCGCCACGGCCGGTCCTTGAAGCGGTCCCACGCATGCAGCACCGCGATCGTCACCAGCGACGACGGCCCGAACTTCGCAATCGACGTGACCAGCATCCCCGCCCAGCCGGCCACGTGCCAGCCGACCAGCGTGACGATCATCATGTTCGGCCCCGGGGCGGCCTGCGCGAGCGCGAACAGCGCGCTGAACTCGCGCGCCGGCATCCAGTGATGCACGTCGACGACCTGCCGCTGCATCTCCGGCAGGATCGTGTTGCCGCCGCCGAACGCCAGCAGCGACAACTGGCCGAAGATCAGCGCGAGCGCGATCAGCGTGGCGGTCATCGCGCGCCTCCTTCGCGCCGCGCGGCGCGCGCGGCCGCCGCGATGCCGAGCGGCGTCAGCACCAGCATCGTCGGCAAGAGCGGCGTGCGCAGCACCGCGATCGCGACAAACCCGAGCGCCGCGATGACCGCCGCGACCGGATCGCGCCGCAGCGGCAGCAGGATCTTCGCCGCCATCGAGATCAGCAGCCCCGCCGCCGCGGCCGCGAGGCCGACGAACAGATGGCGGATATGCGGGTCGTTCTGGGTGCGCTCGTACAGCACGCCGAGTCCGACCACGACGAGCGATGGCCCCGCGATCAGCCCGAGCAGCCCGGCGAGCGCGCCGCGCCAGCCGTGAAAGCGCATGCCGATCGCGACCGACAGGTTGATCACGTTGCCGCCCGGCAGGAACTGGCATAACCCGAGCAGATCGGTGAATTCGGGAGCGGACAGCCAGCGGCGCTGCTCGACGATCGCGCGGCGCGCGAGCGGCAGCGCGCCGCCGAACGACGTGAAGCCGAGGCCGAGGAAACCCGCGAACAGCTCGCGGACGGTGGGCGTATGCAGCGGTTCGTCGGGGTGCGCGCGATCCGGCGAATGCGGGGCGGGCGGGGCGATTTCCGGGTTCATGGAGCGGTGTCTCGCTGAGTCTCTTGACGCAATCCGCGAGCGTAGCGCCGAACGGCGGCAGGGGCAAAACGATTTTTTCGTACCCGCAATCCGACCGAACGCGAACGGCGGCGCGTGAAAGGGAAACGCAGGAAAGAGGCGCGGGGTTCCGGCACCAGCAGGTGCCGAGCCGCGCGACATGGCGGCGAAGATTCGCGAGTTCGAGAAAGACGCGAGTGTCGTGGCCGGCCGTTACGCGACCATTACGGAGCGCGCCAGGGCGGACGCGCGACTCGACGCGCCGGAAAGCAGCGTTAAATAGCGGGCCGCACACGCGCAGCGGAGCAGGCACGGCGGCATGAACCGCCGCCCCGCCCGCACCGGCAAATCACAGATAGAACATCCGGTCTTCGTCGGCGCGCGTGCCGGCCGGCGGCTCGCCTTCCTCGCCCTTGTCCTCGTAGAACTTCAGCACGGCTTCGAGCACCTGGTCCGGTTCGTCGATCACCTGCATCAGATTGATGTCTTCCGGGTTGATCAGGCCCATCGGCACGAGCGCGTCCTTGAACCAGCCGAGCAGCCCCTTCCAGAACTCGCCGCCGACCAGGATGATCGGCACGTGGCGCGACTTCTTCGTCTGGATCAGCGTCAGCACTTCGGCCAGTTCGTCGAGCGTGCCGAAGCCGCCCGGCATCACGATCACCGCATCGGAGTTCTTCACGAACGTGACCTTGCGCGTGAAGAAATGGCGGAACCGCAGCGAGATGTCCTGCCACTGGTTGCCCGACTGCTCGTGCGGCAATTCGATGTTCAGGCCGACCGACGGCGACTTGCCCGCGTGCGCGCCCTGGTTCGCCGCTTCCATGATGCCGGGGCCGCCGCCGGAGATCACCGCGAAGCCCGCGTCGGACAGTTTGCGCGCGATCTGCGTCGCGAGCTGGTAGTACTTCGACTCCGGTTTCAGGCGGGCGGAACCGTAGATCGACACGGCCGGACGGATCTCGGACAGGTACTCGGTCGCCTCGATAAACTCTGCCATAATCGTGAACATCTGCCACGATGCGCGCGCCTTCTTGGCCGTTGCGCGCTCTTGATCTGCGAGCGAACGCAGACTCGGAATCACTTTTCTCTTGTCCATAATGCCTGAAGAACTACGCCTGGAAACTACGCTGGAAGGTAAGACCCTGCTGTTGGTCGACGGTTCGAGTTATCTCTATCGGGCCTACCACGCGATGCCTGACCTGCGCGGACCGGACGGCGAACCGACGGGCGCGCTATACGGGATCATCAACATGCTGCGCCGTATGCGCAAAGAGGTTACGGCAGAGTATAGCGCGTGCGTGTTCGATGCAAAGGGCAAGACGTTCCGCGACGACTGGTATCCCGATTACAAGGCGCATCGTCCGCCGATGCCCGAGCCGCTCGCCGCGCAGATTGAGCCGATCCACGTCGCGGTGCGCGCGCTTGGCTGGCCGCTGCTGATGATCGAAGGCGTCGAGGCCGACGACGTGATCGGCACGCTCGCGCGCGAAGCCGAGGCGCGCGGCATGAACGTGGTCGTGTCGACCGGCGACAAGGACCTCGCGCAGCTCGTGACCGACCGGGTCACGCTGATCAACACGATGACGAACGAGACGCTCGACCGCGCCGGCGTGCTCGAAAAATTCGGCGTGCCGCCGGAGCGCATCGTCGATTACCTGTCGCTGATCGGCGACACCGTGGACAACGTGCCGGGCGTCAACAAATGCGGCCCGAAAACGGCGGTCAAGTGGCTCGCGCAGTATGGCACGCTCGACGGCATCGTCGAGCATGCGGCGGAGATCAAGGGGGCGGTCGGCGGGTATCTGCGCGATGCGCTCGAATTCCTGCCGCTCGCGCGGAAGCTCGTGACCGTCGAGACCGCGTGCGATCTGACCGCGCACGTCGAGACCATCGACGGTTCGCTCGCGACGCGGCCCGAGGCGCGCGAGGAGTTGCGCGACATCTTCGCGAAACACGGCTTCAAGACGTGGCTGCGCGAACTGAACGAAGCGGACCAGACGGTGCCGGCCGCGACCGCGGGCGACGCGCCGGAGCCGGATGCGTCGGTCGAGCCCGCGCCGCTGATCGACGCGCCGCGTCACTACGAAGCGGTCCAGACGTGGGAGCAGTTCGACGCGTGGCTCGCGAAGATCGAGGCGGCCGGCCTGACCGCGTTCGACACCGAGACGACGTCGCTCGATCCGATGGTCGCGCAACTGGTCGGCCTGTCGTTCTCGGTCGAGCCGGGGCATGCCGCTTATGTGCCGGTCGCGCATCGCGGTCCGGACGTGCCCGACCAACTGCCGCGCGACGAAGTGCTTGCGCGGCTGAAGCCGTGGCTCGAAAGCGATGCGCACAAGAAGGTCGGCCAGCATCTGAAGTACGACGAACAGGTGCTCGCGAACTACGGGATCGCGCTGAACGGCGTCGAGCACGACACGCTGCTCGAATCGTACGTGCTCGAATCGCACCGCAGCCACGACATGGACAGCCTCGCGCTGCGCCACCTCGGGATCAAGACGATCCGCTACGAGGACATTTGCGGCAAGGGCGCGCAGCAGATCGGCTTCGACGAGGTCGCGCTCGACAGGGCGTCCGATTATGCGGCGGAGGACGCGGACATCACGCTGCAACTGCATCTCGCGCTGTATCCCCAGATCGCGCCGGAGAAGGGCCTCGATTATGTGTACCGCAGCATCGAGATTCCGACGTCGCGCGTGCTGCGCAAGATGGAGCGCAATGGCGTGCTGATCGACACCGGCAAGCTCGCGCAGCAGAGCAGCGAGATCGCGGTGCGGCTCATCGAACTGGAATCCGAAGCGTATGCGCTCGCGGGCGGCGAGTTCAATCTCGGCTCGCCGAAACAGATCGGCCAGATCTTCTTCGAGAAGCTGCAACTGCCGGTCGTGAAGAAAACGCCGAGCGGCGCGCCGTCCACCGACGAAGAGGTGCTGCAGAAGCTCGCCGAGGACTATCCGCTGCCGAAGCTGCTGCTCGAACATCGCGGTCTGTCGAAGCTGAAATCGACGTACACGGACAAGCTGCCGCGCATGGTGAACCCGAACACCGGCCGCGTGCACACGAACTATGCGCAGGCGGTGGCGGTGACCGGCCGCCTCGCGTCGAACGATCCGAACCTGCAGAACATTCCGGTGCGCACGCCCGAAGGCCGGCGCATTCGGGAGGCGTTCATCGCGCCGCCGGGCAGCAAGCTGATTTCCGCCGACTATTCGCAGATCGAGCTGCGGATCATGGCCCATATTTCGGGTGACGAAGCATTGTTGCAGGCGTTCGCGCGCGGCGACGACATTCACCGCGCGACCGCGGCCGAGGTGTTCGGCGTGACGCCGCTCGAAGTGAGTTCGGACCAGCGCCGCATCGCGAAGGTCATCAACTTCGGGCTGATCTACGGGATGAGTTCGTTCGGCCTCGCGTCGAACCTCGGCATCACGCGCGACGCGGCGAAGGTCTACATCGACCGCTATTTCGCGCGGTATCCGGGGGTCGCGAGCTACATGGACGAGACGCGCGCGATCGCGAAGGAGCGCGGTTACGTCGAAACCGTGTTCGGCCGCCGGCTGTGGCTGCCGGAGATCAACGGCGGCAACGGCCCGCGCCGCCAGGCGGCCGAGCGCGCGGCGATCAACGCGCCGATGCAGGGGACGGCCGCGGACCTGATCAAGCTGTCGATGATCGCGGTGCAGAAGTGGCTCGACGACACCGGCGTTCGCACGAAGATGATCATGCAGGTTCACGACGAACTGGTGCTCGAAGTGCCGGACGCCGAACTCGACGACGTGCGCAAGCGTCTGCCCGAGCTGATGTGCTCGGTCGCGAAGCTGAAGGTGCCGCTCGTCGCGGAGGTCGGCGCCGGCGCGAACTGGGAGGAGGCGCACTGACGACGCGCGGCGCGGCACGCGACGTGCGCGGCAGGCCGCCGTCGCGCGGACGGTCGCGCCGGTGTCCTGACGGTGTCCATGCATCGGATTCACGCGGACCACACGGCCTGCCGTCGCGCCCCGTCCGCCGACATTGCTTCACGGCCCGCACGCTGCGGCGCGGGCCGCCACATCGCCGATCGACATGCACGGAGAGTCTATGCATCGCTTTATCGTGGTGGGAGGAGGAGCAGGCGGGCTGGAGCTGGCGACGCGGCTGGGCGACCGCTACGGCGGCGCGGGCGGGCGGCACCGGCAGCCGCGCGCGTCGGTGACGCTGGTCGACCGTTATCAGACGCATATCTGGAAGCCGCTGCTGCACGAGGTCGCGGCGGGCAGTCTCGACCCGTTCACGCAGGAACTGCCGTATGCGGCGCAGGCGCGCTGGCACGGCTTCGAATTCCAGCAGGGCGAACTGAAGTCGCTCGACCGCGCGGCGAAACGGATCACGCTGGGTTCGGTGCTCGATGACGACGGCGTCGAATTGCTGCCGCCGCGCGTGCTCGAATACGACACGCTCGTGATCGCGATCGGCAGCACCACGCATTTCTTCGGCGTGCCGGGCGCGGCCGAAAATTCCATTGCACTCGACACCGTCGCGCAGGCCGAACGCTTCCGCAAGCGGTTGATCGCGGCCTGCATGCGCGCCGACCATCAGGTGTCCGAGCCGGTGCAGCACGACGGGTCCGGCACGGCCGAGCCGCGCATCCAGGTGGCGATCGTCGGCGGCGGCGCGACCGGCGTCGAACTGTCGGCCGAACTGCGCAATACCGCGCAGGTGCTGTCCGCGTACGGGCTGCACAACCTCGACCCGCGCCACGACGTCGGCATCGTGCTGATCGAATCCGGGCTGCGCATCCTGCCCGCGCTGCCGGAGCGCGTGTCGTCCGCGACGGCCGAACTGCTGGTGAAACTCGGCGTGCGCCTGCTGACCGGCGAGCGCGTGACCGAGGTCGCGCCGGGCGTCGTGCGCACCGCGAGCGGCAAGAGCGTGCGCGCGGACCTGACCGTGTGGGCCGCGGGCATCACCGCGCCGCCGGTGCTGTCGCAGCTCGACGGGCTCGCGGTGAACCGGATCGGCCAGCTGGTCGTGCGCCGCACGCTGCAAACGGAAACCGACGATAACGTATTCGCGCTCGGCGACTGCGCCGCGTGCGCGTGGCCCGGCAACGAGCGCAACGTGCCACCGCGCGCGCAGGCCGCGCATCAGCAGGCGAGTTTCCTGTTGCGCGCGCTCGGCAACCGGCTCGAAGGGCGGCCGTTGCCGGAGTTCACGTACCGCGATTTCGGCTCGCTGGTGTCGCTCGGGCACTTCAGCGCGGTCGGCAATCTGATGGGCGGCTTGATCGGCGGGAATATGTTGATCGAAGGGCTGTTTGCCCGTTTCATGTACATGTCGCTGTACCGGCTGCACATCGCGGCGCTGCACGGCTACGCGCGGATGGTGCTCGATACGTTCGCGCACTGGCTGCGCCGCACCACGCTGCCGCGCGTGAAGCTGCATTGAGCGTCTCGCGGGTGGTCATGTCGCACTCCCGCGCCCGATCCGATTGGCGTTTTTCTCCTGGAGCGTTGCATGCTGAAACCCGATGTCGATAGTCTCGTGCCGCACGTGCCGTTCGACCGGCGCACGTTCATCAAGGCCGCGCTCGGCAGCGGCTTTGCCGCCGCGGTGCTGCCGGTCTCCGCGCAGACCATCCATACCGACAGCGACGGCCTCGAAGCCGGCGAGGTCGCGTTCCAGTCCGGCGGCGCGCTGGTACCCGCGTACCGCGCGCAGCCGCGCGGCAAGACCCATCTGCCGGTGATCGTCGTGGTCCACGAGATTTTCGGCGTGCACGAGCACATCGCGGACGTGTGCCGCCGCTTCGCGAAACTCGGTTATCTGGCGATCGCGCCGGACCTGTATGTGCGCGAAGGCGACGCGTCGCAGTATCCGACGATCCAGCAGCTGAACGCGGCGATCGTCAGCAAGGTGCCGGACCAGCAGGTGCTGCAGGATCTCGACGCGACCGTCGCGTGGGCCGGCGAGCACGGCGGCGACCTGAAGCGGCTCGGCGTGAACGGTTTCTGCTGGGGCGGGCGGATCGCGTGGCTCTATGCGGAGCGCAACCCGGACGTGAAGGCGGCGGTCGCCTGGTACGGCCGCGTCGCCGGCGACCATACCGCGCTGACGCCCGCGAATCCGCTCGATCTCGCGGGCAATCTGAAGGCGCCGGTGCTCGGGTTGTATGGGCGACAGGATTCGAGCATCCCGCAGGACACGCTCGAACAGATGAAGCAGGCGATCGCGCAGGGGCCGCAGCGCGGACGCGGCTCGCAATTCGTCGTGTACGACGACGCGGGGCACGCGTTTTTCGCGGATTACCGGCCGAGTTACCGGAAGGCCGACGCCGAGGACGGCTGGCGGCGCGCGATCGCGTGGTTCAGGGAGCACGGCGTCGAGTGACGCCGCGCGGGGCGGGGACGCGTGTGTTAGGGGCGTGTGTTAGGAGCGTGTGTTACGGCTGCGGGCCGGTCGCGACCGGCCGCGCCGGGTCGGCGCACCATTCGCTCCACGATCCCGGATACAGCGCGGCGCCATGCAGACCGGCGATCTCCATCGCGATCGCGTTGTGGCAGGCGGTCACGCCGGACCCGCATTGCAGCACCACATGCTCCGGCGTCTTGCCGCCGAGCAGCGCGCCGAACTCGTCGCGCAGCGCGTGGGCCGACTTGAAGCGGCCGTCCGACGCCAGGTTGTCCTTGAAGAAGCGGTTCAGCGCGCCCGGAATGTGGCCGCCGACCGGATCGATCGTTTCGTTCTCGCCGCGATAGCGGTCGGCCGCGCGCGCGTCGACAAGCGTCAGTTCGTGCGTCGAAAGATTGCGCTGTACGACCGGCGCATCGACCGTCACCTGCAACGGCGCGCCGGCCTTGAAACTGCCGTGCGCGGCGAGCGGCACGTCGTGCGTCAGCGGCAGGCCGGCCGCTTGCCACGCGGGCAGGCCGCCGTCGAGCAGCGCGACCGAATCGTGGCCGAGCCAGCGCAGCAGCCACCACAGCCGCGCGGCGAACATCCCGCCGTGCGCGTCGTAGACGACGACCTGCTGTCCTTCGCCGAGCCCGCGCGCGGCGAGCGTCGCGACGAGCGCCGCGCGGTCCGGCAGCGGATGACGTCCGTTCGCGCCGGTCTTCGCGCCGGACAGGTCGCGGTCCAGATGCAGATAGTGCGCGCCCGGCAGATGGCTGGCCGCATACGCGGCTTCGCCGGCGGCCGGGTCGGCGAGATCGAACCGGCAGTCGAACACGAGCACGCTGCCGGGGGCCGCGGCCAGCCGTTCGTTCAGATTCGCCGCGGAAATCAGCGTGGTGTAGTGGGTGTGGGGCATGACGGGTTCCTTGGACGTGCGCGGGCCGGCGACGCGAGGCCGGCGCGGCTCGAAGCGATGCCGTCAGTCTAAACAAAAAGACGGGCCGAAGCCCGTCTTTCCTTGCTGCGACCGGCGTGAACCGCGTCGCTCAGATCGGCCCAAGCTCGCGCCGCAGGAATTCGTGGAAGTGCTGCATCCCGTCTTCCATCGGGCTCTGGTACGGACCGACCTGCGACTCGCCGCGGTCGAACAGCGCGCGGCGGCCCGCGTCCATCCGTTCGGCGATCTCGTCGTCCTCGACGGCCGTTTCCATATAGGCGGCGCGCTCCGCCTCGACGAACTCGCGTTCGAACAGCGCGATTTCCTCGGGGTAGTAGAACTCGACGACGTTCGTCGTCTTTTGCGGGCCGCGCGGAATCAGCCACGACACGACGAGCACGTGCGGATACCACTCGATCATCAGGTTCGGGTAGTACACCATCCAGATCGCGCCGAACTCCGGCGGCACGCCGCCGCGGAAGCGCAGCACTTCGTCGTGCCACTTGCGGTACACCGGGCTGCCCGGCTTGCCGAGATGATTGTGGACGCCGACCGTCTGCACGCTATACCATTCACCGAACTCCCACTTCAGGTCGTCGCACGACACGAAGTTGCCGAGGCCGGGGTGGAACGGCACGACGTGGTAGTCCTCCAGATAGACCTCGATGAAGGTCTTCCAGTTGTAGTTGCAGTCGTGGATTTCGACGTGATCGAACATGAAGTCCGAAAAGTCGAGATGCTTCGCCGGACCGAGCCGCGCGAGATCGCGCGCGACGTCGCGGCCGCCTTCCTCGAACAGCAGCCCCTGCCAGTTTTGCACTGGCGTGGCGTTCAGGTTCAGGCAGGGCTTGTCCGCGAAATGCGGCGCGCCGAGCAGCTCGCCGTTCAGGTCGTAGGTCCAGCGGTGCAGCGGGCAGACGATGTTCTGCGCGGTGCCGCGGCCGTTCAGCATGATCGCCTGGCGATGACGGCACACGTTCGAAAGCAGTTCCACCTTCGATTGCTGGTTGCGCACGAGCACGCGGCCTTCGTTTTCGCCAGGCAGCGCAAAATAATCACCTGCCTCGGGCACCATCAGTTCGTGCCCGACGTAGCGAGGACCCTGCTGGAAAAGTGTTGCGATTTCGCGCTTCAGTAGCGCATCGTCAAAGTAAGCCGTGACTGGCAGCTGACTGTGGACGGACTTCAGCTGCAATGCATTGCTCAGATTGGACATTCCCACTCCCGTGAAGACGTGAAAGCAGTGAACAACCCAACCATCGAAGATTCGATTTAGGGGAACCGGCGATTATACCCGTTTACCCCTCCCGGGGGTAACTAAGTCACTGATTCCTGTCAAAATTACGGATTTGTGACCAGGGGCGACGACCCGCGTCCCGGCGGGCTCGCGGCGTGGGCGCGTGTGGTGGGCAGGGGACACCCGCTGGCGAGCGGGTCGGACTTGGCGCTTTTGCCGTAGAATGTCCGCCTTGTTTCAAATATGCGACGACTGATGGCCAAATCCGCAACGAAAGACCGTGCTGCAACGGGTGAAGGGGCCGGCAGCGGGACCGACGGCGGGGACGGCGGGCCGTTGCCGGACAGCTACGAAGCCGCACTGGCCGAACTGGACGGGCTGGTTGCGCGGATGGAGAGCGGCAGCCTGAGCCTCGAAGAATCGCTTGCCGCCTATCGGCGGGGCGCCGCGCTGGTCCGGTTCTGCCAGCAGCAGCTCGAAAAGGTGGAACAACAGGTGCGCGTGCTCGACGGCGAAACGCTCCGGCCCGTACCCCTCAATACGACGACAGGCAGTTCCGCGCAACGCGGAGACGACGATCTATGACATTTGAACAATGGACCCGGCTGGTGCTGGACCGGGTCGAAACCGCGCTCGAACACTATCTGCCGGCAGCGGACGCGGTCCCCGCGCCGCTGCACGATGCGATGCGTTACGCGGTGCTCGGCGGGGGGAAACGGGTGCGGCCGCTGCTGTGCCACGCGGCCGGCGAACTGACCGGCGCGCAGCCCGGCGCGCTCGACGCGGCCGCGTGCGCGCTCGAAATGATCCATGTGTACTCGCTCGTCCACGACGACATGCCGTGCATGGACGACGACGCGCTGCGCCGCGGCAAGCCGACCGTGCATGTGCAGTACGACGAACCGACCGCGCTGCTGGTCGGCGACGCGCTGCAGTCGCAGGCTTTCATCACGCTGACGTCCGACGTGCTCGACGTCGCGCGCCAGGCGAAGCTCGTGCGCGAACTCGCGCTCGCGAGCGGGTCGGTCGGGATGGCCGGCGGCCAGGCGATCGACCTCGCGAGCGTCGGCCATGCGCTGAGCCGCGAGCAGCTCGAAACCATGCACCGGATGAAGACCGGCGCGCTGCTGCGCGCCTCGGTGCGGATGGGCGCGCTGGCCGGCACGGTCGCCGACGCGCATGCGCTGGAATCGCTCGACCGTTATGCGGCGGCGGTGGGCCTCGCGTTTCAGGTGGTGGACGACATTCTCGACGTCACCACCGATTCCGCGACGCTCGGCAAGACCGCCGGCAAGGATGCGAAGGACGGCAAACCGACCTACGTGTCGATCATCGGTCTCGATGCGTCCCGTGCGCTCGCGCAGCAGTTGCGCGCGGACGCGCACGCGGCGCTCGAACCGTTCGGCGCGCTCGCGCAGCGCCTCGCCGAACTCGCTGACCTGGTCGTGAACCGGGTGAGTTGAATGCGCAAAACCCGCCAACGCGCGCGAAAGGGAAGTAGCGAGCGGCAGAAGTGCGGGGACGCCAGTTTTCCTGACATGGAACGACGATGTACGACTTGCTGAAAACCATTGACGACCCGGCGGACCTGCGCCGCCTCGATCGCCGCCAGTTGCAACCGCTTGCCGACGAACTGCGGGCCTTCGTGCTCGACAGCGTGTCGCAGACGGGCGGCCATTTGTCGTCCAACCTCGGCACGGTCGAACTCACGATCGCGCTGCATTACGTGTTCGACACGCCGCGCGATCGCATCGTCTGGGACGTCGGCCATCAGACCTACCCGCACAAGATCCTGACCGGCCGCCGCGACCAGATGCCCACGCTGCGCCAGTTCGGCGGCATCTCGGGCTTTCCGCGCCGCGACGAATCCGACTACGACACGTTCGGCACCGCGCATTCGAGCACGTCGATCTCGGCGGCGCTCGGCATGGCGGTCGCGAGCAAGCTGCAAGGCGAGAACCGGATGGCAATCGCCGTGATCGGCGACGGCGCGATGACCGCCGGCATGGCGTTCGAGGCGATGAACAACGCGGGCGTCGAGGACGACGTGCCGCTGCTCGTGATCCTCAACGACAACGACATGTCGATCTCGCCGCCGGTCGGCGCGCTGAACCGCCACCTCGCGCGCCTGATGTCGGGCCGCTTCTACGCGGCCGCGCGCGCCGGCGTCGAACGCGTGCTGCGCGTCGCGCCGCCGATGCTCGACCTCGCGCGCAAGCTCGAAGAGCACGCGAAGGGCATGATCGTGCCGGCGACGCTGTTCGAGGAATTCGGCTTCAACTACATCGGGCCGATCGACGGCCACGATCTCGATTCGTTGATCCCGACGCTGCAGAACATCAAGGAGCTGCGCGGTCCGCAGTTCCTGCACGTCGTCACGAAGAAAGGACAGGGCTACAAGCTCGCCGAGGCGGACCCGGTGCTGTACCACGGTCCCGGCAAGTTCAACCCGGCCGAAGGCATCAAGCCGTCGACGACGCCGAGCAAGAAGACCTACACCCAGGTGTTCGGCGAGTGGCTGTGCGACGCGGCGGAACTGGACTCGCGCGTGGTCGGCATCACGCCGGCGATGCGCGAGGGCTCCGGTCTCGTCGAGTTCGAGAAGCGTTTCCCGGACCGCTACTTCGACGTCGGCATCGCCGAGCAGCACGCGGTCACGTTCGCGGGCGGCCTCGCGACCGAAGGGCTGAAGCCGGTCGTCGCGATCTACTCGACGTTCCTGCAACGCGCGTACGACCAGTTGATCCACGACGTCGCGTTGCAGAACCTGCCGGTCGTGTTCGCGATCGACCGCGCGGGCCTCGTCGGCGCGGACGGCGCGACGCACGCGGGCGCATACGACCTCGCGTTCCTGCGCTGCATCCCGAACATGACGGTGATGGCCGCATCGGACGAGAACGAATGCCGCCAGATGCTGTACACCGCGCTCCAGCAGCCGAACCCGACCGCCGTGCGTTATCCGCGCGGCGCGGGCACCGGCGTCGCGACCGTCAAGCAGATGGCCGCGCTGCCGCTCGGCAAGGGCGAAGTCCGTCGTGAGAGCGCGGCGCCCGCGGGCAAGCGCATCGCGATCCTCGCGTTCGGCACGATGGTCGCGCCGTCGCTCGCAGCCGCGGAAGAACTGGACGCGACCGTCGCGAACATGCGCTTCGTGAAGCCGATCGACGCGGAGCTGGTGCGCCGTCTCGCGGAAACGCATGACGCGCTGGTGACGGTCGAAGAAGGGTGCGTGATGGGCGGCGCGGGTTCCGCGTGCGTCGAAGCCCTGCTTGAAAGTGGGGTTATCAAGCCCGTACTACAATTGGGCCTCCCCGACCGCTTCATCGACCATGGCGATCCGGCGAAGCTGCTCGCAGGCTGTGGGCTCGATGCGGCAGGGATCGCGAAGTCGATTCGCGAACGCTTCCTCGATCATGCGGCCAGCGCAACCGGCAAGTCGGTGATGCGCGTCGCGTGAGCGCGATGCGGCGGTCGAGGTTGCCGCTGCACTGCCAGCTTCCAGTCGAACCCGGTGGGCCGTCGGACCCGCCAGCGAACGCCGGCTCATGCCGGCGTTCGTCATTGCGCGCCCCGCTGCGGCGCGCGCCGAGAGGATAACAACATGAACCAGATGAACCCGGCTTTCGTGATGCCGGACGTGCAAAGCTCCGTCGATACCCGCCAGATTCCGATCCAGCGCGTCGGTGTGAAGGCGGTGCGCCATCCGCTGACGGTGCGCACCGCGACCGGCGATGCGCAGCCGACGGTGGGAACGTGGAACCTCGACGTTCATCTGCCGGCCGATCAGAAAGGCACGCACATGTCGCGCTTCGTCGCGCTGCTCGAAGCGCATCGCGCGCCGCTCGATCCGGCCGCGTTCCGCACGATGCTCACGGCGATGCTCGTGAAGCTCGAATCGCAGGCCGGGCGCATCGAGGTGTCGTTCCCGTACTTCGTGAAGAAGGTGGCGCCGGTGTCGGGCGTCGAGAGCCTGCTCGACTACGAAGTGACGCTGACCGGCGACGCGCGCGATGGCGCGACGCGGCTGTGGCTGAAGGTGCTGGTGCCGGTCACGAGCCTGTGCCCGTGCTCGAAGAAGATCTCGCAGTACGGCGCGCACAACCAGCGTTCGCACGTGACGATCAATGCCGAGCTGGCGGACGATCTGCCGGTCGAGGACCTGATCCGGATCGCCGAGGAAGAGGCGTCGTGCGAGCTGTGGGGGCTGCTGAAGCGGCCGGACGAGAAGTTCGTCACCGAGCGCGCGTACGAGAATCCGAAGTTCGTCGAGGACCTGGTGCGCGACATCGCGGTGCGGCTCAACGCTGATGCGCGCGTCGCCGCGTATGTGCTCGAAGCCGAGAACTTCGAATCGATCCACAATCACAGTGCATATGCAGTGATCGAGCGCGACAAGCGCGTCGCGGTCTGAGCTTTCCGCGCTGCCGCGCGGCGCAACGAAAAACGGCCGCCTCGTTTCGAGGCGGCCGTTGTCGTTTGGGCGATCGCCGATGCGGCTATTTCATCAGCGTGCGAGCGACGCCAGATCCCAGCGCGGCTTTACGGTGAACGCGTAATCGCGCATTGCCTGCGCCGGCCAGCGTTCGAGCCGCAGCGCGCCCGCGAGCGCGATCATCGCGCCGTTGTCGGTGCACAGCGACAGGTCAGGGTAGTGAACGTCGAAGCCGCGCTTCTTCGCGGCGGCCGACAGCGTTTCGCGCAGTTGCCGGTTCGCGCCGACGCCGCCCGCGACGACGAGCCGCTTCAGCTTCGTACGCTTCAACGCCGCGATCGATTTGGCCGCGAGCACTTCGACGGCCGCATCGACGAAGCCGCGCGCGAGGTCCGCCTTGTCCTGCTCGCAGACGTTCGTGCCGAGCCGCTTCACGTGCGTGAGTACCGCGGTCTTGAGCCCGCTGAAGCTGAAATCGAGGTCGCCCGAATGCAGCATCGGACGCGGCAGTTCCACCGCGCCCGGCGTGCCGAATTCCGCGAGCCGCGACACTTCGGGGCCGCCTGGATAACCGAGGCCGAGCAGCTTGGCGGTCTTGTCGAATGCTTCGCCGGCGGCGTCGTCGAGCGTTTCGCCGAGCGTTTCGTATTCGCCGACGTCGGTCACGCGCATCAGTTGCGTGTGGCCGCCCGACACCAGCAGCGCGACGAACGGGAACGGCGGCGGCTCGTCGACGAGCAGCGGCGACAGCAGATGGCCTTCCAGATGATGGATGCCGATCGTCGGCCGGTTCCATGCCATCGCGAGCGCGTTCGCGACGCTCGCGCCGACCAGCAGCGCGCCGGCGAGCCCCGGTCCTTGCGTGTATGCGATCGCGTCGATGTCGGCGCGCGCCGCGCCGCTCTTCGCGAGCACGTCTTCGAGCAGCGGCAGCGCGCGGCGGATGTGGTCGCGCGACGCGAGTTCCGGCACGACGCCGCCGTACTCGCGGTGCATCGCGATCTGCGAGTGCAGCGCGTGCGCGAGCAACCCGCGCTCCGTGTCGTAGAGCGCGAGGCCGGTTTCGTCGCAGGAGCTTTCGATGCCGAGAACGAGCATGATCTGGCGCGTAACGGGTCCGAACTGGCCGGCTATTCGCCGCAATCCGCCCGTGACGCGAAAAGTGTAGGCAAGCCCGAAAGTATAGCAGTGCGGCCGGAGGCCGGCAGGCGGGCAGGTACAATGCGCGCCATGGAATCTTTCGACATCGCCGTGATCGGCGCGGGAGCGGCCGGGATGATGTGCGCGGCGGTGGCCGGCCAGCAGGGCGGCCGGGTCGTGCTGATCGACCATGCGCCGCGTCTCGCGGAGAAAATCCGCATCTCGGGCGGCGGGCGCTGCAACTTCACGAATCTTCACGCGGGGCCGGCGAATTACCTGTCGGCGAATCCGCATTTTTGCCGGTCGGCGCTCGCGCGTTACACGCCGCGCGACTTTCTCGCGCTGCTGCGCCAGCATCGCGTGACCTGGCACGAAAAGCACAAGGGACAACTGTTCTGCGACCAGTCGAGCGACGCGATTATCGACGTGCTGCGCGCGGAATGCGACGCCGGGCGGATCGTATGGCGGCGGCCGGTCGTCGTCGAGCAGGTGAGCCGGTCGGATACGAGCGGCTTCACCATTGGGACGTCGGCGGGGACGATCGCCGCCCGGGCGCTGGTGATCGCGACCGGCGGCCTGTCGATCCCGAAGATCGGCGCGACCGATTTTGCGTACCGGATCGCGAAGCAGTTCGGCCACAAGCTGGTCGATACGCGGCCGGCGCTGGTGCCGCTGACGTTCGCGCCGCACGACTGGACGCCGTATGCGGCGCTGGCGGGTGTGTCGCTCGACGTGCGGATCGCGACGGGCGACCGGCGCACCGGCGGTGAATTCGACGAGGATCTGCTGTTCACCCATCGCGGGCTGTCCGGCCCGGCCGTGTTGCAGATTTCGAGCTACTGGCAGCCGGGCCAGCCGATCCGGATCGATCTGCTGCCGGGCCGCGACGCGCCGGCCGAGTTGATCGACGCGAAAGCGTCGACGAAGCGGCAGATCGGCAATCTGCTCGCCGAATGGACGCCGACGCGGCTAGCGCACGTGTGGCTCGACACGCACGACGTGCGCGCGGACGCACGCCTTGCCGATCTACCTGACAAGACGCTGCGCCGGATCGGTGAGGGACTGTCGCAGTGGACGCTCACCCCGACCGGCACCGAAGGTTACCGGAAGGCCGAAGTCACGCGCGGCGGCGTGGATACGCGCGAACTGTCTTCCGCGACGCTGATGAGCGAGCGGGTGCCGGGGCTGTACTTCGTCGGCGAGGCGGTCGACGTGACCGGCTGGCTCGGCGGCTACAATTTCCAGTGGGCGTGGGCATCCGGCGTCGCGGCCGGCGAGGCCGCTGCGGCGTACGCGCGACGGCCTTGACGCCTCGCTGTCTTTGTGCAATCCGTCTGCTATACTCCAACCTCTTTACCCCCGATCCGTTATTGGAAAATGACGACCATCCGCGTAAAAGAAAACGAGCCTTTTGAAGTTGCGATGCGCCGCTTCAAGCGCACGATCGAGAAGAACGGCCTGCTGACCGAACTTCGTGCCCGCGAGTTTTACGAAAAGCCGACGGCCGAGCGCAAACGCAAGAAGGCTGCTGCCGTAAAGCGCCACTTCAAGCGCCTACGCAGCCAGATGTTGCCGAAGAAACTCTACTGATTTTCGGCATTGCCCCGGGTTCGAACCGCGGCAATGCATAAGCCGGCCGCGCCGCCAGCCGGCGCTGCCTCTCTGGTGTGGCCGCCACCACGACAAATTTGCGCCGACCCGCCTGGAACTGTTTCCAGGCGGGTTTTTGCGTTGATGCGCCGACGGTGGCCGAAGTCCGGATGGACGACGGCGCGGCCCCCTCGCCTGGTGCGTCCAGGCGTTCAGCAACCCCAGCATTTTCAGGTGAATGATGAGCCTCAAAGACCGGATCAACGACGACATGAAAGCGGCGATGCGCGCGCGCGAAACGGGGCGTCTCGGCACGATTCGGCTGCTGCTCGCGGCGATCAAGCAGCGTGAAGTTGACGACCGCGTGACGCTCGACGACACCGGCATCACGGCGGTGATCGACAAGATGATCAAGCAGCGCAAGGATTCGATCAGCCAGTTCGAGGCCGCGGGACGCACGGACCTCGCCAGCAACGAGAGCGCCGAAGTCGAGGTGCTGACCGCCTATATGCCGGCACAACTGACCGAGGCTGAAGTCGCGGCCGAAGTGCAGGCGGCCGTCGCACAGACGGGCGCGGCGGGTCCGCAGGACATGGGCAAGGTGATGGGCGTGCTGAAGCCGAAGCTCGCCGGGCGCGCCGACATGACCGCCGTGTCCGCGCTGGTCAAGGCTGCGCTCGCGAAGTAAGCCGCTCCGGCCGCGCGGCGTCCGCCGGGCAGGCGGGCAAGCTCGCGCGGCCGGGCGCTGCCGCTCCCGCACGCGTCGATGATTCCGCATTCGTTCCTGCAGGATCTGCTGAACCGCGTCGATATCGTCGACGTGGTGGGTCGTTACGTGCAGTTGAAGAAGGGCGGCGCGAACTTCATGGGGCTCTGCCCGTTTCACAACGAAAAGAGCCCTTCGTTTACCGTTAGTCCAACGAAGCAGTTCTATCACTGCTTTGGCTGCGGTGCGCACGGCACCGCGATCGGCTTCCTGATGGAGCACGCCGGCCTGACCTTTCCGGAGGCCGTCAACGAACTGGCGCAGTCGGTCGGGTTGACGGTGCCGCAGGAGCCTTCGCCGCTACGCGGCGGCGGTTACGGCGGGGCCGGCGGGCCGGCTCCGGCGGTGTCGAAGTCGGTGGCGACCGCGCTGTCTGATGTGATGCAGACCGCGTGCGATTTCTACCGCAAGCAGTTGCGCGGCGCGCCCAACGCGATCCAGTACCTGAAAAAGCGCGGTCTGACCGGCGAGATCGCCGCGCGGTTCGGACTCGGTTACGCGCCCGATGGATGGCAGAACCTGGAATCCGCGTTTACCGACTATCGGGACGACGCGCTCGTCGAATCCGGTCTCGTGATCGTCAGCGAAAAACAGGACGCGCAAGGCCAGGCACGCCGCTACGACCGGTTCCGCGAGCGGATCATGTTCCCGATCCGCAACGTCAAGGGGCAGGTGATCGGCTTCGGCGGCCGGGTGCTCGACGGCGGCGAGCCCAAGTATTTGAATTCGCCGGAAACGCCGCTATTTAACAAAGGCAGCGAGCTGTACGGGCTGTTCGAGGCGCGGCTCGCGATCCGCGAACAGCGTTATGTGCTGGTGGTCGAAGGATATATGGACGTGGTGGCGTTGGCGCAACTCGGCTTTCAGAATGCCGTCGCGACGCTCGGTACCGCATGCACGCCGATTCATGTGCAGAAACTGATGCGTCAGACCGATACGGTGATCTTCAGTTTCGACGGCGACGCGGCGGGTCGCCGCGCGGCGCGGCGTGCGCTGGACGCGTGCCTGCCCCATGCGGCCGACAACCGGACGATCCGCTTCCTGTTCCTGCCGACGGAGCACGATCCGGACAGCTACGTCCGCGAGTTCGGCTCCGAGGCGTTCTCGCAGCAGGTCGAACGGGCGATGCCGCTGTCGCAGTTCATGCTGAACGAGGTGCTGGCGGGCAAGGAACTGGACCAGCCGGAAGGGCGCGCCCGCGCGCTGTTCGACGCGAAGCCGCTGTTGCAGGCGCTGCCGGCCAACGCGCTGCGCGCACAGATCATGCACATGTTCGCGGACCGGCTCGACGTGCCGTTCGACGAAGTCGCGGCGCTGTGCGAAGTCGATGCGCGGATCGCGGCCGCGGCCCGCTCGGCGCCGGCGCGCAAGGATCGGCATCTCGTGACCGGCATCGAGCGCAAGGCACTCCGCAACCTCGTGATGCATCCGAGGATTGCGGCGCAGCTCGATGAGGAAGCCGAACAGGCGCTGATCACGTTGACGCGCCACGGCGAACTGTTCGAGGAAGTGACGACGCACGCGCGCGCGTTGGGCGACTCGGCCGAGTTCCAGTTGCTGTCTGACCTTTTGCGCAACGGCGCGAACGCCCCGACCTTCGAGGAGATTTTTCGCGAAATTCTGGACTATGATGAAAATGTCCGGGATTTGCTGATGAAAAACCCAGAAGACGGTGCGGTAATCGAGGAGCGGCGCGAGCAGGAGCGGCTGGTCAGCGAAGAGTTGACTGCGGCAATCCTGAAGATGCGGTACGACGCATGCTGCGAACGGCTCGACGTGTTGTCACGGCAATCGCGGCACACGCCCGAGGAACTGGCCGAACTGATGGCGCTGAACCAGACGCGGGCGGACATGAAACGCCAGCTCGGGCTGTAGGCGCGACCGCGCGGAAGAGGGTTTTTCGCGCGTGCTAAAATAAAAGGTTTTCAGCGGTTTGTTGTTGTGTTTGTTGTTTTTCCGGGCAATCCAGTTTCCAGTAAGGGCGGAATCGCAATGGCAAAGACTACGGGCGGAAAAAAGGCGACAGGCAAGGGCTCGACGGAGCCGACCGGCAAGGTCACGGAGGCCAAAATCGCCAGTTCCGCAGGAAAGACGTCTGTTGCCGGCACCGCGCCTGTCGCCCGGAAGAGATCCCAGGCAGCTTCGGCCGCGCGAGCGGCGCCAGCGCGTGCGGCGAAGGCCGCCACCCAACCGGCTACGAAGCGGTCCGGTGCGAGTAGTGCAAGGCTAGTGCCTGCCGTCGCGGACGATGCGGCAGAGCGCGAGGCTCCAGTATCCACGGTTCAAGAGGCTGTTGTCCAGCAGCCGCGAGTCGAGACTACAGCCGGTACGGCGAACTCCATGACGAAAAAGCTGAACGAAGTATCCGTCGATGACGACGCAAACCAGAGCGAAGAGAGCACGCCTGTCACGGGCAAGGGCGAAAAGGCCCGTGCGCGCGACCGTCGTGCGAAGGAGAAGGCGCTGCTGAAGGACGCGTTCGCGTCCACGCAGCCCGGCACCGTCGAGGAACTCGAGGAGCGTCGCTCGAAGCTGCGCGCGTTGATCAAGCTCGGCAAGGAGCGGGGCTTCCTCACGTACGCTGAAATCAACGACCACCTGCCGGACAACTTCACCGAGACCGAGGCGATCGAAGGCATCATCAGCACGTTCAACGACATGGGCGTGGCCGTGTACGAGCAGGCGCCCGATGCCGAAACGCTGCTGCTGAACGACAACGCGCCCGCGGCGTCGTCGGACGACGAGGTCGAGGAAGAAGCCGAAGTCGCGCTGTCCACCGTCGATTCCGAGTTCGGCCGCACGACCGACCCGGTGCGGATGTACATGCGCGAGATGGGCACCGTCGAACTGCTGACGCGCGAAGGCGAAATCGAGATCGCGAAGCGGATCGAGGACGGCCTGAAGCACATGGTGATGGCGATCTCCGCCTGCCCGACCACGATCGCGGACATCCTCGCGATGGCCGAGCGCGTCGCGAACGACGAGATCCGCGTCGATGAACTCGTCGACGGCCTGATCGATCCGAACGCCGAGGACACCGACGGCTTCTCCGCGCAGGAAGCGGAAGAGATCGAGAACGAGGCCGAGGAAGCCGAGGAAGAAGAGGAAGAGGAAGAAGAAGAGGATGACGGCACCGCGCAGGCGACGGCTAACGCGGCGCAGCTCGAGGCGCTGAAGCGCGCATCGTTGGAGAAGTTCGCGCTGATCAGCGAATGGTTCGACAAGATGCGCCGCGCGTTCGAGAAGGAAGGCTACAAGTCGAAGTCCTATCTGAAGGCGCAGGAAACGATCCAGAACGAGCTGATGTCGATTCGTTTCACCGCGCGTACCGTCGAGCGCCTTTGCGACACGCTGCGTGCGCAGGTCGACGAAGTGCGCCAGGTCGAGCGTCAGATCCTGCACACCGTCGTCGACAAGTGCGGCATGCCGCGCTCGGAATTCATCGCCCGCTTCCCCGGCAGCGAGACCGACCTCGACTGGTCGGAACGCATCGTCGCCGAGGGCCATCCGTATAGCGCGGTGCTGTCGCGCAACATTCCGGCGATCCGCGAACAGCAGCAGCGCCTGCTCGATCTGCAGGCGCGCGTCGTGCTGCCGCTGAAGGACCTGAAGGAAACCAACCGCCAGATGGCGGCCGGTGAACTGAAGGCGCGCCAGGCGAAGCGCGAGATGACCGAGGCGAACCTGCGTCTCGTGATCTCGATCGCGAAGAAGTACACGAATCGCGGCCTGCAATTCCTCGACCTGATCCAGGAAGGCAACATCGGCCTGATGAAGGCCGTGGACAAGTTCGAATATCGGCGCGGCTACAAGTTCTCGACGTACGCGACGTGGTGGATCCGCCAGGCGATCACGCGGTCGATCGCGGACCAGGCGCGCACGATCCGGATCCCGGTTCACATGATCGAGACGATCAACAAGATGAACCGCATCTCGCGGCAGATCCTGCAGGAAACCGGTCTGGAGCCGGATCCGGCGACGCTGGCCGAGAAGATGGAGATGCCGGAAGACAAGATCCGCAAGATCATGAAGATCGCGAAGGAACCGATCTCGATGGAAACGCCGATCGGCGACGACGACGATTCGCATCTGGGCGACTTCATCGAGGACAACAACACCGTCGCGCCGGCCGACGCCGCGCTGCATGCGAGCATGCGCGACGTCGTGAAGGACGTGCTCGACTCGCTGACGCCGCGCGAAGCGAAGGTGTTGCGGATGCGCTTCGGCATCGAGATGAGCACCGACCATACGCTTGAGGAAGTCGGCAAGCAGTTCGACGTGACGCGCGAGCGGATTCGCCAGATCGAGGCGAAGGCGCTGCGCAAGCTGCGTCACCCGAGCCGCTCGGACAAGCTGAAGTCGTTCCTGGAAGGCAACTGACAGGCGATGATGCGCGCGCATTGAGCGCGCGCGATGGCGGGGCCGGCTGCGTTCGTGTAGTATGTCGGCCTGTCGTCAATGAGGCCCGGCCTTTTCAAGACCGGGTCTTTTTTGTTGTTGGGCCGGACGCCGTGCTGGTTGCAGGCAGCGGACTCATAATCCGCCGGAGAAATCCCGTCGTCGGTTCGAATCCGACCCGGCCCACCAAAAAAACGTTGTACCTCAAGCGTTTAGGCAGCGCCAACTGACCTAAACGCCAGTGCGCCCCAAAAATCCGGCGGACACTGCGCCCAGAGCGTGCCCTGCTCTGGGCTTTTTTATTTCACCGCGACGAGTCGCGGCGCCCCAGCCTCTGTGCTCATCAGCACTGCATCCGCATGCGGCTTCAGGTGGTCGGGCGCGAGGTGGGCATACCGCAGCACCATCTCGTAGCTCGCCCAGCCCCCTAGTTCCATCAGGCGATTGAGCGGCGTGCCGCCCTGGACGTGCCAGCTCGCCCACGTGTGCCGCACGTCGTGGAACCTGAAGCGCTCAATGCCGGCACGTTTGCAGGCCGCCATCCAGCGTTTCGTGTCCCAGTACCATGGCGCTACGCCGCCGCACGAGAACACATACCGCTCGTGAAGCCCGAGTTGCCGGCGAACGATCGCTACCGCCTCCGCGTTCAGCGGCACGCCGATCGACTTGCGCGCCTTGGCTTGATCCGGATGAATCCATGCCCGCCGCGCCTGAAGGTCGACCTGCGACCATTCGAGTTCGATGATGTTCGACTGGCGCAGGCCGGTTGCAAACCCGAAGGCCGCGATATCCCGCATCCAGTCCAGATCTATCGCGGCGAGCAGACGCCGAGCTTCGTCCCTCGTGATCCAGCGTATTCGTCCCGCAGGCTCTTTCGCAGTGGTGAGTTTCGGCGCGCGCTCAAGCCATTCCCAATCTCCGGCGGCGTCGTTCAGCATGGCGCGAATTGTGGCCAGATACCGATTGCGCGTTGATGGCGTGAGCACCTTGTCGCAACCTTTCTGCGATGCCCGGTCGGGGAGTGTCGTGAGAATCTCGTCGCGAGTGATCGTATCGAGCGCACGAATGCCGAAAATGCTGCGCCAGTACTTGACGTGCCTCACTTTGCTCTTATAGTCGGCCTTGCCAGCCTGCTCCCTGAGATAACGGAGCGCGGCCTCATCGAACGTGCGCCTGGGCTTGTCGCCCAGTTTCGCGACGCGCCATGCTTCATGCTTCAGCTTGTCGTGTAGCTCCTGCGCCTCCTTTCGATCGGTTGTGCCAGCAGTTTGTCTAATTCGGCCGCCGCCTGGCGTGCGGAAATCGATGAACCAGGCGTCAGAGCCTTTGCGCCTGCGGATTGACATGCTTCCTTCTCCTTTCCGCCCGCGCCGGTCAGAGGCGGATTGTACCCCTGCAGCCTCTCGCGCAAGGTGTTGGGCCAGACGCGCCAGACGCGGCCTGCCTTGAAAAAACCCCACTGCACGCGGTTCGTCCATGCTGTGTCGTAGGAGACGCGGAGCAACGCAGCCGCCTCTTTCAGCGTCAGTGCGCGCTCGCCGATCATTGAGGGAGGGGATGCGATCAGTTCGCTCATTCCTCTTCCTCTGGCTCGACAATCGGATAGTCGGACTCTTCGCCGCGCAGCTCGACGACGACCGGCCCACGTCGCATATCGCCGGTCATGGTGCCGTCGAGTTCGCGGCGCTCCGCATCGTTGAGGTTGCGCCACTTCGCGATCGAGTAGTGCCCGCACAGAAGGCCGCGCGGCGACCCGCGCTGGATGGATCCGACGGCGATGTTGCGTTCGCGACACCAGTCCTCGGCTTCGCTGGCCGCCTCGAAATTGCAGCCGGGCGTGTCAAATACTTTTTTCATCCCGCCTCTCCCGTTTCGAGCGGCCCGGTGTCGCGCTGGGCGGCGTGAGGCGTCGGCTGCAGCACTTCATCCAAGCTGTCGACGCAGGCGTCCATCTTCTCGCCGTAGATCGGCTCCCACCATTGCCCGGTCCAGTAGGAAGTCTGAAGTCGCGGGTGCCACCGCCGGAATCGACGATACCGCGCTGCGTCCTGTGCGTCGTGCGCCCCGGTCGCACCGGCTTGCGCTACTGCTGCGCGAGTATCGCCAAACGCCTCCCGAAATTTGATGACTGAAATTCCAACGTGGCCCGACTCATAACCGGTAGTCGCTGCAGCAATGGCATTGAACGTTTTCTGATACGGGAATGGCTCTTCCCGCTCGTTGCCCTCCACCGTGGCTTGCGGTGCGGTGGCGCGGGCTTGCCAGCATTCCCACATTTCTTGCTTAAAGCCCCATTCATAGGTCCCATCTTCGCGAACAGGATGCGGGTCGGGAAGAAAACCATATTCATCGGGGCGATTATCAAACCACGCCTCGAACTTCGCGCGTTCACCGTTTTCCGCCGCGACTTGCAACGCAGCGAGAGCAGCACTCCATCCAGCCCCGTAGAACTGATATGGCGTCATGCGGGCGTACATCTCTGCGCTGATTTCTCCCCACGACCTTACTAACGCCGCGACCAGCTCGTCGTCCTTCACCGTTTCATTGGTCATGGCTTTCTCCTCTTGCTTGCATGCACCAGTGCCGCAGCCGCGTGAGCACTCAATGTCGCGGATTGCGCAGACTCGGACCGCGCTCATGGCTTGGCTCCTTGCGATGCGGCGCGCTGCTGAATGCGCTCACTGAGCTCGCGCGTGCGTTGACGCTTCAAAGCGTTCTCGGCCTCGTTTTGCGCAAGATCCAGCAGAGTCTGCGGCGTTACCGCCTGCTGCGCGGGAGCGGTCTCGCAGAGGGCGTTCAGCTCGTCGCGCAAGCCAGCAAGTCCGTTCACGTCAAGCCCCGCTGACGCCTGCCCATTCCAGAGCATCAAGGTTTCGATAAGGTCTTTGACCACGATAGCGACGTTTGACACGCGATCAGCCACCGGTTCGGCCCGCTCAACATCTGCTTGCGCCGGGGCGTGATAGCCCCCGAAGCAGTGCGCGATGAACTCGCTCAAAATGAACCGGTCCTCATCGGTCGGTTCGCGCGAGTCGTTGTTTTCTCCAACGATTTCGAAGTCGTCAATCGCGGCCATAGCCGCAGCGCGCGTCAATGTTGGCGCATCCGTTCCCCGCGCAGCATCTGCTACTGGAGCCTGTGGAGCGGCGGCGAGCATGGCGCGCACTTCCTCGGCCAGCTCGATCAGTGACCAGTGGTAGTCGCGCTTTGCATCGGCGTGCGCGCCGGTTCCGAACGACAGCGAGCCCATGTCGTCGTGGCCGTACTGCTGCGCGTAGTCGTCGGCCTTTTTGTCGAGCAACTTCGCCACAGCTTCGACGCCCTGCGCCCAGCCGCCCAGCACCGCTACAGCTTGTGTCGCCTCTGCGGGAGCGGAGAGAGCGGCGCGCAGATCGCGGATTTCCGCGCCGGCCGTGTTGGCGATTACCGCAGCGCCTTTTGCGGCCTCGCGCAGGGTATCGACTTCCTCGAGCAAGTCGCGGATGACCGCCGCGCTCGTGCAGTCGTCTCCGGCGACCACGTCGATGCTCTCGCTATTGGTCTCGCTGCACTCGATGAACTCGCGCAGTTTTGCGGCCGTGTAGCCGCCGTATTTCTTGTCCATGGTTGGGTCCTTGCAGGTCAGGCGGTCAGGGCTTCGTCGGCTGCTGCGATGAAGATTGATGCTTGGCGCGCGTTGATCGCGTTACCGTAGCCGCGGGCGCGACAGCGTTCCACTGCAATGGAAGATTCATCGCCAGGCAATAGGCCGCTGTAATCACCTTCCATGAGTGCCCTGAGTCGAGCAGCCGCGTTGCGAGACTCGGCGAATGCCGTTTGCGCTGTGACAGAAATGCGTTCGATCGGGTGATGTCCTTCCCGTCCCGCGCGCATGGAGTTGGCAACGAAGTAAAGCCGATTTCGGATGTGGTCCGCGCCCGCACCAGCTGCACTGGTAATTGCCGCAGCGCAGGCGTAGCTCTCCGACTCCAACTGATCGAAAACACTGTCGAGCCAAGTGAGGCCATCGCGGCTTCCAACCTGCTCGCCAAAGCAAACGACAGGTCGGCACTCGCGGATGAGATCAAACCAGGCAGGGAACAGATGTCGTTCGTCGTCGAAACCAGCTCGCTCGTGAGCGACGGCTGCAATGCTGAACGGCTGACAGGGGCAAGACCCGGTCCAAACAGGTCGAGAGTCGTCCCAGCCAGCCATGCGCAGGGCGAATGACCAGACTCCAATGCCGGCGAAGAAATGGCACTGGGTATAGCCTCGCAGGTCGTCGGGTCGGACATCCTCAATGCTCCTTTCGTCAACGTCGCCAGCGGCGATATGCCCGGCGGCGATCAGGTTGCGCAGCCACTGTGCGCAGTACGGGTCCAATTCGTTGTAATAGGCCGTCACGCACTACCTCGATAGGTCTTCGTGAACGCCGCATCGACAGCGCGGCCGCGGCCGCGCACAACGTTCGCGAGCAGCGCGCGGTCGTGATGGCTGGCGCTCGCCTGCCGTAGCAGCCCGAAATAGGAGTTCGCGACCTGCATCAGGCCTGTTTCCAGGATTTGCCACGCAACACGCACGACACGGCACCTTGCGTGACGCCGAACCTGCGCGCAAGCGCCGCTGCACCGTGCGTTCGGCTATATGGCTGAAATTCCCTGCGAATCTGCGCAACAGCGTCGCTCGTAAGTTTCGAGAACGGGTGCGCTTCACCAAAGCAGTGTCTTCCCCTGCCTTTGGCCAACATGTCCCGAAGGTTCTCGCTGCGCGATCCCAGACTCAAATGCGCAGGGTTGATACATTTGCGGTTATCGCAGGAGTGCATGACATCCTGCTTCTCCGTGATCGGCGCATTGTGCAACTCGAACGACACGCGATGCGCGAGACGATTCTTTCCCTCATGCCAGACCAAGCCGTATCCTGCCTTGCAGATGTGGCCGGTGAATTCGAGACATTCGCCCGCCTCCACAGTGCGGCGCATCAGGCTGTCGATCGTAGCCATGATCAGACCTTGCGCGGCGGTGTGTATCTGCGGACGGCGCGGGCGCGGAACTCGTGGCGCTGGCCGTGGCCGCTCTGGTAGCCGGTGATGAAGCTCTGATACCAGGCCCAGCCGGAGTTCTCTTCGTGCTGCTCGCCGGACCAGTACCAGGCCGCCTCGAATTCGTCCTTCGTGTTCGAGAACAGCAGGGACTGTTCGCGCCGCGTGGGCAGCTCGCCGCCGTGTTCAACGGCCCATGCGAGCGCATCCTTCCAGTTCACCGACTCGGCCTCGTCGGGCAGCAGAATCACGTAGTGACTCAGCGTGCCGTCGTCGTTCAGGATCGACCCGGCGAGACGTTCGCCGGCGGCGAGTGGGATCGTGACTGCGGCGATGCGAATCTCGGTTGCCTGCGGCTGCCGCTTGAACTCTTCGATCAGGGCGGCGATCCGGGCATGTTCGCTCTCGATGGCCTGAAGCGTGATCGTCATTGCGATGCTCCGTTGAAATAGACGAAGGGTTAAATCGACAATCTGCGGACGGCGCGGGCGCGGAACTCGCCGCCCTGGCGGCCGTCGCCCTGACTGCCGTCGTGGAAGTACTGAAACCAGGCCCAGCCGGAATATTCGGGATCGTCATCCGGCGTATTCGACCAGTACGCGGTCTTCTGGAACTGGTCGCGCAACTTCTCGTATGCGATCACCAGCTCGGCACGCGTCGGCAGGTCACCGCCGATGCTCTTGGCCCAGTCCATCTGCGCCTGCCACGTGGCGGCATCGTTGTCGCCGGGCAGCAGGATCGTGTGCGTGACGTCGCCGTTCGCATCGACGAAGCCACTGAGGTAGATCTCGCCTTCAGCGAGCGGCGGAATTTTGATTTGCATGACTTCTCCTAAGAGAGGAAAAAGGACCGCCCGTACAGGCGCGGCCAAACACACGCGACGTGCCTCGGTGGTGCGCACGTCCCGTTACTGCTCGCTTAGTTGGCGAAGGGGTCGCCGAAGAAGAACGGGTTGCCGGTCTTCTCGCGGATGGTCGTGATGACGGTCGACGTCGCCGCTTCGAGGATCTTGTCCGTGCGTACGAGTTCGAACCAGAAGTGCAATTTGCCGTCGCGCACGCGATAGCGCAGGCGTGCGTCGACCTGATACGGATCGCCGTTCCAGAAGACGGGGATACCGATTGCGAACCGCTCGAACACCGACATCTTCTGCAGCGTCTGCGCATCATCGTCCTGTACGAACGAGAGATTCACGCCGCCGTTCGACAGCCGGATCGCGCTCTTGAAGCGCATGTCCTGGGTGGCCTCGAACGACAGCGCCATTTCGAGCATCGCGGCACCACTCGGCAGGCCCGCGCTGTCCGGGCTCGCGATGTCCTTCAGGTTGTCCTCGATAAACGCAGCGAAGTCGGCCTGGCTCATCGGCTGCTTGTTCTTGCCGTTCCAGCGCCGCCATTCTTCGCTGAACTCGGGAGCGAAATAGGCGCGGTGATCGCGCCACGCAGCGGCGCCCGGGTCCTCGCCCTGATCGTTGATGATCGCAGTGAATGCGATCTTGCCCTGCACGTAGTCGGCCAGACACCAGACCGTCGAATCGGTGAGCGAGCCATGTCGCTTCACGTAGTCGATGAAGCTGTCCGCGTCGCGCAGGCGCACGGTGGCCGTCTTGCGGAGCGGCGCCGGCAGCTTCATCGAATCGTCCTGCTCTTCGAGCGTCCAGCCCGGCGGCAGGGCGACGCGCCGCAGCGCGGCCGCCGTGTTCGATGCGATCTCGATCGGCGATTTCAACTCGCGCGCGAGCGTTTCGGCCAGGTTCGTTTCGTGTTTCGTTTCCATGACTTGGTTTGCGTCCTGTTGAGTGGAAAGGTCAGGCCGTCTTGAGCGCCGACGGCGGAGCGTCCGAAGCGCCCGGGACCTGCTTCAGATCGAGCTTCTGCTGGCGGGGATCTTCGGCAATCAGGTTGCCTTCGGGCGTGGCGAACAGCATCGCCTCCATCGGCTCGTCGGCCGGTTTTTTCACGGACACCTTGCCGGCGATATGCATCGCGCCGCCGCGGGTGGCCTTCTTCACGGCGATGGTCAGCGTCAGCGTGCCGCTCTTGCCAGACGTGTCGACGGCGTTGACGAGCGCCTGCATTTCGTCGCTGGCCGAGTCGAGAAAGACGCCGCCGCCGATATGGCGAAGTACGTCCGTGATGGGTCTTGCGCTCATGTGAACCTCGTAGAGGTGGTGGTTAATCGATATCGTTTGCAGCGCGCGACTTCGCATCGCGCACGGCCGGCGCCGGAACCTCGCGGCCGGCACGAATGCGCGCGCGCAGTTCGAGCACGCGGCGAAGCGGTTCATTGGAAAGGGCCTCCATCGCGGAGCCGCGGCAGCCCATCAGCCGGAACTCGCGGGCGACGTCAGCGGACGTGTCGGGGCGACGCATTACCGGCCCCACACGAACAGGCGAAGGCACCGCGCGCACGTGCGCGTGCCGAACCACTGCATGCGGCAACGCGGACAGGTATAGGCGTAGCGCATGGTCAGCGTCTCCGCGCCGCGCGCAACTTCGCGCGCAGAAGGGCGAACGCGGCCCGGCGGGACAGCGACCCGTTCGCGAGGTCCTCGACGATCTGCCAGAGGGTGCGCATCACCGCGGACTCCACACGACCGGACCGACGTCGATCTCATCGAGCTGCTGAACGGTCGCGATGACGAACACGACTGCTGCGAACACGACGAACGCTTTGCCCCACAGGGCGAGCAGACTCAGGACGTTTTTCATCGCGCGAGCCCCATCAGGAATTCGATGGGCGGCGCGACGCCGGCCGCGAGCAGGTACAGCGCGGCGAGCACGGCGAGCGGAAACCAGTCGGGCAGGCGTCGCATGGTCAGTGCACCTGGCCAGCGAAGATCGCGAAACGGACGTTCGGCGCGTCGATGCCGCGCACGGCGCATTCAACCTCAGCGCTACGCAGCGATTGGCGGACCAGCGTACGCACTGCGCGCAGGTCGCCGATCGACTCGACCGGTTCGAGCATCGCGGCGAGTTGACGCGTGATGATGACGGTGAGCAGCACATCGCGGCGCTCGGCGTTTTCGAGGCCGGTTTCACCGTGCGCGACGGTAACGGTCTCGATCTGGACTTTCGGTGCTTGAGCGGTGGTCATGGCGCGCCTCAGATGAAGAGCGGGCCAGTAACGCGGCCGATCACGCCATGATCACAGGTAGCCGAGAACTCGCAGTCAGGCAGGACCGAGGCATAGAAACCGTCGCGCGCTTCGTCGATGGCTTGTTCGCGCGCGTCTTCGAAACGCTCAGCTTCGGCGCATGCGACTTCGGCGTCTTGAAAGAGGATGGTGAAGGTGTACATGATCGCTCCTTGGGTGGAGGCGATCGGGTGAGCGCCTCGCCAACGCGTTTTCGAGTCGGCGAGTGAAAGATACCATCGGGTAACTATTTCTGCAATACCTTTGGGTAAGTTTTTTGGTCTCGATAGCTTCCTATCGTTTCTTCTTCATGAGATGTGCGTTGCGCTCGAAAATTTGACGGAGTTGCCCCTCCAACTCATCGCGTGCCGCGGACTTTTCTTCCTCTGAAATTTCTCCGCGCTCGATTTGAAGAAGATGGAAAATCCTAAGGATGTTGGCTTCGTTGGTGTTGCATTTAATTTCCACCCAATCTAGCCGCTTGCTGATCTCGGCGATCTTGTCTTCTGAAGTCTTTGAGACTAGCCACCACAGAAACGCAATGGCGCCGGCACCAATCCAACCGATATTCATGACATCCCCGATGGTTACAGGCGCTTCCCGCGCCATGCAAACACGACGCGCCCAAGCACCTGGAATTGTTCTCGCTCGCCGTTCTCGATGACGTAAGGATCGTAGCTCTTGTTGTCGGAAATCATCAAGATAGCGCCATCAGGACGCCGCTGCAGTCGCTTCACATAGAGTTCATCGCGCAGCGCTAGCACATATACGGCCTCAGTCCTGATCTCCCTAACACCGCGATCTACCCAGAGCAAGTCGGAATCCGAAAAGGTGGGCTCCATGGAATCGCCAGATGCCGGGAGTACCGCGAGATTGGCGGGACTGCTGATATGAGGCAATGCACTTCGCAACCATGAACTGCTAACTCGCAATAGCTCAACTACGTTTTCTTGATCGGGGGTGGGGCGCCCCAAGCCCATGGAAGCGGGCGCTTCGAAGCGCGGCACCTCTATTTCATTGCTTCCAATCGATTTTGGAGAATGGCTCAACACTATGCCGGGTTCCGCGTCATTCGCCGGACTTCCGGCGCTCGACTGCCAACCCGGGAAATGCTCATCCAGGAGCACTACCGAATCCTCGCCAATGCCTTTTGCGCCCGGCTTGTCAGGGGGATAGAGCATCCGCGACACATAGTTCGGCTCCTTATTGATGGTCCTAGCGATTTTGGCAATCCCGCCCCGCCCGAATTGATCCTTCAGCCGCAGCAATGCTAGGCGTCTTTCTTCGCGGCGTTCGTCACTTTTGCTCATCAAAGCATTGCACCCAATCGTTACCATTAAGTAAATAACCTTCTGGTATTGCTTATATGCTTACCGTGAGGTAACTTAGTCGAATGGACACCCTACGCACTTACCTCAACTCCCTCCCGGTCGCCGAGCAGGCTGCGTTCGCTCGCCGCTGCAATACGAGTTTGGGCTACCTCCGCAAGGCGCTGAGCATGCGCAGCCTGCTCGGCGAAAAGCTCTGCGCGCTGCTCGACCGCGAGTCTGGCGGCGCGGTTCCTCGCCAAGATCTGCGCCCCGACTGGCGTCAAATTTGGCCCGAGCTCGCCCAGGAATCGCTGCCGCCGTGCACGCCCGATGTCGGAGCAGCAGAAGCGGCATGACACCCATCGTATTCGTGCTGCGCCGCAACAGCACTCAACCGTTTTTGCTAAGGATTGACAGTGAAACCGAACATTGAATCCGCGCTGCGCGCGGTGCTGACTGGCCCCGACCGAAAGCGGGCCGCCGAGCAGCTCGCGTGGGATGCATCCGAAGTCAGCCGGTTTCTGAGCGGCCAACGCGGCGTGCTGATCGGCGAGATCGATCGTGCGATCGATGTCGCGGGTTACGCACTCGTGAGCCGCCCGTACCTGGACGCGATAGCGGTCCTTGGGAAAGTGGGCGTTGCATGCGAATGCGCGCGGCAGGGCGCGGGCGAGTGTGGTCGGGCGTGAGCGATCTCTTTCCGGTCCTCTGGATGCTGGCGGTCATCGTGGCCGCGATCGCAGAGGCATGGCGATTCACGAAATAGTGCTTCCCATATTGCACATGTGGCCGCTCGCCAACCGGTGCGCGGGAGCTTGAGGCGCAATCGGCGGCGCAATGTGCTGAGCCGATGACGGGCCGGAAAGCCACGGCCCCAAACAATGAGGACCCGCATGCGAATCTACGTCGCCGGCCCGATGACGGGCATTCACGAATGGAATTTTCCGCGCTTTCACGCCGAGACGGCGCGCCTTCGCGCGCTTGGTCACGTCGTGATCAAGCCGGCGGAAATCAATCCCGACACGACGCTGGGCTGGGAAATGTGCATGCGTGCGGATATCCAGCAGCTGGTGACCTGCGAGGCGATCTGCCTTCTGCCGGGCTTCGAGAACTCGAAGGGCGCCCGGCTGGAGCGTCATATCGCGATGGAGCTGGGCATGCAGGTGATGTATGCGCCGGAGGCGTCATGAGCCTGATCCACGAGGTAGAAGCATGGGAATTCGAGCTTCCCGGCCTGAAGAAACTGGTGCTGCTAGCGGTCGCGCGGATGGCGGGTAGGCCGTCGCTTGAAGCGCTGGTGCACGTGCCGCGGCTGGCGCTTCAGTGCGGCATCAGCGAGTCGGCCGCGCGAAAGTACCTGGGTGCGCTCGAAGCGGATGGCTATTTCACGGCGTCGAAGGATGGGCGCGTGCTGCGCATCCGGCTGGCGCTGGAGAACCCGGTGTGGAGCAATTCACGGTGAGGCTTTCTGATTTCCTCGACAGCATCGGGCATCCGGTAGCGTATTACCCGGCGCTGGCGGCTCCGCTGGGCGGCATCAATGCGGCCATCCTGTTCTGCCAGCTGTATTACTGGTCGAAACGGGCGACAGACGATCGCGGCGTGTTCAAGACGCAGGCGCAGCTGACTGCCGAGACGGGGATGTCCCGCAACGAGCAGGAGAATGCCCGGCGCTCGCTGAAGCGCTGCGGCGTATTGCACGAGAAGCATGACCGGCTGGAGCACAAGATGTTCTATCGGCTCGATCTCGACCGGCTGGAGGATCTGCTGAAAGCGGCGGCCGCGCCCGACTGCGAGAAACCCGCATTACCGAATGCTGGAAAGTCGCATTCCCGAATGCGAGAAACTAACATTCGGGAATGCGAGAAACCCGCATTACCGAATGCGGAAAACCAGCATTCCCGGATGCTGGAAACCGACATTCGCGAGCGCCAGTTTCCCGCATTCGTTAACGGGGTTAAGACTACAGCAGAGATTACAGAAGAGAGCAGCAGCAACGCGTGCGCACGCGACCCTGTGGATAACTCTGCTGCCGCTGCTGCCGCCGATGAAAAAGACTCCGCTCCGGAGAACCGCGAGCGCGAACTCACCGACCTGCTGATCGCGCTCGAACGCGATCGCGGCAAGGTGCTGGCGATCGACCGGAGCAAGGACCGGGCGGTCGTGCTCACGTGGGTCGGCAAGGCCGTCACGGCCGGGCAGCTGCGCGCCGCACACAAGCTCGCCGCCGCGGCCCGGGTGCGCGACGAGGACGACCGGCCGACGTATGTCGCGTTCGTCGCCGGCTTCCTCGCCGAGGCCTGCGCACCGGCGGCGATCGCTGCCGTCGAGGACTGGTGGCTGGCTGGCGAGGAGGTGCTCGTGGCGGCCGGCGAGAAGTTCGGCGCCCGGCCGAAGCATCGTGACGAGCCGCTCCCGCTTTACCGCGCCGTCGTGGCGCGCGCGGCCGGCAAAGGGCCGTGGATCGACGCGATCCTGCGCGACGCGCAGCGCACCGGCGGCCAGTTCCTGCAGACGATCGTGGCGACGCTTGGCGAAGCCCTCATGCCCGTTGACTGGTACGCATCATGACTCCCGAGAACAAGCAAACCTTCTGGCTCGTCTGGTCGCCGACCAGTGAGCGTCCGCCGCGCTTCCGGCACGGCAGCGAAGAATCCGCGACGAAAGAAGCCGAAAGGCTCGCCCGCGCGAACCCGGGCCAGATGTTCGTGGTGCTCGAAGCGAAGGCCGCGCGGCGCGTCGACGACATGGTCCGCACGACGTTCGTCGATGAATCGGAGATCCCGTTCTGATGCATCCAACCAAAGTGAAAGTGTTCGATCTCGTGGCGGCCCGCGGCGCGATGACGGCGGTCCAGATTGCGGACCATGTGGGCGTGAGTTCGAAGCAGGCGCGCAGCGTCGCGCTCGGGCTGGTCGACGACGGCTATTTTCGCTGCGAGACCTCGGCGCGCGGCGGCCCGGGCAAACCCGGTCATTACGTGTTCACGCGCACGGCGCTTGAGCTGCCGCGGTCAGCGCGCGCGGTTCCTGCCAAGGTGGATTTCGGTCACCCGGACGATTGCCCCTGGTGGCCGGCGGCCGATCTGGCTGTCGAGGCAGCGATGCGCGGCATGGTGTGGATTGGAAGGGCCGCATGAGCCATCGACCGAACAAGCGCGAGAGCGCGCACATGGGTCGCGTGGCGGCGATGGCCTGCATCTGCTGCACGCTGCTCGGCCGCACGCAGACGTCGAGAACGGAAGTGCATCACGTGCGTGTGGGTCACGGCGGCGCGCAGCGGGCAGGCGACTTCTGCACGGTACCGCTTTGCGCTGACGACTGCCATCGCGGCACGAACGGCGTGCACGGCGACCAGACGTACCTGCGGATCCTGAAGGTGACGCAGATCGATCTGCTGAACGCGACGATCGAGCGGCTGTACGGGGTGGCGCGATGACGATGGTGCTGACTGTTCTCGTGCCCAGTCCGGTAGTCGTGGAATTGCGCTCGGGTCATCGAACCCGGCTCTCGTATCGCGTTGATGACGTGGAGTTCGTAACGGGTGTACGCGCGTTGCGCCGCATTCGGCGCGCCGATGGCTCGTTCGACGCTGACCGCGTCGAGGTGGAGGCGTTTATTCCCGAGCATCAGCGCCGCGGCGTTGAGGCGCCGAAGAAGGACTGGATTACGCCCGAATACCTGCGGTGCTATGCCTTTCTCGTTGATAACTGTAAATCCCTTCGGGATTTTTTCGAATCTGGCGAGCTGGAACGGGAAGTTTGAGTTCGTTATATCGCAGCAATTACGGCGGCTTTTGCCGCCAGGGAGATTCAGATGTACGGGCAATCCGATATCGTCGGGCTGACGGCGGGGCAGGTGCAGGCGATGCAGGCGCAGCAGAACATCGGGGGCCTGCGCAACGAGATGCGCACCAGGTTGCAGGAGGCCTTCGCCGCAGAGCCGGTGGCGCCGGTGAAGGCGCTCGATCTTATGCAGCGCGCGAGCGCCGCGGTGGGCGCGCTCGAAGAGTTGCTGGCCGAGCACGAGAAGCGCATCGAAGCCGTGCTGGTGCCACCGCAACAGAAGGGCAACACCGGAACCGATGGCAATCCGATGGCATCGGATTCGACGCTGGTCAATTCGCTGCGCGCGCTGCTGGCGCGCGTGGACCGGTGCAGCGAAATCGTGTCGGATCTGTCCGCTCGCGTGCAGATCTGAGAGGGGCGAGCCGTGCGCGCCTTCAAGAAATCGCTGCCGCTGACCGTGGAAAGCCTTCTTCAGCGCATGGCGCTCAATCGCATGTACACGGAGCATGCGGTCCGGCTGCGGCTCGGCTGCAGCCGGGAGGGGGTTCGCGATCTGCTCCAGCGCGCGGTCGCGGATGGCGCTATTCGCGAGGCTGCGCCAGACAAGAACGGCCGCGTGTACTTCTGGCGAGAAGAGGAGCGACACGTGGACGTGGCGACGAGGCGCTGGGGAGCCGCCATCATGACTGGGCAACTCGAAGGCTACACCGCGTCCCTCGACCGGTTCCGGTCGCTCTGCGAGCGGGCGCGCCGACGGTAGGCCTGTTCAGCAAATTTCCCGTTACCTACCATTTTCGGGCAACCGTCCAGGAGTGCCCGTGCTTTCCCGCGAAGAGATCGAACGCTATGCCGCCGAGGGCCGCGAGGCCTTCGAACGCGGCATGGCGGTCAGCCACTGTCCCTATCCGCAGAACTCGTCTGCCCTCCTGACATGGATCCGTGGTTACCAGAACGCCGCATTCGGCGCCCGGTTCGCTCGATCGGAGCGGGCCGATTTCACTTGAGGCAACGATGAAATCCTCGAATCTCCTGAAGTTGATACTCGCGGCGCTCGCGCCGCTGTACATGTCCGACGACGCGAGCGCAGCTGCGCCGGCTGATGCGGGAAACGCGCCGACGGCGAGCCCCGCGCTGGGCGAGACCCGCGGCGGCGGAATGCAAGCATCTGAGCCGCAAACGCAGGCCCAGCAAGGCGAAAGCGCGGCGGCGGCCACGGGCGAACAGGAGGCTGGCGGGGCCACGGTGGGGGAGATCGATGCAGCACCTGCGGCGGCCGTACCCAGCGATACTTCCGCTACGACCTCTGCCGCCGATGCGGCGTTGCGCGCGACTCAGGTCGACGGTGATCCGCAGCAGCCCGCTGTCGACGATCCCGCCGAAGCCGTGAAGAACACGGATGGCACGCCGGCGGCAGCACCCGAATCGGGGGAAGCGCAGGCTGGTCCGGCAGCCGATGCCGCTGCATCCACTGGACTCCCGGACATTGCTGCCTCGAACGCGGTCGCGCCGGCTCCCGCCGCTGCGGCTGCGCCGCCGGCCGATGAGGTGATCGGGTTGACCCTGCCGCAGCGCGTGGCGATGCATCTCGAAGCAGTGTTCCAGCTCGTGTCCGACCACGTATCGGCTGCGGCTCGCGAGCCCGAGGCCGAAATCTCGGCCGTGAAGGCGTCGATCGAGCGCATCGAGGCCCACGTTCGCAACGGACTGGAAGTCGCGCATCACGAGGTGGTGAGCGAACTGGCGAAGCTGCGCAAGTTGCTGTGAGCAATGGGCCGACCGAGCAAATATTCCGACCGCGTCGCCGAGGTGATCTGCTCGCGGATCGCCGACGGCGAAAGCCTTCGCACGATCTGCAAGGATCGGAATATGCCCGGTCGGCAGACGGTGCTGGGATGGCTCGCGGACAAGGACAACGAGGGTTTTCGTACCAGGTACGCGTACGCGCGCGAGGCGCAGGCTGACCTCTACGCCGAGGAGTGCATCGAGATCGCGGACACGCCGGTGCTCGGGACCAAGACGGTGTCGAGGGAGTGGGGCGAAGAGGTGACCGAGGCGGACATGATCGAGCATCGCCGCCTTCAGGTTCTCACGCGCCAGTGGTACGCATCGAAGCTCGCCCCGAAGAAGTATGGCGACAAGCTGCAGGCGGACCTGAACCATTCCGGGACCGTGCAGGTCGTGAAGCTGAACAACGAACCCGCGCCGGAGATGCCGGAGTGAGCGGCGAAATCATCCTGCCGCACGAGTGGTCGCCCCGTATCTATCAAGGGCGGCTGTGGAATTACATGCTCCGCGGCGGGAAGCGTGCGATCGACATCGCGCACCGGCGCTGGGGCAAGGACGATGTCGCGCTGCACTGGACATGCTATGCGGCGCACGATCGGGTGGCGACCTACTGGCACATGCTGCCGCAGGCCTCGCAGGCCCGCAAGGCCATCTGGGAAGCGGTGAATCCCAACACGGGGAAGCGCCGGATTGATGAGGCGTTTCCGGAAGCCCTGCGCACGACGACGCGCGAGAACGAGATGTTCATCAAGCTCAAGTGCGGCTCGACGTGGCAGGTGGTCGGCTCGGACAACTTCAACAGCCTTGTCGGCTCGCCGCCGGCCGGGCTGGTCATGTCGGAATGGGCGCTCGCGAATCCGGCCGCATGGGGTTATCTGAAGCCGATCCTCGACGAAAACGGCGGCTGGGCGATGTTCATCACGACGCCGCGCGGCAAGAACCATGCGCACGCGATGTACGAGATGGCGCGCGCCAATCCCGCCTGGTTCGCGGAGGTGTCGAGCGTCCTGAAGACTGGCCGGTTTTCGATAGCCGATCTTGAGCAGTTCCGCCTCGAATACATCTCGATGTTCGGCGAGGATCAGGGCAACGCGCTGTACGAGCAGGAATATCTGTGCAGCTTTGAGGCCGCAATTCTCGGCGCGTACTACGGGCGCGAGATGGCGGCCGCGCAGCAGGAAGGCCGGATCGGCGCGGTGCCCTATGACCCGATGCTGCCCGTGTTCACCGCGTGGGATCTCGGGCGCACCGACGATACATCGATCTGGTTCTATCAGGTCGCCTGGGGGCAAATCCGGCTGATCGACCATTACCGGGCGTCCGGCAAGGATCCGCTGCATTACGCCGAAGTGATCCATGGTCGCCGGATCGTCGTGCACGAGTACGGCGAGAACGGCAAGCCCGTGAAGTGGTCGTTCGGTGAGTCGCTTCCCGAACATGCTCACCGGATTGCATGGCGCTACGCCACTCACTGGCTTCCGCACGATGCTCGCCCGAAGACATTCGCAGCCGCACGCTCGGCAATGGAGCAGCTGGCCGACTTCGGCGTAAAGGGGAGAATCGTGCCGAGCCTCAGCCTGCAGGACGGGATTCAGGCGGCGCGCGCGACGCTCAAGCAATGCTACTTCGATGAGGAGCGGTGTTCGTTCGGCATCGACTCGCTCAAGACCTATCGCCGCGAGTGGGACGAGGACAAGAAGATGTTCACTGACACGCCGGTGCACGACTGGACCAGCCACGCGGCGGACGCATTCCGCTATCTGTCGCTCGTCTGGCGTAATCCCCCGCAGGAGGCTCCAGTCGAGCAGCCGCGCTTCCTGCACGACATGACGGCCAAAGAGGTGTTCTGGCCCGCGCAAAGCAACCTTACGGCTCAACGGGAGCGTATATGAATCACGTCACGCAGGCCTACTCGTACCGGCACGTCTCGGCGTCCGGAAACATTCGTGCGGGCGACGGCGTGCTCGGCGGCATTTTCGTGAGCGCGGCGACAGGCACGCCGACGATTGCCATTTACGACGATGCGGCCGACGGCGTTGGCACTCTCCTCGTCGACGAATTCACGCCGACGCCGGGCCAGTGGATCCCGCTTCCCTTCGCGTTCGTGAACGGGTTGAACATCGTCATCGGCGGCACGGTTTCTGCGACCGTCGGCTTTACCGCAGGCTGACCATGAGCGACATCGAGCAGCCGCAGGGCGGCACGCCGGAAATCTCCCTCGTGAATCGCTGGACGAAGGAGATCGAGCTTTATCAGAAGCAGGCCGGCAAATGGGAAACGAAGGGCAAGAAAATCGAGCGGCGCTACAAGGACGAGCGCAATGTGCGCGAAGAGAAGGTGTCGCGTTACAACATCCTGTGGTCGAACGTGCAGACGTTGCTGCCGGCGCTCTATTCGCGTAACCCGAAGCCCGATTTTCAGCGTCGGTTTCTGGCTGCCGATCCGGTCGGGCGCGTGACATGTGAAGTGCTGGAGCGTGCGACGAGCTACGTGCTGGAGAAGGTGGATTTTCGCGCCATCATGCGCCAGTGCGTCACGGACCGTCTGTTGCCCGGCCGCGGCACGCTCTGGCTGCGATACGTGCCGCACTGGCGCGACGCGTCGGATGCTTCGAACGACTACGTCGCGCGCGAGGGGTTCGAGGTGGACGACGATGCCGATGCGAACGAGTCGAACGACGTCGCGCAGGACGTGACCGCCGACGGTGAGCCGGTGCAGGAGCTGGACTATGAAGAAGTAGACGTCGACTATGTGCACTGGACTGACTTCGGACATACCGTTGCGCGAACGTGGCAGGAAGTGACGGCCGTCTGGCGCGTCGCGTATCTCACGCGACGCCAACTCGTGAAGCGATTCGGTCCGGAGAAGGGCAACGCTGTGCCCCTCGATCACGAGCCCGAAGACCTGAAGGGGCAGGCGGTCACCGAATACCAGAAGAAGGCGCGTATCTACGAGATCTGGGACAAGGACACGATGACCGCGATCTGGATCAGCCGCGTGCATCCGGAGCCGCTGGACGTTCGCGACGATCCGCTCGGACTGGAGGGCTTTTTCCCCTGCCCCCGGCCGCTGCTGCCGAATGGCGCGAACGATTCGGTGATCCCGGTTCCGGACTATGTGATGTATCAGGATCAGGCCGGGGAGCTGGACGAACTCACGAGCCGCATTACGCTGCTCACGCGCGCGATCAAGGCGGCTGGCGTGCGCGATGCGAGCGCGCCGGGATTGGAGCGGCTGCTGTCGGAGGGCCTCGAAAACGTGCTGGTCCCGGTGGATGCCTGGGCGGCGTTCGCTGAGAAAGGTGGTCTGGTCGGTGCAGTCCAGATGCTGCCGATGGCCGATCTGGCGCAGACGCTGCTGACGCTGTACGACGCGCGCGAGAAGGTGAAGCAGGACCTGTACGAGATTACCGGCATGTCGGATATCGTGCGGGGCGCGAGCGATCCGAACGAGACATATGGCGCGCAGCAGCTGAAGGCCAATTTCGTATCGATCCGTCTGGAGGACATACAGGCGGACGTGCAGCGGTTCGCGCGCGACGCTGTTTCGCTCATCGCCGAAATCATGGCGAACCATTTCAGCGTCGACACGCTCGCCGAGATCTCCGGCTACGCGCTGATGACGGCGATGGAGAAAGAGGTGGCGAGCCGCATCCGCGCGCTCGGCGGCGAGTTGCCGGACGATCTCAAGCAGCCGTTCGAAGAGCCAACGTGGGAAGAGGTGGCCGCGCTCCTGCACAACACCACAGTCCGCCACTACCGGCTCGACATCGAAACCGACTCGACGCTGAAGATGAACCAGTTGCAGGAAAAGGCGGACCGCACCGAATTGCTGAAGGCGGTCGGCGACTTCCTCACCGCGGCGGCGAACGCCGATCCCACGCTCGTGCCGCTGCTCGGCCAGATGCTGATGTTCGCGGTCCGCGCGTTCCCCGTCGGCAAGTCACTGGAAGCGAGCCTGCAGGAGACCGTCGATCAGCTCGTCGCGCGCGCGAAACAGGCGGCTTCGAATCCGCAGCCGAACCCGGCGCAGATGAAAGCGCAGTCGGACGTCCAGATCGCGCAGGGCAAGAATCAGGCTGCGCTGCAGGGCAAATTGGCCGAGATTGCTGCCGACGAGCGTGCTGCGGCGGCCGACCGACAGCAGGAAGCGCAACTGGCGATGGTCGAGCGGCAGGCGCAGATGATCGCCGAACGCACGCAGGCGCAGCTGCAGGCACACCTCGAAACGGTGCGCGCGGCGAACGAATCCACGCTCGAACAGCAGCGCGTCGCCTTCGAAGGCCAGCTGCAACTGCTCCTCGCCTCGATCAAGGCCGCCGCGCAGGTTGAGTCGGCAGAGATCGCCGCGGGAGCGACATTGACGGCGGCCCAGTCGAGCGCGGCCGCGCAACCCCTTCTGGAGAATCAGTGATGCCTCTGTATCGTCTGCAATGTGCCGCGCGGTGTGGTCACGAGGAAGACATTTTTCGCGCGGTCGCCGATCGCGATCGCGACCTGCCGACGCATTGCGATGCGCCGATGGTCCGCAAGATCGTGGCGCCCATGGTCGCTCCCGACATTGATTCGTATCGCGCCATTGCAGTGGACGTGGCGACCGGAGAGGTGCCGGTGATCAACAGCCGGAGCGCGCACCGCGAATTCCTCAAGCGCAACGGGTACATCGAGATCGGCAACGAGACCGGCGGCCGCAATCCGGGACCCGACAATGTGCGCGGCGACTTCGATGTACGCGGCGACCTCGCGCGCGCGACGAGTGACGTGCTGCGGAGCACGCGATGATCGGGTCATTCATGCCGCGGCTGCTGCCTTTGCTCCAGCAGGCCGAACAGGCGGCGAAAATGCGCGCCCTGCAACGCCTCGCGGCAGCGCACCAGCCGCAGATGCCGTCGCCGGGCGCGCCCCCGCCGGCTGCCGGCGCGCCTCCGATGGGCGCGAATCCGTCGCCGGCTGGCATTGCGCCGAATTTTCCCGTTACCTAGCATCGCCCTCATGTTGAAAGGTGGGGATTCCCGATGAGCGTGGACGGCGGCAGCGAACAGACGGCGGAGCACGGTAGCGGCGGCTCGGAGGGTGAGCTTTCGCTGCGCGAGGAGCTGAGCCGGAATCTGGCCGATATTCAGGCGGCGCAGCAGGACGCGACGTCGCAATCGACGACGCAGGCAGCCGCCGCGCCTACATCGGCTGATGGTGCGCCGTCAGCGGGCACCGAATCGACTGCGGTCGCCGCGCCCGCGCACGACACTTCCGCGGCTACGGCGACCGATCCGGCGAAGGCAAAGCCGCCGGCTTCGTGGAAGGCGACTGAGCAGGCCCATTGGGAGAAGATCCCGCCGGAAGCGCAGGCGGTCATCGCGCGCCGCGAAGAGGAAGTGCACAGCGCGATCACGCGCCTCGGCGCGGATGCCTCCGTTGGCCGCAAGTTCGCGGAGGCCGTCACGCCGTATCTGCCGACGATCCGCGCGGAAGGGGGCGAGCCGATCGCCGCCGTGCGCGACCTTCTCCAGACGGCATACGTGCTGCGCGCGGGGGACGCTGAGCAGCGCGTGGCGCTCTTTCGGCAACTGGCGCAACAGTTTCGCGTCGACCTGAACCAGGTGGCGCAGGGTCAGCAGCAGGTCGATCCACAGGTGCAATCACTGCAGCAGCAGCTTGCGCGTGTGAACGGCTTTCTGGCGACCCAGCAGCAGCAACAGCATCAGCAAACCCAGGGGGTGCTGCACAACCATATCGCAGCTTTCGCTGCGGATCCCGGACATGAGTTTTTCGAGCAGGTTCGCCCGGTCATGGCGAGCCTGCTGAATGGCGGCGTGGCGAAGGATCTGCAGGAAGCCTACGACATGGCGTGCAACGCCAATCCCGATGTTCGTTCCACGCTTCTGACTCGCCAGCAGGCGAGCGACGAAGCGAAGCGGGCAGCCGAAGCGAAAGCCAAGGCTGATGCGAAACGCAGGGCAGGTGTCTCGATCAGTGGATCTCCGGGCGCGACCGTCTCGAAGACCGCCGCCGATCCCGACCGCTCCCTGCGCGATGAACTCCGCGCGAATCTTCGCGCGGTGACCTCGTGAATTCGCAAATGGAGCCGACATCATGGCACTTCTGAATCCGTCCAGCACCCTGACGGAAATCGTCACGACGACGCTGCGAAACCGCACCGGCAAGCTCGCGGACAACGTGACGAAAAACAATGCGCTGCTGTTCCGGCTGCGCCGGCGCGGCAACGTGAAGCCCGTTTCGGGCGGTCGCACGATCGTCCAGGAACTCGAATATGCCGAGAACGGCACGTTCAAGCGCTACAGCGGTTACGAGGCGCTGAACATCTCGCCGTCCGACGTGTTCACCGGCGCGGAGTTCAACTACGCACAGGCCGCCGTCGCGATCTCGATCTCGGGTCTCGAACAGCTGCAGAACAGCGGCGAGGACGCGATCATCGACCTGCTCGAAAGCCGCATCCGCAACGCGGAAAAGACGCTGGTCAATAACATCGCGCTCGACTGCTACTCCGACGGTACGGCCGACGGCGGCCGGCAGATCGGCGGCCTCGCGCTGCTCGTCAGCTCGACGCCGACGACGGGCGTCGTGGGCGGTATCGACGCATCGACGGCGATCGGCGCGTTCTGGCGCAACACGGCGTTCTCGGCGGCGACCGATGGCGGCGCGGCAGCGACCTCGGCGAACATCCAATCGTACATGAACCGCATCTATGTCCAGCAGGTCCGCGGCACGGACAAGCCGGACCTGATCATCGCCGACAACAACTACTACCGGCTGTATCTGGAGTCGTTGCAGGCGATCCAGCGGATCACGTCCGACGAGATGGCGCAGGCGGGTTTCGACTCGCTGAAGTACATGCAGGCCGACGTGGTGCTCGACGGCGGTTTCGGCGGGGGCGCGCCGACGAATACGATGCAGTTCCTGAACACGGACTACATCTACTTCCGGCCGCACACCGACCGGAACTTCGCGCCGATCGGCGACGATCGGTTCGCCGTCAACCAGGACGCGATGGTCAAGCTCGTCGGCTTCGCCGGCAACATGACCGTGTCGAATCGCCGTCTGCAAGCCGTGCTCGGCGCATAAGGAGCGGATCATGAATTTCATCGCATACGATCCGCTGCTGGGGGCCGTGAAGCTGACCGACGTCGATGCAGTCGGCCCTGGCCCGCTGAATCTCGTCGCCGGCACGGGGGCCGGGCGGCAGTCGTTCTCGTTCGAAACGCTGCGCGGCTATGACCCGGTGCTCGGCGGTGGCGAATTCGTCTTCGCGAAGGCGTCGACGGCGATCGCGGCTGGCACGGTGGTGCAGTTCAACCAGTCGCTGTCGGGCGGTTCCATCGTGAATTCGGCGGCTGCATGGGCCGGCACCGCGAATACGGGCGAACCGCTCGGTGTCGCGGTTGCGCAACTCGCCTTGGGACAGTGGGGCTGGTTCCAGGTGGGCGGCAACGCGATCGCGACGGTGTCCGGCGCGCCGGTGGCGGGCAATCCGGTGTACTGGCAGGCGGCTGGCGTCGTCAGTCCGGCGGCGGTTGCCGGCAAGCAGGCGCTCGGCGCGAAGTTCGCAACCGCGCCCGGCGTCACGCTCGGCACCGGCAGCACGGCAGTCACGCTGTCGGCCACCCAGGCGGTCATCACGCTCAATCGCACCACTTCGCAAGGCGCGATCACCTGATCGGCACGGGCGTCCGGTCCTCGGCCGCCCTTTCTTTCCCGGAGAAACAGATGGATTTCGCGACCCCCAAGGTCATCGAGCACGGCAACCAGTTGCACGTGCAGCACGGCGACGACAGCCGCCTCTATGTCGAATTCGAGATGCGGCCGGTTCACCTGCAGTTCGAATCCGAGAAGGAAGGGCGCCCGATCTACAAGGACCTGCCCTACATCAACATTCACTTCCCGGGCGATCGCACGAAACAGATCTGCCGCCCGGTGAAAATGACCGACGACGCTTACGGCCCAGCCGACCCGACGCGCTTCCCGCGCCAGTGGGCGGCGTTCCAGGCGCAGAAAGAGCAGGTGCAGGAGGGCACGCCGGTCGAACAGTGGGGTCCGCTCACGCGCTCGCAGGCCATGGAGCTGAAGGGCATGCGTATCCACACGGTCGAGCAGCTGTCGAGCTTGCCCGACAGCGCGCTGACGTGGCTCGGCGCGCGCGAACTCCGCGATCAGGCGAAGTCGTGGCTTGCGCAGGCCTCCGGCGGCCGCGAGGTCGTTGCCCTCCGTGTCGAACTGGACAAGCGCGACCTCGAAATCGCCGACCTGAAGCGCCAGGTGCAGGAGATCGCCGCAGCGCAGGCGGCGCAGGGCGAGAAGGCGGTCAAGTCGTCGGCGAAACAGCAGGCGGCGTAAATGACGCAGCCGCTTTCGTCGCGCGGCCAGAAAACCCTCCTGAAGATGGTTCAGGAGGTGATGACGGATCTCGGTCTTCCGCAGCCTCAGACGGTGATCGGCAACACCGACAACACGGTGCGCCAGATGCTGGTGCACATGACTCGCATTGGCGAGGAATTGTCCGAACGCGGGGGGCAGAATGAGGGATGGCAGGTCCTGCGGAAGGAATGGGCCTTCCAGCTGGTCGGATTCGGCGGCATTACGGGCGACGCGACAGCGGGCTCGCCGGTAATCACGAACCTGACGACCACTGCGGACCTCGAAACGGGCATGATCGCGAGCGGCGCTGCGCTGCCGTATGGAGCGACCATCCTCAGCATCGACAGCCCGTCGCAGATCACGCTCGATCTGCCGGCGGCCGTCGATTCGAGCGACACCGATTTCTCGTTCGGCAACGAGAGCTACGAGTTTCCCGACGACGTCGACCACTTCATCACGCAGACAGGCTGGGACCGCTCGTTTCGCTGGCAACTCGTCGGCCCGCTGAGCGCACAGGAATGGCAGGTCCTGAAGTCCGGGATCAGCCCGACCGGCCCACGCCTTCGATGGCGCATCATGGATGGCCGGTTCTTCGTGAATCCGGTTCCCGGCTCGCAGGATCGCCTCGTGATGGAATATTACTCCACCGGCTGGTGCCAGTCGGCCGCCGGCGTTCCGCAAACCGCATGGGCCGCCGACACCGACACGCCGGTGCTCCAGGACAAGCTGTTCATCCTTGGCGCGCTCGATCGTTTCCTGATGCGCAAGGGTCTCGATTCGACCGTATCGCACGAGGAGTACGAGCGCGCCGTCGAGACGGCGCTCGCGCGAAGCGCAGGAATGCGTGTGCTGCCGATCAATGCGCGCGCACAGCCGCCAGTGCTGCTCGGCTCCGCGAACGTGCCGGATACCGGTTTCGGCAGTTGACATGCGCCGGCCGGCCAATCGCGCGACGCGCATCACGACCGATTCGATTCCGCCGCCCGTCGGCGGCCTGAATACGCTGAACTCGGTCGACATGATGCCGCCGACGGATGCGGTGATCCTCGACAATTACTTCCCCGGCCCGGGCGCGGTGCCGCTGCGCAACGGCTATGGACGATGGGCGACCGCGATCGCTGGCAATGTCGAAACGCTCGCCTCCTACAGCAGCGGTACCCAGCAGAAACTCTTCGCGCTTGCCGGCGGCTCGGTCTACGATGCGACCGCGAAAGCTGATGTCGGCGCACCGGTGATCGCCGGTCTTACGAACTCACGCTGGCAATCGACGAACTTCGAGAACGCCGGCGCGCAGTTCCTGTGGATGGTGAACGGCGTCGACTGGCCGCTGATCTATGACGGCGAGACATGGCACACCGTCAGGAATATCGACGCGCAGGACATCTCGTCGATCACCGCATCGGGCACGACCGCGACGCTGGTAACAGCGGCGGCGCACGGCCTGACGACCGGCGACCAGATCACACTCAGCGGTGCCACGCCGACCGCGTACAACGGGCTCTTCACCGTGACCGTGGTCGACGATGTGACGGTGACTTTCACACTCGCGAGCGACCCGGGCGGCGACGCCACGGCCGTCGGCACCTACGTCGTCATGTGGAGCGTGACAGGCGTCGATCCGCGCACCTTCGTGCACGTCACGTCGTGGGGCAACCGGCTATGGTTTACGCAGGCCGGCACGTTCAGGACGTGGTATCTCGGCGTCTCCGCTGTCAGTGGCCCCGCGACGGCGTTCGACGTCGGGCCGCAGATGCTGATGGGCGGATTCCTGCAGGGCATCGCGACGTGGAACATCGACGACACGGCAGGGCTCAACGAGTACATCTGTTTTGTTTCCTCGCGCGGCGAGGTGGCCGTCTATCAGGGATCCGATCCGGCGCAGTCCAGCACGTTCTCGATCTCGGCGCGCTTTCGCATCGGCGCGCCGGTCGGCCGGCGCTTCTATGAGAAGTTCGGCTCCGACGTCGTGTTCATCACGGCGGACGGTCTGGTGCCGCTCAGCAAGGCGCTCCTGACCGATCGCGAGCAGACCTCGATCGCGATCACGAACAAGATCATGCCGTCGGTGAACAGCGATGTCATGGTCTACGGCGACAACTTCGGCTGGCAGCCGATCCTGTTTCCGGAAGGCAACAAGATCATCCTGAACGTACCGACGCTGGAGACGGAGACCTCGTACCAGTATGTGATGAACACGATCACGTCGGCATGGTGCCGCTTCACCGGATGGGATGCCTTCTGCTTCTGCTATTCGGACAAGGGGCTGTATTTCGGGGGTGCCGGCTTCGTGGCGCAGGCGGATGTGGGCGCGGATGATGGTGGAGCAGCGATCATTGGCGACATCAAGCCGGCTTTCAATTACTTCGGTTCGCGCGGCGTGCAGAAGCATTTCAAGATGATGCGGCCGATCCTGAAGTCGAACGCGCCATTCGCGCCGCAGATCGATGCCAGTGTCGATTTCGACGAGAGCATTCCGGATGCCTATCCGACGCTCTCATTCGGCCGGCGCACGCCGTGGGATACGACGCCATGGGATCAGGTGCCATGGAAGGGCGACAGCGGCTACAACACGGAATGGCAGAGCATCGACGGCCTTGGTTATGCCGCGACCTATCGCATGCGCACGCAGACGATCGGCATCCAGTTCTCGATCCAGTCGGTGACGTTCACGTTCGAGCCGCAGCGCATCCCCTCTTTCTAGAAATTTTCCCGTTGCCTACACTCGGCGCAATCGAGTTTTCCATCTCCATGCCGTAGCCCTCACGGGCAGGTAAAAGATGCGCGGTGCAGATGCCTGCGTGTCTTTTTCATGGCGTGCGTCTTTCCGCGCATCAGGGACTTCCTGATGAAGCGAATCATCTGGGACCAGCCCGAGCGCGTCATGCGCTTCGTGGCGGACCGCACCGACGAACCTGACGGATACCGCGACTACAGCGCGATCGGCCTCGCGCGCGATGGCGATCTCGTGGCGGGCGTCGTCTTCAACTATTTCACCGGCGCTGCCGTGCTGATGCATGTCGCGTCCGATGGCTCGCGCCACTGGATGACGCGCGACTACCTGCGCGCGTGCTTCGCCTACCCGTTCGTGCAGCTGCAATGCCGGCGCGTCACCGGTCTCGTGCGAGCGGACAACGTGGCCGCGCAGCGCTTCGACGAGCACCTGGGTTTTCGCCGCGAGGGGATGCTGCGACAGGGCGCGACGGACGGCTGCGACCTGATCGTGTACGGGATGCTCGCGAGCGAGTGCCGCTTTCTGGATGGGGGCGCCCATGCGGCACAACTTCGAGCTGCCTGATCTTCCGCTGCGCGCGTTCGGGCGCGCGCCGTTCCGCAACCGGCCCGCGACGCTGGAAGGGGGCAAGGGCGGTTCCGCGCCGCAAGCTCCGGATCCCTATCAGGTCGCTGGCGCGACGACGCAAACGAACGAGGATACGGCCGCCTATAACAAGGCGCTGAACCTCAACAACTATTCGAACCCGTTCGGCTCGCAGACCACGACGCAGACCGGTACCGACCCGAACACGGGCGCGCCGATCTACAACACGTCGATCAGCGCGAGCCCGCAACTTTCGCAGGCGCTCGGCGCGGCCCTTTCGCAGGCAGGCAATAGCACGGCGATCAACCAGCAGGCGCTGGCGGGCATCCAGGGGCTCACGCAGTCGATCGATCCGAACGCCGCGCAGCAGGCCGCGCAGCAGGGTACGAACGCCATGTACCAGCAGCAGATGGCCTACCTGCAACCGCAGCAACAGCAGCAGACCGAGATGACGCAGGCACAGCTTGCAAACCAGGGTCTCACGCCGGGCAGCGAAGCCTACGACAACGCGATGGGAAACCTGACGCGCAGCCAGACTTTCGCCAACAGCCAGGCGATGGACAGCGCGATCTCGCAGGGGCAGCAGCTCGGCATCAACCAGTTGAACGCGCAGCAGGGCGTACTGGGTCAGTTGGGCTCGCTGTACGGCTACGAGGCGAACCTGGGGCAATTGCCCTATAGCGAACTCGGCTCGCTCGCGTCGCTTGTGCCGGGCTATACCGGCACGGCCTCGTCGTCGGCATCGCCCGCGAACATCGCTCAGGCGTTCCAGAACCAGTACCAGGGGCAACTCAATGCTTACAACGCAGACGTCGCCTCCTCGAATTCGACGATGAACGGACTGTTCGGCCTCGGGGGCGCCGGAATTCTCGCGCTCAGCATGTCTGATCGTCGCCTGAAAACAGACGTGAAGCGCATTGGCACGGCCGATAACGGGTTGCCTCTTTATCGCTTCCGCTACCTGTGGGATGCGCCCGGTCGAGCGCCGCATGTCGGCGTCATGGCCGACGAAGTGCGCTCCATCCGTCCGGGCGCCGTTATGCGACTGCCGAATGGCTATGACGCGGTGAATTACGACGCCGCGCTGGAGGTCTGACATGTATCCGTCGTCTCTTTTCGGATTCGGGGCCATGCAGCCGGATCAGCAGGCGAGCTACAACCCGAATTTTACGATGCCCGGCGTTTCGCCGGATGCTTCCGCACTTGCCGGTGGCACGTCGCAATTTTCGATGCCGGACTCGAACTCGGGCGGCGTGCCATGGGCTGCACTCGCCCAGCAGGGGATCGGCGCGCTCCAGCAGATGATGCAGCGGCCTCAGATCCAGTCGCAGCCGGCGCAATCAGCGTATGCGAATCCGGTCGCCATGCTGTCGCCAGCGCAAGGTGCCCCTACGATCAATCCGCAGTTGCTGGGTGCGATGCTCGCCCGCGGAGGGGCGTGAGATGGCAGGCTCTCCGTTCGGCAGTGACCTGCTCAGCAATCCGCTGCTCGCCACGCTCGCGCCCGATCAACAGCAGAACCTCATCCAGCTCCAGCAGCGGCAGATGCTCGGGCAGGCGCTGCTCTCGCAGGGTATGCAGCCGCTCGACGCGCCGAACGCGACGGCCGGTGGTGTCGCGTTTCGCCAGAGCCCGCTGAACGGTATCGCGAATCTCGCGAAAAGCTATCTCGGCGCGACCATGTCGCGTGACGCCGCGGGCCAGCAGGCACAGCTGATGGCGCAGATGTACGGCAATGCGTTCGGCGCCGGGCCGCAGGGTGCTGCGCAACCGCAGCAGGGCACCGCCGCGCCATCGACGGACGCCGGCGGCATGACGGGCGGCCAGTCTGGTCCGGGCGTGCAGTCGTATCCGGTGCCGGGCATCGGCGCGCCGACCGGCCCGCAGCTGGGTGCGGCACTCGCTGGCGCGTCGCCGGCCATCGCTGCACATGGCGGTCCACTCACGCTCCCCGGGAAGACGCCGGCCGAGTCGATGCAGATCTTCGCGACCGTCGGGCCGCAGGCCTACGGCCAGATGCTCGCGAACTGGGGGGCGCCGACCGATGCCACGAAAATGGCGAACGCCGCCGGTATCGATCCGGCACAGGCGAATGCCGGGGCGCTCTTCAAGGCGAACTACGTGCCGCCGGTCTCTGGACGCCCGGGCGGCTACATGAAAGACCCGGTGACGGGGCAGTTGACGTGGCTGCCCACGGTGCCAGCGGGCGCCGTCCCGCAGTTCAACGCGAACGGTCAGTTCACCGGCGTGGCGCCGATGCCGGGTGCGGCCGAAGTCGCTCAGGGGCAGGCATACGCTCACGCGGCCGGCGAAGGCAGTGCGCTGCCATACGCGGGCGTCGATGCGCAGGGCAATCCGCTGCCGGTCACGAACCGGACCGCCGCGGCGACGCAGGGTGCGGGTGGCGCGCCTGCTGCACCCCTCCCGCTGCGCAACAACAACCCGGGCGCGGTGTCGCCCGGCGGCGCGGTCGCGAGCTATCCGGACATGCAAACGGGCCTCGCGAAAATGGATGCGAACCTCGCGAGCTACGCGGGGCAGCCCGGCACCGGCACGCTGTCCGGCGTCATCACGAAGTGGGTCGGCTCGCCGCCGAACGCGCCGGCGTACATCAAGGACGTCTCGACGCGGCTCGGCATTTCGCCGGACACCCCCGTCGACCTGACGAATCCGGCGCAGCGGCAGGCGATCGGCACCGCGATCATGCTGCACGAGAACGGTCCTGCTGCGGTGTTCGCCGGGCAGCCGCAGGCGTCGACGCGCGGCGCGTCGGTAGCGTCCGGCGGCCCGGTCTTCGCCGCTGCACCGCAAGGGGCGACGGCAGCCGCCAATACGCTCGCGACCAACAACGCGAACAGCTACAAGTCGCTCACCGACATGGCGTCGACGTCGGCGGACCGCGCGAACACGCTCGACAACATGCTCGCGCTCGCGCAGGGCACGACGCAGTACGGCCCGGGCTGGAGCGGGCGCCTCGACCGGATCGCGGAGATCAACAAGAACCTGCCGTCGAACCTGCAACTCGGCAACGACAACGTGGCGAACGCGCAGGTGCTCCAGAAGTACATGTCGAACCTCGCGCAGCAGTACCAGAAGGCGCTCGGCGGGACCGGCTCCGATCTGCAACTGAGCACGGTGCTCAAGGGCACGCCGACGCCGGACATGATGAACAAGGCGATGGTCGAAGTGATCCCGAAGCTGAAGGCGCAGGAACTCGCGCTGCAGGCGAAGGCGAATGCGGCCGACCAGTGGGTCGCACAGAACGGCAACAACCCCTCGAACCTGAACCAGTTCGAAAGCCTCTGGCGCAAGAACTACGACCCGCGCATCTATCAGATGCAGCAGATGACGCCTCCGGAGCGTCAGGCGTTTCTCAAGACCCAGCCTGATGCCGCGAATCTCCGGACGAAAACCGCGGCCGCGCTCCAGAACGGGTGGGTGCAATGAGCGCCGTCGACGACTGGCTCGGGGCGAGCGCCACCGCGCCGGCAACCGCGTCTGCGCCTGTTGATCCGGTGGATGCATGGCTCGGTGCGGGGTCGCCAGCGCCCGCTGCGGTAGCGGTGCCTGCGCACGTTGCGACACCTGTCGCGCGGCCGGCGGCAACCTCCGACAATCTCGCGGCCGATCTCGCCGCCGGCGGCGCAGCGCCCGGCACGCTAGGAGATCTCGGCGATATCGCATCCGCGGCCGCGCACGGCGTTGGCAGCATGTTCAGCAACGCTGCGAACTTCGCTGAGCGCAACGTCGCGCGGGGCGCGAATCTCGTCCCCGGAGTGCAGGGCTCGGCCGTCGGCAACTGGCTCACCGACACCGCGAATCGCGACACGGCGGCGCAGGCTGCGGCCGACCAGCAGTTCGAGCGCACCGCGACCCCGGGTCAGCAGGTAGTCGCGGTAGTCGCCCCGATGGCATTGCCGCTCGGCGGCGTCATGCGCGCGGGCAATGCGGTGCGCGCCGGCGTCGGCGCGTTGCCGGGTATGGGTGGCGCGCTCGGCCGCATGCTGGCGGCTGGAGCAGGCAACGCGACGAACGGCGCAATCATGGCGACCGGTGCGCCGATTGATCCGATGCAGTCGACCGGCCTTCAAGATTTCAAGCATGTCGGCGTAGGTGCGGGCTTGGGTGCATTGCTGCCTGCTGGCGCAGCCATCGCAACGCGCACCGCTTCGGGCGTCCAGAATGCTCTTCAGCCGGTTCTGAGTCCGCGCTCCTACGTTGGCAACGGGCTTGCCGGTGCCGTCGGGAATCAAGCGGCAGACGTGGCGAGCAGCATCCGGAATGCTCCGACCTATGTCGATGGCTCTACGCCGACGCTCGCACAGGTTGCGGGCACGCCGACGCTCGTTGCAACTGAGAAGGCAGCGCGAACCGGCATCCCGGGCTTTGCGCAGTCGCTCGCGGAACGCGAGGCACAAAACAATCAGGCGCGATGGGATGCATTAACGGGAGTTGCGCAGACGCCGGCAACCCTGGAGGCGGCCTTGCGCGCTCGCAATGCGGCCGTCGAGCCGATCTACGATCAGGCGCGCGCAGGTATGTATGAGGTCGCGCCGGAGCTGGAATCGCTGATGGAGCGACCGGCGATGCAGCAGGCCCTTGCGCGCGGCGTCGCTATCGCTCAGAACGAAGGCAATCGGGGCATCATTCCCGGCACGGAAGCCGCCGCTGCGCAATACACGAACGTTCCGACCGGGGGCGTTGGTTTCAACGGAGCGCCTCTGTTCCAGCAGCTCATGACGCGCGCTGCAACTCCGGGCGCGCCGCCGCAAATATCGGGTGATGTGCTCCATTACATGAAGCTCGGCCTCGATGACCTTGAGGCAAGCGCACAAGAAAACACCCGGCTTGGCCCTACGGAGCGAGCGGCCATCGGGCAGGCACGTCGTGACTACCTGAACTGGCTCGACGAGGTGTCGCCGTCATACAGGCAGGCGCGCGAAACATACGCCTCGCTGTCGCCCGCTATCAATTCGATGCAGGCCGGCCAAAGCATCGTCAATAACGTCGGAGGCTTGGGCCGCTCACTGAATACGAGCGGCGCGCCCCTTATCAGCGCGCCGACTTATGCGAACCAGTTGGGACTCGCTCTGCGCAATCAGGAGTTCGGCATCGAGCCGGCAGCGCAGCAGACGCTGGAGAACATCGGGCATGACCTGCAGCGCTCGACGATCTCCAATTCGATGCGCGCGCCCGGGAGCGATACAGCCTACAACCTTGCCGCGAATGGCTGGCTTGCCAACCAACTCTACGGACCGAATTTTGGCGGGATGGGGAGCGCCGCGAAATCAGCGGCTGCTTTGGGCGCGACGCTGGCTGGCCATCCGATGGTCGGCCTCGGGATTCTGGGCGGCGCGAATCGCGTCGGCCAGATGGTGGGCAATCGCCTGAATCAGCAATTAGCGGATCTTCTTCTTAACCCGTCCGGGTTGCTCCCGTATCTCGATGGTCGTGCGCAGGCCGCCACGCTCGTCCCGAATCAATCCATCAGCTCCCTCATCGGCGATGACGCGTACCCGCGTGCCTTGGGTGCGGGCCTTCGCTTTTTCTTCCAGCCAAGCGCCGGGCAACCCAATGGCGATGGCCGCTAGGAACGCGAGGAAGGGATGTTGATGACACCAATGAAAAACGATTTGCACGATCCACGAATGCCACAACTGATGAGCCCAGTAGAACGGGTTCACCCATGTGTACGCCCATACAAGATGCGAATCGGAATTCACGCTGGAGGCTCCGATGGGATTTAACGGTCAGGGCAGGTTCAACCTGCTCTACAACTGGCAGCAGGACGCCGCACAGGGTCTTGATATCAGCTCGTCCCGGATGCTCCAGCAGGAACAGGACATCGCCGCCGGGCTGTCGAACTGTATCACGAAGGATGGGCAGACCAATCCCGTCGCTCCTATTCCCATGAACGGTCAACGCTTGACCGGACTGGGCGCACCTACGCAGGACGGAGATGCTGTCTCGAAGGGTTGGCTGGCAAACAACGGGAGCGTTCTCGTTGGATTCACCCAGCTCGGCACGGGAGCGGTAGAGCGAACGATCCTCGACAAGGCGCGGGATATCTACGTCCTGGCCGACTTCGATACGGCGGAAGATGCGGTAGCGGCCGCTGTCGGCAAACGTCTTTTGCTGGGCGCTCTTGAGACGGTGACGCTGAATGTCCCGAGCGCGCTTTTCCCCACGGTCAACGATGCGCTCGACGCGATCGCGGGTTGGGCCATCCTGGGAGCGGTGGCAATCCAGGTTGCCGACGGTACCTATCATCCAACGTCGCAGATTCTGCTGAATCATCCTTTCGGCGCAAATTGTCATCTGATTGGGAATCAGACGACGCCGGCGAACTGTGTACTGACGGGGCCGGCGACGCCAACGTTCGACCTGATCGTGTGCTCTGAGGGCAACACGTGGGGCACCGTGAGCGGCTTCCAGCTTGACCTTCCGTCGAAGCCCGGACTGTCGAACAACTGGACCGGCCTCCTCGCGGTTGATGGGGCGAAGATCCTGAACGCGCCGAACATGCGCGTGAACAACTGGTATTACGGAATCGCCGCGCGCAATCACTCCTATATCAATGCGCCGGGCCACTACGTCTCGAACGGCGGCGATGTAAACGTGTGGGCATTTGACCATTCGTTCATCAACGGCCAGGGCGGCACGAGCGTCGGTGCGTCCGATACCGCGAACGGCTGGGGATGTGGTTATCTCGCGGAATACGGTTCCGGCCTTGACTGCTCGGGCTCGACAGCCCAAGGGTGCAACCTCGCGGGGATGGCTTCGTATTCGAACTCCCAGATGCGGGCGCTGGGCGCGACCAGCAACGACAACGTCGGTTCGGGGTTCTATGCCGTGGAAGACGGCCACATCGAATGTCACAACTCGAATGCCACGGGCAATGAGCGCTATGGCGTCGAGGAAGTGGGGCAGGCCCGCATTCAGGGAAACAACCTCAATCTCGATGGAAACACGCTCGGCCCGGTCAAGCCAGTGCTCATCTTCGACAACAGCACGCTCGGGCCGCGGCTCACGACGAACGTTCAGTCCGACGCCCGCTTCGATGTGGTGGGCAACGGGCACCACTATTTCAATGGCGGCGAGGGTCTGCGCTTTGAAGTCAGACCGGGATCAAGCGGCGCGAACCGTGTGTATGTGCAGCCCGGCGCAACCGGCAATCCAGCAACGATTGGTGCAGACGGAAGCGACGCCGTGATTGACCTTCAACTTCTGCCGAAAGGGCCCGGAAGCTACGTGAAGATCGGTGCGGGGTTCGGCGCCGTTGTCACGCCGAACGGCAGCGTCGGCATCAAGATCAACGACGGCTCGACCGTATTTCTTGCGGCCTATAAGCCATGATTTTCACGGGGAAAACGATGAACGAAGAGCGAACGCTCACGGACGCAGATGTTGAGGCGCTTGCTGCAAAGTTGGAAGAGAACATCGCGCGGCGGCTGTATCTCAACGTCGGCAAGGGCGTCCTGGCTGTTGCCTGGAAGTGGGTGGTGCTGGGCGTGATCATGCTCGGCGCCTATGGTGCCGGGGGCGGCTTCAAGAAGTGGGGTGCGTGATGCTGAGCAGGCGCTGGCGCACCGCGCACCGCCGGCACTCCGTGCGAGCGTTGATCGCTTCGACGGCGCTGTCGGCTGCTGGTGGCGCGTGGTCGGCGCTGCCCGATGCGTGGATCGACCGGTTGCCGCTGTGGGTCGTGCTCGCCGTGCCATGCGTGATCAGCCTGCTCGGCATCGTCGGCGCATACCTGCGGCAGCCGGAGTTCGACTGATGCCGTTCCGACCACAGAAGAAGGGGCTCGTGGCCGTCATCGGCGCGACGGCGGCCGCTGCGGCGATCAGCTTCACCGGCGGCAACGAAGGCGTGCGCCTCGCGCCGTACACCGACCAGCTCGGCGGCGGCGTTCAGACGGTGTGTTTCGGTGAGACCGACGTACCGATGCAGCGATACACACTGCCCGAGTGCAAGCAGATCCTCGACAGCAGCCTCGCCGGCTACGCGTCGTCGGTGCGCGCGATGACGCCGGGCTTTGACGCGCTGACCGACGGCCAGAAAGTCGCCGTGATCGACTTCGCCTACAACGCCGGCCTCGGCAGCTATCGCAGCTCGACGCTGCGCCGGCGGTACGCGGCCGCCGATTTCCCGGCTGCGTGCGACGAATTCCTGAAGTGGCGCTTCACCGGCGGTCGCGACTGCTCGGTCGCATCCAGCGGCTGTACCGGCATCTACACCCGACGCCGCGCCGAGCGCGCGGCATGCCTTGGAGAATGACCCGATGAACGGTTACTGGATCACAGGCCTCGCGGCTGCTGTGCTCGGCCTCGCGCTTGGCGCGGGCGGCGCATACGTATGGGAGGACCGCGCACTGCTCGCGGAGCAGGCCGCGCATGCGCACGACAGGGAACTGGATGCGGCCGCGCAGACGCGCGCCGTCGAAGCCGCGCGAGCGGAAGAGCAACGCCGCACCGCGGCTCAATCGGAGATCGCCAAAGATGCGAACGCCCAACGTACCGCCGCGCTTGCGGATGCTTTTGCTGCTCGCGCTGCCGCTGGCGGCCTGCAGCAGCGTGTCACCCAGCTCATCGCCGCCGCCCGCACCGCCGGGCATTCCGCCACTGCCGCCGGAAGCCCGGCAACCGGCGACGCCCTCGATCTGCTCGCCGACGTGCTCGGCCGGGCTGACGATCGAGCGGGCGAACTGGCTGCGTACGCTGACGCCGCCCGGATCGCCGGCGAGCAGTGCGAGCGCGACTACGATGCGTTGACGGCAGCGAATACGGTTGAGGCTGCGCCCAGCCCGGACAGAGGGGCGCGCGACTGACGTGTGCCCAAAATGTGCCCAGGGTGCGTCAGCCGCACCCTGAAACACCCCGATTTGAGCCCATTACCCAAGCTGACCGGCGCGGGTGATGGTTGTTTAAATTCAATGACATAGGGCCATTTTCGGAAATTCTCCGGCGCTCTCATAATCCGCCTCCGAAAGGACACCGTGGGTTCGACTCCCACCCGGCCCACCAGGGTTTTTGGTGCTTTCCCCGTGGCATTCTGTGCCGTTAAGCATAAGTTGGCCACTTTGACAGGTTATGCTTTATTGTCCGATGGGCCACGTTATGGTTTATCGGCATGCAGTGGTATTTTGAACAGTGTTGTCCGTGTCGTGCCGATGTGGGCGGGACATTGAAAAAGCCGGCTTTTGTCGGCTTTTCTTCTTTTGGGGCTCCTCGTCCTGCCATACATAGGCACATTGAGGCCGTCTGGATACCCTTTAGGCCACTGTTGCTAGGAGGCCGGGCGCCGCAGAACGGACGGCACTTATGATGGTGATCGTCGCCCTAGATACTTCGGCTAGATAGACCCACGGCAATTTGCTCGCTATGCGTACGTGAGGGGCGGTCAGCGGGACGGACTCCGGCGTGTCCAGACTGTGCGCGGTCACATCGATTTCGCCCGGCGAGCCGGAATGGATGAAGGTGAGTTGAGTAGCGCAAGCTGGGCAGAAACTTGGGGGATCACTATGCGCTGGAGGCAAAGCTTTTTGGCACACCATGCACCAGTTCGAATTCCTCTCGCTTTACTTGGAAGCAGCTCACAAGCGGCGCTGCGGCGGCTTTTCGACACTCGGTAAAGTGGCAGATCGTCGAATTGAATGGCTAACCCGCGATCCGATATCAGACACATCCGGAGAGGCAACTGGCCGTTAGCACTCGCGCTTTCATCATTACTCGAGGATTGATGCGGGTTGAGAGTATGCATCGTAACGCCATCGGCAACCGGACAACCGCGTGCTAAGCGTTCGTTGAACGCAGTATGAGGCCTGATGGGGAACCGATAATCTTGTCGAGTAGTAGCCGGCAAACTCCGGACGGTCGTCACCAAACTTAGGGGCCGACGTGAGAGGCAGTTTTTGACCGGGTACGGAACATTGGGAAGGCTTGCCCACGAGAAAATTTCTGTATCATGCAATTCTCAAAAAACGAGCGGTGAAACTCATGGCGATGTTTGAGGACTTGCTTTCCAGAGGCTATCTCCCCGTCCAACTCCCCCCGAATTTTACGTCCGAGACATTCGCAAATGAGCTGCCAAACTTCCAGGCGCAGTGGGATGCTATAGGCACGCCACCTAGCACTTTGTTCGAGCGCTTTTCCGTTCCCCGATCGTCCTACTACCGCCGGATAACGGCAATTCTGAATCCCATTTCGTTTTACTACCTTGCGCGCGATATTACTCAGTATTGGGCTCAGATCCAGGCCCATTACGCAAAGAGTCCGTTGTCGAAAAGCACGCCCGTCATCGCTGGTGGTTTGCGTGCTATTACGATTCCAAAATTTAGCGAGCTCTACGAGGAGAAAATAACTGCGGCAGCTGGATTCAGATATGCCTTAATCACAGATGTCTCAGCATTTTTCCCTACGATCTATACGCACGTAATCCCATGGGCGCTCCATACCAAGGCAGTTGCAAAGGCCAATAAAGCAAAAATTCCCGTTGTATTTGGTAATATTTTGGATGGTCGCTCAATGGGTGTCCAAGATGGGCAGACTATCGGTTTGCCGATTGGTCCGGACACGTCACATATCCTGGCTGAAACGGTTGCTGTTGCAATTGATGAACAGATCATTCAGACGCTCGGAGGCGTACCTCGTGGATTTCGTTACGTGGATGATTTCTTTTTCTTCTTCAGCAAGCGCGAAGAAGCCGAGCGCGCGCTTGCTGCAGTTACCCGGGCGGTAAGCGACTATCAGCTTCAGGTTAATGCGTCGAAGACGCGAATTATTGAAACGAAAGAGCTTGTGGAAGAGTCTTGGAAATATGCGATCAAGCGGCTTTCAGTTTCATCAGCTCGGCGACAGCAACGAGACGACATTCACCACTATTTTGAGAGTCTGTTCTCTCTTGAAAAGAGATTCAAAGACGAGAGCTTGGTAAAGTATGGGGTGAAGCAGATTTCTTCCACAATAATAAAAAAATCGAATTGGAATATTTTTGAGTCATATTTGTTAAAGTGCGCGTACGGTTTTCCAAACACAATTCAGGTTATCGCGCACATCCTTTCGACATACCAGCATCACGGCTATCCAGTTGACAAGGACGCCGTGTTTCGCCTATGCAACAATCTGATCGCTGCCTCCGCCGCTTCAGACCACCATGGCGAGGTGGCATGGTTGCTTTGGGTTTGCAAGCAGCTAGACATCGATTTGAGTGCGACGGTTGTCGATGAGATCGAGCGCATGGCTAGTCCAGTCTGCACCTTGATGCTTCTCGACTTGCAGCATGCTGGAACTGTAACGACTCCACCTGCGGCCGGCGCATTGACCCAGTATGCCGCGGCGGGAGCACTACAAAGCGCCGAATGGCTACTTGCCTATGAAGGCGGGCGGCGTCATTGGCTGGGAAATGCGGATACTAATTTCATAGACAACCACGCGCACTTCGGTCCTCTTCGGGTTGCTGGTGTGAGATTCTATGACGAGAACAAGGTAGTCCCCCCTATATTCGACTTCAAAACTCCCGCTGAAACCGCCGAGGATTTTGATTTCGATACGGATGCAGAGATTGAGGAAGAATTTGATTTCGACGAGATGGACGAGGAGTATTTCGATTCGAGCGACGTTTAGATTGAAACATTAACGAAAGGATCCATGGTGACCATAGGTTCCTTCCGCCAGACGGCCTGAAAGCGGGTGGCACCGGTAGCGGCGCCGCCGGCCACCGTGCCCAGCATGGCTAACAGCAACGCGAGGCAGAGACCAAGCAGCACTCGGCCGACGAGCAGGGGATGGCCAAGTGCCGGGTGCCGCAGAGAGACTGTGGGCGGGGCGCGATCGCCCTATAAAAAACAACGGAGCCCCGCGGCCCCGTTGTTATTACGTCGGCAGCAGGCCGTCCGGTGCACCAGTTCCGGACGTTGGTGTCGAGCCGTCAGCCAATTCGATCAAACCGTTCATTTGTGCTTTGGTGAACACGGCGCGCGTACGGTTTGCACGGTGGAACTTTTCGATCGTCTTCACTTCGTCCGCGTTGAACGTTTCCGGCGCGTCTGGGTTGTTCCGATGCGAGTTTTCCGTCATTTGGACAGCGATGGCGGCGTACGAAACGTTTTTCTTGCGAGCAGCAACGATGCGATCCGCAGAGTGTCCGGTCCGGTCGATCTGGTCGCTAAACACTCGCTGGATGGCGTCGGTGGCCTTATCGAGTTTCTTGCCCATGGAAGATTTCCTTTCACGTGTGCTCGGCGTTCGAGCCTCGAAGCAACGCCACAACCAACGTGGCACAGCGCCATCGTTGTGGGCGCGAAACGATTCTACGCGAACACCAAAAATAGCGTGGGCGGTGCCCTGTTATCAGCCGTGCCCCAGGTGTTTCGTGGCCCAGCCCCAAATCTGGACGATTTGATCGCGGTAGTTCCAGGCGCCGAAAGCCACCGCGATCAAAGCGCCCCAAAACCAGTGCTCCCGGATTTTCTCGATGCCGGCCTTGAACGAGCGCCCATTGCGCTCGAACCAGTTGGCGTTGGTCTTCAGTGTCCCGCTGTGCGCCCGCTCGGCGAAGTTGGCGAACACGTCGACCTTCGACAGCGTTGAGCGGTGCATGTCCAAGAACCGCTTCTGCTCGAACGCATCCGCTTCACTCTGGCCGACCATGAAATCACGCGGCGTGATGTGGTTCTTCTCCATCAGCGACTGGATGCGTGGGTGGCCCGTGTACTTGTTGCCGTAAATCGCGATGAGCACGCGCGACAAGTCCACCAGTTGTTTCTCGTCAATGTGGAAACTTTGCGACCCCAGCACGGCGGCCCGGTGTTCGAGCGCGGGAAAGCCGTAGTTCATGTCGCGCATGTTCCAGTGCAGCCAGGTATGAAACTGGTGGTCGCGAGTGAACGCAAAGAAGTCGTTGAGCATCGCCTTCTCGAACTCGTCGTACCGATTTTCAATCTGGTCGAGGGCGTGGGCGCGCTCGGCAGCAAAATGGATCGAGAACGAATGTGTCTGCCCGGATTGCAGGTTTCTCACGGCGATCGACGTGACGCGCGGCGAGTCTGCCTTGGTCTGGTCGTAAAAACTCTCGCAAGAGTAGTGAACGATGAGCGTGTTCTCGGGTTTTTTGAACAGATCGTTCAGTTGGGTTTTCGCCCGTTTCCAGCGGTCATACAGGTCTTGTTGTTGGCCCATAGCGCAGTGTGATCTTTGTGCTTAATCCGGCGTAGAACATAGCACGTCGGATCGGCCAAACACCGTCGCCGCAAGGGCCGAGGTGGGAGCTTGGCCCTGGGCCGGCCTCGGGACGCCTGCCGACGCGCGCGAAAGTGCTTCGACGATGAAAAGAGCAGCCGGGTCCTCGGAGAGGGGGACGGAGTGGTCCATGGTGACGCGAATGCTGTATGGATATACCTGCCTAGCAGGTGAGATTGCCGTGGGGAGTTCGACGTGATCGCGACATATCTGTGGCACCGGGGCTTTTGATTACAATTGTCGGACATAGGATGGCGCTGGCGACACGGCTTGGCAGTTCCGCAATGCGTGCCGTTGCGCGAGCGCGGGAGCATTTCGCGCTGCGGTAGCGCCCAAAACGACAATAGACGGGAGCGGTTTTGAGCATTCAAACGGTTTCGGGGTCGCAGTTCGCCAGAATGTTTTGCCTTCGCCCCACGCAATATGCGTGGTTTTTGGGGGCGGGTGCCTCAGCCGCTGCGGGAATTCCCACCGGCTATGCGATGATCACCGACTTCAAAAAGCGGATTTTTTGTGATCTGTCCGGGGCCAAGCTCAAGGAGGTTGATGCTGACGATCCGCTTTGGATCCAGCGCATCGACACGTTCCTTGCGTCACGCTCGGTTCTCCCGCCGCCGAACGATCCCACGGAGTACGCCGCGGCATTTGAGGCTGTCTACCCAACACCGCAGGACCGGCGAAACTACATCAGCTTGGCGGTGCAAAAGGGCACGCCGTCGTATGCGCACCGGGTGCTTGCAGCGCTGATCACTACCGGTCGCGTCCCTTGCGTGTTCACGACCAACTTCGACAGCTTGGTGGAAACCGCGGCGACGGTGACCGACCAGCTCGTGGCTCCCGATGAGCGCGCTAACCTGTCGGTATCCGGGATCGACAACGCGGAACGTGCGATGCACGCCCTGGGCGAGAGCCGCTCGCTGTTGGCGAAGATCCACGGCGACTATCAGTCGGTTAGCCTGAAGAACACCACCGACGAACTGCGTGAGCAGGATGCGCAAATGCGTACAGTCCTGACAAGTGCTTGCGGACGGTATGGCCTGATCGTGGTCGGCTACAGTGGCCGCGACGCTTCCGTGATGAATGCTCTGAACGATGCCCTGGCACAGCCCACGCCGTACCCCGCGGGGATCCATTGGGTAGCCCGATCGGCGGACGGACTGTTGCCAGACGTCCGGGCCTTTCTCGAGGCCGCGGCAGCCAAAGGCGTGCGGGTCACCGTCGTCGAGTGCCAGACGTTCGACGAGTTGGCAGCAGACATTGCCGATGGTTCGACGTGGCCTCAGCAGCTCGACGCTCACATCGGGTCGTTCGCCCCGCCCAGCGTTGTTAGACCGGTGCCATTGCCAACCAAGGAGCACAGCGCTTTCCCCATTCTTCGTTGCTCGGCCATCCCAGTGCTGGAGATGCCGCGGGTGGCGAGGCGCATCACGCTGGAGCGGAGCTTGACCACGCCGGATGCTCGTCAGATGCTGAGGGACGCCGACGTGTGGGCGATCGTCGCCAGCAGAGGAAAGGAAATAGCCGCGTTCGGGAATGACGAAGAGCTGGCTCGTGCCTTCGGACCAGCAGGCGGGCGGCTCGACGGTACAGTCAACCTGGCGCCCGCCGACGACAGTTGGGCGCTCGGACTGCTATACGACGCGCTGACGCGAGCCGTCTGCCGAAATCGTCCGCTGAGGGTGCGCTGGCGGCGCAGTGGTCATGCGGTGATGGTTCGAGGTGACTCGGACAAGGAAACGCCGCAAGCGCGCGAGACGCGGTTGGCCCGGCAGACCAGACTGCGGAACGCGTATTCGAGCGCGCTATACGGGAAGACCCCACAGGGGTACCCTTTCCAGGAGGGGGTAGAGCTTCACCTGGAGCAGGCTGCCGATCGCTGGTGGTTGACGTTCGAGCCGGCCACGTTCGTCGACGTCCCTTATCCCGAACCCCCACAGGATCGCCCAGACGCCGAGACGAGCCTTGACCGTCCGCGCTTCGTTGACCCCACCATCGACTGGCGGCGGGAGCGATGGGCTCAGCGCTACAACCACGTATGGTCGGCCATCATCGACGCGTGGGCCGATACGCTGGCCGGCGATGGGAGCCGCGTTCTGCTGACGACGGGCGTTCCCCAGGACGAGGGCATCGACGCCGTGTTCAAGGTTTCGCCCATCACAGCGTGGAGCCGTCCGAGCCATGAGCATGCGTACTTTCAAAGGAGCCAGTAACGATGGACTACAACCTTTCGAAGGCACCATCGTTTTCCTTGCTGGACGAGCCGGCTCTCACGTTTAACAGCGAAGACACAGACCTCGACGAGAACCCGCTGCGCGGCCTTTTGCGTTTCGGCGCCTACAACGGCAGGACGTTCCAGGGGTACACCCCGAAGCTTCGCGTCGCGACGATCGCCCCTTTTTCCGGCTGGACGAAGCTCCGGGGCTTGGTGGACACCATCCGAACGGGCCACGAGGCGAGCGACCGGCGCAACTACGTGCCGTCGTTCCCCGGATTTGAAAACCTGTTTCGCGTCCCGCTCGTTGCAGGACCGAAGGACGTGCACATTAAGTGGCCCGACGATCTCATGGCCCTTGCGCGCACTGGGGCGCCCCATGAGCGATTGTTTTCGGCGATGTCGGAAGCTATGGCGCGTCTGGATGTGCTACACGACCAGTTTGATGTCGTCTTGGTGCATCTCCCCGATGCGTGGGCAACGGCATTCACTGCCAACGGATTCGACGCGCACGACGCGTTGAAAGCGCTTGGAGCCCGGTACGCCATCCCAACACAGGTCATCAACGATCGTGTTTTCACATTCCGGCTCAAGGCGTCGTTGGCCTGGCGCCTGGCCATCGCGCTCTTCACCAAGGCGGGCGGCATTCCCTGGAAACTCGCGCCGATGGCCGGTGTGCCAGAGGACACGGCCTATATTGGTCTCGCCTACGCGTTGCGCGGCGACCCCAAGGCCGCGCAATTCGTCACATGCTGCTCGCAGGTGTTCGATGCGGACGGGGGCGGCATGCAATTCGTCGCGTTCGAAGCCAGGGAGCAGGTGGCGGATCCGCGCGAAGCAAGGCGTAACCCGTTTCTCAGTCGAAGCGACATGCGGGCGGTAATGGCACGTAGCCTGAGCCTCTACCTGGGGCGTAATGGCGGACGGCTGCCGCGACGTCTCGTAGTCCACAAAACGACGTCGTTCAAGGACGAAGAACTCCAAGGCGTTTTCGACGGCCTGTCAACGGTTTCAGAGGTGGAGTGCATCGAGATCGGCAGCAGCGCCACTTGGCGTGGCGTGTGGCTGAAGCAGGGAAAGAAGGGTGGTCCCAGAAGTGTGCCTGATCGAGCGCCGGTGCCACGGGGAACCGTCCTCACGCGAACGGACCGGTCGGCGCTGTTGTGGGCGTCGGGCAATGCCCCGTCGGCAGCGCTCAGCGGTGCCTTGTTTTTCCAAGGAAGCAAGAGCATCCCGCGCCCGCTCAACATCATCCGGCACGCGGGCAGCGGTCCGCTGGAAGTGGCTGCGTTGGAAACCCTTGCTCTGACCAAAATGGACTGGAACAACGACGCGTTGTACGACCCGGTTCCGGTGACCATTCGCTATTCGCAACGGCTCGCGCGGACCATCGCCAACGTGCCAGATCTTCCGGGGCATGCATATCCCTATCGCCTCTTCATGTGACTGCTATGTCGAGCCTGACCTCACGCGATCGTCGCTGCCTTGAACCGTTCCTCAACATGGGCAGCGGGTTCGTGCTCAACTTCTCCGACCGAACGATGGGTGAGTTTTTCCAGGAGCAGGTTGGTGTCAACATCTACGACGAGAAGTACCAGTTCAAAGGCACGTCCAAGGCCAAGCGGATGCGCGCCTTCTGGGAGTTGGAATCCGACCGCACGGTCGCTCGGGCGCTCGACGCGCTGATCGAATGGGGTGATGAGTTCCGATGCTTGCCGGACGACCCGCAACAGCGGGCGGCCGTCGAATCGATCATTGCCCGGCTGAACCTCAGCAGTCCGGTCCCCGAGGTTGACGCCTTCGGCGAGCGTCAATGCTCTGGACTTCACCGCCGCGGCGAAGCACATTCGGGCCGCGATCGAGGCGAACGAGCCCGCGACGGCTTTGGACCGCGTGCACGTCTTCATGATGAAGTTCTTGCGGACGCTCTGCGAGCGACGCGGCATTACCGTCACGCGGGAGAAACCGTTGCACAGCCTGATGGGCGAGTACGTGAAGCACCTGCGTGGCGGCGGCCACATCGAAAGCGAAATGACCGAGCGGATCCTCAAGACCAGCATATCCAACCTGGAAGCGATGAACGCCGTGCGCAACGACCAAAGCCTGGCGCACGACAACCCCATGCTGAATCACGACGAGGCCGTACTGATCGTCAGCCACATCGGTGGCCTTGTCCGCTTTCTCAAAACCATCGAAGCGAAGATCCAAGCAAACGAGCAATGACCACCCAGAAGACCTCCAAACGCGGCGAGTTCAACCCAAACTGGCCAGTGCCCGACCAATACCTGCTCGAACTTGGGCGCATGGTGAGCGTGTGGGGCTCTCTCGAATCGACGACTGCGGTCGCGATCTCGAAACTGGCCGGCTACGAGTCGCCGACCGACATCCGCGCGTTGGCGATGGTGGCGCACAGCAACTTCCAGCAGCGGGTGGACATCGTAAGCTCCCTGTGCGGACAGCTTGTGGATCAGGTGCCCCACTTAAAGGACTACGAGGTCGTCATCAAGAAGGTCCGGGCGGCCCAGGCGGGGCGCAACAAGTACGCGCACAACGCGCTTTCTCTGGACGAGGATGGTCACGTTCACATCGCATACATGTCGGCTCGTGGCGTCTTTAAGACCAACGTTGAGATCGTGCGGGTCGCCGACATCAAGGAGGTCACCGCCAAGATCCACGAAGCAGCGGTGGCACTGCATGGATTGATCACCAATACCGCAACCAAACCCATGTGGGAGCGCTGAGCGCAGGTGGGGCAGCAGCGTCGGCGGCTTAGGCGAAGGTCATAGGCGTTTGCGTAGACGAAGCGTTCGAACGCAGCGCCTCCACCATGTCCTCTTGGGGTAGGGGTCCGGGAGATTGCAGAAGCGGCGGGTAACTCGGTTCTCGGTGTCGTCCAGGAACAATCTCAGTCCTACGTTGCCTGGGCGCGGGTCTGTCTCCTCGAAAATCCGATCGAAGTCCGCATGCTCCACCGGGTCCGGGCGACCGTCCGGCCACTTCGCGAACGCGTGGACGATGACGGCGGAATGCGGTTCGATCCCGCCGGTGCGCTGAGCCCGGGGTGCTGTGATCGGTTCGCGGTAGTAGGTCGGCTGGTGGTACGCGTTGCCTTGGAGCGCGAGGTAGAACAGGTGGCGCCAGTGTTCCTCGTGGTCGTCGACGATCCGGCGGTGGACATTCACGCCGATCTCGCGCTTCAGCGCCTTGTAAGTTTCCAGGTTGCGCGCGGTGGTCAGCCAGTTCAATCGGTCGGCCGGGACAGGAGCGGTCTGGGCTCCGTCAACGGTCAGGGCGTTGTACGCGCGTTCGAGCGCACGCACGGCCTGGTCGAGCAGCGCCGCGCTTTTCTGGTAGCGCAACGGGCGGGTGATGGCGAAGACCGAGATGAGCACGGTCCCCACCGGCACGGCACCGGCCAGCAGCCGCAGCTCGCCTTCGTTGAGATGCTCGATGAACGACATCACCGCGGTCCAGGCGTGCGACAACCACGCGATCATGCCCGACCTCCGGGTGCGGGCACGGTCAGCGCCACCGGGGCCAGCTCGACGGTCAGGTGGTATTCCATGAGCTGAACGCGTGGGGCGACCTTGCCGGCGTACTTCAGCTTGTCGCTGATCGAGTTCGCCACGATCACCCCGGACACGGTCTTGCCCTTGGCCACGTGGTGCTCGATCCATCCCATGTAGCGCTGCACCTGACCGAGCGCTGCGTCCGGGCCCCGGCCCAGCTTCAGCTCGAACACAACGAAGTTCTGATCGCGGTCCAGGAACACGAGGTCCGCGGGTCCGCAATCGGTCTGGTACTCCACGCCGTCCCGTCCGTCGGCGTCGACGAACAGGGTGAGAGTGCCGTGCGTGGTGGTGCTGGGCGGGTTTCGCGCCAGGTAGTCCCGCAGGTGGCTCTCGAGCGCGAACGCTCCACCACCGAACCCATCGTCCACCGGCTCGGCGGCGTCGATGTCCGGCGTGGCGGGCGCCTCTTCGGTGGAGGCGTCCACGCGGCGCACCTTCAACCCCTCGGGGGTCTCCTCGATCGACCACAGACCGTGCTTGTCCGGGTCGTACCAGACGACCTTGCCGCGCCCTGTGGCGAACAGGAAGTCGTACCGGCCGTTGGCCAGGCGGGGCTTCTTGTTCTCGGGGTAGCCGACACGGCCGACCCGGTTCACCGTGCAAATCGAGATCTGGCAGTTCACCGTTCCCTCGTTCAGGTCGGGGTGGTCCTGCGCCAGGAGTTGCTTGATCTCGGCGTTGCTGGTCTCGCGGCCCAGCGGCTTCACCGCGTCGCGGATGAGTTGCCAGATCGGCGGGCGGTTGGTGCTGGTGGTGCTCACGGCTCAGGTCCCTCGCGTTGGTTTTGTCGCTGGGCGCTGCGCCCAGGCAGGCACCGATTGAACCATGGTCCGACGAGCCGGCGCCAGAGGAAAAGCGTTGCTCCGTAGGCTACCGCCAACTCGGCTGAAAGGACCGGGTTTCAGCCGTTGCGCAAATCTGGCTGCCAGAGCCGGCGCAGTGGGAAAACTCAGGCGAGGGCGCCTCTTCGACCAACACGAGCGATCCTTGACTCGCCGTTCGGGGATTTGTCTGCGGCGTTCGTACCAGTCAGCGGTTCGAGAGTGTAGTCGCCTCGTGCGAGGTGGGGGCATGAACCGCGGCACAGATTGAAGCGGTTGGACTGGAGGTAGATGACGCGCCTGATGCTGGCTCGGGTGACTTGATGCGCATAGACCGGTCAGCGATCGGCGTGTGCAGAGCTGGCCGAGACCGCGGCTCAATCAGTGGGTGCGGAAGGTGTTCCAGGTGTCGGTGTCGAGATGCATGGACGCCATCACCTCGAACAGATACAGCTCAAGGTCGTTATCGATCTGAACGTACGCGACTGACATCTCCCGCAGGCGACCTTGGGCCGTCAGGAAGACTTCGCGGAACTGGTCGTCCTTCATGGCCTGGTCCCGCTTCATTTCGTGCGGGAAGTCCTCGCTGGCCATCTTGTAGACTAGGCTGGCGGTGAAGTGCGATTCGAAGTTCAGGTGCTGCACCAGACGTTTGACCACTCCTCGGGAGATCCCGACGTACACCGGGCGTTCCACGTCGATAAATACGTAGCAGCCGGGGAAGTCGGTGGAGTGCCCGAGCTTGGCGAGCAGCTCACGTCGAGCGCTCTTGAACCCCACGAACGTAGTGGCGGGCAGCGACGATTGGAGGGCAGCCTTCAACCGTTCTAGGTGAGCCGGGAGGACGGTCGCCGCCAGTTCGTCGAAGGTGTGGGTGCAGTTGTCGATGGGCATGCGCGTGTTCGCGGGAAGAGGGAAGACGCCGATCATACCCGGGCACGCGGAGCACACACGTCCACGGTTCCGCGGGGATCCGTGGAGCGCGCCTAACGTATGCCCAATGGGCTGGGCATACTCCCGGAAAGGCATTCGATCGGCGCAAAACCAACGCAGCAGGGCGTCTCGTGATGCCGCCAATAGCCCGCATGGCGTTGTATGCCTGACCTATCAGGAATGTAGAACTGACTTAGAGCACGTTCACGATGCAAGTCGCCATGTCAGACATGAACCGGAAGGACCTGATGCGGTAGGTACCCGAGCGCATTCGTGCTGTAGGTGTCGGGGAAAAGTCTGACGGCGTTGGACTGCGGCGACGTCGAAATCGTCAACCGTCGCGCCAGGGATTCATCTCGTCGACATCGATGGCGGTGTCTGGCGAGTTCGGTTGCAGCAAGCCGGCGAGTTCCCTGACGGATTTTGTCTTCTTCGGGCGGACCAGGATGACACCGTCCGGCGTCACGTGCCAGCGAAGTCGTGCACCGGGCCGCAGATCCAGCACAGATCGGATGCGGGCAGGCACAGTAGTACGCCCACGTTTGTCGAGCAGCGAACTCGCCATGACGAATTCCTCCTTCGGGTATTCGATCCTACACCTGTTGAACCGTCGCCCAGTTGGAGTTCCAAGGAACCAGAATCTGCCAGGTTCGCCTTTTATTGAAGTTCCACTGCATTCCTCTTTTCTTGAATTTCCTTCAGCCGTTTGAGTATGCCGTTGAACCTGTTGGCGCTTCCGTTCGGAAAATGTGCAATTAGCTCGCGCAGATTGACTGCTTTTCCTTCTGCCAAAATTTCTGAACAGGCTGTTTCGATTAGATCGCGCGCGGCGTTTCGACTCTGCTCGCCACGCTGCTGCCGGTGCTCAATCCATCGCCTCCCTAAGGAACAGGCTTCTTCGTTAGCGTAAGCATAGAGTTCACGTACGCTAACGTTCAGATTTCGTGCCGTTTCTTCGACGCTGACAACGGTTGGTGATTGAGCCAGGACAGCCAACTGAGCGCGAATATGGTCCCAGTCATGGCGTTGACGTGCTGCACGACGCTTTTGGTTGGGCAGAACGGAGTCCACTTCGTGAATCTGGCTGGTTGTCGGCGACCACCTTTCCAGATCGCCAGTCAGCAACTTAGGCAACGACAGTCCAGCTTGCGAGGCGATACGCAGAAGGCCAGGTAGGGTAGGCACGCCTCCACCCTTCAGCCAGTGATGCACGGTTGTTTTATTGAGACCAATGCGCCGGGCGAACAGGGCATTTTTGCCGTTGTCCAACCGGGTGACGATTTCCCGGATACCGCCGAGGAGCGCACCGCGTTCTGGAAGTGACGCTAGTGTGCTTTGGGAAGCCAGCATGGCACCGACTTGAGACGCAATCCAGACTTCAGCTGGTGTGGCCGGTGGGGATTGTTTGTCGTTCCCAAGGAACATGCCGCATGATGTGCACCATCCGGGCATGACAAAGGCAGAACTGTGTCGCGTGTCGGTGCGGTTACAGTCCGGGCAGACGTGAGCCAGTCTGATCTTGTGTTTTGAACAGGCAGTGACGGTACCGACATCCCATGCCAACCGAAAGTAAGTGCGACCTGTTTCACGGCCCTCAGTCAAACATTGCGGGCACCAGCGAGACGAAGCCGGTTTCGGACTGGACTGAGCGATGACATCGCGCCAGGTGAGCAGGGTCAATGAGTCCAGATTGCCGATACCGGTCAGCTTTGACAGGGCGTTTGCCATCCTTTCCGCGGTGTCGGACATGCCACTCAGACCGACCTGATACCAATCGTACTTTTCCGAAAGTTGCCACTGCATGGTCCTGTCGACAAAGCGGTGCAGTTCGGTTGTCGAAATACAATGGGACATGGCGAGCCGGCAGAAATAGCTCACCATGCTTTCGACTTCGGGTGTGCCGATGCCGATCGGAGCGACCGGGTTTAGCATCGACCGTGTGTTCAACAGTTCTTCACTCACCGGAAGCTCCGTCCTTAAGCTGCTGCACGTTTAAATTTGGGCATTACGCGTGTGAAGCTTGGTCCGACCGCTGTTTCTCCGTCGAGAATCTCTTCGAGAATCCGCTTGCGCTGCGCTTCTGTGAGTAGCGCGCGTTCCAGCGAGTCGACTGACCAGGAGCCAGCTCCTTCCGCGAGCCTGGCGGCCCGGATGAGCACGCTGCTCAACGTGCCGATGCATCCCAGCGTGTTTTCGAGCAGCCCCTTCGTATAGGGTGTGAGCCGTCCTCCCCAAAGATGCGGGAGCGTCTTCTCGAACGCCAGAACGCAGCGGTTGAACGCCAGAACATCTTCGGGCCGGTCGTCCCGGTATCGCTCCAAATGGAGCACGTGCGTGCGCCGGGCGAGCTGCGCAGACAGGGAAACGAGTTGATACAAATCGTAGGCGCCGACCAGGACTATCTGCGTGCCACACTGGTTCGCCAGCGATTTCAGTGTATCGAGCTGAATCTCCAGTTTGCGCGCCCCCCGGGTCTGGCGAATGATGTGAGCAGCCTCATCGATAACCAGGAACTGCACCTGCCGTTCACGCATTCCCTGTTCAACGGCCGTACGGAGGGCGGCCAGACTGTTTCCAAGCGGACGGACAAATCTCCCCGTCTTCGGGTCGATTCCGTATATCACTTTAGGCGATTCAAGCCTGTCGCCAAGCTGGGTGAGGATTCGGTGATAGAACAGCTTCCATGAAAAGTCGTTCTCCCCTGATGCGGGAGCCTCAACATAGATGGCTGGGATCACCCCGCGGTTTGCTTCCATCTGCGAGGTCGCGCGCTCGAGTGCAGAGGCAACCAGATGCCTCGACAACGTCGTCTTGCCGGCGCCAGTGGGTCCGCACACGAGGAGAATGTTGTCCTGGCTTTCCGGATAAATCAGCGTATTGAGTTCCTCCATCACTTCAGCGATGCGCGTGTGCCTGATGCGTTTTTCTGAGAGGGCCCTGGCCGCGTCAATTGCTGGTACGGAGGTATCGTTGGGTTGTTGCATTGTTTGCTCAAAAATCGTCAAAATCGGGAAACTCGTCCTGAGCCGTCGGCGCTTGCAGTGGGGTGGGAAGACGGCGGGTCGGAGACTTTGGTGGCTCTGGCGGTGTTTCGGTGGTCTGTCTGGAATCCTCAGTAAGGCCGATTCGGGACTGGGCGACAACAGGCTCGATATTGGCGAACTGGAGGTCGTTATACAGGGCCTTGTTCTCCGCCTGGCGCGCGAACTCGACTGCAAGGGCCCCTTCCGGCGTGAACACCTGGATGAATTCGCGAAGCCGCTTCATGTCGCGCTCGTCGCCTTTGGGCGTGCCGTGGCGCCGGTTGAACTCTGCCGTCAGGGCGCGCTTCTCGACATCCGTCAACAGGCCAAGCCCATACAGATTTCGGCACACCGCACGGACCCATGTGTCTTTCACCCGGACATAGACCGAAGATGCATCCCACGGGTCGTAGCGCACCGGCAGATACTGGCCGTCGAGCTCAGCAGACCGGAATGCCTCGTTCCAGTAGAACCGGTGATCCACTTTTACTCCACGCTGGTCGTGGATCCGGCGGGTACCGGCACGGTCGACGGGCGGGCACGTTGCAATCAGAAAATCCCGGTTGAACTGGATATGCTTTTGGGGCCGTGTGCCGCTCTCCCGCATGCCGCGTACGAAAGCATCGCGCGGTGACTCGTCGAGCGCCGGATGGACCTTCTGGTCGTAGTACTCGCAAGCCCAACGCTGGATGCCGGTATACAGCGCAGCGAGCGTCCACTCAGCAAGCTTTTCGGGCAGATGTGAGCCCGTAACCATTCGCACGTTCGTTGTCGCTTTTGTATTGCCCGCGAGGTTATGGATGTATTCCTTATTCAGGCGACCAAACATGCGTTCCAGCACGGCACCGTGCCGCGGCTGACCTGCAGGGCGGAAGCGAAGATTCGTGCCCATCGCGTTGAGAAACGATTTGAATGCGTCTGACATGAAGTCACGGCCGTTATCGACGACGATAAACTCGGGCAGGCGATTGAATCGTCGGACCATGTCCCGTACAGTCATCATCACGGAGTGATACGACGGCACATCAAATGTCAGGTAAAAGGCCACAATACGTCTTGACCATGCGTCGACTGCGAGAGTAAGCCAGGGGCGCCCAAGAGGCTTGCCGGTGCGACTTGAGATGACTTCAATGTCTAGTTGCGTGTGGTCGATGTGAACATATTGAAACGGACGGCTGCCATGGGCAGGCGTGTCGTGGTAAAGCACATCGATGAACGTGTTTTTCTGATAGGCGAATCGCTTTCCATGTCGGGTGCGGACATCGTCGTTGGTTTCGCGCGCTTTAATCCGTGCGATCAGCGTTGGATAGGACGGTGCTTTTTCTCCTGCGTCGTCGAAGGCAACCAGCATCATCAGGTAACAGGTCTTGAAACTGATGGCTTTACTGTTGATCCACTCTCTCTCGATGACGTCGTCCATCAGCTCGAGCTGACGGTTGCTCAGCCGCTGGGTGCGATTGCCTTTCGCGCCTGTATGGGGCACCAGTGCAAGGACTTCGTTGTGACCGTTGGCGAGCGCGATGGATTGGTTCTTTTTCCAGCGCCGCAGCGTGCGGTCGGATACCTGTACCTGCATTTTGCCTGGCGCGGCTTCGAGCAACGCCTGTCTGCGAAGCGCGATGTCAAAATCCTCCCTCGAATAACGACTCAGGTCCAGTCCGGATTGCCGGTCTTGATGGGGGCTCGTTACGTGGCCTTTTTCGTGGGCAGTTTCGAGCCACGAGCGGGTCAGGGTAATGGTCGAGCCATCCTGTCTGTTGCAGACGATGGAGTCGCCGGCCACCATAATGATGGTGAGTTCGTTGCCTTCGAAGATGAACTTTGCGCCTTCAGCAATGTTGAGCTCAAAGCTGTCGATGCCAGGCAAACTGCCAGAGCGCGTGTCCGCCAACATGAAATCTCGCAACGCCTCGTCGCGAAAAAAGCGAAAGCTTCGCTTGTCCGCGAGGGAGTCACCGTCCAGGTCGGTCACCACGTAATTCGCGGCGATCGCCCTGTTCAACGAGTCTGCATCGAAGTCATTCGGAGCGTTCAGTAGCTCCATGAATGTCATGGAGCCGCGCTCCCGCAGGAGTCCGTGGAGACGGTTGAGAACATCCTCAGGGCACGGTTCCATGAGGTTCAGGTAATCGGCCAGATACAGCAGGTTACTCACGCGCCGACGCGGAATTGAGTCACCACTGCAGACTCGGTATCTGATTCCGAGATCCGCGAGTTGCTTCTCGATTTGCGGCGCGTACCATTGACCATCGCTACTCTTCGAATAGCGGTAGGGGTATTTCTCCGACAGGCGGGCGAGCTTTGCCTCGGATTTCCATTCCTCAAGAGTGAAACCGTCGTCACGAATGGTGAGGAAATCCGGGATGTGAGTGGTTTTGTGGATTTCGCCGGTCGATTCATCAACAAGTTCGAGTCTCAGTTCGCAGGGTTGCATGTAGTACTCGAGAATGTCATTTGAGTATTCCTTGCTAACAGCGGCAGCGAACTCGATATGATTGCTCTCGGTGTGAATTTCACGTCCCATCTTCTGGCTTGCCAGGATGGTGATGACATTCCCACCATGCGCCTTTACCGGACGAACAGGAGCCTCCACGCGAGCCTCAAGAATGAGCTTCCGGCCAGCGGGCGGCGTGCCGAGCCGGTCGAAGATATGGGTGAGTTGGGACTTGTCCAGCATTTACGTCGTCATGAAAAATGGATGCATATAGACGTGTAGGAACGCCGGCACCTCATGATCGACGGTTCGGTCGTATACGACCGAACTTGCCTTAAAATTCGCGTCTGAGGGACGCAGCAGCGCCCAGGACAATTGGAAGGAAGGGGATGGGAGTGGCGCGATCGCAGGAAGAGGCTCAGAGCGAGCCTGCGTACGGGCGGTGGGAAGACCGCGCGCGAGACGTCATCATGGCGGCCATGGCTCAGCGGAATCTGAGCTACAAGGGCCTGTCGTTGCGACTGGAGCGAATCGGGATAGAGGAGTCCGCGGCGCAGATCAACCGCAAGATCAACCGGAAACGGTTTTCGGCCGCGTTTCTGCTGGCATGCCTGGTAGCGATGGACGTTGAATCCGTCCCCATTTGATGGCAGCCGACACGCAGCCTGCCGTGTCGGCGCTTGGCCTGAACCGTACTTTGCCCGTCGAATCATGCCCGCCCCCAGATCGTACCCTCTCATAAAAAGGGCTCTCTCCCGGGCGGGGATTCCGAATCGATGACGATCAGGTCGGCGGTTTGCCTGCGAACAAGCTAGTAAATTTGCGTAATGATTTCAAGGTCAGGTCCCAGGCAATTCGGAATCCGGCTGTGAAGGCCGATGCATTTTCCAGGAAACATGTATTGAAGTCTCGGATCGGAAAAATGGAAATTTCAGAAAACAGGAGTTAATTAAACGAGATTTTGGGAGGTGCAAGTTTTGGTTGCCGTATACCGTGAATATTAATTTGACGCAATGCACTTTTTGATGATATACATTAATAGTCACGCGTCGGCCGAGCACAAGCCGCCCGACGTTGGAGCCGCCTCTTCCGACTGAAGAGCTTCGGTGGTGACCGCTGACGTGGACGGGTGTGACCGGTGGCGCGTCAGGGAAATCCGGATACCACGGGGGGAGGTTGAGAGAATCCGGCGCGGTGGCGAAGATAGAGCCGCGATCTACACGTCTGTCGGAGCCATTCACAAGAGAATGGTGGAAGGGGCGCCTGCGCTGGATGGCAGGGGCCCCGGCTATTCCCTTCTTTCTACGCTTCAGCGTATCTATCTCTCAAAAAACATATGCTTAAGTAAGCATATTTCTCTAAAAGAAAAATATTCTTAAGCGAGAATATCTCTCTAAAAACATATTCTTGTTTAAGAATATGTTTTGTCCTCTTTGCGCACATTTCAATTTGATGGCCGCTGCGCGGCTGGCAGCCAGGAAGGAGTTGCTGGGCGTGACAACATTGTCGTCCGTCATCACGGTGCGCGGCTATCTCCAGGAACCGGGTTGTGTTTCGTCTTGTCTTGTGGCGTTTCTCCGTGATCTTCCGCGAGGGCCTGCGTTTCCTTTGGGCTGCGTGCCTCGGTGGTCGCTGCGCGGCCGGCGGACGGGAGGGTGATTGCGTGACGGCAGCCGTGTAGGATTCATCGTTGGTGGGCTGTCTGCATGACGGGGCTGATTTGCGTTGTTGCCAGCTGATCGGCGGTCGTACGATGAGTCTCGAGAGCGAACGGCTGTTCTGCCGGTGTCTCAGGGCGTGAAGGGCATCTACATCTGCCGGCAGGGGGATGTCGATGCTCGTGATCCCTGGCTGCCCGTTCGGTGTCTGACGGCATAGATCTGTGCGCGCATCCTGTGTTCGATGCCTGCGCCACTATGATTTGTTTTTGCGACTTGAATCGCTGCTGGCCGACCTGGTTGCGCTGGCGGCACGCATCAACATATCGTCGATCATGGTGGCTGGGGTGTACGTCGTCGCCTGATTCAGGAATGGCGCCTGCAAAAAAAAGTATAGAGGGAGAAATATCGTTCGCCCGGTTTTATTCAAAGGAATTTCCCCTCGGCGTGCCGTTGAATTGCGACGAATGCCAGGTGTCTGTTGAGAGTAAGACCGATTTGCGTTATAATGCACGAATAGTTTTCCACCTTCTGCATCTGCTCATCGACAAACGGATGGGTGCAGAGATTCCGGGGACAAGCGTCTCCTGGTGCTGAAGCAGCGATCGCAATGATGCTGTTTCCTTTTGATCTTCGTGCCGGTGTGGCTCGGTTAGTCACATCAGTACGAGTCTGAAGCAATCTGGCTTCAGGAGGTCCTCTGTCCTGGTGGCAGAGAAGCACTAGGCCTACGGCATCCACGCCGTGGTCAGGCTCTCAATCGGAATCAGAAGGAAATAGTAGTCATGGAAGCTTTCATTCCTCTCAATATTGACCCGTTCATTGCGGTCGGTCATCTCACTAGGCTCGGTCAATTCCAGACGTCGAAACAGGCAAAAGGTCTGTCCGTGGATTTCCCCATGCTGAGCTGCCCAATCGCGGCGGAGGATACACATTTCGTTCCGTCTGTCGGCGGCGTCAGTTACGGCATGGGTTTCGGGAACGTCTCCGCATTCGGTTCGCCGCTGATGACCATGCGGCTGCAACTCAACGGCACGCAGATCTACTGGCTCGCCGACCTGACGGACCCAGAAGTCTGGGCAGCGTACGACAGGTGGAAGCGTGCCGGACGAGTGCCAATTTCACTCAATTTCGACGCCAGCAACAAGCGGGAGCGCGTATTCTGCGTGCCGGAAGTATCGAGGAAGCCGTCGAGTCTGGAAGAACTGCGGGTTTATGCTGGAAAGCCGCTGACTGATTACGTCTGGGAAACCATGATGACGCTGTCTACCAGTGGACTGCTGCAACGCCAGGCGACAACTGACTTGCCAGACGTACGGCTGGAGTGCGTGCTCGTCAACCTTCTGGTGACGAAGCGACTGGAGCCGTTTGTGAAAGGGAGGTTGCATGACAGAAAACCGAAAGTTGCGATGCCGTCGTCCAGACTGCGGGATGCCATCTGAGATGGAGGCTGCGTGAGATGACGATGCGCGGCTAGAGATTGCCGCGCGTCAGTCTCCTTGCCTGTCAGACTGTTGCGCTGGTCTTCTGCGGTGTGCCTAGATGTTTCGAAGATTCCCGGAACGGGGCGGCATCGGCTCTCGTATCCGGGTACGCGTCGTTGCATATACTCCGCGTGTTAGATCGCGTCGTTGCGCACGACACCTTTGTCGCGGATTTTCACATGCAGCGTCGATCACCGCGCTGACGAAGTTTGGCGAAACCCGATGGAATACCTGTCCAACAGGGAGTCCTAAGTCTCGCGCATGTTCATGCCACGCGCGTACATCGCGATGATCCGGTCGTCGAAGCCCGTAAAATGCTGCTCACTTTTGGCAATGAGCACCGGAGCGAAGATGCCCTCGTGGTCGCGCGGAATCGCCAGATCGAGCGGGTCGTCGTCGGTGGTGAACCCGCTTGCGGCTGATACCGCTGCGGTGGTTGGTGCTCCCTGCGGGCTTCGCCTTGCCCTTGCTGTGCTCAGATGATGAGTCAGTTCACCGCCCAACGCGCTCGAAAGTCGCCTTCTGTGGGAGCGAGTTGCTCGTTAATGGTCGCACGGTCCAGCGTGCCAGGCCCCGCTGTTTGATCCGTTCGGAGCCTATGACAGATCCTTGCCCTGTTCCACCGTTACCTCTTCCTCACGTTTACGTGGCATAGAAGCGACTCCTTGGCCGATAGTTTATGCTTCGCACACAGAAAATCGGATAGGCTCGATGCGTGCCAACTAATGCCGCTTTTATTACTTTTTCGCTTGTTCTAGCTGCTGTCCCAAACTCAACTACGGTTTGCCATGCCCATCTCGCAGTCGAGGAGTTGTGAATCGAACATTGCTCGTTCTCGGCTTGATCGGTCCGAATTGTCGAGCAAGGAAACAACGAAGATTCCCACGAAGGCGACGATCATGGAAAACAGCGCCGGATATTCGTAGGGATAGAGCGCGTGTGGGTGACCCAGCACTTGTACCCAGACTGTTGGACTAAGCACCGTCAATGTAACGGCCGAAATCAGGCCGAGCATGCCGCCAACTACGGCGCCACGTGTCGTTAAGCCACGCCAATAGATCGAAAGTAGCAGAACCGGAAAGTTCGAGCTTGCGGCAATGGAGAAGGTGAGACTGACGATGAACGCAATGTTCTGCTTTTCGAACGCAATTCCGAGCAGGATGGCCATAACGCCCAATACCAATGCCGTCAATCGGGACACGCGCATTTCATCACGATCCGATGCTTTGCCGCGGCAGACGTAGTTCGCATACAAGTCGTGCGAAACCGCAGAGGAACCGGCCAGCGTAAGCCCCGCCACGACAGCGAGGATCGTAGAGAATGCAACGGCGCAAATGAAGCCTATGAATACGTTACCGCCTACGGCGTGCGCGAGATGAATCGCCACCATGTTAGGACCGCCGATTACGGCGCCAGAAGCGGTGTGATATTGCGGATCAGGTCCGACCAAGGCTATAGTGCCGAACCCAATCACGATGATCAACGCATAGCCGATAGCAACAATACCGGTTGCGTACAGAATGCTCTTGCGCGCTGCCTTTACGTCTGCCACAGTAAAGAACCGTATCAGAATGTGCGGCAGCCCAGCCGTGCCAAAAATAAGCGCGAGGCCGAGCGAAATTGCCGAGACAGGGTCCGAAACGAGAACGCCTGGGCTCATGATGGCGACGTGCTTCGGGTGTGAAAATATCGCCTTTGTAAACAGGGCGTTAAGGCTGAAGCCGAATCGGCTCAGGACCATCAGTGTCATGAAGGCGGTGCCAGCCAGCAGGAATACAGCCTTGATGATTTGAATCCACGTCGTCGCCAGCATGCCGCCAAAGAACACGTAAATTACCATTAGCACACCGACGATAAAGACGGCAAACGTGTAGTTCAGGCCGAACAGAAGTTCGACCAGTTTGCCAGCGCCCACCATCTGCGAGACTAGGTAGAGCAGCACGATGACGACGGAGCTGGAGGCGGAAAACGCGCGAATCGGCCGCTGCTGCAGGCGGTACGACACCACGTCTGCAAGAGTGTATTTGCCAAGATTGCGCAGGGGCTCGGCGATCAGAAAAAGAATTATCGGCCAGCTTGCCAGGAAGCCCACCGAGTAGATCAGGCCATCGTAACCGCTCGTGAAGACGAGAGCGGAAATGCCGAGCAGCGACGCAGCCGACATATAGTCCCCCGAGATCGCCCAGCCATTTTGAAACGCCGTAATCTTTCCACCAGCCGCATAGTGATCCGAAACGCTATGATTCTTGCGAGCGGCCCAACGGGTGATGAAGAGCGTCGAGGCGACGAAGACGAGAAACATGCCAATGGCAATGGGATTGTGTATGTGTGCAGCTGGGGCGGAACCCTGCGCCAGTACGGGCGTCGAGGTGCTCAGGCAAGTTAGCGCGGGGAAAAAGCATTTCATTTTCTGTCTCCGCGCCGAATGTCTGCAACCAGCGAATCATGAACTGAATTGGCCACATAAACGTAAATGGCGACCAATGCGAAGGTGACCACGAACATGCCGAAGCCTATGGGAATACCCCAAGTGACTGGCTGGCCTTCCACGATCGGTTTTCCCAGCAAGTTTGGGGAAAAGGCAAGCATGAGAACGAACCCGAAGTAAGTGACGAGCATGAGGACCGTGAGTGTCCATGCGAACGTTCGGCGTTTGTGCACCAGTTCGCGGAAAAGCGCTTCGTTAATCGGCGTGCGCATTGTTCCGGGCGCCACTGCCTTGGCGGCGATGGCAGGGGCGGCGGCTGTGGCAAGGGGTTGCTCCATGACGTCTCCTTTGTTCTACGTCCCGTCTATGGGGTTTGGAAAGGCTGGCGCCTTGACCAGCGCTCTCTTTTACACGGTCAGAATTGTGCGGGAACGGCGGTTTCTCGCATGACGGCTTCCGGTGTGCGGTAACGTTCTGCCATCTCCCGTTCTGTTTTGTTTTTGAACTGCGCCTGCATATAAGCACCAAGATGACGAGCGTGCTGGACAATGGCGACGCCGAACTGCGTTCGTGACTCGCTGTACCTCGATAGGGCCGCGATAGTGTCGGCTTGATTGCTGAGCTCGGTCACGAGGGACATTGCATCGCCGGCAGCCTTCGTCACTCCCATCCCGGAGTGCGGACGTGCCACGAATGCGGCGTCGCCGAGCAGCGCTATCCGGCCGAATGCCATCTTCGGCACTTCGAGGTCGAAGATCGGCTGAAAGAGCGGCTGGCTTGCGTGTGTAACGACCTCAGCGAACTGCGGTGCGAGCAACGCGTGCGCGGCGACCTCCATTGCATCCAGGACCTCGCGGCGAATAAGGGTCGGCGGGATTCCGCTGACCCAGTGTTTACCCGTGGCGTCCGTGAGCAATTTGGGCAGGTCAAGGTCTTCGCTGGTCGCGCGATACCAGACAAAGTTATAGCGGCGTTCGCCAGCTTTGGTGCTGTTTCCCAACCCTGCGACGGGATAGCCGATGATCTGTTCAGTAGGCGGTAGGCAGAAGGCGAATTTTTCGAACAGGGCTTCTCGGGTTTTGGCAGAGAGCCTCATTTCGTCGACGAGGCCGCGCCACGCAACGTAGCCCGCATACTGAAGTTGGACCTCGGGTAGAATTTTCTTCCGGATCGACGACCGAAAGCCATCCGCTGCGACGACCATGTCGAACTTTTGCGTCGAGCCGTCGGGCATCGTCACGATGGCAAAGTCGGGTCCGTCGATGACATCGGTGACCGCTGTTCCCGAATGATAGTTCTGCGTGGGTAAGGCGGAGCGAAGGACGTGATACATCTTGCTCCACGCCGTCAGGATCTGCGGGAGAGGGCGCTCGGAAACAACTGACCCGTCCTGTGCGAGAGTGATGCGCGATTCGACCTTCACTCCTATCGTTTTGTCGACGCGAACGCCAGCCTCCTGCAGAACGTAAAAAAGCTCGGGATGGGTGACAATGCCGGCGCCGCGCCCCGCCAATTCTTCGGGCACTCGCTCGAAAATATCGACCTCCCAGCCATTGCGCAGCAAGAGGTTTGCCGCGAAGAGGCCGCCTAGCGAGCCACCAATGATGGCGGCTTTTCGTTTTGTCGGAATGCGCCGCATATCAATCTCCATTCACGGCGGCGTTTTGGGCTTCGGCCGTGCTTGCCGCGTTCAGATGCGTTACCTCGCCGGCCGGAAAATTCAGCTCGATCGTCACGCCTGATGGATCTTCGACAAATACCTGATGTAAGCCGAGGCTTGGGACAGTCCGGTCCCGCCATGTCAGGCCTTCTGCGCGCAGCGTCTGCCACATCGCTGCTACACCCGTGGCGAGAAAGGCAATGTGGTCGACGGTACCGCTGCCGCTCGCGGGCAGTTCCTTGTCACCGAGATAGGCGGCGAGCCCTGCTGGGTCTTCGGGATCGATGCCGATGATATGCACTGTGCCGTAGTCAGCCTCATCGTCACCCTTGTAGAGCCAGGCGCCGGAAAAGTCGAAAGGCGGCCGATAGCCTCGCTTGAAACCGAGTACCCGCTCATAGAAGTTGCACGACTTCTCCAGATCGAACGTGCGGATCGAGTAGTGTGCCAGTTTGAAAACAGGCATAAAATTCTCCCTTTAATTTATCGTTCGATCAATGATCGTTCGATAAATTGTAGTAGATGTTTGATGGAGAGCAAGGGTGGGAATCGCCGGTATAAACCCTGGGAGTCGCCCTGAAGATGTGTCGGCGATGGCAATGGCGACGACAGCTGGAGTGGTTGATTACGCGGTTTGCTTTTTGCCGAATCGTGGCGTGCGCGACGCAGTCTTCTTCATCGCTTTCGGGACGCCATTAAGGAACGCGTCGATCTGGCACGAAATATTGGCATGGAGATCGTCGGTCACGGGCAGCCCGTAGATCCACTTGCGCACGCCGAGGTAGAAAATGCTCGCGTGCAGGCTCCAGATCAGTTCCTGATCAGTTTCGCGCTCCTTCGCATTGGCCGGCGGCGGCAAATCGTAGGCATGGCGCACTTCGCCCATGACCGGAATGAATATCTGTTCGCGAAGGCGCGCGAGATATCTCGTGTTGATGCCTTCACGCGTCAGCCCGGCAAAAATGAATATTCGGATCCATTCACGGCGGAGAATAACGTCGGCATAAGCGGTGTAAAAGTTGACCATGCGTTCCTGGATCGGGATCGAGCGATCCTTTATCTGCCTGATCCAGTTCGGGTCCCATTTGAAGACCTCGTCGTAGACGCGGTCAATCAGCACTTCCTTGCTGGGAAAGTAGCGGTAGAGGAGGGGTTGGGTCACGCCGATCTGCCGTGCCAGTTCGCGCGTGCTACCTGAGAATCCGTGAGTCGCAAAGTGCTCGACGGCTTTCAGGAGGATCTGTTTTTCACGGATTTCAGGAGCCAGACGGCGGGACGTTCCGCTAGGACCGGACGCCTCGCTGTCGCTCCGTGCTGGAAGCGTCTTTCGCTGTTTTGTGGCAACCATATCGGATGCGTCGCAATGTGAGTCGACGCATCATACAAAGTTTGTGCAGCGCTGGCTACGGCCATTGCTGTCCCGATTTATTGTCTAGCGGGTGAAAGCCGGTGCAGTGAGATCATCTCGAGGTGCCGATGAGCGATGTAATGAACTCGATGAACGCTCCGATGCGAGTTGAGCCTCGCTGGTTCGGAAGATAAAGTGCGCTGATTACCGAGAGGGCATCGTCGGGATGTACGTCGTAGTCGTCAAACAGCTTGTGCAATCTGCCATGCTCGATATCCTTGTCGACCAGCCAGTCGGGCAGCAGTGCGATGCCGCTGCCATCGAGCGCGACCTCGCGCAGCACCTCGGTATTGTTGGATTTTATGCGTCCTGAGACGGCCACCTTCGTTATGTCCTCATTGCCGGAGAACGTCCAGACTTGCTGGTCACTTCGAAAGGAAAAGCACAAGCAGTGGTGGTTCATGAGATCGTGCGGTGTGGCTGGTGCTCCATGGATGGACAGATAGGCGTTGCTTGCAACGACATGCCGGCGGAAACTGCCCAGTTTTCTTGCGACGACATCAGCTGTGGGCGCCGCTTCACCGAGGCGGATAGCAACGTCGATGCGCTCGGTGACAAGATCGACCATGTCGTCGCTTAGTCTCATGTCGAGGTTCAGCCGCGGGTACCGGGCGAGGAAAGTCGAAACGCGCGGCGCGATCCGGTGCGCGCCATAAGCCACTGGCACCGATACCCGTAGCGGTCCGGACGGTTCTTCACCCCGGTCGGCTACCAACGAGTCGGCGTCTGCTAGATCTTCGAGAATTTTTTTTGCCCGGCCATAATAGGCCGCGCCCGCGTCGGACAGCGTTACGCGTCGGGTGGTTCGGTTTAGCAGAACGGTGCCCAGCGACTGTTCGAGTGCGTCCACCGAGCGAACCACCGACGACGTTGCGAGGGAAAGACGGCGTGCTGCGCTCGAAAAGCCGCCGGCCTCGGCTACTTCCACGAATGCGCGAAGCGCAGAGAATTTATCCATAGCGTTGCCCTGGTCGCCCTATAGCATACTTTTCGCCTACATTCTACAGAGAGTGGACGATCTATCGACGCGAGTGGAGGCCCTCTCCCGCAACCCTGGACAAGCGCGCGATCGTTAAATATCGTCTGATTATTTAAATTACCGACACCGGGAAGTGGAGTGCCGATGGACCTGTTCGTTTCGATGGAGGCCTTTGTCCGCGCGGCTGAAGCGCAAAGTTTTGCCAGCGCCGCGCGCCAGCTCGGCGTTGCCAAATCGGTCATCACTGTTCGAGTAAAGCAGTTGGAAGAGCGTTTTGGCGTGTCGCTCTTTCATAGGTCTACAAGAGCCGTCCGCCTGTCTGAAGCTGGCGAGAGCTACTATCGCGAATGTGTGGAAATCGTGAACCGAATTCGCGATCTGGCTCAGCGCCCAGGCCTTGCGGACGCATCGCCCAGCGGTATGCTGAACGTTCACGTGCTGCCGGGATTCGCGCTCGGACATTTTTCCGATGCCGTGATCCGGTTTCGCGAACGATACCCGCGCGTCGAATTCACCGTGGTCGTCAACGACCGGGTAATCGATCCCGTGCAGGAAGGATTCGACCTTGCACTGCAGATTTTTCCTCCGGCGTCAGACGCCCTGATCGAGCGTCGACTGTTCCCCGTTCGCGGAATGCTGTGCGCATCGCCCGATTACGTCGAATGCGAACCGCCGCTCCATACTCCGTCCGACTTGCTCAACCACGATTTCGCACGTTACTCCTATTACCCATGGGGAGACAAATGGCCGTTCATGAAGCGGGACGAGTGTTTCGAGGTCACGCTCAATCCGGTCCTGAAGACGAATAGCGTGCATATGCTGCTAGAGTTTGCCCGCGCGGGGGCCGGTGTCGTATATCTGCCGACGATGGTTGCGGCGCCCGATCTTCTGGAGCGCAGGCTGCTGCGCGTGCTTCCCGATTATGCAGCGCCGCCGCTGTGGCTCTCCGCCGTATATCCGTCAACGCATCGATTGACGACGAAGGTGAAGCTGTTCGTCGAGTTTATCGTTGAACGATACCCGCGCGAGCCGCACTGGGATGAGGCCCTTCTTGCGGCCGTCGCTGGCGACGAACAGACATGAATGACTGCGCGTGCTTCGACAGCGTCCCCCGAAGACGCGGCATCCGGCAAAACGGACCGGCACACGATATTTGCATTACATGAACGCATGGTTTGCGACAGGCGAACCCCGGAGCGTTGTTCACGAAGCCGGGACCGGTTAACCTTCGTGCAACATTTCGAGTCCGACGGGCGTCTTCCAATGAAACTCTCTTTTGATGCGCTGGAGATACTCGATGCAATCGACCGAAAGGGAAGCTTTGCTGCGGCTGCAGGTGTGCTCAACCGGGTGCCATCCGCGCTGAGTTACCAGATACAGAAGCTCGAAAGCGATCTCGGCGTGGTCCTATTCGATCGTACTGGCCGCCATGCGAAGTTGACGTTGGCTGGCCGAACGGTGGTGGACGAAGGTCGTCGTCTGCTGGGTGCGGCGCGCGACTTGCAGCTCAGAGCCCAGCGGATCGAGTGTGGGTGGCCGGCTCACGCGAGGTTGTATATCGACGAACTCTTGCCGCTCGACGCGATGTGGCCACATGTCGACGCGTTTTGTTCTTATGCCGTGCATACGCACCTGAGCCTTTATCGTGGATGGCGGGGCGAAACGTGGCAAGCCCTGAGATCAGGGGATGCGGATCTTGTGGTCGGCGCTGCTGGCGAACCTCCGGAACCGGAAGGTCTTGTGACGCATTCGATCGGTTGCGTGCGCTATGTGTTTGCCGTCTCCCGTTGCCACCCACTCGCGCGGGCACCCGAACCGCTTTCGGCAGACGTGATCCGGCGGTATCGCGGCATCGACACTGAAGACAGTCTGCCCGACATAGGGGAGTACGGCGATGCAGGCGCATGGCAGTCGATTGGCGTGCCGACGCTGGTGGCGAAGCTGGAGGCCATGTGCGCCGGAATTGTGATGGGTGTATTGCCCGAGCATGTTGCGAGGGAAGCGGTGTCGGGCGGTCGCCTGGTTGTGAAGCAGGTGGACGGCATGCGCGACGTCGCCCGGATTTATCTGGCATGGCGGAAAGGTGAAAAAGAAAATCGCGCATTGAAATGGTGGATCGAGCGCCTGCGCAACCAGGATATCTCCGGTTGGCTCGCGCGAGACCTGCAGGCGCGCCGGCCATCAAAGACCGCATAGTTGCCTTTACGTTCGGTACTGTTGGCGCCGTCCTTTGCCGCACGCTGAGCTTCGTGCGGTGTATTGCCGAAGCCGCGGCGCCACCGTGCGCGAGCGCGCACGCGGTCGAGCGTATCCGCTATTTTTGCGGCGGAATCCCGCGGGCAAGAGCGCTTCGTACGCCGTTACCGTAGTCGGGATGGACCTCGTCGAACAACGCCAACTGACGGTTTACCACGTCCTCCGGTACTCCGACCATGGCTTCGGCGACGTTTCGGTAGAGCCGCTCGCGCTGCCCGGCGTCGAAGAGGGCATATAGCGCGCGCGGATGGCTGAAGTAGTCTGCATCGATACGGTGGTCGTAGCGGGCCACGTCGCCGTCGATGTGGAGAGATGGCTCACTTGTCGAAGAATCTTGCGCAAATAGTCCTTCACGGTTGGGCTCATAGTTCAACGTTCTGCCGAGATTGCCGTCGACACGCATGGCACCATCGCGATGAAAGCTGTTAGCACCGGACACTTGCGGTGCGTTGACCGGAATCTGATGATGGTTGATGCCAAGCCGGTAGCGCTGCGCATCGGTGTAAGCGAAGATGCGCGCCTGCAGCATCCTGTCGGGAGAAAACCCGACTCCCGGCACGATGTTGGCTGGCGAGAACGCGGCCTGTTCGACGTCGGCGAAGTAGTTCTCGGGGTTGCGGTTGAGCTCCAATACGCCTACGTCGATCAACGGATACGTCTTCTGAGACCATGTTTTGGTGACGTCGAACGGGTTGGCGCTGGATTCGCGGGCCTGCGCTTCGGTTATTACCTGAATGCAGAAGCGCCAACGCGGAAAATTGCCGTTTTCAATCTGTTCATACAGGTCGCGCTGTGCACTCTCGCGGTCGTTTCCGACCAACTCGTTGGCCTCCGCATTCGTGTAATTTTCGATGCCCTGTTTCGAGCGAAAATGAAATTTCACATAGAAGCGCTCGTTTTTCTCGTTTATCAGTGAATATGTGTGGGAGCCGAAGCCGTGCATCTGCCGATAGTTTTTCGGAATACCGCGGTCGCTCATCAGGATCGTCACTTGATGCAGCGATTCGGGCGTGCGTGACCAGAAATCCCACATTGCTGTGGCATCTCGGAGATTGGTCTGTGGATGGCGTTTCTGAGTACGGATGAAGTCAGGGAACTTCAGCGGATCACGAACGAAGAATACCGGTGTGTTATTGCCCACGATGTCCCAGTTTCCGTCTTCGGTATAGAACTTGACTGAGAAACCTCTCAGGTCTCGTTCGGCGTCGGCGGCTCCGCGCTCTCCGGCCACGGTCGAAAAACGAGCGAAGGCAGTGGTCACCTTGCCGGGGGCAAGGGCTTTGGCACGAGTGAAGCGGGTGATGTCGTGAGTCACCGTCAACGTACCGAATGCTCCTGAACCTTTTGCATGAACCCGGCGCTCCGGAATCACTTCACGGTTGAAGTGCGCGAGCTTTTCCGTCAACCAGAAGTCCTGCAGCGTCACCGGTCCTCGGGGGCCGGCCGTCTGCGAATTCTGGTTGTCGCCGACCGGCGCGCCGGATGCCGTCGTCAGGGTTCGTTTGATCATGTCCTTGCCTTTCTGAAGGGGGAGACGGCATCGTCTGCTGTCGCTGTCGCGCACTAACAGCGAGGCCGTTGGAGGGTGTCGCTTGAAGGCTAGACCGCTAGCGACTGAATGTCCTTGCCCATTTATTAAAACTTCTTAACCGGTATCGGAGCGTGGTGCCGATGCAGCGCATCGTGTGTGCCGCGCGCACGCTGCTGGTCGAGCACAGATGGGCTTTGGCCACATTCATAGCGAGCGGTCGACGCACATGACGATGACCCGTTCATAAGGCTTCATACAGAAAAAGGACTTTTCGGAGCGGCGATTTATATGATGCACCTGACGTTGAGATTGCTGTCCCGCTCCATGGGGCGGTGCTTGCAGAGCCGAACGTCGCGTTGCCCATCGTCGCTTCGGATGACGACGATCCTTTCACTGGAACTCAGGAGCCCCTCATGGCACACGAACTACTTACTCCCGATACCTGCGCGCTGGCGCTGGTCGATCATCAGCCGCAAATGTTCTTCGGCGTGAATTCGCACGAACGCACCGTCGTTCTGCACAACGCGCAGATTCTCGCGAAAGCCGCGAAGCTCTTCAACGTACCGACGATTCTCTCGACCATCGCGGCCGACTCGTTCAGCGGCCATCTTCTGCCCGAGATCCAGTCGATCCTGCCGCACGTCGAGCCGATCGACCGCACCTCGATGAACGCCTGGGAAGATACGGCGTTTCGCAAGGCAGTCGAAGCGACGGGCCGCAAGAAGATCGTGCTGGCCGGGCTGTGGACCGAAGTCTGTGTCGCGTTCCCGACCGTGCAGATGATCGCCGCCGGCTATGAGATCTATGTCGCGACCGATGCCTGCGGCGACATCACGCCCGAAGCTCACGAACGCGCCGTGCAGCGCGTCGTGCAACTGGGCGCGGTGCCGATCAATTCGCTGCAATTCATGATGGAACTGCAACGCGACTGGGCGCGCAGCGAGACCTACGACGGCTGCATGGAGATCTTCAAGGCGCACAGCGCCTACGGCATCGGCGTGCGCTACGCGAAGCAGATTCTCGGCGAACACGCCAGCGAAGCCGGCCGCTGAGCGGCCCCGTGCAACCCGTCCGGCGCACGCGGCGCCGGACATCGACGCGTGAGGTTTCCATGACGGCAGATAGCGCGACCGACGTTCTCGCGGACTCGGTCTTTTTCAACGGCAAGGTGGCGACGCAGGACGAGCGACGTTCGTTCGCGACGGCGCTCGCGGTGAAGGACGGACGTATCCTCGCGGCGGGCAACGACGAGACGGTGATGCGGCGCGCCGGCGGGCAGACCCTGAAGATCGACCTCAAGGGCCGCACGGTCATCCCCGGTCTAAACGACTCGCATCTTCACGTGATTCGGGGCGGACTGAACTTCAACCTCGAACTGCGATGGGACGGCGTGCCGTCGCTGTCGGATGCGTTGTCGATGCTGCGCCGTCAGGTGGCGCGCACGCCCGCGCCGCAGTGGGTGCGGGTGGTCGGCGGGTGGAACGAATTCCAGTTCGCCGAGCGGCGCGGCCCCACGCTCGACGAGATCAACGCGATCGCGCCCGACACGCCGGTCTTCATCCTGCATCTGTACGACCGCGCGTTGCTGAACGCGGCCGCGCTGCGCGCCGTCGGCTATACGAAGGACACGGCCGATCCGCCCGGCGGCGAGATTCAGCGCGATCGCCACGGCGAGCCGACCGGCATGCTGATTGCCCGCCCCAACGCGGGGATTCTCTACGCGACGCTCGCCAAGGGACCGAAGCTGCCGCTGCAGGACCAGGCGAATTCGACCCGCCAGTTCATGCGCGAGTTGAACCGGCTCGGCGTGACGAGCGCGATCGACGCCGGGGGCGGCTACCAGTCCTATCCGGACGATTACGCGGTCATCATGGATCTTGCGAAACGCGGCGAGCTAACGGTACGCATCGCCTACAACCTGTTCACGCAGAACGCGAAGCGCGAGATCGAGGACTTCGCGAAGTGGGTCAAGGCGACACGGCCCGGCGAGGGCGACGACTTCCTGCGGATGAATGGCGCGGGCGAGATGCTGGTGTTTTCCGCGGCCGACTTCGAGGACTTTCTGGAGCCGCGCCCGGACTTGCCGGCGTCGATGGAAAGCGAACTCGAAGCCGTCGTGAAGCTGCTCGTCGAAAACCGCTGGCCGTTCCGGCTGCATGCGACCTACGATGAATCGATCAGCCGCTTTCTCGACGTGTTCGAGCGAGTCGATCGCCAGGTGCCGTTCGCCGGCCTGCGATGGTTCTTCGACCATTGCGAAACGATCTCGACGCGCAACATCGAGCGCATCGCGGCGCTCGGCGGCGGCATCGCCGTGCAGCATCGCATGGCGTTCCAGGGCGAGTACTTCATCGAGCGCTACGGCAGCGACGCCGTCAGGCAGACGCCGCCGATCCGGCAGATGCTCGACGCCGGACTGCCGGTCGGTGCGGGCACCGACGCGACGCGCGTCGCCAGCTTCAATCCGTTCGTTTCGTTGTATTGGCTGGTGTCGGGGCGCACCGTCGGCGGGACAGCGCTGTACGGCGCCGAGAACCGGCTCGACAGGATGGAGGCGTTGCGGCGCTACACCGTCGGCAGCGCCTGGTTCTCCGGCGAGGAGGACCGCAAAGGGCAACTGGTGGCGGGGCAGTTCGCCGATTTCGCGGTACTGACCGACGACTATTTCACCTGTGACGAGGCCGCGATCAAGCATCTGTCGTCGGTGCTGACGGTGGTCGGCGGCAAGATCGTGCATGCCGACGAAGAGTTCGGCGCGCATGCGCCGCCGGCCTTGCCGGTCAGTCCTTCATGGTCGCCGGTCGGCGAGTTCGGCGGCTACAGCCGCTATCGGCCGGCCGCGGCGAGCGAGCGCGCGTGCGTCGACGGCTGCGCGAATCTGTGCGGCGTTCACCAGCATCGCCACATGTGGGCATGGACGAGCCGCGTTCCCGCCGGCGACGGCAATGCCTTCTGGGGCGCGCTCGGCTGCAGCTGCTTCGCCTTCTGAACCGACAGGAACCGCACCGCTATGGCGCAACGCACCGAGCAATACCCGAGCGGAATGACGGCGGCGCGCGCAGCGGCCCGCCCCGACTATCGCGCGGCGGACTTCGGCCTGCTATGGCTCAGGGTCGCCGCGAGCCTGCTGATACTCGCCGTGCATGGCGTGCCGAAGGTCCTGCATTTTCACGCCCAGCTGGCGGTCATCGAGGATCCGTTCCATCTCGGCCGTTGGAGCTCTCTGCTGTTCGCGATCTTCGCCGAAGCGCTGTGTCCGTGGTTCGTCATTGCGGGCGTGGCGGCGCGCGCGGCGGCGGTGCCGCTGCTCGTGGTGACGCTGATCGCGCTCGCGATGGTACATCGGGCATGGTCGCTCGAAGAGGGGCAGTTCGCGTGGATGCTGCTGATCCTGTATGGGACCGTCGTCATCGCCGGTCCGGGGCAGATCCGGCTACGCGGCGCGCGAGCGCGCCGATCGCAACCCTGACCGTTTCTGGAGAGCAAAGATGTCTTATCTGATTTCGCTGGGCGTGGGCTTCGGGATCGGCTTGATCTATTGGCTCGTGCGCGTGCAGTCGCCCGCGCCGCCGCTGATCGCGCTTGCCGGGCTGCTCGGCATCGTGCTTGGCGAACATGCGATTCCCGTCGCGCGCGACTACCTGCATCCAGCGCAAAACGTGGCCGGGCGCGCAGCGTCGGACGCCGAGGCGGCAGCCCCCGCGAGCGACGCGCACGGGAGCAGCAAATGAAGCTCGAAGGCGGCGTGCTCGCGATGATCGCCGGCTATGTCGATGCGCTCGGCTTCATCGCGTTGTCGGGCGTGTTCACCGCGCACGTGACTGGCAACTTCATCCTGATCGGCGCGGCGCTCGGCGGCGCGGGCAACGGCATCCTGCTGAAGCTCTCGACGCTGCCCGCGTTCGTCGCCGGCGTGCTGCTCGCCGCCGCGCTCGCGCACCTCACGCGTGCGGGCGGGACGGCGCGAACCTCGTCGATGCTCTATCTCGTCCAAGCCTTGGGGCTCGTCGCGTTCGCGGCGGCGGGCATCGCGGCGACGCCGCTCGCGGAGCTGTCCTCGCTGTCGGCGCTGTTGTGCGCGATGCTCGGCGCGCTCGCGATGGGCATGCAGAACGCCCACGATCGCGTCGTCGGTCGGCGCGGCGTCCCGAACACGGTCATGACCGGCAACGTCACCCAGGCGGTTCTCGATCTCGCGAGCATCGTGCGCGGCGGCGCGGCGCCGCGCGAGCGGATGCGGGCGCGCCAGCGGCTCGCCGAGACCGTGCTCGCCCTGCTGTGCTTTGCGCTCGGCGCGGTGGCCGGTGCGCTGCTGTTCGGCTGGGCGTCGTTCTGGGCGCTCGCGCTGCCGGGCGCGGCGCTCGCCGTGCTGGCGGGGCTCGCGCGCGGCGAGGGCGCGCGCAGTGCGGGCGGAGCGGGCGGGTAGGCAGGCCCGCGAGTTTCCGCACGCGCCGGCCGCGCGGTACGGATCACAGTTCTCAATCAACAACACGGAGTCTTCCATGTCACGCAATCTGTCACGCTCGTCGATGGCCGTCGCGCTGTTCTGCGCGCTCACGTTCGCCGGTGCGTCGGCCCCGCTGCCGGCCTTCGCCACCGCGCAGTCGGCGGCGCCCTCGTCGGCCTCTTCGTCGGTAGCCGTCGGTCCGCAATACGACACGACGCACGTCTACGTCCCGGAGCAGGACCTCGACGCGTTCGTCAAAAGCTTTCTCGCGACCTTCGGCGGCCATGCCTCCCCGCCGGTCGAGCTGACGGTGACGCCGACGCCGAGCAGGACGCTCTCGCAATACGTGCAGACGCCGGTCGGCATGTTGTCCGTGTTCGCGTTCCAGACGCCGATTCCGTACCCGTTCGGCGACGAGCGCACGGGCTATCTCGTCACGGACATGGGGCGCGCCGTGCACGCGGCGCGCGTGGCGGGCGCCGACGTGGTGGTCGAATCGTTCGACGATCCGATTGGCAAGGACGCGGTGATTCGCTGGCCCGGCGGCGTCGACATGCAGCTGTATTGGCACACGAAGACCCCGTCCTACGCGCCGCTCGCGACGGTGCCCGACAACCGCGTCTACGTCTCGCAAGGCGCGGCCAACGAATTCGTGCGGCGCTTTCTGCGCTTTGCGGGCGGCAAGGTCGTGAGCGACGCGCGCCACGCCGACGCGGCCGAGATTGGCCGGCCGGGTGAAACCATGCGACGCATCCGTATCACGTCGCCGTTCGGCGCGATGCTGGTGTTCGCAACGGATGGCAAGCTGCCTTGGCCGTTCGGTCGCGAAACCACTGGCTATGCGGTGCAGGATCTGGCCGCGACGCTCGCGAAGGCGCAGGCGGCCGGCGCGACGGTGCTGGTCGGCTCGCACGCCACGCCGGAAGGCGACACGGCCGTCGTGCAGTTTCCGGGCGGCTATATCGCGGAGATCCACGAGACGGCGTCGCGATGAAACGGCTGCCGCGCTACCGGACGTTGACGGCAAGCTCGCTCGTCGGCGTGTCGATGCTCGCGGCCGCCGGCCTCGCGCGGGCCGACGCGGGGCCGGGCGAGGCCGCGCCCAGCGCCGCCGCAGCTGAGGCGGCTGTCGATGCGCCAGTCGCCCCACCTGCCACCCCTCGCGCCGCCGATCCCGAAGCCGCCTGCCCGGCGACGCGTCCCACCGTGATGCTGAATCGCTGGCAAGAGGACTGGTCGGTGCTGCGCCTGCCGTGCGTGCCGCGTGCCCCACTCGACGCGCTCAAATACGTGCCGCTCGGCGACACCGGTTCCTACCTGTCGCTCGGCGCGAATCTGCGCGAGCGCTTCGTCGTCAACGACGCGCCGCTATTCGGCATCGGAAGCGGGCATGCTGACAGCTATCTGCTGCAGCGCGCCGAGGTACATGCGGACGCGCGCATCGGCCCGTATCTGCAGTTCTTCGTCCAGCTCGACGACGCGCGGCCGTTCGGCAAGGACGACGTGACGCCCGTCGACAAGAACCCGCTCGATCTCGAACAGGCGTTCATGGCCATCGTCGTGCCGGTGGCTGGCGACCTCGTGAAATTCCGCATCGGCCGGCAGCAGATGGCGTTCGACCTGCAGCGCTTCGTCTCGGTGCGCGACGGGCCGAACGTGCGCCAGACCTACGACGGCATCTGGGCCGACTACGAAACGCATCAATGGCGCTTCATCGGCTACGCGACGCAGCCCGTGCAGAACCGCGACGTCTCCGCCTTCGACGACGTCTCGAACCGCGATCTGACCTTCAGCGGTGTGCGCTTCGAGCGCCAGGGCGCGGGTCCCGGCGACCTGTCGGGCTACTACTCGCGCTACAACCGGCGCGACGCGCGCTTTCTCGATGCGGCCGGCGACGAGCATCGCGACGTGTTCGACCTGCGCTACTCGGGCAAATCTCAGCACCTCGATTGGGACATCGAGACGATGCTGCAGACCGGCCATGTCGGCGACAAGACGATCGGCGCATGGGCAATCGGTTCGCTCAACGGCTATACGTTCGAGCTGCCGTGGTCGCCCCGAATCGGCCTGCAGGTAGACGCGGCGTCCGGCGATCGCCACCCGGGCGACGGACGCCTGGGAACGTTCAATCCGCTGTTCCCGAACGGCTACTACTTCACGATGGGTGACTACACCGGCTACGCAAACCTGGTCCACCTCAAGCCCTCGCTCACGCTCAAGCCGTCGAGCCGGCTGTCATTGATGGCAGCACTGGGCTTTCAATGGCGCGCGACGACGGCAGACGCGGTGTACGCGCAGGGCAGCGCGGTGGTGCCGGGCACTGCGGGACGCGGAACGCGCTGGACCGGAATGTACGCGCAGTTGCGCGGAGAGTGGGCCGTCGCAGCCAATCTTGTCGCTTCGGTCGAGGCTGTGCACTTTCAGGTTGGACGAACGATACGCGAGACTGGCGGGAAAAACGCGGACTATTTCGGCGTCGAACTGAAGTACGGCTGGTAGCGCGATTCGCATGAGTCGCCGGCAACAATTCATGTTCGCTCAGGACTTTTCATCCTCCCCAGTCGTACGCTTATCCGGGCTCGACTATGCGGGCGATTTCGCGGGGTGATGCAACGCTTTCCAACGCGCCCGCCGGGCCGCGTTGAAGTTAGGATTTTCTGCGACGTCTCATCTGTTTCGTCGTATTCCGAAGCATTCCCGATACAGGAGAAGCAAATGGCTACATTCACCACTCCCGATGGCGTGGAGCTGTATTACAAGGACTGGGGAACCGGCCGGCCAGTTGTATTTAGTCATGGCTGGCCGCTGAACGCCGACATGTGGGAATACCAGATGAACTTTCTGGCAGAACGTGGATTCCGTTGCATCGCGCACGACAGGCGTGGCTTCGGCCGCTCCAGCCAGCCGTGGAACGGTTACGACTACGACACGTTCGCGGCGGACCTGCACGGTCTGATCGAGTCGCTCGACCTGAAGGACGCGATTCTCGTCGGCTTTTCGATGGGGGGCGGCGAAGTCGCGCGTTACCTCGGACGTTATGGCTCAGCGCGCATCGCCAAGGTGGCGTTGGTCGGCGCGGTCACTCCATTGATGATCCGCCGGCCGGATCATCCGGATGGCGTTGATCCGGCGGTTTTCGACGGTATTCGCGCGGGAATACTTGACGACCGGCCCGCATTCTTCGACGGCTTCGGTCCTGTATTCGCGGGCGCGAACCGGCCCGGCGCCACCGTGTCGCGGGCGATCCTCAACTGGACCCAAATGCTGGCGCTTCAGGCCGGCCTCAAGGGTACGCTCGACTGCGTTGCAGCGTTCTCCGAAACGGATTTCCGCACCGACCTAACGAAGTTCGACGTGCCAACGCTTGTGGTCCACGGCGACGACGATCAGGTTGTGCCGCTCGACGTCACCGGTCGCGCAGCGGCCGCCGCGATCAAGGGCGCACAGTTCAAGGTCTACAAGGGAGCGCCCCACGCGCTGTACGTTACGCACGCCGATCAGTTGAACCAAGATCTGCTTGCATTCGGGATTTAACGATCAGGACTTCTTTCCAGGGGAAAACAAATGAACTCTCAAGAAAACGAACGCAATCCTTCAGCATCGCGGCGAAATATTCTGATGGCGAGTGCGGGCGCTGTTGCCGCTGCGACGGTTTCCAGTTTCGCTCATGCCGCTGATACCTCGCCGGGCAAAACGGCATCCACTCACTCTGCACATGCAGAAGAGCAATCCATGAACTATGTCACAACCAAAGACGGCGTCCATATTTTTTACAAAGACTGGGGGCCGAAGGACGCGCAGCCGATCTTCTTTCATCATGGTTGGCCGCTGAGCGCCGATGACTGGGACGCGCAGATGCTCTACTTCCTCGACAAAGGCTTCCGCGTCATTGCCAGTGACCGTCGCGGCCACGGTCGCTCAAGCCAGGTGAGCGATGGCCATGACATGGACCATTACGCCGCCGATGTCGCCGCTGTGGTCGAGCACCTCGATCTGAAGAACGTGGTTCATATCGGCCATTCCACGGGCGGTGGTCAGGTAGCGCGCTACGTCGCAAAATACGGCCAGCCGCAGGGGCGTGTCGCCAAAGCCGTGCTCGTCAGCGCTGTGCCCCCGCTGATGCTAAAGACCGGGACGAATCCCGGCGGCACACCGATCGAGGTGTTCGACAATTTCCGCAGCGCGCTCGCCGCCAACCGGGCGCAGTTCTACATCGACGTCGCCAGTGGTCCTTTCTATGGCTTTAACCGCCCCGGCGCGAAGATTTCGCAAGGCGTGATCGACAATTGGTGGCGCCAGGGCATGATGGGCAGCGCGAAGGCACATTACGACGGCATCAAGGCATTTTCCGAGACCGACCAGACCGACGATCTGAAAGCAATAACCGTACCTACCTTTGTCATTCAGGGAGACGACGATCAGGTGGTCCCTTACACTGACGCCAGTCTGCTTCAGGCGAAGCTGCTGAAGAACGGCACACTTAAAATCTATAAGGGCTACCCGCATGGCATGCTCACTACTCATGCCGATGTGATCAATCCGGACCTGCTCGCTTTCATCCGGGGCTAACGAGTACGGCGCGCGACGTCGCGCGCGAATGTCATCGTCTCCGAAAGATGCAGTACGTCCACATCGGTGTCACGTAAAACGGCGACAGTCAACCGGGCGCAGACAGGGTTCCGTTACATCAAAACGTATCCCTCTCGTGCCCTGCTTCCTTATGCCAGGACTTGATCCCGGGCGATCAGGTGCGACATGAGATCGGGGCGGTCCAGCCGTTCGATCCACCAGCGCATTGCGGGACCTCCTTCATCCTCTCTCCATGCGAGATAGTAATGCGTGGCAGGCGGCAGACCTGACACGGTCTTTTCGATCAATCGACCCTGTTCGATCGGGGCGGCCGCGACGCATTCGGGCAGCACACCGACGGCCAGTCCTTCGATCTGGGCGGATAGTTGGCTGTCGAGGGTCGGCAACGTTATCGAGTGGCGGGCGATTGCATTTGCGCCGGAGCGCGAATCCGGCTCTTTCGACGTGTCGCCGACGATTGCGCATCGGTAGCGCGATATCGTTTCGAGCGTCAGCGGTTCCTGATGTTGCGCGAGTGGATGCCCGGGCGACACCGCGAACACGTGTTTCATCGAGCCGATTGGCCGCGCGACGAGATTGTGCATCGGAGGCAGGTCGCCGGCCGCGCCGACGACGATATCCGCGCGTCGGTTGACCAGTGCGTCCCAGGTGCCGGCCAGCGCTTCGCGGGACAGATGCAACCGCGTGTCCATGTTCATTTCGTAGAACTCCCGTATGAACGCCCACATCGCGTCGAGCGGCAGTATCTCGTCAATGCAGATACGCAGTTCCGGCTCCCATCCGCGATGAACGCGCTTCGCTTTGCGCTCCAGTTCCTCCGCGCGCTGCAACAGCCGCCGACCCTCTTCGACCAGCACGCGCCCCGCGTGGGTAAAGCGGGCGCGTCGACCGCTGCGATCGAAAAGCGCCACGCCAAGATCCGTTTCGAGCTTCTGCACCTGATAGCTTAGTGCGGAAGGCACGCGATGTAACCACTCCGCGGCGCCCGCGAACGTGCCGGCGCGATCGATGGCATCTAGCGTTTCCAGTACCTCGAAGGACAGTTTCATTCGATTATTGGTATGTACGAGTTCTCGACTCATGCAGTCGGATCGAACCGGATGGCTGCAACCGGCGCCCGCGCACGCCGGAGGAGCCCATGAACGCCGCATTCCGTGCATGCTTGGACGATGCAGGAGTAGCGTACCCGCCGCTGTCCGGCGGCTCGCCTTAAGTGTGTTGAATCGTTGTGAATGTGACATGCAGCCTTGGTCATGGCGGGGGAAGCGCGAAAAGCAGGCGCGCTGTAATGAGTTCCAGGAGCAACGGGCTTATCGGTATTTACCGCGGTTCATGCTGCTTTGGGATGTTTCATGTTCATTTGCTTGATTGGGCGATCTGAAGCGTTCAGATTGATGGCCATGGGGTAGCGGCGATTGCCCGAAAGGCGAAGGAGGTGAGATGGAACAGCGGGATGAACGAGGGGTCATGTTTGGATTCGACGCGGACACTGATTCGACAGATCCCACCGGCTCCCACGGAGCCGGGACCGCGGGGTGTAGCGCATTGGTGTGCGCCCTCGTGATCGCGCTGTGCCTATGGTGTTTCGCCGCGCTTCCTTTCGAGATCGACGGAATGGCCCCGACAATGCGTCTGTTCGCGTTGCTGTTGTCGAAGTGCCTGTGGATCACTGCCGGCATCGGAGCACTCGTCCGCGTGCGCGGGGCAGTCCAGATCCTGCGGGCGATGTGCATGCTTGACGTCGCGGCCGTGGCCCCGGCGTTCGCATTCGAGTACCGGACGTCGTTCGTGCTGTTCGGACTGTCATTGTTCGACTGCGTGTTGAAAGCGTCGCTGTTCGTGTCGTTGATAGTGAGGCGTGAGCGCACAGAGACGGAGCCACGGCAATGAACCCGGGGACGAAACGGGCAATGTGCACGGCGGACGCGTTAGTCGTGCGCTGCGGCGACGAATGCTTTGAGCTGGGGCATTCGATGGGCGACGCAGGAGGGCAGGCTATGGAGCGAATCGACGTTTCCGCGGCGCGGCTACCCGCCGGCGATGTATGGCGGCACGTCACGCGCGCGCTGCGCGAGTGTAGCGATGCGACGGCTCAACAGTATTTCGTCGAGCATCTCCGACGCCAGCCGGACGATTCAAGTGCGAACTTCGTCATGCGGGTGCTTGAGCGCAAAACGGATACATCGGTGCTGGTGACGTGGCGCGACGCCACACGATGCCGCTACGACGACCAGGTGTGGCAGCGTGTGATATCGCGGCGGTCAGGCGTATGTGTGCTGAGCGGACAGGCGATCACGCGCGGGGACGCCATTTATCGGCCGAAAAAGGGTCGCCATTGGCCATCCAACGCGCACTGCATGATCCTCGCTGTGGTTCTGGATGCAGCCGATGGCTTATCGCCGGCGAAGCGATGAAGGGATTGTGGGACCAAACGGCCCGACAGTGTCCATTTCTCCACGGTCTTTTCAAGGAGGGTGCGTTCCATGAAATCAGTCAATGTTCATATTGCCGGCGGCGCGGCGGCGACAGTTCTCCAATACAGTGTCCGTCACCGATCCGGCGGATAACCATTTGCTCGGCGTGATTCGCCTCGGCGATCCTTCGCCCGGCAATTTCAGTCCTCTTTATCACGATCAAGTACTGGTTCTCGGCATGGGCTTTTCTCCTGACCGTCGGACGCTCGCAGCGGTTTCCATCGGCTCGAATTCTGTGTTGTTCATCGATACGCAAACGAATAGGGTCGAGCACGTGACCTACGTCGGCCGTGCGCCGCACGAGGCGTTCTTCACTCCGGATGGGTGAGGAAGTCCAGGTGACGGTTCGGGGCGAGAACTATGTGTCGGTACTGAACGCGCGCACATGGCAGGGAAGACCCTTATCGTGGTGCCGGCTGGGCCTGGCATGCAAATCTTTTCTTCATACGGCAAGTATGGCTACGTCTGTTCGTCGTTCAATCCGGAAACCGAGGTCATTTGTCATTTCGGTCGCGACTCGCCAGATCGTCGGGAAGGTGAAGCGGAAGAGCCCGTTCTGCGCGAACATCGCTGCCACGCCGGACGGCGAGCAGGTCTGGTTCACGCTCTAGTATCCTGTCCCATAAATAACTTTACATTGAATTGTGCCGTTCTATGATCAAGTCATGATGAGTGGAGGCGATCATGGGGCGCAAGGGAATCGAGGTTGTCGTGTCTGAGCTGGAGCGGGAGCAACTGCTGTCAATGAGCCGTTCGCGTTCGCTGCCTCATTCGCTGGTGCGCCGGGCAAAGATTGTCCTGATGGCAGCAGACGGCCATACGAATCACGAAATCGCGGCGCAATGTGAAGTCACATCCCCTGCGATCACGCATTGGAAAAAGCGCTTTGTCGCGCAGGGGCTTGCCGGTCTGCATGACGAAGCGCGCCCGGGCCGACCGCGCGCGCATGACGATGAAACGGTAGCCGAATTGCTGGCGAAGGTGCTGCATGAGAAGCCGGACGGGGCAACGCACTGGAGCGTGCGTTCTGCTGCTGCGCAAACGGGTATTTCGAAGAGTTCGGTGGCGCGGTATCTGTCGCTGTTCGGCGTGCAGCCTCATCGATCGAAGAGTTTCAAGCTGTCTACTGATCCATACTTCGTCGAGAAGGTACGCGATATTGTTGGGCTGTATCTGAGCTCATCGACCAAGGCGCTGGTGCTGTGCGTTGACGAGAAGAGCCAGTGTCAGGCACTCGAACGAACGCAGCCGGTGCTGCCGATGGGTCTGGGCTACCTTGAGGGAGTGACGCACGACTATATTCGGCACGGCACGACAACCTTGTTTGCTGCGCTCAATGCTGCGACGGGCGAGGTCATCACGCAATGCGGGTCGCGTCACCGCCATCAGGAGTTTCTGGCTTTTCTAAAACACGTTGATCAGGCGGTTCCGCAGGGGCTCGACGTGCATCTCGTTGTCGATAACTACGCGACGCACAAGCACCCGAAGGTCAAGGCATGGCTGGCGAAGCACACGCGTTATCACATGCACTTCACGCCGACATATTCGAGCTGGCTCAGGCAGATGGAGCGCTGGTTTGGCCTGATCACGCAGCAGGCTATCCGGCGCGGCTCCTTCAGAAATGTGCGACAGCTGATTGCCAACATCGAGTGCTATGTTGCGCAGTACAACCAGCACAACCGGCCGTTCGTCTGGACGGCAACCGCCGACGCCATTCTTCAGAAAGTGGCCCGGCTATGTAAAGTTACTTCTGGGACGAAACACTAGGACACCGGTGAAGTGCGGGTTTTCGACGGGCGTCCACCTTTTGCACTGTTGAAGACTATCGATACCGGGCTGATTACGCATCACGTCAACATCGTGCGCAACGCAACCGGCCAGTTCGCGTATGTGACAATTGGCGGACTCAATGAGGTCAAGGTGTTCCGTACCACGGACTTCTCGCAGGTCGCGACGATTCCCGTCGGCGATCTACTTCACGGTATCTGGCTGTCCGGCGAGGGTAGCCGCGTATATGTCGGTCTGGAAAACGCGGACCGGCTGGCGGCGATCGATACTGCGACTAATCGCGTGATCGCGCATGCGCCAATAGGGCAGGCGCCGCAGGCCGTTGCTTATGTGCCGGATGCGGTACACGAAGGCGATGGATTGGCTAACCTCGAGCCGCCCGGTGTTGCCGGACACGCGGCACAGGTGGCATTGCGTCCAGCCGGCGCAGTTCGGGATGCGCTTGGCGCGGCGGCGCCGAGCGTGGCGTTGTTCGATCAGGGATTGCTGGAGGTACTGCAGGCCTCCGTCACCGGACTGCAGGCGGGACAGACCTACGTCCTGGACCTCGCGGAGCGCGCGGACGGCGGCGGCGGGGTGGAACCGCTTGCGACGTCCAAGGCCAATCCGGCCCGCTCTGCCATCGTCAATGCAATCGGCCAGATCCGGCGCGTGGTGGCCGTTGACAGCGCGTCGTCGGCCGAAGTGCGGCAATACCTCGTTATCGTACCGAAGATCGACGGGAAGCTGGGTCCGCCGGTTCAGTTTCAGACATCCCGAACAAACGGCGACCGCCGTACGAGGCAGTCGAAGTCGTTCGTGCGGCGGTATGGCAATAAAGCAAAAGGCCCGGCACGCGTTCGCATGCCGGGCCGCCCATTTTTCGTACGGGAAATGCGGATCTCGCTAGCGTTGCTCGAGCTCGCCGTCCCTCACCCGCCACAACGACAGCGGGTTATCGTCCCGCAACGCGGGCGGGAGCAGTTCAGCGGGCAGATTTTCATAGCAAACCGGCCGCAGGAAGCGTTCGATCGCCGTTGCGCCGACCGACGTGAAGCGGCTGTCCGATGTGGCCGGGAACGGGCCGCCATGCACCGTCGCATAGCCGATTTCGACCATGTTGGAGAACTTGTTCGCAAGGATGCGGTTGGTCTTGCGCTCGACCACGGGCAGCAGCAGTCGGGCCAGTTCGATGTCGCCGGAATCGATGTGCAGCGCGACGGTGAGTTGACCTTGCAAGCCTGCTGCGACGGCAAGCATCTGTTGCGTGTCGCGACAGCGGACCAGTACCGCAGCGGGCCCGAACATCTCACCGGCGAGGGCCGGCTCAGCGAGCAGTTCCGTCGCGTCCATCTCGAAGATTTCGGATTGGCCGTCAAAACGCGCCTCGGGCGCTTGCCCTTGTGCGATCGACACGCTCGACTGCCCGTGGCGGCTGCGTTCGGTTTCACGCCGGAAATTCTCGTAGATTCCCGGGCTCAACATCGTTTGCGCAGGCACGCCGCGCAGCGCGTGGGCTAGCGCATCGCGTAGCGCACCGAACCCGGGGCCTTCGATGGCGACGATCATGCCCGGCTTCAGGCACATCTGCCCTGCACCGGCGGTCATGCGTTCGACGAAGCGCGACGCGAATTCGGGCGCACGGACTTCCAGCGCGTGAGGGAGGACGAAGTTCGGGTTCACGCTCGTCATTTCCGCAAACACGGGAATCGGCACCGGGCGGGCGGCGCCGCGGCGCACGAGCGCCATGCCGCCGGCTTCTGACCCGGTGAAGCCCACTGCGTGGATCGCCGGATGATCGACCAGAGCTTCGCCGACGGCGTTGCCGGCGCCGATCAGCAGTGAAAAGACACCTTCATGAAGACCGCTTTGCGCCACCGCTGCCTGGATCGCCTTGCCGACGAGTTCCGACGTTCCCGGATGCGATCCGTGCGCCTTTACCACGACGGGGCAGCCGGCGGCCAGCGCCGAGGCCGTGTCGCCGCCAGCCACCGAATAGAGAATTGGGAAATTGCTCGCGCCGAAGACGGCCACGGGGCCGACGGGGACCTTTTGCATGCGCAGTTCGGCCTTCGGCAGCGGCTCGCGCGTCGGGTCACCGGAGTCGATCGTTGCGTTGCGCCAGCGTCCGTGGCGCACGACGTCGGCGAACAGCTTCAATTGCGCGGCGGTGCGCGCCGTCTCTCCCTTGATTCGCTCGACTGTCAGTCCCGTTTCGCTGGCGGCGCGCTCGTACAACACGTCGCCGAGCGCGAGGAGGTTGTCGGCCGCACGCACGAGAAACGCGCCGCGCTCGGCCGGCGAAGTTTCGCGATAAGACTCGAACGCGCGCAGCGCTAGCTGACAGGCATCGTCGACGTCATCGGCCGTCGCCACTCCGAACGGCGGCTCGATCTCGACGCCGCGACGAGGGTCGAATGCCTTGACAGTGCCGGCGGCACCGAAGCGGGTAGCTTTCCCAATGGGCATCTCGCCAGTGACTTTCATGAAAATTCTCCTGATAGAACGGCCAATTCCGGATAGTCCGGTCCGGTAGGTTGAGGTGCCGGCTGCAGACCGTCCGGCCGGCGGCCCTGTAAGACTGGGTTTCGCGCAAAAAGCGATGTGACCCAGTCGATGAACAGCCGCAACTTGTGCGGGAGTTGACGATTGGGCGCATAGAGCACCGAGACCGGGCGCGGAGGCGAGTTGTACTCGTGCAGGACTTCGCGCAACTGCTGTGAGCGCAAGTGCGGTTCGAGCAGATACATCGAGGTCTGTACGAGACCGAGGCCGGCAAGAGCGCATGCAACGTAGGCATCGGCGTCGTTCACTGCAACGGGGCCGCGCATTGGCATCGTCCGCAGATTGCCGCCAACGACGTAGTTCCAGCTTCGCGGGCGGCCCGTGTCGCTGGACAGGTAGTTCACCACCTGGTGGGCGGTGAGGTCGTCCACGCACTCTGGCGTTCCGTGCCGCGCGAGATAGGACGGCGCGGCACAGGTGCAGGTCGTCACGCTGCCGATTCTCGTCGCAATCAATCCCGAGTCGTCCAGCGTGCCGACGCGCACGACGCAATCGACGCCTTCGCCGATGACGTCGATCTGGCTATCGGTTACGCTCAGTTCGAATAATATTTCCGGATATGCGTCGACGAAGCTGGGCAATGCGGGAATCACGATATGCTTTGCCATCGCGGACGGCATGTTGACCCTGAGACGGCCTTTCGCCGTCTTTCGCGCGCGCGACAGCGACGCTTCCATATCGTCGATTTCACCGAGCACAGTGACGCAGTGCTGGTAGTACGTGTTGCCGTCTTCAGTGAGTGAAAGGCGGCGTGTGGTGCGGTTTAGTAGCTTGCAGCCGAGATGCTGCTCGAGCGCTCGTAGCAGCGTGGAGACTCTCGGCGTCGTCAAGCCGGTCGAATCGGACGCGCGAGTGAGGCTACCCGTCTCCACGATACGCACAAAGATCCTCATCGACAAAAGCGTGTCCATAGTGTTTTTTCCCTCATACGTCGATAAGGCGACGCAGTGCGTCACCGGCCAGCGGCATTTCGCGCACACGCACGCTGGTTGCGTCGAAGAGCGCGTTCGCGAGCGCACCGGCGGTCGGGCCCATCGATGCTTCCGCGGCGCCGAGGAAAGGGGCGCCTGGTCGGTCAATCAGATGTACGTCGACAGAGTCCGGCACCGACTGGAAACGCATGATCGGGTAGCTGCTCCAGTCGAAACTGCGGATTCGCTGCGTGTCATACTGAAGCGATTCATAGAGCGTCCAGCTCGTGGACTGGACGACGCCGCCTTGGATCTGATTGCGTATGCCGTCCGGACTGACTATCTGACCGGCGTCCACAGCGACGTGTGCATTTTCGAGCCGGACGTGGCCCGTTTCCCGCACAACCGAAATTTCGACGGCGATCGCGACATAAGCCATCAGGTTCTTGTACTTGCCAAAGGCAAAGCCGACGCCGCGACCAGGCGTGCGGTCGCGGCGCGGCCAGCCGAACTGCTTTGCGGCCAGTTCGATCACGTCGCGCGCGCGGGGATCCTGCATGTGCATGAGACGAAATTGCACCGGGTCGATCCCGGCGGCATGGGCGAGCTCATCGACAAAGCTTTCTATCGAAAAGATATTCGTGTGCGCGCCGAGCGAGCGCATGGCCGACGTCGGAAGCGGCATCGTCGGAGAAAAATAGTTCGTCACGCGCATGTTCGGCAGCGTATAGAGCGGAATGGCATTTCGGTCGCCGCCACCTTCAGGCTGCAGCATCGGTACCGACGGCGCTGGCGCGAATGGCTTTTCTAGCATCGTCGCCGGGGTGAGCCTGCCCGCGTTGACGATACGCTCGTTGTGCGAGCTGCTCCACAGCGCGTATTCCCAGTCGACAATGTGCCCGGTTGCGTCGAGCGATGCATGAACCTCGGTCACCATGGCCGGCGTAAAGTGATCCCACGTATGCTCCTGCTCGCGCATCCACTGAACTCGGACAGGATGGCCGGGCATCGCGCAGGCAATCAGCGCGGCGTGCGCGGCTACGTCGTCTGCGCCATTGTGGCCATAGCAACCCGATCCCTCGGTGTGAATGCACCGCACCTTGTTTTTCGGCATCGACAGCATTTCAGCGAGCGCGTCGCGCAGCGGATAGACGCCCTGAGAATGCGTCCACACCGTCAGAGTCCCGTCGTCGAAGCGGGCGACCGAACACGACGGGCCGATCGAACCGTGAAGCAGATAACGCTTGATGTACGTGGCGCTCAGCGTTCTCGTCGCAGGCGCGACTGCGTCGTGCTGTGCCGCGATTTCGATACGTTGCGTGGCCAGTGTTTTCAGCTCTCGATGCACGGTAGCGGGGTCTGGCAACGCCCGGCCCGCGCGCCAGCGGCTATGGTTGGACAGCGCGCGCTGTGCGACGACCGCCTGCCATTCGCCGGTCGCCACCACTGCGAGCAGGCTACCGTTGCGTACGATCCGTACGACGCCGGGTAGCTTTGTAACGGCGGCTTCGTCCACTTCGACAAGCGTCGCGCCGTACGACGGAGGCATCACGATCCGGGCGTGCAGCATGCCGGGCAACTGCATGTCCTGGACGTAGCTGATGCCGCCCGTTACCTTCGAAGGGATGTCGACGCGAGGCAGCGACGTGCCGATCACCTGAAACGTCGCGGGGTCCTTCAGTGGTGACGTGGCGCTTGCGTTGCGATGCAGGTCGACGAGGCCAACTGCGTCGCCGTAGCTTATCGAGCGGCCGTCGGGGGCGAGGATCAACGCGTCGCTTGCGACTAGCGACTTGGCCGGCACGCCGAAGCGTCCCGCGGCGGCGCTCACCAGCAGTCCCCGCACCTGCGCGGCGGCGTTCAACAGTGCCGTGCCGCTGTCGGCAATCGTGTGGCTGCCAGCAGTGAGCCCCTCGTCGGGGGACGCGCCGGTGTCAGCGGTCAAAAACGTGATCAGGGAGGGGGCCATATTCAGCTCTTCCGCGGCGACCTGAAGCAGCGCCGTGCGGACGCCGGTGCCGAGTTCCACCTTGCCGGTGAACACCGTCACTTTGCCGTCCGGACTGATCCTGATCCACGCGTCGAGGAGGGGATTGGTCTTCAGGCTGCCGGCGAGCGCCTCGGTTGCTTGCGATACGTGGATGGCCGCGCCTTCGTCGGCAATCACCTCGTCGGCGCGCGCGTGGCGTGGTGCGGCGAGGGTGAACCCGACAAAGAGCGCGCCCGATACGATGAAGTGGCGGCGGCTTTCGTCAATGATTTCATCCGGGCGTTTCATCACACGTCCTTTTATTGCGCTGACGAAGGAATGGCGGCCGAGCCCGTGCTCGGCGCCGGCAATCCGGCAACTTCGCGGATCGCCGCGAGGATGCGCAGGTGCGTGCCGCAACGGCAGAGGTTCGGTTGCATGTGTTCACGCAGTTCGCGCTCAGTGGGGTGCGGATTGCGATCCAGCAGGGCCTGTGCGCGCATGATCATGCCCGCGATGCAGTAGCCGCACTGTGCGGCCTGATGCCTGATGAACGCGCTTTGCAGCCGGCCGGGGTGAGCCGCGCTACCGAGGCCTTCGATGGTTTGCACATGTCTTGTCCCGACTGTGCTGACCGGCATGACGCACGAGAACGCGGGTTGACCGTCGAGGACTACCGTGCAGGCCCCGCATTGTCCCAGGCCGCAGCCGAACTTAGCGCCGTGCAGATGGAGGTCGTTGCGCAGTACATAAAGGAGCGGTGTCGACGGATCGACGTCAAGCGCATGCTGCACGCCGTTTACGAGAAGGGAAATCATCGGGCGTTGTTCTCCTGTCTGATCTTCGCGACGGATGCTTCGACGTCGGTCCATGCTGGACGCGTGGACCAATTGCCGCGCAGGAACATCACAAGATCGGCGATCTGCCGGTCGTTGTAGAGACCACCGAATGCCGGCATGTAGGTCGTCGTGTCTTCGCCATGCCATTCGATGCCGCCGAGAATCGTTTGAATCGCGTCGCGCGGCGTGGCTGCGTTGACGGCCGTGCTAAATCCAAGGTCCGGCCTTTCACCGATGATGAGCATCGGCGAGCCGGTGCCATGACATTGCGCGCAGGACGCGGCGAAGATCGCCGCACCGCGCTGAGCGGCGGCGTTCGGCGAGGTTGCGGCGACCGCGGATACGGAAGGTCGCGCGACGTTGCCTTCCACTGGTTTCTGAATCGATATCAGGTAAGCCGCCATCGCCTCGGCGTCGTCCTCAGGCACCGTTGCGAGTTCGCGGGTGACTGGTAGCATCGGGCCGGCGGCCGCGCCGTGCTCGCTCGCGCGGCCGGTGCGCAGGTAAGCGACCAACTGCGCTTTGGTCCAGGGACGAACCGCGCGGTTGAGCGCGTTCAGCGGAGGCGCCTCCCAGCCGTCCACGACGCCGCCGTCGAATGCGTGGCCCGACTTTTCCCCGCCGATTGCGTTGAGCGGCGAATGACAGGCTGCGCAGTGGCCCAGTCCGCTGACGAGTAGCTTGCCGCGGTTCCATTGCGCGTCCTTGCCGGGAATCTCGTCGCGCGGACCCGGTCGCAGGAACAGCAGGTTCCAGAATGCAACCAGCGGCCGGTAGTTGAGCGGGAACACCAGCCGGTTCGCCGGCGTCTGCGCGCGAACGGGATCGCGGCTCATCAGATACGCGTACGCCGCCGCGATCTCGCGATCAGACATCTGAGTGAAGTGGACGTACGGGAACGCTGGATACAGGTGGTCGCCGTCGCGGGCGATGCCGTACCGTAGCGCGCGGGCGAATGCCTGTTCTGACCAGTTGCCGATTCCGGTCTGTGCATCTGGTGTGATGTTGGTGGCGTAGATCGTGCCGAATGGCGTCGCGAGCGGCAGGCCGCCCGCGAACGGCTTGCCGTTTTTCGACGTATGACACACGGCGCAGTCGCCGAGCGCGACGACATGCGCACCCTCCAGCTTCAGTTGCCGGTCAAAGGCCGCCGGCGACGGTGGGGCCACTGGCGCGATTGTAGGTTGCCATATCACGCCGACCGAAACGGCGACGCCTACTATCGCCGCGCCGGCCACATTGAACCATAGCCGCTTGCGGTTCATGGACGCTCCGGGCAGTAGCCTGTCGCGATGCGGTTTGGTACCGTGAGACGGCATAGGTAGTGGGTGTCGAGCAAGCTTGGCATGTCGTTTGTCCTGTGGAGCAATGACGGGACGCGCGGGCGCGGCTGGTGGCGGTTGACTTTTTCCGTCGAGCACCGTGCTCCGCAATCTAGGACGCGTGCCATTCAGAAGTCCTGAAGTCCTGTTGAAACGTCCTGAATGTAAGACACGTGCGCGCGAGGACGATGCTGCCGCAGTGCGCCAAGTACACGGTTACGGATTGATGCGTATAGGCGATCCATGACAGGGCGGTTCTGATACGGCCACGTTTTCATTCCTTCCAGGGCGACAGGAAATCCAGCAGCAGTTCGTTGACCCGATCCGGTTGTTCCTCATGCGGGAGGTGCCCACATCGGGAAATCGGTTCAGCCCTGAGGTTCATTGCCATCTCGTCCCATACAGCCTTCATGTCGAACATCTGGCCTACGGCGTGGAATTCCTCGCCCCAGATGGCCATCGTTGGACATGAGATCTTTACGTCCGCGTCGATCAGGTCCTGCGCGACGTCCGCTGCGTTGGCCCGGTAGTCAGACATCGCGCCGCGCAGAGCCCCGGGGCTCTGATAAGCTTCGACATACTGAGCGAACGTCTCGCAGTCGATTGCGTGGGGGTTATAGCACCAGTCCGAGAAGAAGTAGCGGAGCCACTGGGGCACTTTGCCCTCGATCAGCGCTTCGGGAAGATCCGGAACTAGATGAAACAGAAAGAACCAGTACGCACGCGCCGTATCGGCATTCATCCGCCGGGCTATCATGCGGGTCGGCACGTTGTCGAGCACCGCCAGCCGGACGAGACGCCGCGAATGATCCTTGGCAAAGCGCGTGGCGACCCGTGCGCCGCGGTCGTGGCCGACGAGGGCGATCCGATCTATACGGAGCTCGTCCAGCAGGCACGCTATATCGAGCGCCATATTGCGCTTGTCATAGCCGCTCGCCGGCTTTTCCGTCGCCCCGTAGCCGCGCAGATCCGGTGCGATCACGCGGTATTGCTGAGCGAGCACGCCAATCTGATGGCGCCACGCTATGCTGGTTTCTGGAAAGCCATGCAGAAGAACGACGGCGGGGCCAGTTCCCGCGTCGAGATAGTGCTGGCGTATGCCATTGGCGGTGACCGTGTGATGGACGACTGGAGCGGTGTCGGTGTCGGTGGCGGTATGGTTTGTCATGGCGTTTGCTGCGGAAAGCAAGCGGTTGCGGTTGTCGGACGAGGCGCGACTGCACGTCACATGTTGGGGTAGCCCGACGGATGGAGGTAGCGTGCCGCGTCAAGCCTGAAAAGTCTTGAAGCACCATGAAAATTCACTCATCCCGCGATACCCCAATCGAGACGGCGGCCGGGTTGGTTGGGTAACCGTGCGGTTCGCTGCGCGCGGCGGCTGATTTACGCGTCCCGATATTTGTCGGACGATCTGCTCGCATTGGCGGCTCGCAACTGGTACCCATTGCCTGTGTCTGCGCGCGTAGCGGCAGAGCGGACGCAGAAGTGTTGGGTATCGAAAAATTCAGTCCCCAAGCCGACAACGTAGTATCGATGACACGCTGCGCATGAGCGATGCAGGTTGTTGGGTCCATTACCATTTTCGTATTCGCGGTGAGATATCTGTTTTCACCCGACGACGAACGACGGGTGAGCCGATGGTATGTAATCGGTCAGGTTGACGGATTTTATTGTGTGGCAGTCTGAAAGAGATTTTTGTTTTCTGAATTATCGAGGGTGATCGTGCTGGCGAATTTACGAAACGGCGGGCGGCTGTCGGTGACGGCACCGTGCGGCCACTATACATTGGTGTCATATCCAGTAGCCGGTCGACCGGTTATGCTCGAAGCCAGTTAGGGAAAATTCCACCTGGCACTTCGAAATCCGAGGTCACCTTGCCTATCCAGCCCGTCGTTTCGATTGTCGATGACGATGTAAATTTCTGCATCGCAACGGCCGGTTTCGTCCGATCGTTCGGCTGCGACGTCCGCACTTTCGACTCGGCGAGCAGTTTCCTTCGGTCAGGACTTGCTGCCCGCCCGGCCTGCCTGATTTCCGACATTCGGATGCCGAAGATGTCGGGCATAGAACTGCACGAACGGCTGCTGAGCCTTGGCTATGCGATTCCCGTGATTTTGGTCACCGCTGCGGAAACCCCGGACACGCTGGCGCGTGCCCGGCGCAATGGCGTGCTCGCCATCTTTCCGAAGCCTTTCGATCCCACCGAAATGCAATATTGGCTGAGCCGGGCGTTAGCGGGCGATCCTGGATTTTCGTCCTAAAACGAAAATATCTGATTTCGGCTTCGCAGAATGCCAGGGTTAATGTAGTGAATTATGCTGAAAAATATGAATAAATTAATAAGAATTCAGCATGGAAAAATGAAATTTTCGCTATTGATCGCTACGGTTTATTTCGTTGGTGCGTGATTTTCGTTATTTCTCGTTGGCGGAGCGCTAATGCCGGAAGTGCGGACCAAATTGACCGGCTATTCATTTCTGTGAAAGCGCGCAGGACGTGACACGGCGCGGTGATAGTTGATAGCCGCGGCACCATATCGAGTGTTGCATTGCGCGACGCGCAACGCTATGTGGCGCGTGGTTCGTATTCCGCGCAATTGCACTTACGTTTACCGTGCGAACTCCGGAACAGATGCCGCAACGAGTCAGTTTTCGTCGACTGGCAGACACGACTACGGTCGTGCTGTAACGCGTTCCATCCATTGCCTGCAGAGAAGGAATATCGGCATGATTCGCCTCGTACACATTGCGCTGCGACGTCCTTATACATTCGTTGTACTTGCAATTGCTATTTGCTTCGTCGGGCCGCTCAGTGCGGTAAGAATGCCGACAGACATTTTTCCCGACATACGCATCCCCGTCATCAGCGTGGTGTGGCAGTACACCGGATTGCCGCCCGACCAGATGGCCGGACGCATCACGTCGCAGTTCGAGCGTTCGGTCACCACGACAGTGAACGACGTCCAGCACATCGAAGCGCAGTCTCTTGTGGGCTACGGCATCGTTAAGATCTTCTTCCAGCCGGGTGTCAACATCAGCGCAGCAAACGCGCAGGTCACGGCCATCGCGCAGACCCAATTGCGGCAACTGCCGCCCGGAACCACGCCGCCGTTGATCTTGAATTACAACGCATCGACCGTGCCAATCATCCAGCTCGCCATGTCCGGAAAGGGACTATCCGAGCAGAATCTCGGCGATATCGGCTTGAACCAGCTTCGTCCGGCGCTTACCACCGTCGAAGGCGCGGCTGTGCCTTATCCTTTTGGCGGTAAGACGCGTCAGGTGCAAATCGATGTCGATCCGGCAGCGCTGCACGCATATGGACTTTCTGCGCAGGACGTTGCGAACGCACTCGCGGCGCAAAATCTGATCACGCCGGTTGGCACCGCGAAATTCGGTCAACACGAGTACACGATCCAGTTAAACGACGCTGTAGCGGCCATCGAGGCTCTTGGCGATCTCCCGATCAAGGCTGTCAACGGGGCGACCGTGTATATCCGCGATGTCGCGAACGTGCGCGACGGCAGCCCACCTCAAAGCAACATCGTGCATGTGAACGGCCACCGCTCGGTGCTTCTTTCGGTACTGAAGAACGGCTCAGCATCCACGCTCGGCATCATTTCCGGAATCAAGCGGCGTGTCGAGGAGTCGCGCGCGGCACTGCCCGACAACCTTCGGATCGATCCGATTGGCGACCAGTCGCTGTTCGTGCGGGCCGCCATCACCGGTGTTGCGCGCGAAGCGGTAATCGCCGCGGCGCTGACGAGCCTGATGATCCTACTGTTTCTCGGCAGTTGGCGGTCCACCGTGATCATCGCGACTTCCATTCCACTCGCCATTCTCGGGTCCATCACTGCGCTCTCTGTGCTCGGAGAGACGATGAACATCATGACGCTCGGCGGGCTTGCGCTTGCCGTGGGCATACTCGTCGACGACGCAACGGTGACGATCGAGAACATTAACTGGCATCTCGAACAGGGCAAGCCGGTCGAGCAGTCGATTCTTGACGGCGCCGCGCAGATCGTGACGCCCGCGTTCGTGTCGCTGCTATGCATCTGCATCGTCTTCGTGCCGATGTTCTTTCTCGACGGCGTTGCGCGCTTCCTGTTCGTGCCGATGGCGGAGGCCGTGATCTTCGCCATGGTGTCGTCATTCATCCTGTCCCGCACGCTAGTTCCGACGATGGCGAACTATCTGCTGAAGCCGCATAGCACCGATGAAGCGGGCACGAGCCACCCGAGCCACCGTCATTCGAACGAGCTTGTTCGTTTTCAGAAGCGATTCGAGGCGAGTTTCGAGCGTTTGCGCGCCGGCTACCATGGCGTATTGGAGCAGACGCTCGCTAACCGACGGGCCTTTCTGCTGACCTTTGTGGGGTTCGTGGCACTGTCGTTTTGCTTCGTGCCGTTTCTCGGACGCACCTTCTTTCCCACTGTCGATTCGGGGCAGATTCTCATGCATGTACGCGCTCCCGTTGGCGAGCGGGTGGAGCGGACCGCTAGTCTTTTCGCCGGTGTGGAGGCCTCGATTCGCCGAACCATTCCACCTCGAGACCTCGGTACCATAGTGGACAACATCGGCCTGCCCGTCAGCGGCATCAATACGGCGTACAACAACACCGGCACAGTTGGTTCACAGGACGGCGACATTCAGGTTGAGTTGAAGGAGGGGCATGATCCGACTGCAGATTATGTTCATAAGCTGAGAGAGCGGTTGCCTCGCGAGTATCCCGGCATGGTGTTTTCGTTTCCGCCAGCTGACATCATCAGTCAGATCCTGAATTTCGGTTCGCCTGCACCGATCGATCTGCAGGTTCGAGGAAACGACCTGGCCGGCAACTTCCGCTATATCGACCGTGTGTTGCGCGACATCCGGCGCGTACCCGGGGTGGTGGACGCCCATATCCAGCAATCGCAGGCAAATCCGACGTTCAACGTCGATGTGGACCGCACCCGCGCACAGCTTGTCGGCGTCACCGAGCGGGACGTGACCAACAGCATGGTGGTGAATCTCGCGGGCTCGAGCCAAGTGGCGCCGACCTTCTGGCTGAACAACTCGAATGGCGTGTCCTATCCGATCGTGTTGCAAACGCCTCAGTACAGCGTGGATTCGCTAGCGGCGCTGGAGAACCTGCCGGTCACTGCGTCCCAGGCACAGAGCGAACAGGTGCTGGGCGGCCTTGCCACGTTCGGGCGTAGCCACGGAAACCTGGTATTCAGTCAGTACAACATACAGCCCGTGGTGGAGATATTCGCGTCGACGCAGGATCGTGACCTCGGCGCAGTGACGAAGGACATCGAACGCGTCATCGCGCGCTACTCGACGTCGGTGCCGAAAGGATCAACGGTGTTGTTGCTCGGTCAGGTGAAAACGATGAACAGCGCGTTCGCAGGCCTGCTGTTTGGTCTGGTCGGCGCGATCGTGTTGATCTATCTGCTGACCGTCGTGAACTTCCAGTCTTGGGCGGATCCGTTCGTGATCGTGTCGGCGCTGCCAGCGGCGCTTGCCGGCATCGTCTGGATGCTGTTCGTGACACATACCACGCTGTCGGTTCCCGCGCTGACCGGGGCGATCATGTGCATGGGAGTAGCGACGGCGAACTCCATTCTCATCGTCAGTTTTTGCCGAGAACGCCTCGCCGCGCACGGCGACGCAGTGCGCGCCGCGCTGGAGGCTGGAATGGCACGGTTCAGGCCGGTACTGATGACCGCACTGTCGATGATCATCGGCATGGCGCCGATGGCACTGGCGCTCGGCGAAGGCGGCGAGCAGAACGCGCCGCTCGGCCGCGCCGTTATCGGCGGCCTTATGTTCGCGACCACGGCATCGCTTCTTTTCGTGCCAGTGTTTTTCAGCATTGTTCATTCACGCCCGCCGCGTGCCGTTACGCAGGCAACCGTATCTGGAGGTACCGCTCATGTCGTCTGAACCAGTTCAAACGTATTACGTGCGCAGGCCGGCTCGTAGCCGCACGCTGCTCGCGCTGATAGTGGGCTTCATGGGAATCGCTATCGTGGTCATATCGTGCTTTCTCGTGCGCGCCAGTGAGTCACGAAAACTGAACGAGTGGACCGATAAGCAGGCGATTCCTACCGTGACGGAAATTGCTCCGGCGCGGGCGTCCGGCGGCCCGATTCTTACGCTGCCGTCGCGGCTGGAGGCTTATTCGCGTGCGCCGATCTTCGCACGAGTGCCCGGCTACCTGAAATCGTGGAACGTAGACATCGGCGCGACCGTCAAAGCGGGACAGTTGATGGGCATGATCGAAACGCCGGAACTGGACCAGCAACTCATGCAGGCGAGAGCTGATCTTGCGAGCGCGCGAGCTTCAGAGAGACTGGCGGCGCTCACGGCGAATCGCTGGCAGGCCATGGCGGGCACGGATGCCGTCGCGCAGCAGGACGTCGACGAGCGCACCAGTGACTGGACAGCCAAAAAAGCGGTGGTCGCGGCGGCCGCGGCGAACGTCGACCGGCTCGTGGCTCTCAAAGGCTTTGCAAGAATCGTCGCGCCGTTCGATGGGGTCGTCACCGCGCGTATGACGGACATCGGTGCCTTGATCAATGCGGGCAACGGTGGGGCCGGCAGTGAGCTTTTTGAGGTGTCCGACGTGCGGCAACTGCGTGTCTATGCGAGGGTTCCGCAGAACTACGCGCGTCAGATTTCGGACGGCACAACCGCGACGCTGACGGTGCCCGAATATGCAGGCAAAACGTTTAGCGCGCGCGTGGTTGCACAGGCAGGTGCGGTCGATTCCGGTTCGGGCACGACGCTTGTTCAGCTGTTCGTTGATAATCGCGACGAAAAGCTGATGCCGGGCGGCTACGCGAGCTTGCAATTTGGTTTGCCGCAATCGGCCACAGGCGTTCGCATTCCGGCGAGTGCGCTGGTGTTCGATGAGCGCGGCTTGCAGGTTGCCGTCATTGGGCGCGACGACAAGGTGTTTTTTCGCCGGGTGAGCATTGCGCGCGATTTCGGCGACTCGGTAGAAATCGCGTCGGGCCTGAGAACGTCGGACCGTGTTATCGATACGCCGCCCGACGGCCTCGCGCAAGGGGACGCGGTCCATATCGCGAAGGCTATTGCGCGTGAGGGATCTCATGAATAGGCTGTCCTGTGCTGCGCGCCTTCGCCTTTTGGTAGGTTTCAGTGTGAACGTGTGGTTGGCTGCGTGCTCGCTCGCTCCCGATTACGAGGTATCGGCCGTGCCAATAGCGGAGCAGTATCGCGCGACCAGCCCGTGGATCGCGGCCGTGCCCGCGGACCGCATCAGCCGCGACGATTGGTGGACGATGTACGACGACCCGCAACTCGACGAACTGGAAGTGCGCCTGCTGCGCAACAACGCCGACCTTCAGGCTGCGTTCGCACATTACGACGCCGCGCGGGCTTATGTCGGCGAGGCGACGGCGGGACTCTATCCGCAGGTGACAGCCGTCGTCGCGCCACAGCGCAATAGGCAATCGGATACGCGCCCGCTGCGCGCGGGCGGTCCCGACGACTACACATCGGTCACGATTGGAGCGCAAATCAATTACGACGTCGACCTGTGGAACCGCGTCCGCGACTCGGTGACGGCCAGCAAGGCCGACGCGCAAAGTGCACAGGCCGACTTCGCGTCGGTACAACTGAGCTTGCAGGCGCAATTGGCGGAGGACTATGTCCGGCTGAGGGGCTTCGATCAGCAAACGGCGTTGTTGGAACAAACTGTCGATGCGTACGCGAAGGCCGTGCGGTTGACCGAGACGTTGCATAGCGGTGGCATTGTGACCGGGCTGGACGTTTCGCGGGCACAGACGCAGCTTGCGTCTGCGAAATCGCAGCTTGAGCAGAACGTCGCGCAACGCACGTCGATGGAACATGCGATCGCAGTTCTCGTCGGAGCATCGGCATCGCAATTCACCTTGCCTCGAAAGACATCATCGATCGGAATTCCGGTCGTGCCGGTGGGCGTTCCCTCCGAACTACTGCAGCGCCGGCCGGACATCGCGGCCGCGGAGCGACGGGTCGCGGCCGCTAATGCGAGGATAGGGGTTGCACGCGCCGCCTTTTTTCCCGCGCTTACCCTGAGTGCGCAGGGCGGCGTGCAGAGCAGCGCCTATTCGGCGGTAATGTCTGCGCCCAGTCTGTTTTGGACTGTCGGACCCCAGCTCGCCCAGTATATTTTTGACGGCGGTCTGCGCCGTGCTCAACTGGATGAAGCGAAGGCTGCCGAAAATGAAGCTGCCGCCCGCTATCGAGGCGTCGTCCTTTCCGCCTTCCAGCAGGTGGAGGACGGCCTGTCACAAATATCGGATCTTGGGACTGCGTTGGCCGACCAGCATGCGGCCGCCGCCGCGGCGCAACGTTCGCTCGATCTAGCGCTGTCGCAATACGGCCACGGAGCGGTGGGTTACCTCGACGTGGTGCAGGCCCAAACGGCAGCGTTGGAATCCCGGCGCAGCGAGTTCGACCTCCAGACTCGGCAACTGGACGCGAACGTACAGCTTGTTCGGGCTCTTGGAGGCGGCTGGTTGGCGACCTCGCCAACCAGCCGGACGATGTAGCGAACCGGGCTATGCAAGCGCAGTAACTGGGTCGACGTCAACGCGCGAACTGTGCTGGACGGCCGCCTTATACCTGTGTATAGGGTGTAAAGACACAAAGCCGATACCCATCGGCCACCGCGGCATTCATCATTAATGTACGGAGTTCGCCGCGGCCCTTCGCTGCATCGGAAAGTTTCTTGTAACCACAATCGGTGTCGAGGCGAGCATGTCCGACCCATCAAGGGAGGTCAGCGAGCCATGTTCATTATCGGAAGACTTCAGATCATCGAGGAGCGCCGGGAAATCCTGCGCGATGGAATGCCAGTCAAGGTCGGAAGTCGTGCGTTCGATCTGCTTTGGCTGCTGATTCAGGAACGGGGACGCGTTGTCAGCCAGAAGGAAATCCTTGAGCGTGTATGGCCCGGCGTCGTGGTGGAAGAAAACAACATCCAAGTACAGATCGCCTTCCTGCGAAAGCTGTTGGGTCCCGACAGGTCCGCAATCCGGACCGTTCCCGGCCGAGGTTACCTGCTGGTAGGTGCAAACGGTGAAGAAACCCAAGCACTTTCACATTCGTATCGCATTCCGGACAATGGCGCCGCGTCAGCCGGCACATCGGCAACGCTGTTCGGCCACGGCGCCGATTCCGCCATCATAGAGATGCTCCGCGTCTCGCCGATCGTGACATTAGTTGGCCCTCCGGGGGCCGGCAAGTCGTGCATCGCCCGGAGGGTTTTTCAACACGTCCGCTCGAAGTTCGCCGACGGGGCCGTCGCCATTACGCTGTCGACTGCAACGGCCGGCTCGGTCATCCCCGCGCTGGTAGCCGACACCCTTGGGCTCGCAAGGGAATTCACGCAAGCGCTGATGGTCGACGATGTCGTAGCGTCACTCGCGGGCCGGCAGGTGCTTCTGTTCCTTGACGACTGCGAGCACGTCGTCGATGCGGCAGCGGAATTTGCGGAACTGCTCGTCGAAAGCAACACGTCGATCCGGATACTTTGCACGAGTCGAGAAGGCTTGCGAGCGAAGAGCGAGGCGATATTCAAGGTGTCCGGGTTGGAACTGCCAGATGAGACGGCGCTTGGCGAATCTCTCGCCAACGCGGAGGCCGTTAGACTTTTCATCGCGCGGGCGCGAACCGTCGATCCGATGTTTCCAGACGACGCGGCTTCGCTCCCGCGTATCGCTACGATTTGCCGCCGGCTCGATGGAAACCCGCTCGCCATCGAACTAGCAGCATCGCGTGCTGCCACGCTGGGTATGCAGGTAGTCGAGGACCAGATGCACGACCGCTTCGCGGTGCTGACCGGCGGTAGCAGGAATGCGCCGGAGCGCCACCGGTCGTTAAAGGGTGCGTACGACTGGAGTTATCGCCTGCTGAACGAGCACGAACAGGTGTTGTTTCGCAATACGAGCACCTTGGACGCCCCGTTTAGTTTCGATGATATTCTGCGGTTGGGAGCAGCATTGCGACTGAGCGAGACCGCAACGATCGAGTCGTTGTGCGGCCTGATTGCGAAATCTCTCGTTACCCGGCAGGCAGACGGCGAGCATTTCGGCATGCTGGAATCGGCCCGCGCCTATGCGTTGTACCAGCACACCGCCAACGAGGAAGCATCGGCTGCACAGTCGCTCATGGTGGCGTTGGCCCCGCCGGTGTCGTTGTCGACTCAGGAAGAGACATCACCTTTGCTGGCCGATTGAGCTGGATTGGCACCCGTCGCACTATGGGCATCGACGGCGGGCAACGAATTCCGGTTCGGCGCCGCCATCGGGATTCGTTGGGGTACGCCTGTCAGTTCGTCGAAGAGGCGAAAGCGCGGTAGTCGGTATAACCCTTCTCACCGCCACCAAAAAAAGTGCTAGGATCAGCTTCTGTGAGCGGCAGATGCCGGCGCAGCCTGCCTGGCAAGTCGGGGTTCGCGATGAACGGGCGGCCGAATGCGATCAGGTCTGCGCGTCCGCTCTCTATCGCCAGCCTCGCCGAGTCCGGTGTATATCCGCCGGCAAGCATCAGTACACCGTTGAACGTGTCGCGCAGCTGCTTGATGATGCCGTCCCACCGCGGGTCGTACTGTTCGTCTCGGACCGTGCCGACGATCGCAGGCTCCACGAGATGCAGATACGCTAGGCCCCAGTCGTTCAGACGGCGCGCAATATAACCGAACGTTGCTTCGGGGCTTTCGTCCCCCATGCCGAGGAACCGACCCATCGGCGTTAGACGCACGCCTACGTTGACCGCACCGACTTGTTCGGCGACTGCGTCTACGACTTCAAGGAGCAGTCTCGTTCGGTTTTCGATGCTGCCGCCGTATGCATCGGTGCGTCGATTGCTGTTGCTGTTGATGAACTGGTCCAGCAGATAGCCGTTGCCAGCGTGAATTTCCACTCCGTCCATTCCGGCGGCCATCGCGTTACGTGCGGCGCCACGGTAGTCCTTCACGATTGCCGTGACCTCTGCCGTCGTGAGTTCCCGCGGCACTGGAATGGGAGCCCACAGGCCATTACCCTCTTTATCGACGATGAACGTCTGGCCGGGCACTTCCATTGCAGTCGGCGCGACCGGAAGGCGTTGACCCGGCTGGAAGACCGGATGCGACACTCGGCCAACATGCCAGAGTTGCAGATAAATCTTGCCGGCTTCCGCGTGGACTGCATCGCTCACGGCGCGCCATCCTTCGATCTGGCCGGGGCTATGAATGCCCGGTGTCCAGGCATAGCCTTGGCCCTGTTGTGATATCTGCGTAGCCTCCGCAACGATCAATGCGGCGCTGGCGCGCTGCCGGTAGTACTCCACATTCATCAGGGTCGGGATATTGCCTGGTTGACCTGCGCGCGAGCGTGTGAGTGGTGCCATGACCACGCGATGCGGAAGATGCAGGCGGCCGAGTTGAAGGGGCTTGAAAAGAACGTCGGACATTGATATCTCCATGCGGGAATGGGGGTGTCGTCGCGTCTGTCAAGTTAGCTTTTGTTGTCGCAAACCGGAATCAGGCGGATGCGCGAAGGGGCTTTGCGCCGGATGCAAAGCGAGCTGGAGCCCCACAGTCGATGTCGGCTAGCGAGCTCGACGCCGATGTTCGCTGATGGTCGGATGAAACGCGTGTTTCGCTAATGCGTCGTTCGAGAATCGAACAACATCATGGGTCTCGCAGCGTCGATCGTGTTGCCTGTTGCTCGCCCGGCGCGCGAGAGATCCCGTTGTGCGAAAGCAGGACGATTAGTTACCCGGCTCTTTCACCGTCAGTCGATTCGTGACGGACTTTGCCTGCGCGACGCCCTGTGCCGCATTCTGGGCAAGGGCAATCTGCGATTCTTCCGGAACACTGCCTTCGAGCGTGACGGCGCCGTTCTTCGCAAGGACGACGACACCTGACGAATTTAGTCCCTTCGTCGCGGTCAGCGCCTTGCGAACGGCGTGCTCGGTCTGCCGGTTCTGCGCTCGCAGAACCTTCTTCTGCAGTGGCGGGGGCGACTGGGTCGCGTCGCTGCTTTCTTGCGCATACGCAGAAGCGGCGGCGAGCAGGGCGGCCGCAAGAACCGCAGTAATGAGTTTCGAGTTTTGCATGATTCCCTCCGGTAAATGATGTTGTCGAAAACGACGGGCGGTCTAAGGCAATCGACCGTACTCCGAATCTTCTCTTTCGCGAGCGACCAGCAACGTGTAGCCGAACGTGAGCGAGGGTGGGAGGCGCGGCTCGATTGCGATGTGCTTTATGTTACGAACTGTGGCGGGCGCTGGACAACTGAATAGATATGAAGTGTTCTGGTCGGGCCGCGTTTGCGAAGCTGTATGTTCGTAGGGAGCTCGATACGGTATATGCCGGCTATGGAGCCGAGGCTTGCGGCGACGAAAATTGTGAGGCCATGAAGCGGGGAAAATGGAAGAGCGTAGGCGGTGCCGAAGGACCCAGCAGCAGCGTGCGTTGAACGCGTGGATTATCGTCGGCTCAGCCCGTGGGGACGACCCACGCGCAGAAAGTGAATGTACGCGGCGAGCGGAAACGCCGCCGCAACGCTCGCAACGAGCGTCCAGCCGCCACGTTCGAAAAGCATGCTGGCTACTGCAGAGCCGATAGCGCCGCCAACGAAGATACTCGTCATGTAAAGCGCATTGAGACGGTTGCGGCTTGCAGCGTGGAGAGCATAGATCTCGCGTTGGCCAAGCACCATGTTCATCTGAACCGCGAAGTCGAGGACAATGCCTGTGATGACCAATCCGTATACGCCGGAAGCCGGATGAACGAGGGCTGGTGCATAGGCGAGCGCTCCGGCTGCGAGCGCGATGAACGTCGCCCGTACGGAGTAGCCGGCATCGGCGAGGCGGCCAGCTACCGGCGCGGAGGTCGCACCGATCGCGCCGACGAGCGCGAACAGTGCGATAGCCGATTGAGAAAGACCATAATGGCGAGTCAGTTCTATGGGTACGGCGGTCCAGAATAGGCTGAACGACGCGAACATCAATCCCTGGTAGAGCGCTCGATGGCGCAGCACCGGCGTCGTGCGCAGAAGATGGAACAGCGAGCCGATCAGTCCGAAATATGACGCATGATGCTCCGGCGTGCGACGGGGAATCGTCAGGGCCAGCACGGCGGTAACGAGCGTCATCAGCGCGGCGGCCGCGGAAAACACGAAGCGCCAGCCGAAATGATCCGCTGCAAGGCTGGACAGCGGGCGCGACAGCAGGATGCCGAGCAGCAGGCCGGCCATGATCGTGCCCACCACGCGTCCTCGCGTCCGGTCGGGCGCGAGGTGTGCGGCGAGAGGAATCAGGATTTGTACGGCAACCGAGCTGAACCCGATTGAGAACGACATGACGAGAAACCAACCCGGCGAATGCATCAGCGACGCGGCTGCGAGGCTCAGGATCGATATCAGCGCGGTAGCGATCATGAGCCTGCGGTTCTCCACCAGGTCGCCAAGCGGCACGATAAAAAACAATCCGAGTGCGTAGCCGATCTGGGTGAGTGAGACGATGAAACTGGTGGCGCCGGCCGACATGTGAAGTGACGGACCAATCAATTCAGTGATCGGCTGCGCATAGTACAGGTTCGCGACAATCGCGCCACAACTGAACGCGAATAGCGCAATGAGTCCCGGGGTGAGTTTGACGGCCTGATGTTCGCCGTTCGGCGTGCGCGAGGGTGCGGACATAGTGGCTCCTTGGGCGATGACGTTGTATGGGGCGCGACGTCGACTGGCGAAGCGTAGCTGTGACGCTTCGTTTCCGGAATGCAGTATTGGCGCAAACGTCCATTGCGTCGCGCGCAACAAGATTTTTGTAGCACGACACGCCTGAATTGTCCTGAATCTGGCGCTTAAATTGCCGCCACTGCTACGGGGCGCTGGTCGATCGGGCACGCGAGTGTCCGGATTGGAGTCATTTATTTATCGAACGATCAATGCTATATTGAATTCGAAGATGGAAAATTGGCCCAACCGTCGAGCGGTCTGTTGTGCAAAGTGGCGTGCGCGACTGTTCAACGAATTTGATCGGACAGTTCGAAAGTTTGCGTCAGCGAGCGTATTGATTTGCCGTACCATCCGAAGACCAAAAAGGGATGGCCGTTGGTCCGTATCCCTGAGTTGGCTAGGCGATTGGTGTCGCCTGGCCGGAGCGGTCGCCATGCCTTGTTTTCGGCGCGGAAGTCCGCCTTAGCTTATGTGAGTTCACGATGTTACGAGTAGGAAGACTAAGCATTAGTCAGAAGGATCGCATGGTCTGCGTCGAAGGGGTTCCTGTCCGGATGGGAAGCCGGGCATTTGACGTTCTCGAACTACTGGCCGAGGCTAACGGCGCGCTGGTGACAAAGGACGACATCATGCAACGCGTCTGGCCAGACACCGTGGTCGAGGAAAACAATCTCCAGGTGCATGTCGCGGCGATTCGCAAAGTGCTCGGTAAAGACAGAGGTTTGTTGCTAACGGTTCCGGGACGAGGCTACCGGCTGGATGGCGTGAAGCCCGGCCGTGCGGCCAACGACGGTGAGTGCGAATCCCATCCGCATCCGGTAAATGCGCTTCGCCCTCTTCAAAACCTGCCGCTCGCACTATCGCCTATCGAGGGCAGGGAGGGCGCCATCGCTGACGTTTTCGAGGCATTGCGCGACTCGTCGATTGTTACCCTGATCGGTGCGGGCGGCATAGGGAAAACGCGCCTCGCCATTGAGGTGGCCCGTCGGTTGCAGCCGCATTTTCCAGACGGCCTTTGCTTCGTTTCGCTGGCGTCGGTTTCCGAGCCGCAGCAGGTGCTCGGCGCAATGGCCGAGGCGCTCGGAGCAGGTAGCGCGTCCGACATACCGGTGCTCGACGATGTCGTTCGTGACACGGCTGGCAGGCGCATTCTCGTCATCGTGGACAGCTGCGAGCACGTCGTCGAGGAGGCCGCATCTATCGTCGAGCGCTTATGCAGCGCTGTGGGGCTCACGAGATTCCTCGTGACTGGTCGGGAAGCGCTCGGACTGTCCGGGGAAAGGCTGTATCGCGTGCCGCCACTCGACGTTCCACCCCCGGATGCCGGCGGCGCCGAAATCCTGCGCCACAGCTCGGTGAAACTGTTCCTGTCGCGAGCCCGCGCAGTCGACCCGTCGTTTTCGCAGGACGAGCGCAGCGTGCTCCTGACCGGCGAGGTATGCCGCCAGCTCGACGGTATTCCGCTCGCCATCGAACTGGCTGCGGCCCGTGGCGCGCTGCTGGGCGTCGAAGTGCTGGCCACGCGCCTTGATGATCAACTGGACGTGCTTTCGGGAGGATATCGGACGGCGCTCCCTCGGCATCAGACGCTGAAAGCGACTTTCGACTGGAGTTATCGCCTTCTCACCCGAGAGGAGAGCGTGCTTTTGCGCTGGCTTGGTGTCTTTGTTGACGTGTTCACGTTCGATGCTGTTTGCCAGGTCGCGGCGCGTATCGGCGCGACTGAGCCGAAGGCCATGGAAGCGTTGAGCGGGCTTGTTTCCAAGTCGTTGGTGGTTCGCGCCGATGGCGGTCTTTCCTCCCGCTATCGCCTCCTATCGACAACGCGTAGCTATGCAAGGCAATTGCTGGAGGAGTGTGGGGAGCGGGAATTGGCCGAACACGCCCGTGCGGCATGGTTATGCGGCCGATTTGCGCGCACGGGCAATGGAACGTCATACCAGTCAGCCGACGATGCGCTCGCGGATTTCAGGAACGAATTGGGTGACGTGCGCGCAGCGCTTGGCTGGGCCTTTTCCGATCCGAAATATGCATGTATCGGGTTTAGGCTTGCCGGCACAGCGGTGCCGCTCATGCTCCGGCTTTCCCTTGTCGGGGAGAGCACGCGCTGGGGTGATGCCGCGTGGGGGCTCGTCCGCGCGTGGATGCCGGACTGCGGGGCGGCCGGGCAGCCGCCGTCCGTCGCGGCGCGAGCGCCGTCACGGCGATTGATGGACGATGTACAGAAGGTGTCGCCGATCGTATCCGCGACGCGTCTGCACGCCGGTGAAGACGGATGCGATTTTAGCGACGCGTCGAGCGCACTTCAGGGTCTCTCGCAGGCGTATCGCCTGATGGCAAACCCCCAGCGCGCACGGGCCGCCGAGCGATGGCTTCATGCGATGACGCGAGAATATGGGCAGCAGATCGGTCGGCAGGCTTCAAAGCGGATCCCGGGCGCCGGTGTGCAAGTGATGGGTGGCGAAAAACTGGCTGAATGCATGCTCGTCCGCGTGGCAGCTGAGGAGGCATACGATGCGACCGCGGGTCAGGGCGAGCCTGACGGAGTCGTGGCTGGCGTAGGGCGGATCGCATGAAGCGCTGTGGTTGCTGGTCGCGTGTCCATCCCCGATGCATACGGCGGTTGCATTTCGTTTCCGCCGAATAATGTGCGTGCGGAACGTGGATAGCCCTTGTCATGTTAACGAGGAAGGCTTGATTTTGGACTCATATTCAAACGCAGGCCCGGATGGGCGGTCCGATGGAAGCACCGCTTCCGTCGTCTATGTCATCGACGACGACGAGTCGATCAGAACGGGGCTAAGCGCTCTTTTCCGGTCGAGCGGGCTCCACGTCGAAACGTTCGGTTCGCCGAGGGAGTTTCTTGCATTTGACCGGCCGAGTGTGCCCGGCTGCGTCATTCTCGATATCCGGTTGCGTGGAGAGAACGGTCTCGTTTTTCAGCAGGAAATGGTGAAGACGGGCGTGCGTGTGCCGATCCTCTTTATCACGGGGCACGGTGACGTCGAGATGTCGGTGAAGGCCATGAAGGCGGGCGCGATCGACTTCTTCCAGAAGCCATTTCGCGATCAAGACCTTCTCGACGCGGTTTCCCAGGCGCTCAATCGCGATGCGGAGCGGCTGGCTGTGGAAAGTGCCCTTGCAGACCTGCACGCGTCGTACGAGTCGTTGACGGCGCGCGAGCGCGAGGTAATGGCGTTCGTGGTGGCGGGTTTGCTCAACAAGCAAATAGCGGCAGCTATGCGGCTCAGCGAAATAACGGTCAAGACCCATCGCGGACAGGTGATGCGAAAACTGGGTTGTCGCAGCGTTGCCGATCTGGTCAGGAAGGCGGAAGCACTAGGTGTCGGCGACGAATCCGCGTACAAACGTTGAAGTCACCAATGATCGCGAAACCAGGGTTATCGATGGATCAATGGACGGCACTGCCTCGACCCTTAAGCATTGTGAATTTCGCGGATATTTCCACATACGTTAGCGGGGAGACGTAGTGCGGCGTCTGGATTCCGCTGGTAGCATGCCAAGGTGCAGCGGTGGACATACAGTTGAACGGCGTGGGCAGCATGCCAGAACGCGACTGAATATCGACAGGGAGCAGCACGGATGAACGTGCGCAAGCAGACTACAGCCGGTGCAGGTGGCTTCGAGGTGACGTGGCAAGACGGGGCGTGTATTTTCTGCCGCGGATGGTCGGAAGACACTCGGGACATGTTGGGGCAAATTGCACTGCCGGATGACGCTGCGTCGTCGAATGTCGGTCCGCTCGCGCACGAATTCGGTTTGAGGGCGCGCCTCGATAGCACATGGGCAGTCGAACCATTGGCGCTGGCGCGGCTGAACAGCGGCCAGACCGTCCTCATACTTCACGATCCGGGTGGCGAGCCATTGGGGCGGGTTGCTGGCGCCGCAATGTCCATCGAGTCATTTCTCACGCTTGCCGCTGGCCTTGCCGCTGCGCTTCGGGAGGTGCATCAAGCCGGTCTCATTCACCAGGATGTCAGGCCGGCCAACGTCTTCTGGAACGAGAAATCCGGTCAGGCGTGGCTGACCGGCTTCGGACACGCTTCGTCGTGGCGGGTCGGCGAGGACTGGGAGTCGGCGAACCTCGACGTGACGCCGGACGCGCTGCCCTACATGGCGCCCGAGAAGACCGGCCGGCTGAATCGTCCGGTCGACGCGCGTAGCGACCTATATTCGTTCGGCGTGACGCTCTATCGACTGGCCTGTGGGCGCCTGCCTCTTGTGGCTGCGGATATTCCCGGCTGGGTTTACGCGCATATTGTGCGTGTTCCGGCTGAGCTGGCCGGGTTCGCAGGCGACGGTGTACCGATTCCAGCCGCCATCTCCGCGATCGTGATGAAGTTACTGGCCAAGGCTCCCGAAGATCGATATCAGACTGCCGCCAGCGTCGAATCGGACCTTCGAGAGTGTCTCGCGCAATGGAAACGGCATGGTCGGATCGAACCGTTCGCACTTGACGCCCGAGATAGCAGGCGGCCGTTGGGGGGAGCGCAGCGACTCTATGGACGAGAACGAGAAAAGCTTTCTTTGTTGCGGGCATTCGACGACGTCGTCGAGCGTCGCAATCCTGTGCTTGCGGTGGTTTCCGGACATTCCGGCGTCGGCAAGTCGTCGCTCGTCGACGAATTTCGCAACGCGGTCATGTCCAGGGACATTATCTTTGTCTCCGGAAAATTCGACCAGCACAAACGCGGCGTTCCCTATGCGACGTCCGCGCAGGCCTTCCAGACGCTGATCCGCCATATCCTGACGCTCGACGATACCGAGGTGGACCAATGGCGCGCCACACTCCAGGCAGCGTTAGGCGAGAATGGACGTTTGATTCTGGATCTGATTCCGGAACTGGAGTTCATCGTCGGCGAGCAGCCGGAAGTCCCCGACCTTCCGCCGCTCGAAGCGCAGAACCGGTTTCATCTGACCTTTCGGTCCTTCCTCGGAGCCTTCGCGCGAAGAGAACATCCGCTTGTATTCTTCTTCGATGATCTTCAATGGTCGGATGCGGCGACGTTACGGTTAATCGAAGACCTTTGCAGGCATTCCGATTCGAAAGATCTGCTTTTGATCGGTGCGTTCCGGCAAAACGAGGTCGACGCATCGCACCCGCTTTATGCCACGCTGCAGTCGATCGAAAAGCAGGGGCTCGACCTGCGCAGCATCGTACTCGAACCGCTTTCGTCCGACGCGATGCTCGATTTGGTCTCCGACGCCGTGCATTGCAGTCGTGAGGAGGTCGAATCGCTGGCGGGTCTCGTGCACGACAGGACGGCCGGCAATCCGTTCTTCGCGGTCCGGCTGTTGAATGCGCTGTGCGACGAAGGCCTGTTGGCCTATGACGCCGCCAGGACGAGATGGACATGGGATCTAGTCAGCATCGAAGCGCGGCAGTTCGGTGAAAACATGGGCAACCTTATTGCCGGCAAGCTCCGTTGCGCGGAACCGGACGCGCGGGCGCTGCTGAAAGTGCTGGCCTGTATCGGGCTGTCGGCCGACGATGAACTTCTGTTGATCGCATCGGGGATGCGCGCAGATACAATCGAGAGGACCCTGCGGGGCCTCCTGCAGTCCGGACTGATCGAGAGGTGGGAGGGTGCGTTCCGGTTTGCGCATGACCACGTCCTAGAATCTGCCTATTCGTTGATATCGGCGGAAGAACGGCCGCGTCTCCATCTTCAGATCGGTCGTGCGCTACTCGAAGGGTTGACGCCCGCAGCGCTGAACGAGCGCATATTCGACGTAGTGACTCAATTGAACCGCGGCGTCTCTTTCGTGACCGACTGGGACGAACGGCTCGCGATTGCACGGCTCAACCTGGATGCCGCCAGAAAGGCGAAGGCTGCGGTCGCGTATGCCTCCGCATGCCACTACCTGTCCCAGGCGATCGCAACGGTTGGTGACGACGCCTGGTCACGATCCCGTCCGCTGGCAAGACAACTCTGGCTGGAACTGGCCGAATGCGAATTTCTCAGCGGGAACTTTCCGGCCGCCGGAGCGCGCGTTGATTTGCTGCTGTCCCGCAGCGAGACCGCGCTTGAAAAGGTGGACGCTTACCGGATAAAGGTCGACCTCCACGTCGTGAAATCGGAATACAGTCTGGCCATAGAGAGCGCGCTGGAGTGTCTCCGCCTTCTTGGCATCGACATGCCAGCCTATCCTGCCCGGAGCGACGTGGTCGCAGAATACGACCGGATACTGAAAGCCCTGGAAGGACGATCCGTGCGAGACCTCGCTGATCTTCCGCTCAATGTCGACCCGCAGGTCGAGGCGATGACGCGGATGCTCTCGGCGTTGTTCGCCCCGGCGGTATTCGCGAGCATTCATCTGGCGAGCCTCGTACTTTGCAGGATCGTCGAACTCAGCGTGCAACGCGGCAATACGGAAGCGGCCGCGGTCGGTTACGGCTGGTTCGGCGTTTTCCTCGGCACGATGTTCCGTCGATACGGGGAGGGCTACCAGTTTGCCGAACTGGCAGGTACTCTGGTGGAGAAACATGGTTTCGTTTCATCGCGTGCGCGAACCTTTCTCGTCATGGAGATCGCCGCGTTATGGACGAAGCCGATCGAAACCGGTATGCAACATCTCGCATCGACATTTCGCAGCGGCATCGAATCTGGAGATCTGACGTACGCCTGCTATAGCCGTAATCATCTGATAACCAACCGGCTATTGCGCGGCGATCCGCTCGACGAGGTGTGGAAGGAGTCGCTGTCCGCGCTGGCGTTCGTGCGCGCGGCTAATTTTCGCGACGTCGTAGACATTATCGTATCCCAGCAAAGATTCATTCTGAGCATGACCGGGGGAACGAATGCGCCGGGACATTTCGGCGGTGAAGACTTCGACGAATCTGGATTCGAGGAGCGGCTCGGATCGGTCAGCATGGACACGCTCGTTTGCTGGTACTGGATTCTGAAGCTCGAGGCACGGTTCATTGTCGGGGACTTTCGGGCTGCATTCGACGCGCGGCAGAACGCGCGGCGACTGATCGAAAGCACGGCAGGGCACGTCCAGCTCCTGAACTACCATTACTATGGCGCGCTGGTCATTGCGGCCATGTGGACAGAAGAGGCTGACTTGCGAGACGAGGACAGCTGGGGCGAGCAGATGAACGAGCACGTCGAGCAACTCGAGGGGTGGGCGAAGAACGGTTCATCGACTTTCGCGGACAAGTACGAGCTTGCCGCCGCGGAGCTAGCACGGCTTAGCGGAGACCACTTCGAGGCCATGCGGCGCTATGAACGGGCCGTCCAGACTGCGCGCAACAATGGCTTTGTACACTACGAAGCGGTTGCCAGCGAGACCGCCGCGCGTTTCTATCAGAGTTGTGGCCTCGACACCAACGCAAGCGCATATCTTCGCAATGCTCGCGCGTGTTTCGCCATCTGGGGGGCCGGCGCAAAGGTTCGGCAGTTAGATCTGAGCGACGGGACGCTCGTCGTACAGCGCGATGGATCTGCGGTATCCACCGACGGCACACCCCTTCAGTTGCTCGACGTGGCAATGGTCGTCGACGCCTCTCTGGCCCTTTCGGGAGAGATCGAGCAGCCACGGCTTATTGACCGATTAATGACCATTGCGTTGCGCTCTGCCGGCGCCGATCGCGGCTTGCTGGTCCTGTCGCGGCCGGATGGATTGCATGTTGCGGCCGCTGCTCTGGCGACGGGCGACGAAATCGTCGTGGAGCGCGGGGCGGTAGCGAAGCATGTGATGCCAGAAACGCTGTTGCGGTACGCGGCGCGTACCCGAACGAAGGTGATTATCGACGATGCAGCGAGTCCGCACGGTTTTTCCGAGGACGACTATCTGGCGAACACGGCGGCGCGGTCCATTCTGTGCCTGCCATTCGTTCGACAAGGCGTGGCAGGCGCCATTCTGTACCTTGAAAATAGCGTCACGCCGAGGGTGTTCACGGCCGAGAGAACCGCATTGCTCGAGGTCCTGGCGTCACAGGCGGCCATTTCGCTGGAGAACGCGCGCCTGTACAGCGATTTGCGGGAACGCGAATCGAGGGTTCGACGCTTGGTCGATTCGAACATCATTGGCATATTCATCTGGGATGACGATGACCGGATAATCGATGCGAACGAAGCCTTTATGCGGATCATCGGGTATGAACGCAGCCAGTTCATCGCTGGCGCGATACGGTGGACCGCACTGACACCCGACCTCTGGTGTGACCGCGACGAGGCGGCACTGCGCGATCTGGCGGTCACTGGATCGGTGCAGCCTTACGAGAAAGAATATCTTCACAAGGACGGAAGCCGGGTGCCAGTATTGGTGGGCAAGGCCGCGTTTGGAACGGGCCGCGCGCACGGCGTCGCCTTCGTCCTTGATTTGACCGAACTGAAGCGCGCGCAGCAGGAGATCCAAGCGAGTGAGCAGCGGCTTCGCGCCGCTCAGTTGGAGCTCTCGCATGCGAACCGCGTGGCCACCATGGGCCAGCTATCGGGTTCGATCTCGCATGAGGTCAGGCAACCGATTGCGGCGGCAGTGGTTAACGCAGACGCGGCGCTACGCTGGTTGAGCACGGATCCGCCCAATTTGCTTGAGGTCCGCGCGGCGCTGTTGCGAGCTAGCGCGCAGGGAACGCGGGCGGCAGAGGTCATGGAACGGATTCACGCTTTCTTCAAGAAGGCGCCACAGCGCTACGACAGGCTCAATCTGAACGACATCATCGGAGAGGTCGTCGCCTTGAGCCAGGGAGAAGCGGAAAAGCACAACGTTGCAGTGTTGCTCGAATTGACAGAGGAATTGCCAGAGGTAAGTGGCGACCGGGTCCAGTTGCAGCAGGTCATCCTCAATCTTTTCGTCAATGCTGTCGACGCGTTAAGCGGCGCAGATGAATGGGACCGGCAGATCGTTATCCGGTCTCGCGTGGGGGACGCCGGCAGCGCAATTGTGACGGTGGAAGACTCTGGGTGCGGACTCGATCCGACCAAGCTCGAAAGCGTATTTGAGGCGTTTCATACAACCAAGCCGGACGGCCTCGGTATGGGGCTTTCAATTTCCCGTGGGATCATCGAGACTCATGGGGGAAGGATATGGGCGACGGCGAATGTGCCGCGCGGAGCGATTTTCCATTTTTGCCTGCCTGCTCGCCAGCCGTGATTAACAACGATCAGTCGTTTGCGGGAGGCTAGATAGTGCCGGGACGAAGGACCTCCTTCGCCAGATTTGCCCATGCCTGCGCCGCCGTCGACAAGAAACCGATTCGCCGCCATGCGATGGCCATGCGCCATTGCAGGGTAGGATGGTCAAGCGGCACGATCACTATTTCTGGCCGCATGCGCGCGACCGCCACGCTTCGAGGCATGAACGTGGCGCCAAGACCCGCTGCGGCCAAGGCGATCATGAAACTGATCTGGCTGGATTGCGTGATGACCTTGGGAGCCAGATCCCGCTCCTTGAAACCCGTGACAAGCATGGTATGGAGCGCGAATCCCGAATCAAAGAGAATAACCGGCAGGTGCCGGAAGTCTTCCAGGCCGAGCTGTTCAGCGCGGGCTAGCGGATGTTCCCGCGGCAAGATCGCGACGACGGGTTCGCAGCTCATTTCCACGTATTCGAGTTCGTCGGGGACCGGTAAAAGCAGTCCGGCCAGATCGAGTTCGCCCGCCTGGAGTGCCTCGCGAAGCCGCACGCTGCCGTCTTCTGTGATCTTTACGTCGATGCCCGGATATTGGCTGCGAAACCGCGCGCAAATCGGCGCGAAAAGAAGATCGCTGCCAACTCTCGGGACGCCGAGCCGAACAATGCCGCGCTTCACCCCATGCAATTCGTCGAGCGCGCCGGTGAGCGCTTCACGAATCCGTAGCACCTCCAGCGCGTGTTCGTGGACGAGACGCCCCGCTGGCGTCGGCACGATGTGTTTGCCTGAGCGGTCCAGTAGCTGACAGCCGAGTTCTTCTTCGAGCTGCTTCACGACCTTGCTGACGGTCGACTGCGTGGAAAAGACCACCTTTGCCGCGTCGGTGAAGCCGCCTTGCCGGACTACCTCGACGAATATGCGCAAGCTGCGAAGATCCATTTCAATTCCATTTTAGACTTATTGCGATTCTGAAAATTCGTTTTGAGAATTATAGGACACTGCCTATACTTTGCCGCAAGTAGCGACCGTGTCGGCCGCCGAGGTAACCGAATTTCTGAGGGCATTGCCGTTTTCACGGCTATGCGGCATTGATGACACAGCTTTCCCTTGAAGTCGTAGCCGTGCCGGTATTGGACGATAACTACGTCTGGATGATGCATGACCGCTACAGCAACACGACAGTGGTTATTGATCCCGGCGTTGCAGAGCCCGTAATGGAGGCAGCGGATTCACTCGGCTGGTCGATCGACCAGATCTGGATCACACACTGGCACGACGACCATGTTGGAGGAAACGCTGTGATCAAGGCTGCTACCGACGCCCTGCTCATTGTTCCATCCGTGGAGGCTCACCGAATCACGCTCGGTGACCAACTGGTTTACGAAGGGTCAAGCGTCGCCATCGGACGCTACGAAGCGCAAGTCCTGAATGTGCCCGGACACACGAGTGGGCACATCGCCTATTTTCTACCGGAGGCGGATATGGTGTTCGTGGGCGACACACTTTTCCCGATGGGTTGCGGCCGCTTGTTCGAAGGATCGGCATCCCACATGTGGAATTCCCTCCGCAAGTTAGCCTCATTGCCCCCTTGCACGCTGGTGTATAGCGCCCATGAATACGCACAAACGAACTTGCGGTTTGCGCTTTCTGTAGACCCTGACAATCGTGCCTTACAGCGGCGCTCGACGTGGGTGGCTGATCGCCGAAATTCAGGCAGGCCCACGCTGCCGACGACGATTGGAGCTGAACTCGCAACGAATCCGTTCATGCGGGCACGGTCGCCAGAAGAATTCGGCAGCCTTCGCCGCTTAAAGGACGCGTTCAGGTGAAGGGGTGTCGCTGGAAAGGAACCTGTTTGAATGCAATTTACGCATGATGGAGATGTTTATGATCCAATCGCCCGAAACCCGAGGCTTTGTATTGAACCAGACGATGTTGAGGGTACGCGACCCCCAGGCGTCCATTCGCTTTTACCGGGATGTGCTCGGTATGACCCTGCTGCATCGGATCGATTTCGAGGAGATGCGATTTTCGTTATATTTTCTCGCCTACCTTAAGGAAGGTGAGACGATCCCCGAAAAACCGGCCGAGAAGGCGCGCTTCGTGTTCGACCGTGAAACAACCCTCGAGTTGACGCACAACTGGGGAACGGAAGTCGACGCGACGTTTGCCGGCTACCACAGCGGAAATGACGAGCCACGCGGATTCGGTCATCTCGGGATCAGCGTGCCCGATGTCGAAGAGGCATGTGCCCGCTTCGAGCGGCTTGGCATTCCGTTCAGGAAGCGACCGGGCGAGGGCAAGATGAAGGGCCTTGCTTTCATTCTCGACCCGGATGGTTACTGGATCGAAATCCTGTCATCGGAAGGGATGGCCGCGTTCGTTTCCCCTTCGGCTCCCCCAGCAGGTGTTCGGTGATGACTGCGGTGTGGCCGGCCCGCTACCTTCCTCAACGAGGGGCGGCGGCCGGAAACCGGTAATGGGGAAGACATGAAGACTAACCACGAGCCGCTTTCGATCGCTTACGTTGTCGACGACGACGAGCCGATGCGAACGGCACTTCATTCGCTGTTGTGCTCGATTGGTCTGCGTGTTCGGACATTTTCCGCGCCGGCCGACTTTCTATCATGCGATAAACCGAGCGCGCCGAGCTGTCTGATTCTCGACGTGAGATTGCGGGGAGAAAATGGACTTCGAGTTCAGGAGGAAATGGCGGGCGCGGGAGTGCATTTGCCTATCGTCTTCATCACGGGCTACGGCGACGTCGAAATGTCTGTGAAGGCGATGAAGGCCGGCGCGGTGGATTTTTTGCGAAAGCCGTTTCGCGACCAGGACATCCTCGATGCCGTTTCCGATGCATTGAGACGCGACGAAGCGCGTTTGGCCTCGGACGAGGCTATGTTTGCTCTTCGCACCTCTTACGGAACGCTAACATCGCGGGAGCGCGAGGTAATGAGCTACGTCGTGGACGGGATGCTCAATAAACAGGTTGCCGCCATATTGAAGTTGAGCGAAATAACGGTGAAAACCCATCGTGCGCAGGTTATGAGGAAGCTGGCGTGCCGGTCGCTTGCGGATCTCGTTCGGAAGGCTGAAACGCTCGGTATCGGCTCGCATTCCTGCATTCCGAGCTTGAGACAGACGGCGACCCCGAGTTAACCGGGTCGCCATCCTCCGCCAGCGATCAGCCGACCAGTTCATCTGTAATCGTTCGTGAAAAGACTGGCAGGTCGTCAGGGTCCCTCGAAGTGATGAGTGTCCAGCTTCCAGTGCTCGATTTGACGACGGCTTCGTTCACCCACACGCCGCCAGCGTTCTGAAGATCGGCGCGAAGCGTATGGTAGGACGTTAGTCTTTTGCCCGGTACGAGACCGGCATCAACGAGCAGCCATGGGGCGTGGCAAACAGCGGCAATCGGTTTCCCACTTTGTGCGAACGCTCGGGCGAGCGCGATTGCGTTTGCGTCGACGCGAAGGTTGTCGGCGTTAATTGTGCCGCCGGGTATGACCAGCGCATCGAAGTCGTCGGCCGAAACAGAAGAGAGGTCGGTATCGGGCGACAATACGATGTCTGTAGCGGTATCTCGCAGTAGCGTTTGCACCGGCTGATTGTGGGCCGCCGCGTGCACTACGGTCGCTGCTTGCGCGCGCAGCGCTTCGAGAGGCTCAAGAATTTCGTCGCGTTCGACCCCATAGTTCGTGCTGATGATAAGAATACGCTTTCCATTCAGTTTGCCGTTCATGACCAGCCCTCAGTTGAAATGTTAAAAAGACGACTGACGCCGAGATGTTTGCGCCGATCGGTGAACCAATTCCAAGTTTTCGTGATTACGACATCGTCAAGTTCATGACTGTCGACGGGAAGCGTCGTACGGGGGCAGGCGCAACTGTTGTATGCCGACGTGAGCCTGGTTTCTACATAGTAGATATGTGTCATCGATGCAGATGAAAGTTCATTGAGCGAATTTCTCGGCGATTCCATTTGGAATCTGAGGAACGATCCATTGAAACTTAGCGATCTTCGCCGTCCGAACTTCGTGGGTACAGATCGACGCTTTTGTAGAGCAGTTATATTGTAGGGATGGAGATGATAAAAAAATATTAAATATCACTAAATATTATTGTTGAATCGATGCTGTTTAAAAATTCAACGGTGATTGTCGCAGCGGCTACGTCTGCCGCGCGCGGCGGCGAGAAGTTATCCGAAATCGAGGTGTTCGCAGTCCACGCGTTGGAGATGGATGCCAGCAAAGGAGTCAGAATGCTCGAATGGCTGCTGGTAAGTTCGGTGACCACGCCAGCCCACGCTGAGGCCATTGAACGCATCGGAGGTTACGTTCGCTGCGGGACCATCGGATCGCGGTATCGCATGCTCATGAACGGATGCTGTTTCGAGGCGTGGAAATTCGACAAACTAGATTTGTGCGGACCACTGCTGTATTTGCGGTGATCATTTTGCGGATTGTGCATGGAAAGCCATTAGCCTGGTGGTCGGGCGTGCCGTGTGAAGTGTTGCTGCTGCCGATCGAAAGGTGTGCGTTGTATTGCCACGTGCATCGTACGGTCTAACCACCGGGCGAACCTCCATCACTGGATGGCGGCTTGATGTGGCTCGCCGAGCTCGACGGCTATCTGAATCATGGGCATGATGCTCCACACAGAGCCGCCATCATGTGGCGTGGCTTTCTGACTCTGCACGGGATCATCGAGGTATACCGAATCTTTCGGCAAAGCGAGTGCTTCCATTTTATGGGTAAAGGCCCGCTTCTATAGGGAGCCTTCAGGCCGAAATCGCCGTATCGTATTGATGCACTTCGCAGCCAAAGTTTCCCCTCAGCCACTCGTTTCAATATACTAACTTCCCTTCCACGCGGCAACTGCAAGTTAACAAGTTGCGTCGAGCATAGGTCGGCTAGCCGAGGATGATGTGTCAGAATTCGTTGGTAAGCATCGAAGGGATACACAGCATCGATGTATAGGCATGCATCGGCGACCGTTTTTGCATCGGTATCATCCGGTATCTCCGTGCATGCAACTTCTCATTCTCTGTGAAACCTCATGAAACTCTCAGATCGAAGTGGATCCGAGGTCTGTGGCTACGCCTCCGGTACGCGGACAATATGAAGCAGACGTCCCCGGGACGGGATAGGCGAAAAGGCACCGCGCTTATCAGTGATTTAGGGCAGATTGCTCATTGCGCCTCGGGGCGCCCGGAGTACAGAAGTCCGTCGCACATGAGCACTTGAGGGGTTATGCAGACTGGTACTCTCAACCGTTCATGGCGGCATGCCGATAATAGAGAGCAACGAACCGGCCAATTCTGTCAACGACGATTCCCCGTTGCGCATGTTCAAGACGATGCAGAACGAGAAGTGCGTCAGTTCCACAGTCGTAGCCGTTTCTCTCGGCGTACTCAAGTTCGGCCGTTAGTCCTTTTTCGGCCAGTGCAGCCACAATCCAGTCGAATGCGGTATGACTGGTCGTCGGGCGTTCGGAGATGGGCAGAGCCATGAGCATTTCAGCGTTGGCTTCGTCGAATGCGTTGCGTCGCACGGCTTCCTCGAACTCCCGCAGAAGAGCGTCGGCAGATCTTCCGGCTTTTCCGAGCATTGCGCGCCAATTGGGAAAGCGACGTGACACAGCGTCAAAGATAGTCGTGGTGTCGAAGTCACGCCAGAACCTCGAGTGCGGGTGGTATGCGTATTCGAGGGCCAACCAGATGAGAGTGCCAGTCAGATGCGTTTCGTCGAAGTTGCAGTCGTCCATGTAAGCGTACATGGCGTCTGCTGTCTGGGCGTAAAGTTCCGCAGGGGCTTCCTGGTTGCTGATATTGGAATCGGTCATGTTCGGGGTTCGATACTCAAAGGTTACGCTGGCTCCCTGATTCAAAGGGGCAAAGAGTATAGGTGCGTCGAGTGGGTACGAAATCACTGTTACTCGCAGTGGCGGGGCACAGGTCCCAGAACTCGCCAACTTTGGCCTGAGAGGTCCGGGAAGATTTCCCCGATTAGCCTCAACTCTTCGGATCTAACCGTCCTCGGTGCTTGAGGGAAAACGGCTGCGCTGTAATATGGCGCTCCGGTTTCTTCACGCTGCACATCATGTGCAGATCCATCACTCGCCGAGTGTCGGTCCGCGGCAGAGGAATCTTTACGCTTGTTCCTCTCTGCGTAGGCGAGCGCATGGCCGAATACAGGGGAACCGTGAAATCGTGGTGTGCCGCTAACCGCCACCGGTCGTTGGAGACTTATTGGGTGAGCGATGGCTTCGGGCAGGTCTCCGCAGCGGGTGAGTCTGGACTCTCAGCGAGTGCTGACTGACCGGGACGCCTTTTATCACTCTGCAAATGCCTTCGCAGCCCGTTCGACGAGAGCTAGCTTGCCACGCGACAAAGCTTGCAGGGGAGTGAGCTTACCCAGCGATGCCTTTGGTGTTGTGAAAAACTGCCACTTGCTCCAGCCCGGCAAGCTGCCAAGAAGCTGGGTGACCCTTTCGAGCGCTGTGCGGTCAAAATCGCCATGCACGTAAAAGGCCGGATAGTACCGGCGCGCTCCGACGTCAACGGTGAATATACGTCCCGCCGCGAGGGCCTTGCCCAGCACTTGTCGGGTGATACCTAAACCGCGGCAGACCTCGGTGGCGAGTAGTAGCTTGCGTTCTGAAACCAGGGCTTGTCGTCCATCAGAGGGAGAAGCGAATTCGAAAGCGCCTTCGTCTGCCCGCCTATCTTTCCTGGTGCGCGTGGCTTCCTTCGTCTGCCGGGAGAGCTCGTAGCCTTCGAAGGTCACCGATGTGAAGAGATTCGCGAGCTGCATTATGCCGTACTTAAACAGGTGTCCCAGTTCTGCATCAGGCAGTTCGAGGAGCGCTTGAACTTTTTCGCGTCCGAGCATGGCAGCAGCGCCTACGGCAACGCGGAGCGCTTCCTCAGCTTCCGGATCGAGCGCGGCCGGAGCGGCCTTCGGGGTAGGGGTGCGCTGAGTCATCGTCGGGCCTCCGGTGTTCCAGAATAAATCGAGGTTGCGACTAAGAGTCGCTAACACAACCTGGACGTCAGGCCGAGAAAGCCATATCCTGGCGGCATGGCCAGACGAAAAATCAGTAACGAGTTATGGGCGGCTCTGGAGCCGCTGATTCCGGTATTCACGCCGTCACCGAAAGGTGGTCGGCGCCGAACAGTGGATGACCGTGCAGCCTTGGACGGCATCCTGTATGTGCTGCAAACGGGCATTCCATGGGAAGACCTGCCGCAGGAACTACGCTTCGGTAGCGGCATGACATGCTGGCGACGGCTACGGGACTGGCAGGCCGCAGGTGTATGGGAGCAACTGCATCTGGCGCTGCTTCGCCGGTTGCGTGAACATGACCAGATTGATTGGGAACGGGCGAGTCTTGATGCTGCCAGTGTTGCCAGCCCCCGGGGGGCCAGGAAACCGGCCCCAACCCGACGGACCGGGGAAAGCTCGGGTCGAAACGGCACATCGTCGTAGACGCACGAGGCATTCCTCTGGCTATCACGGTCACCGGCGCCAACCGGCACGACTCGATGGCGTTCGAGTCCACAGTCAATGCGATTCCAGCAGTGTCGGGCCTGGATGGCCAGCCCCGTAAGCGCCCGCGCAAACTGCATGCGGACAAGGGTTATGACTTTGCTCGCTGTCGGTGTTACCTGAGACAGCGTGGCATCACGGCCCGTATCGCGCGTCGCGGTGTAGAAAGCAAGGAGAAGCTCGGGCGACATCGCTGGGTGGTCGAGCGCACCCACGCCTGGTTTGCCGGTTTCGGCAAACTGCGCATTCGTTTCGAGCGTCGTCTCGACATTCATGTTGCGTTGCTTTCCCTGGCTGCCGCCGTTATCTGTTCACGATTCGTGGATGACTTGTGTTAGCGACTCTAAGTCGGCCAGGTATAAATTGTCTAGCAATCGGGAGTGGGTTCGCTCGTCAGCGAACGGTGTTGCCATTCGCATGGTCGCGAAAGGGGCCAGGCGTAGGCGTCATCTGAACACTATGGATGCTTTTGACGTGGCTGGTGGCAGCGCAAGCAGATGAGGAGGAAGCGTTTCCCGCAGGATCCAGGAAGAAACTCATATTCGTGGTTGGACCACCCCAACTTTCTCCTTGACCTCCTCGATAAGAGCGAAGATGTCGCGAACGCTGCCCAGGATGGCTTTGGGAACGTGATTTCTGAGCTCCCTGAGATTGACACATTTGCCTTCAGCCAGGATTTTAAAATAGGCAGTTTCGATTGCTTCGCGTGCAATTTCGCGACTCTGTTCGGCGCGATAGCGCTGGATGTTCCTCCACCGCTCCCCGATGGCGCGTGCTTCGTCGTTCGCGCTTTGATACAGCTGGCGGGGATGAACGTCAAGCTGCCTGGCGGCCTCTCGAACGCTGACGGGTTCTTTCGATTCATTCAATGCAACCAGACGTGCCCGAAGCAGTTCGCTTCTGTTGATTACAGGTGATTTGCGCCTCTTGCGTTCTGGGAGAGAAAGATCGCACGGGCGAGTTTCAATGCACGACACTGACCAACCCGTGAGATCGCCGGTAAGTAGCTTCGGGAGGTCTATTCCCGTGTGCAATGCGATGCGCAAGAGCGCCGAAAGCGTTGGCGTACCCCCGTTCTTCAACCAGTAATGCGCCGTGGACTTATTGACTCCAATGCGTCGGGCGAATACCGCATTTCTGCCACCATCCAGGTGCATGACCAAGGTCTGAATGCAGTTGCGCAGGGTTTCCAGCGACGGGGTCGTCTCCAGCGTTGCTTGACGCGCCACCGTGCCGCCGACTTGATTGGCTATCCACGTTTCCTCTGGCGCAGCGTCGCTATATGCGTTGCTTCCGAGGAATGCTCCACATTTAGTGCACCAGCCAGGAACGATGTACGCGGATCGATGCTCCGTTTCCCTGCGACCACAAGCCGGACAGACATGGATCAGCTTCGTTTCATGCCGGGCACACGTCGTTACCATGCCGATGTCCCAGGCCAATCTGGCATAGGGTGCTCTGCCCGTCGCCCGGTCCGCGGCAAAACATACTGGGCACCATCGCGCGCCTGTCGAAATCAGGCCCATCTCCGCTATGACCTCGCGCCAAGGCAGCAGAGTCAGGCTTGTGCGGCACTCGATGGTCGTCAGTTCGGTGAGCGCTTGCGACCACTTCTCAGCTGTGTCAGAAATGCCGCTCGGACTGACGGATTTCCAGTTCCATTTGGGGTTGAATTGGCCGCCAGTGGCATTGGTAATCCTGCGTGCGAGGTCAGACGTTGTGACGCAATGAGATAGCGCCAGCCTGCAAAAGTAGCTCATCAGGCTTTCTGTATCGGGCGTTCCAACGCCGAATGGGGCGACAGGGTTCAGTATCGAGCGCGCGGCTATCGGAATTTCGCTCATTCGCTTCCGCCGACTGGTGAAGGTGCGACACGCCGTACGGCCGGGAGAATACGGGTGAAACTGGGTCCGATTTCGGACTCGCCATCCAGGATCTCTTCGAGGATTCGCTTGCGCTGTGCTTCGGTGAGCAACGCTCGCTTCAGTGCATCTACTGACCACGTGCCTCCCGACAGTTTGGCGGAGCGGGTTAGCACGCGGCTGAGTGTGCCGACGCATCCAAGTGTATTAGCGAGAAGTGCAGAAGAATACCTGGAGAGTTTGCCTCCCCACAACGCCGGCAGCGCCTTCTCGTAGGAGCTGACGCAACTGTTGAATGCACGGACGTCTTCGGGATAGTCGTCATGGTAGCGTTCAAAATGAAGCACGTGAGTGCGCCGGGCGATCTGCCCGGACAAGGAGACGAGCTGGTACAGATCGTAGGAGCCGATGAGAACGATCTGTGTTCCGCACAGGTTGGCGAGTGATTTCAGTGTATCCAGCTGGATCTCGAGTCTTCGACTCCCGGACGTCTGACGGATGATATGTGCGGCCTCGTCGATAACGAGAAACTGAACCTGTCGCTCACGCAATCCGCGCTCGACCGCGGTACGCAGGGCGGCCAGTGTGTTTCTGCTTGTCCCCCGAGGGCGGACCAGAAGTCCCGTGTCAGGATTGACTCCGTACGCAACTTTCGGGAGCTCACGATCGTCCCCGAGCTGCGCAAGAATCTTTTCATAGCAGAGGCGCCAGGAGAAGATGCTTTCACCGTTCGAGGGCGCCTCAATGTAAATTGCCGGAATCACCCCTCGATTTGATTCCATGTGGGGGCGAGCTCGCTTGAGCGCCGTGTTAACCATGTACTTCGCCAGCGTTGTTTTGCCAGCCCCCGATGGTCCGCATACGAGCAGGATGCTGTCCTGGCTTTCGGGGTAGATCAGGGTGTCCAGCTCGGACATTATGTCGATGACGCGGGTATGCCTTATCCGCTTTCCCGAAATCTCACTGACGGTACCGTTTGCGCACAAAATCCTGCTGTCGTTTCGCGTTTGCATGATGTCTCCTGTCGGCTGATAGAACCAGTTGACTACCTTCACGTCGCGCAGACGATGAAGCTAACGGATACTGGAGAAGCTGCCAGTGGACAGGCTTTGGCCAGATAATTGAAATTGGAACGACATGATGCTTGCGGCCGTCGCGGTTGTCGTTTCCACTGCACAAGTTGATGCTAGCCACAAATTCGTCGCCCTGCGCAGTAAAAAACGGGGATGTTGTGCGAAGCGAATTTATTTTGGATAACTTATTCTTTAACATGGCTTCGATCGGACAGCTTATGCTTTACCGAGTCGGGGTACACGAAGGAAATGCCCAGTATTTCTGGCCACTCTGACCTAGGAACTGGTGGGTAGTTTGCGTTTTGACGTCCGATGGGCCAAGTTATGATTTATGGATTGTCTGTGGTAGGCGCGTCGAGGCTGGACAGACCTAAGCCATCGTCACACGTCTACTGTTTCTTGACGTTGGGCCGCCGGACCGTATGTGGAACGGTGCCCAATTTGGCGTGGTTTTTGGGGGCCGATATGGAAAATGTCCGCGGCTTGTTGACGGTCAGCCCGCGTTCTACGCGGTCTCGCCGGAACTGATGGTTCAGATGACCGAGCTATACGACGAGCGCCGGTTAGCAACTTTGGTGGTGTCTCGCCTGAAGTCGGTGGACCGGGCTGTCAAGGTCAACCTTGACGATCTGTGATGAGACACAACCTAGGTTAAGCGACGGGCTTTCTTAATGGCGGGGCGCGTCAGCAGCACCCGCAAAGTCGGGCATCGTCTCGATGCAGTCGTATGTCTGTTGCAGCAGGTTGTTGCCGGCAGGTCGTATGCGAAACCGTGCTCCTGAAGGCCGAGAAGGGTGGCGCTTCGATGGCTGGGTCGCGGGCGTCGCTGACTCCTGGTCGGCAGACGTGCCAACCGTCAACACCCCGCTGTCCTTTGTGACTGAAACGCTGGTCAGCTGACGGTTGCAATTTCGACCTGATAAGGCAGATTCAGGATCGTGACTAACGATTGGCGGCTGGTAAAGCGAAATAGTAGAACTGGATCCTTCAATTTCAGGTGCGGCCCGTTGTCATCATACGGTCCCGAACCATACGAGCTGTCCGAGTGCCGAGTCGTTCGCACTGAATCCCCTTGGCAACCGGTTCAAGGCTACGAACTACCTCAAGCGCACGTTCACCGCAGCGCCAGCCATCCCGCTCGGCCAATTGCCGTTCTGATTCAAGTCCCCTCTTTTCGAGTTCGGCAACAATCCAGTCAGCGGCCGCTTGGGCTTCGGTCGGTCGAACCCGCAACGGCAGCGCCATCAGCATTTCCGCGTTGGCCTCATCGGCCGCGTTCATATACAAAATTCCTTCGACTTCGCGCAGCACCTCTGCTGGAGCCTGGGTCCGAGCTTGGGCGGCCGAGCGCCAATCAGGGAAGCGCGCCGAAATTGCGTCCATCACAGTTGCGAGGTCGAAGTCGCGCCAGAATCGGGGCAGCGGCTCATAGGCATACTCGAACGCAAGGGAGAGGTGGCTCGGATTGACGTCGGCGTCCTTCATCCCGCAGTCGATCAGAAAGGAGACGACGGTCCCGGCGATTTCCGCGTACGTGTTCGTTGTGTCTTGATGATTGACGGTATCCGCGATCGAATATCCGTCGATGGTGATAGTTGAACTGGAGGTCATGCGCGTCTCTGAATGAAGGATGCGACGAGGGAACCGACGTGATGGTCCCGTCGGGAGCATCACACTGCACGTACGTTTTCGCGTTTCGACGGTTGTGTCAAAGCTGTGAGCAAACGTGGCGTGTTCAAGGACGCGAACAGTGCGAAATCGGCGAATGAGTGCAGGGCCGATTTCGCGGTCCGCTTTCTTCAAGCGGGGAATGCAAAACTTCTTCCGCCACCGAAATGACGTGGAGGTCACGCGCACGGCGAGCCCTCATTCCGGGAGGTTGTCGAGCCACGAATTGATTCCGGCGTCCTCCCGCGGAGATTCACGGCGATCGATGAGAGAATCATAACATAAAATTCTTGAAAATGATGGAAATTGTGTAATTTTATCCGGAGAAGGCGGATTTTATGGAAAATCTCACTGAGAATAGACGGTGTTTTTGGAACGCAGGACATTGCCGCTGCTCACCTGCATCGCCATGCAAACGTCAGGTTAGTGATGGATTGTGCGAGTTGCCTTAGACCCGAAGCTGACCGTGTACTGTCCGAGGCAGCCAGCGTGACACCCGCGCGTACCAATGCGCCTGCGTCTGATCGCGACGCGTCTGGTCAAAGCTGATGGCGAGTCAGGTGGAAGGATGCATTGCCCGCCGGATTGGCCTTTCGAGGTGGAACGTCTGGCTACAGAGATACCGTTGCCGCGAACAATGCGGTTGTCCACGGGCGGGTGGCCAGCCAGACGATGGCGTAGGCGCGGCAGTCATGCTCTTCGGCACCTCGTACGAGCCTCTCTGTGCCCACACGGCAAATCCACCATTTAGAGTATTCACTCTAATTCAAAAAACTCGTACTAGTCTGAATCTGATTTTCAGATCTCACACTAATAGCGGCTCCCAAACACTTTCTGCTCGCTTTTCAAACTGGATTCTCCAGTTCTACAATGCCAACCATTCCTGATCCACGGGGATCGAGAGAGAAACGAATTTCACTGTTTTCGATAAAAAAACGCGAAGATGAAAATTTTTCATTCAATACATGATTGCGTTGATAAGGCTACTGAGAGGTATTGTGCCAGGCTCACGGATTTATCCAGGGGCGCCGGTTTCGATTTTCCCCTGGTCTCTCCGCGTCGACTAACTGGCTCGTGAAATCGTTCGGCGTTCCCTGCAGATCATGCCGAATTTTTTCCTATACACCAGTGCTTGCGTGTTTATCGTGACCTGCAAGCGGAAGCAGTGACTCGCCGTCTGGTTGCGAGACGGCCAAGGAAAAATCTTCTCTGGACAACGTCTCGTCGATCCACATCGAGTCGGCAACTACCTTCCGCAGCTATCTGCGCCTGGCGCGCTGGTTACTGCGATCCCCAGTAAAATAATTGGAGTAATTTAATGTCAACCCGTGAATATCTGAATGCCCACTCGGACTTGAAAAAATGGAATAAGCCCCGCCATCCCAAGGATTTTAACCGATGTCTTGAAACGGGAAAGTATCTGGATAATCTGGTCCTGGTGGTGGCTCCTCCTGACTATCCTCAACTGGCCGAAGGTCTGGAAATTGGTTCCGTTTACGAATTTGATTATGAAAAAACGATGTGGTTCCGTATCGCGGAACGCTCGTCAGACGGTTACTTCTTCGAATGGTGTGAGAAGCTGGTTAGCCTGGTGACGAATGGAAAAAAGCTTGAAGGAGGGCCATACAAGATGGTGGATTGGTGCACCAGGCTTTCTGAATCAGTGGAGGATAGGGAGAGGGATCCCGAAACTGAAGGGCATGGTCCGTTCTGGGAACTGCTTCGCTATATGCTTCGGGGCATGACATTCGGTCCGGTAGTTTGCAAAAAGCTGGTTGCCGACTTCGAGAAGTGGGACTCGTACGCGTGGTCGCCGGGAGATTACCGGTTTTACGAGGAATATCTGTTCTTCCGCAAATGCTTTGAGTTTCCCGGAGAACAGGGATTGGTCTTTTATCCATCGGGCTGGTACGAGGGAGACGGAACGCGGTTCAGGGAGCCCAAGCTTGGCGCTGACCCTGCTGACACTGCCGCCGTGGTCGATTCGCCGGATATCGTCGACGGGATGAAAACCGCCCACGAGTACGACGATATTTAATCAGCCGGATTTGCCGGATGACTCGAGCGAGCGCAGCACATGCTGCGCTCGTTTTTGTCGGGCCGAACGCTAGCGAATTATCCCTCGTGCTAATCGCCGACACGATCGCTGTGGACCTGGTTGCCAGCTCCCACTGGTGACGAGAGGATGAGACGAGACACGGGGTTGCCTCCCCGATTCCAGAATCAACCGTGCGTTGTATGCGGGCATCGCATTCAGAAAATTGCACCGGCGTGGATCTGACCTTAAAGTCCTGGTGGGTTGTCGTCCTCGCTCTGTGAATCCAGGTAGGCACGCTGTGCGTATTCCGTCGTATTGCGATACGCTTCCACGGAAAAGAAGTCGATATTGAGTTCCCCGTCGGGCTCTCCCGGCAAAACCTCGCTGAGTTTCCCTGCCGCGAGAAGCTTAAGAACGTGCGTACGGCTGACAAAGAGGTATCTTGCTGCTTCTGCAACAGTCATTGCGGACCTTCCTTTGTAATGCGCGGGTGCTGATCCCGAACTCGCAGTACGGGCCTACAGCAAGCATGCGTTTTCGTGGATACCTGCCGCTTCCTGTGCCACTTGTTGCTGCCGACAGCAATTCGTGCGTGTGTCGGGTCATCCAGACTATTCTTGGGGGAGAAGGCGTATTGGCCGGTGCCCACTTTCGCCCTCAGATCTTTCTCGATCTGCCCCAATTCCAACCATCGTTTACTGGCCTGCACCGGTTCGCCGATCATCAATGCCCGTCAGCCATCGTCGAAGTCGCTCCAGCGCTTTTTCATCGCTGATGCCTAGCGCAGAGTCGAGCAGCACGAAATTGCTGATCAGTTCGCGACCGAAGATATGAGCGTCGAAAACTGAATCGTCCAACGCCATCCAGTTTCGTAGGCCTTTCCCCTGCGCATACGACGCGATTACATCCGTTCTGCCGGAACCGCTTTGCAGATAACTGAAGCGTGGCTTCATGTCCCGAGTCGTGTCAACGACTCGTCGCGCGAGGTCGGGCGGAAGATATGCGATGACACGCTCGGTTGGCAGCCTCTGCAACCAGGATGTCGTGAGGACGATCTCCACTGTCGGATAGGGCTGGAGAATCTCAGTCAGAATCGGAGCGAATTCAAAAAGCGGCCTGCCGGAGTCTAGGGTGAGCTGGGCTTCGTCATCTATATAGGCATGGCCAGCATGCAGGGTACCGTCGTAATCGACGAAGAGCGTCGGTGTGGTTCGCTCGGGAATGGGAACAGGCTTCGTGCCGGTCGTCCTGGTAGCCGATTGCTTCGCTGTGATTTCAAGCCAGTTCACCGTATGGCCAATCGCTTGCAAGGCATCTTCGGCGTCCGTTTTCGACATGATGAGCATTGCAAGCCCGAACTCCTTCAGCACCTTGAACAGGTGCACGGTACCGACAGATCGTCCGGCTTCAATGCGAGCAAGAGCTCTTTGGGATATGCCGATGCAGTCGGCGGCATCGAGGAGCGTCAATTCACTCGCCAGCCGGATACGTTGCACCGCTTGTCCTAGCGTTTTGAGATCTGTCACGAGCGGACATGGTCTGGAGCCGGTGTCGTCGGGGGAGGGCGGCATGCTGGTCATAATGACGAGGAAGACCCGTTGGGGGGCGGCGAGCCTAAGCGCGAATCACGTGGGCTGTTGAACGGCGTCTGGAGTAGGCGCGCCTGCGAGCGCGTATTTGTGTGCGTCGCAGCACGGCTTTCATGACGCGTCCGAGTCGTCGTGGCGGTAGTTTGAGCAGATTGTCTGCAGCCTCCGGCGCGAGCGTACAGATCGCGTATGCCAACTGAACTGCCCCAGCTCGCGCCGCGGCGTTGAATTTCCGCGCAGGTTGCCCGAGACCAGCGCGACGAAAGCAGATGCGGGTACTGTCGCGTCGCCGGGCGCGAAAATATATGGCATCCATGGTCGTAATTGCTCACAAACGTTGACACAAATTCTCGATCGGTATTGACCTGCCAGAAGTACGCCCAATCGACCGGGCCGAGTTTGTTTGGCAACGCGAGCGGACGCCGGACAGCTGCGGTTCGCGGTGGCAGGCAGTGCGAGCTGACCGGGCGCGGGGAGTCGTGCGGTGTATCCGTCCCGGAGGGTGCATTCGTGTGCTTACGTGCGGTCGTCATCGGCTGCTCCTCATAGAGGGTTCCTCTCTTCCTCCTGCTGCGAGACGATCCTAGAGCAATGGCGGCATGCTGGCCATGCCGACGTGGACGATCCGTTGCGAGTAGGCCAAATGCACGATTTCGCGCTATATCAACCCACGGGGACGCGCCTTGTGGTCGAATGCGGCAACAACCAATGGTCCGTGGTAGTCCATATCCCGCCGGGGCACCGCTCTCGCTGGGCACTAGCCGTAAGGGAACGGTGCTCCCGGATGGCATCCCTGGCTGCCGCAGTTCAGGGCCAGTTGTGTATTTCGTCGGCCAATTCCGCCGTTCGTTTTTGATATGATTTATCGGGCAACGAGGCGATCGGGGGCAGTTTGAAAGCGATTTTTGTTCACCTTTCTGATATCCACTTCGGTCAGGAGAAGAACGGCGGCGACGTGGTTGTAAACGAGGACGCAAAACAGCGGTTGATCGAGGACGCGCGCGAGGAAGTCGCGAAGCTCGGTGGCAAGGCTTCGGGCGTGATTGTGACCGGCGACATCGCGTATTCCGGAAAAGAACACGAATACCGAAACGCTGGAGCGTGGCTCGGCGAACTGGCCGACGCAATTGGCTGTGAGCGGGTCAAGGTACAGATGGTGCCGGGGAATCACGACATGGACAGGGACAAGATTTCAGTCCCGATTGAATGCGTCCTCGCGCAGGTCCGAGAGAAGGGGGATGCAATCCTCGACCCCCTTCTGGACAGCGATGAGGGTTGCGATTTCCTGTACGGCAGGTTCGAGGCGTACCGCGACTTCGCGTTGGACTACGAGTGCGAGCTTGATCTCAACGGGCAGATGTCCAGTGGGGGGCGCCTTGAGCTCGCGGAGGGCCGAAGCATCAAATTTGTGCGCCTGAACTCGGCTCTGATTTGTTCGCGCAACGATGCTGAAGGAACGTTGATCCTCGGCAAGCGGCAACGAGTCCTGCCGCAGGAGGACGGGGTGGAGATTATCGTTCTCGTTCACCACCCCCTGAACTGGTTTCAGGATTCCGCCACGGCTCGCAACTATCTTCGCAATCGGGCGCGCGTCCTGATATCCGGGCATGAGCACTTTCCGAAGCTGCAGGTCGATTCAGTGGAAGCTGGGCGCGATTTGCTGCTTCTGGCTGCTGGCGCGACGAATCCGGATTATCTTGCCGAGGGCTACACGTACAAGTACAACATTCTCGTTTTCGAATGGGATGAGGACGCCGACGCCCTCGCGGTGACGATCAATCCGCGTACGTGGGATGACGGGCTGACCCGGTTCAGGCGCGACGATGTCTTCCTTGACGGAAGGGCCGAGCGGCAGGTGCTTGGTTCGCCGAACTTCCACCGTGCTCCGCTGCCAGCCGTCGCACCGCCCGTGGATCGGGCAGTTTCTCACGAGGCACCAGAGGTCAAACCTGTCGATATTGCGCCTGCGGCTGCGTCGCAGACTGACTCGACGTTCGCTGCGTCCGACTCAGCGGCACAAGCGCCTGCAATCGAGCAGTCCGCTACGCTTGACCAGCGCCTGCTCCAGCTCCGGTTCTTCCAGGAGCTGCCGGAAGGCGAGAGGTTGAAGGCGCTCGTAAACCTCGGGGCTATTCCGGGCGACCTCAAAGGGCGACTCGACCATTCGATGGAACGTCGGTTGTTCAGGATGTTAATCAAGCAAGGGAAAGCTCGGGCAATTGAGGCGCTACTCGATTTAGCCGAGGCAAAAAAGCGTGGAGACACACAGTGAGCATAATGGCGAAATATGCCCGGATTTTCTGGGCGGAACCGACTGATGGGGACGTCGCGGCACGTAACAAGTCCGTCGAGAATTTGCGCGCGCAATTTGGCGCACTCGACTCGCGCAAGGCGATAGAGGTGGCCGCTGCGCTGGTCGATGCACTGGCTGGGGGCAAGATTCCGCCGGATTTGTCGAAGACCATCGAGAAGGCAATCAGCGATGAAAGTCCGGCGTTCCAGATGTCCGGACACGAACAGCAAGGCATCGTTTGCGCCGCCGTCGCCGCCCTCGATCTGGCGCGCAATGCCGCCGTCAATGGCAATGGCTGGGCAGCTCCCGACGCAATGGCGGCGGCATTGTGGTCAGGTCTCGCACTGCAAAATCCGATAGATCGCGCGCCCGTTGAAGTCTTGCGCACCGATCTTCTGGATGCCTGCCGTCACCGCGTAAGCGCGGTCTCGAGGCAGGCAAGGGCACGGCATGACGTGCCCGACGTTGGCAAGCTAACGATTCCTGAAGCAGAGCCGGCCGGCCCAAGAGCGCAAACCGCGTACAAGCGAGCGACGGAACCCGTCATCAAGGCGCTCAAGGACAATGCCGAGCTCGACCGCGAAGAAATCGACTTTCTATGGTGGGCACTCGGCGACCATAGTGAGCTATTCGATTGCCCGCTCGGTAAGAAAGCGGTGTTCAGCCGGGCGATCGCGGTCGGTATGGAGGGGGCATCGAAGCTTCGCCGATTGCCGAGTGATGGGCATCGCCATGTTGTCCTTCGGCAGATCGGCGAGTCTGAATTGCTCGCCCTCGCGGGACTCGTCGAGAAGCTCGGTGAAGATAAGGCGCAACTTGCACAAGGCTTTGCCGGCACGTGGGCGACAGCGTATCCATCCGTCTTTCCGCTGATCAGCGCGTTGCCCGCCGACGCGAAGCTGCGTGAGTCCGCGGTGTCACTTGATGCCCGGGACTGGGGTGCCCGTGCTTTGCTGGAGGGAGCCATCGTCCGCCTCGAAGATAAACTGGGCGGAACGACATGACGCGAGGGTCCTGCAACGACGCGAACTGCACCTACAACCTGACAAAGCAGTGTGTCCGAGGCAATCCGCCCGACGAGTGCGAGTACCGCCCGTTATTGATGGAAGGAGCGCTCGCGGACGGCGAAGATGGGCGCGAGCAGTCGGGCCTGGATGTCGACAAACCGTCGACGGACGTTACTCGGCTTCTCGACGTAGGCGGTGCAGTTCTCGATGCACCGACAGAACTCCCGACGCTACCGCCCAGTAGAACGCTGGACCTCGACGAAGCGAACGCCATGATGGAGGCACGGCAGACGTGCATGATCGGTATCGTCGGTTTGCCCGGAGCGGGCAAGACGGCGTGTCTTGTCAGCGCTTACCTGTTGCTGGCAAAAGGCGAATTCGATGGATTCAGCTTTGCGGATAGCGTGACGCTAAGAGCGTTCGAAGAGATCGCGCGCGGAAGCCGGACGTGGGTCAAGGGCAACCCGCCGGAGCAGATTACCGCGCATACGACGCTCTCAGACGATCGGCAAGCGGGTTTTTTGCACCTGCGCTTGAGGCGCAACCGCGATGGAAGGCTTTTCGACCTTCTTTTGCCTGATCTGCCTGGCGAGTGGTCGAAAGAACTCATCGATCTCAACAACGTCGCTCGTCTGGAGTTTTTGAAGTCAGCAAGCGCGATCTGGTTCATGGTCGACGGCCGGCAGTTCGCACACGGCGAGACCGTCGCCTATGCGCGATACAGGGCTAGCCTTCTCATTGAGCGGCTGGCGGACCTTCTCGGAGAGCAGAGACCGCGCATACTGCTCGTGCCGACATGGCAAGATGCAGGCGTTTTCCCCGCGACGGAAATCGCACGACTCTCTGAAATTGCGGCTGGCCTTGGTTTCGAAATCGAGGTTGCGCCGATCGCATCCTTCTCCTGGAACGACACTGTGCCTCCGGGCGATGGTGTCGCGAAGCTGGTCGAACGGTCCATCTGCCCGCCCACACGGGCTCAGGCGTTCTGGCCGGTGACTGAAGCTGGCCAGTACGATCGTGCGTTGGTGGCATACAGGGGGCGGAAATGAATTCTGGTTCGGTGATGTTGGTCGGTGGACCGGGTTCTGGCAAGACCAACTATATCGCCAGACTCTGGCTTGCCTTCCAGGCAAGGAAGGGAGCACTGCGTGCTGACCGTCTGCCCACGAACATCCACTACGTCAACGATGCGGTCCGTCATTTAATGGCGCTCAAGTTCGCGCCTAGGTCCGAGCGAAACATGGAAGATGGGCGTCACGACTTCGAGGTCGAGGTTCGCGGACACGGCGGAGCCGGCGCACCTAGGAAGATCTCCGTGCCAGATATCACGGGCGAGCTGTGGAGGCGGGCGGTGGAAACCTACGAACTGCCCCAGGAATGGATCGATGAGTTCAAAGGCTCGTCTTCAGCGATTCTTTTTCTTCGAGCCCACACCAGGCTGAACGCGCAGCCGATGGACTGGGTGACTGCGCGCGACATTTTGCAGATGCACGCAGGAGCGATGGACGATGAGCTTGACGATGACTATGAAGACGAGGACGAGGAAAACATTGCCCCGGGGGCGATAGCCGTCGCACAGCCGTTGGTTGCAACTGCAGGGCAAGTCGTTGGCGTAGCAGAGGCCGGGCAGGATCAGTCTGCAGCTCACACTCATGCACAGCCAAAAACGCCGACGTTGCCAGCGCAGGTCGGCTTCTGCGAGCTGCTACGGTACTTGGAATTGTTGCTGTCCGATCGGCCTGACGGCTCCAGGCCGAGAGTGGCGGTAGTGGTGACAGCGTGGGATATGCTCGATGACGACGCGAAGAAGGCTGGACCGATGCAATATCTCGGGAAAGAATTCCCTCTTTTCGCGGGCCGACTTCAAACGCCCGGCCGTCTGGACATTGAGCTGTTCGGGATGTCGATTGTCGGCGGAGACCTGAGAGGGAAGCTGGAATTTCGGGAATCACTGAAGGGGCGCGACCTGTCCGAAGTGGGTTATACCGCTGTCATGAGAGATGGTGCAATGATCGAGGACCCTGACGTGACGCTTCCCATCGCCTGGGCTCTCGGGGATTGAGGTACTGTTCGTGACCGCCATCGAGCAGCAACTACACGGGTACCGGCACGGGCATGAGCTCCTGTCCACGTCTGTGCGCCTGCCTGCGCACGATCAGGACCTGCTGGACAGACTATCCGACGTGGCAGGTCCCTTGGGGCCTGGCGAGCGCTTTTTCCCTTACCTCACCTGCTATCCGTTACCGAGCGGTTCTCATTACGTGGTTGCCCGGACGTGGCAGGATCTCAATGCGCCACGCGCCGGTTGTGTGCGAACGAGATCCCTGCTGATTCCGATGCAGGACTGGATGACCTTGGATGAGCCTGCGGCACTTGCTGAAGCGGCTTCCGCAGGCGGGCCAGGGGGAGCAACTGAAACAATCTCCGTTCTTCAGCCGTTGGTCAAGCGACTCTCGCCTGTCGAAGGGGTGGGCACTGAACTTCTGGAGGCACTGTTCCTGGAAGAGCGGATGCCCGTTGCGGTCTTCGGAGCGGAGATGCCTGAGATCATTGCTCTCCGATTGCTCACTGCTATCTGGCCGTCGTATCGTCGCAATTTCACCTTGTCAACTTTCTGCAATTCGCCTCGAACCATAGCAAGGAAGAGTTTCGATCTTGTATTTGCCCCTGTCGAAGCGAGGTCGCGGTTCTCTGGCTGGAACGGGCGTCGCATCGACGGGCGCCGAACATCTGCAGCTCGTCATCGCTGGTCGACGCCTATCGTCGAGCGAGTTTTCCGCATGCAAAATCCGTCACTTCGCGGACTCGATGTCTTGGGGGAGATGGCTGGAGATGAGCGGGGGAGTGAGGATGCGCTGCGTGTTTCTCTCCTTTGGGACGAGTTGCATACGAAAGTGACTGCTGAGCCACTCGCCGCGCTGGGGTTGCTTGACATTGCCAATACAAGAGCCGCCAAAAATGCCTATCTTGTGAGCAGCTTGGGGCCGGCTCTTTCTTCGGCAGCTGCGACAGCGGTATCCACGATGCTTCCAAGAGATGCATGGGGTTTTCTGCAAACTCTGGCCGGTAAGGTTGGAGATTCCAAGCTTCGCTTGTCCGTTGCCAAATCGATAAGGTCATCGGCGATATCTCTTGCTCGCCGGCAGCCTAAAGACGCCATCAGCGTTGTTCCGACGATGCTTGCCAAAAGCGGTCAGGAGCTGCTTGTGGGGGCTCTTGGGGATGGGTTGGCAGGAGCCGAAACGGACGACATTGTTCAGATGCTTGCCGAGCTTGAGCCGACTGATCTGATAAGGCTCATGATCGCCAGTCCGCCTCTCGCGGAAGAAATTTTCCGCGAGGGCGTCGGCCTTGATGCACGGATAATGGCGGGTCTTGAGGAAGGGGGGGCGGACATAGTGGCAAGTGCGCAGCGACGTTTTCTGCGGCATATCATTAGCGAACGGCACGTTAGCGTGTTCCGAATTCTCGTATCCGGCATGAGTGAAGCGGAGCTTATCGCTCAGGTCGAGCGGCTGGATGATGCCATTGGCTTGCGATCAGAGGGCCTTAATGATGTCCTCGTGGAGGAAGCTCGGCGTACTGATTCCGTGCCTTTCGTGCGAGACTACGTTGCTTCGCTGAAACCGTCCCCGGCGAGTGACGCAATGCTGGAAAGTCTCATCGAGCCGACCGCGGAAGATGTTCGGTGGCTGGTCTCGCAGCCTGTCATCAGCAACGAGCGTCGCCGTTGGCTCCTGTTGAAGCTAATCGACAACGCGCCCACTCACGCCCTGATCCGCCTGTTTTCGGATTCTGGGCTGCTGTCACAAGCTCGATCTGCAATCGGCGATATTGACGACGCTGCCGTGGGATCTTTGGCAAGGATCGCCGAAAACGTACCGTTGGTGACGGAAGAGGGCGTGACCTTTTTGCTGCAAATTCTTCCGCACTTGAAGCGTCAGCTCGCAAGTGAAATTGCAGCTCGCAGCCTATATGCATTCCTTGATCACGGGATTGGGGCCTCGCGGGAGGCCGCTGTGCGATTTTTTCTCGATACAGCGGGCAATAGTCTGGATGGGGTAAGGGCCATCCGGACCGGTCTATCTTCTAAAGTACCGCCCGGTATCGCCAGCCGGAACCTTATTCTCTTTGAGGGGGCTTCGCCTACCGCGAGGGCTAACTTCGTCAAGGTTCCGGAAGCAATCGCTGAAGGTATCATCGGAAGGAATGTCTTCGACCTAACCTACGAGGGAGCGAGTGCTGCTGGACGTTTGCTATGGGATGCAGGTGAACGAAATGCTCTCGGCTTTGCTCAGACGGCCGCTACGCTCTTGCCGTTCGCCATGCGCGAGCGCCGCCAGCCGGCATCGGCACTGATCGCCGTTGCTTTTCCCGTGGTGTATAGGGGGCTGCAGCAAGAGCATATTCCTGACTTCCTTTCACTGATGTTCCCTTTCCTGGACTGGGACCGATGCAGGATTGCTCGTCGGGAACTAGCAAGCAGCTTTTCCAGTTCAGAATGGCTTCCGACGGATATCGCCTTGGCTGCCGCGCGGGCCGGTGATGCCACCCGCATCCTCAGAGTCATCGCTCGATCTCCGAACGGACGCTCGGCCATTGCAGCGATTGAGAGTGGTATAGAAACAATTCAACGACCGTGGCGCCAAATCGTGCAGGCCGCCCTTGCTGATATCCGCAAGGGTGCAGGTGAGTAAGGGGGCAATTGTGGTTGTTAGCGGCGACGCGGTGCCCAGATTCCATCAGGTGTGTAATTGAATGACCGGGCAAGCCCGGCAGATTGCCAAACGAGATCGAAAGCGGGTTTCAAAGCTTGCTCGGGTAACTGCTCTGCTGGTAGGAGAATGTCAGGGAGCACAAGAGTCCGTCGGTCGAAGAAGCCCTGATGATCGTCAAGGTTGAAGTCAAAACGATTGATGCCGAGTTCGACATGATCCGCATTGAGTATTGAGACCATGCAGGTCATTTCGAGGCCCACTCCCAGATATTGGTACTCGGCACGCAAACGAGTGAGCAGCGCAATGAACTCTTCTTCATAGGCTAGGCTGCCCAGTTGCGCGCGTGCGTTCTCGGCATACTCGAGCACTTTTACGGTCTCAAAGAAACCATTCCGGAAGAGCAGTGAATAGCCGTAAGTGCCAGCCGGTTGGGGATTGCGCACCACGAGCGCTCCATCAGCATTCACCCTCGCATTCGGAATCGTGCGGCTCAAGATGGGGAGCGCCCGATCCTCCATATACTGGATCGGATCAACGTTTACTGTGCCGAGTGCTGATTGCGTTGGAATGAAATGGCCGACAAGTCGTGCTCCAGGTACGAGGCGATGCGGCCCATCGCCCGCGAGAATCGCTCCCAATCGCTCAGTGCGGAAGTCACGTATCTGTTGAGCTTGCCGATCCGACCGAAGAAAAAGTCCACGAATTTCAGGAACGTCTAGCTGTCGCTTACGACCGTTTTCCCGGATAAAAAAATGCTGATTGGTACTTACGCGATGAGGGCCCGCCCAGCTCTGGGGCACGCGAACTATCGCGACGAAGCCTCCGGCCACTGGCACTGTCTGGATCTGTGCTCCGGGGATTCGTGGCTGCACACCGTTTAACAGCATGTCCTGCAAGCGCCTAGCCTCTTCGTCTGCGTTGCCGATGACTGGTCGGATCGCTTGCGCTCGACCTTCGCCGTCCTCTTCTATCCCGTAGACAAGATCACCACCCGACGCGTTGGCGAAGGCAGACACGTCGGCGACAAACTCGTGTCTTGCCTCGTTATTGCGACCCGGAATGTCACGTTTGAAATCGAGATTTGTTCCTTCGACGGCCTGACCCTCGATTAGCGACTCGATGTCACGCTCAACCGTCGATGTAAGGTCACGCGGAAGCGCCATGAACGCTGCTCCAGGCAAAAATTATCACGGACATTCTGCCACGGCTCCTTTGTGCGCTTAGGTGTCTTCCTGGTCGTTTCCGTTGCGACGCTCTCTTTCCCAGTGGATACCGGGCGGTGGCTTCGACGTATAGTACCCGCGGCTGGCGCTTGACGGTACGCGCATTGTTTGTCTTACGGTTTGGTCGATTTTCTCGCCGGCCAGTTCGATCCCGTGGGCTTCCGCCTGCATGCGGACATAGCCCCGTAACATCTTCTCGCGGTACGCATAGAGGCCAGGGTTCGAGGGGTCGTTGATCAGAATGGCGCCGTAACTCGTGTCGCGAAGCTTCCGTATTCGCGCACAGAATTTGTCGTAATTCAGTGTCAGGCTACTGCGTCGCTGTTTCATGATGTACTCATACGAACTGTACATCTGCTTCATGAAGCGTTCCAGATATTCCGAATCAGCCGTCGCCCACAGTACTTCCTCGTATTCACCGCTGCGCTTGTTGACCGCTTCCTGATAGGGGCGCTTCAGTTCGGCACTGATACTCTCGATGGCATCCCGGAGCCCTGTATGGTAATGCTCCCATTTGATTTCCGAGACAAGGTCAGAATCATCGAATGCGCTCCAAAGCATCTTCTCGGTGATGAAGTGAGCATAATAGGGATATCCATCGCAAACTGCCGCGATACGGATATAGATCTCCTTGTCGACGCTGATGCCGAAGGCGCCGGCGGCCGCCAGGACGATGTCCCAACGCGCGTCCCAACTGAGCTTGGGAAGTTCTATACCCTCCAGCTGGCGTATCGCAGACTGATGGGCGCCCAACAGTTCGTCCAAAGACTTTCCCACGCCCGTGAAAATTAGCTTCAGGGGCACCTTCTTGTCGCCCATCTGCTTGATGAGATCAGCGAAGGCTGCACGTTCGTTGACGTCGGAAATGCGGTCAAACTCATCCAGTACGGCAATAGGGCGTTCCGAGTGCAGGCTCGCAGCCTCCCTCAGCACATCGACTGCATCCGCGAGCGAGACGATCTCCTCGTGGAGATTTGCCTGAGTTGTTTCGCTTACGACGGCTGCCTTTAGAAAGCGCAACTCAATACCCATGGAAGCGTTGTGCTTCGTTTTTCGGAGACGACTGGCGTGGATGGCGCGATAGGCGATATTTGCGACAATGCTCTTCAGGGTAGCGTCGGGGCTGCATCCTATGTCGATGTACTCGGAGTCGGCGCTCTGATACTGGTTCGCAGCGGTCGCAGCCAAGGACGATTTGCCAACACCACGGTCCCCATAAATAAAAATGTGTCGCCCGGAGGCGAAGAGCGCCTTCTCTATCCGATCGAGTTCCTGCTGACGACCAAATAGATGCTCAACACTTTGTATGGGCTGGGAGGCGAAAAGAACCTCGTTCAGGCGCGTCCCGAACTGGTGTTTGTCAAATCCGGCGATTGCCATATTTTGGATTATCTGTCGGCTGCTGCAGGCTTTGAAGCAGGAAAGCCCCGTCCCCTTTGATGACTGCCTGCCAACATTAGCGTGGTGCCGCGGTGGCGGGGGAGTTTGCTTGCGCAGTTGTGAGTTATCCCTTTCGCCACTTGTCCGGGTGGCCGCCGTTTGTATTCCGAACCCGTTCGATATGGATTGCGGCATCTGGGTTCAATTGCTTCGCACGATCAATTGCCTGCCCTTGGGTCGGTGCGACAGCGCTAGCTCTGTCGGAGTCCGGCTTCCGGACGGCGTAGTCTCCCTGAGGACGACGTTCGACGTACAGGTTGTTGCTATCTTTCTTGGTGCTCATAACCAGAACTCGTAAAAAGATTTGCAAAGGGAGGTTTCGTAAACCTTCCTTAAAACTACTACATATAGAAGTAAATCGCAACGGTGACGCCATATATAGTTGTATCGCATAAATTGGGGTTCAATCAATGATTGCCATCGATTGTGCGGGAAGCCATACATTTAGTAGCTATCCCTCGCGTTTCACAGTATTACTGCCGGCCTCCCCTCGCAATTCCATCACGGTGTTGTAACCTTCTGGTTCAGCCCTATTTTTGGTGAACCTCATGATCGACGTGCTTCGTTTCTGGCGGGATGTGGAGATCTTCAACATTCCGGACGCCCCGAAAAACAAGGGCGTCGACGATACTTCGCCCAGCGACGACGATGTGGACGAGGATACCGATGATGCAAAACCGGCCTTCGACCCGGTCGAGCATCCAGATGAGTCCGTCATACAGCGCTTTCCCACTTCGGCCAACCATGCAACGCGGCATGGCAGGCAATATCCTTCGCCTCTTCCATGGGAGCAGGATCGCTTTCGAGTGCCGCCCCCGCCTGAAGGTCAGAAGCCGGAACAAGGGCGGCTGATGACCTATGCTCATGCGGTTTATCTCGGAGTCGGGGAGAAGCACCGGTTCGTGGAATCCATCCTCTCGATCCTCAAGCTGGAGTTCGAGGAGCACGAACTGGTTCAGCCCATCTCCGGCAACGGGTGGATGGCAGCGTTCATCGTTGGCGGTTCCGGTGCGCCGTTGTCTAAAACGTACACTGCGGCCAGTTTCACCGTCGGCGTGGAACTGCTACGGACAGCGCGCTCACTGGACGAAACCTCCGACGAACTGGCGAGTCGTTCCGTACGGTTTGACCAGCGCATGGAGGAGCGCGAAACGAAAACGGCACTCGCATGGGACGATCTGCTGGACGAATGGACGCACGTCCATGAACTGTTCGCCGGAAAACCTCTGTCAACGGATAGCATGGAAGGGCCTGGAGCCCTGATTGTGATCGAGAGCATCCCAATCTTTCAGCGCAAAGACGGGACTCTCTACCCGTCTCCCGAGCAAGCCGCGACCTTTCTGAATTCTTTCTACCTGGACGATCTGACAACGCTGACCCATGGCGACCCTTCGACGTTCAGCCCGCCTCTTGCGCAATACCTCGGACCCGAAACCTTAACCGAAGAGCGAACCGATCTGCTTGCCGATCCGGGGGCACTAGCCCGATGTGTGAGTCCAGACCTCTTGCCTGCCGGCCGATGGCCTGCTCCTCCCCACGAACACCTGGCCCTTGCGCAGCAAGCTGCTGTCTACCAGATCCGGCACTGCATAGGCCAGGAAGCAGGTGACCGCTCCTACGGCCTCATGGCCGTGAACGGCCCCCCCGGAACGGGCAAGACCACGCTCCTGAAGGACGTGATTGCCGATGTGATCGTTGAAAGAGCCAAGCGGTTAAGTTCACTCAAAGACCCGGAGGATCTGTTTGGAGCGAGAACGCTCCAGGTCAGCAGTAGAGACAAAACATACGATTTACCGGCCATCAACGACAAAATTGTTGCCGGCACCGAGATCGTCGTGGCCAGTAGCAACAATGCAGCCGTCCAGAACATCAGTTTCGAGTTGCCGTTCTCGTGCGATTACTCCACCTTCTCGGACGCGGCGTATCTGCCGGCTGTTGCCGCCAACGTTGCCAAAGCCTTCGAATTGGACGGTACCCCTTGGGGGCTGCTCTCTGGTGCAATGGGATCGAAGTCCAACCGCGAGAAACTCCTGAATGCAGTATTCGGCTACGAGCCAGCGTACAAACTCGACGATCCCAAAACACATCCGGATCCGGATGAACCGACTTCGTTGAAGCCTTGGCTGGATCTCGCGAAGAGTAACCGTGCTGCAGCCTCGGCCGGTTGGGCCGGCTCGTCGGCTGGTCTCAGCAAGGCTTCCGAGTCTGGATCTCCAACTGCCCGGTCAGTTTCCTGGCGTGATCGATGGAACGAGTCCAAACGAATATTCGATCAGCGCCTCGCTGCCGTCGAAGTCATGAAAAATGACCTTCTTGCCATTCGCGAAGCACTGGACGAACTGCCAGCACTTCCGGCCAAGCGGCGGTTGCTGCAGGATCAACTGGCCAGTCAGCAGCGCGAACACATCGCGTTACAGGGTGCTGAATCTGCTCGTCTTGCCACGAGAGCCTTCGATGATGCGGCGGACCAAGCGGAGCTACAAGCTATGGCGGTCCGACATAGTGAGCACGTCTCCCGGTGTGAGCGCTTGCGCGAAAAGCTCCACGATGTGCGAACAGATGAAGATCCCGGTTGGATGGCCCGCATGCTTAACAAAATGCTGGGCGTGAAAACGAAGGGGTATGCAGACTGGCAAACCTTGGTGCGTGATGCACGGAATTCGCTCGACGCTGCCCAGCAGGATCTGCAGACTATCGAAAACGAACGGCATGGGATTCAGCAACGACTAGCCCAACGTGCGATGGCTTCCGATGCCGCGAAAAAGGAATACGGCACGCACATGGCTGATAAGAGTCAACGCATTCAGGCGTTGACTCGCAACTTGGAGAGCCTGGATGCCCGGGAAGCTATGTTGCGGGATCGATTGCATGTCCTGCACAGCGGAGATCACTCGACGCGTTCAACCTCATCAGTTCCCCATAAGCGTGAACCGCTATTGCCGGATCCGGATTTTCTTGCTCAGCCAGTGTCTGTGCAGCACATCAGCAGCCTGTGGGTCTCCCGTGAATTAGATCATGCGCGTTCGGAACTATTCCTTGCAGCGCTGCATCTGCATGAAGCAGCGCTGATGGTCAACGCTGCCACGTGGTTCAGGACCTTTCTTTCTGTTCGGGGTGTACTGACCGGGCAATCGAGCGTCCGAACGCAAGAGGATCTTTTGACCATCTGGCGATCACTTTTTTTTGTCGTCCCAGTAATCTCAACCACTCTTGCCTCTTTCGGCAGGCTCTTCCGGGGCTTGGAAGCGGGCAGCCTTGGATGGCTGCTGATAGACGAGGCGGGACAAGCGACGCCTGCGTCCGTAGCTGGTGCCCTGTGGAGGACACGCCGTGCGGTAGTGGTGGGGGACCCGCTGCAGATCGAGCCGGTCATGACTGTGCCCAAGGCTCTTGTGGAGCGGCTTGGTCGCAGCAATCAACTGGACGATGCCACCGTTGACCACTGGTCCCCGTCTCTACATTCGGTGCAAACGCTGTCCGACCGGACGATGCGGCTCGGCGCGAAGGTCGGCGACACCTGGACTGGAATGCCGCTTCGTACGCATCGACGATGCATGAGTCCGATGTTTGACATCGCGAACCTGATCGCCTACGACAACCAGATGGTCCAGGCTACGGGGAGTAAAGGGATTGACCCAGACCTCTTCGAGAGCTGCTGGATCGACGTTCAGGGGCCAGCGAATGACAAGGTGGTGGCGGAGGAGATGAAAGCACTGGAAAAAATCCTGGTCCACTTCCTGAGCAAATGGCCTCAGGTCATTAGCAAGAGCGGCGACAGTCAGGCAGCATCCGTTTACATTATTTCTCCATTTCGCAGCGTTGCCAAAGCAAGCAAAAAGCTCATTTCCAGTGGCAACCTGGAATCCCGGTTGAAGAAATTGAAAGTGAAAATTGACGCCGGCACCGTGCATACGTTTCAGGGCAAGGAGGCCTCCATTGTGTTCTTCGTGCTAGGCTCATCGCCAGGCGAAGCCGGTAATGGCAGCCGGCGCTGGGCCGCGAGTAAGCCAAATCTGCTCAACGTAGCGGCCACGCGCGCGCAACAACGGTTCTATGTGATCGGGAACTACATGGACTGGTCGTCGTTACCTAATTTCGACGCGATGCACGAGTCGCAAAAGCGTATGAAGCGAACACGACTGATTTCCGACCAGGCAGGGCAAACCCGTTTGGAGCCTATGTCCGAAGAAACGACACTTGCGAAGTGAGGTACCCTGGCGAGCAGTGGCGCAATCGCTCGCCTTGACTGACGGAGAGCGGGCTGCAATTTATTGGAAGTCGTCCAGAATGTTCGTGTTACTACTATCGATGGATGCCTATGAAAGATGAATTCACAGGCAATCATCCAACGAAGTATCAAAGTGCAATTAAAAAGATTCAGTCAATCGACCAGAGGTTGCACAACAAACCGACATAGTGCCTCGTCAGTTGGACCGTGCGAAAATCGCGAGGTAGATTCGATGTTCATCCACACGGTTTTTCTCGGGGCGTCTTAAGACGTTGTCCGTAAGGGAGGGAATGACGTCAAACGTCAGCTTCCCACTGCCATGCGAGGAAACCTTCCAGTCGACGACGTTGGCCGGAAATCCAGTTCCTCCAGTATGCGAGCGGCATCGGCGGGGCTCGTTGCCTCAATGATTGACATTTCCTTTTGTTCGCTCATGAATCGAAGTCGGTCAAGCAATGATCGGGCGACGACTTCGGCATCGTCCGTGACAGACTCGGATAGAGCTGCTGTGTTGACAAGCAACGCCGGGTAAGTCACGGCGGCATCTCGACGCATCAATGTCGTTGCGACATCCAGTTCGAACATCTTGCTTTCCGCCTCCTTCTGCAACGTGATGAGATGCGGAACGGACTGAGGCAGGCTAGTTACCTGCACCATGTACTTGTTGTGAGCGTAGTCGATTGTGATTTCAGGGGCCCCTGGCCATTGAATTCGACGGTTGAATCGGGCACGCAAGTCCTTCTCATCCCCAGCAAAAGTCGTGCGGAGAGTTCGTAGGAACTGGCTCGTTGGCACGGAGTTGCGTTGAACGCCTTCCTGTTCATCTACATATGTGTCTCGTGTGCCGAATGCAGATAGTGTCCGGATGGCTGTATCCACTACTTGGTTTTCCGAGTATCCCCGAGCGCGAACGGGCCTTCCAGTCGTGAACCCTTCAAACGGCGCTGACAGTTCTGGGAGTGGAACAGCAGCAACAAGTTGTTGAAATATAAACCTCGATACGTGTTCAAGAATTCCATATGCAGAGGAGGCCCTCCTGTGTCCTATCATCGCGCGTAGTTGCTGATGACGGAACACGATATGGCTTGAGGGTGGCGTGCCAGCTGGCGTTTCGTAACGTATAGCCACGACGGCAACAAATCTCTCGCCCGTTGCATGATTTGGCTCCCATGTAACGGGGACCACATGGGCCGCGTAAGGCGGGGTATCCCAGACACTCAAATCGTTGAACCGTTCCATAGTGCCTCCGCGTCTGGTTTCTTGAGTCTAGCGGCGAGGTACATCGACAGCGGCTCCAGTCGTAGTGCGATCAGATTCACAATCAGACTTGCGGCGCGTACGATGTCTGTCAGCTTGCCAGGCGGGAGTACCCATCTATCCATTTCGATTGCCAGCATTTTAAGTCTTTGCGAGTTTCGGGCGAGCTTTTGGGCTTCCTGCTCAATCCCGTGATCATGAGGACGCCTTCTGACGAGTTGGTCGAGCAGTTGATTAACCTTGGCCGTGTGTGCAACGAGTTGTGCCTGCGACTCACTATCTGATATCGCCTTGTATAGCCGCGAGACCGGTTGCAGCGCTAGGTTGTGGTCGAACAGCCACCACTTGAGTCCGTCGAATATCAAGTTTTGTGCGTGTCGATCCGGATTCGCAACGAGTTCATCCCACGCGGAGCCGGACGAGCTGGCTTTGTCGTTACAGACATGGCTCCATATGTGTTCCGCGCCGAGTTCTCCCTGACCGGCATACCGAGCCATGAATGGGTCTGGCGTCTGGAAGACGCTGCCGAACAGTATCACCGGCCCATCCTTTAGCGATGCCGGATGCGACGGTAGGTCGTCAAGTTCGGCGATGACCAGCGCCGGGCGAGGGACCGGGAGACCTAATACCTGCGAAGCCAGTCCGCAGGCGAGTTCGATGTCAATCTGTGCGGTATTCGGTAGGTGCTTAACTACCGCCGGAAGTGCCGGCTCATTCGCGCCAGGGACGCCGACCAACCCTTTCCAGACATGATTGAGGTGCTTCCCGTGCACCTTGTCCGCGACGCCCAATAGCCGGTACAGAGGCGGCCGAGCTGTCAACTCCTGTAAGTCGGCGGGTAGGTTCCTCTTAGACGTGTTGGCCGCCATCGCGTTTTCCTGTCCTCTGGGTCGTTTCTCCGGCAGGCTAGCATGCTGTTGCTACGTCGTGTTGCAGACACGGGCGAAGCGCGTTGCGTGTTCGATTGCGTCACCGCGCTGCAAAACGACGCTGACCTGCTGCGGATCGAAACTGGAAAACCGCATATCGCGCAGATTGGCGGCATGGTCAGCAAGATTCGCAAGGTCATCCCGAACGCGAAGCTGGTGTACAACAACAGCCCGTCGTTCAACCGGACGCGAACTTCCGCCAGCAGGTGTGTGACGCGATGAAGGCCGAGGGGCAAGGACGTATCGGCCAACGAACGCGGCCAACTGATGACCTTGGATACGAACAGACCGCACTGTCAAAGCTCGCCACTCTATTTCGCGGCTCGTGACAGAGTTTACTGGCTTGAAAGTGCTTTCGTGACTGCTCCGCTGGAAAACTGACGAGCGCGTGCATGTTTGCTGCGGGAAAACTCGCAGCACCTTGGATGTTGCGCGCGGCGAGTGCTACTATATCTTGTGCTTGCGAGTATTTTTATCACAAAGTATTGTGGAAAATTTGAGTGATGTCTGTTTGTATACGGTATCTAGGCGGATTTTGACGGCCGGTGTTATGCAGGGCAGGCGCCGGCCATTTCTAGGGGGGCAGACGAAAATGAAACGACCAACGGTTGTATTGCCCGTGGGCACGGGGCGGACTCTTCAGGCTCCAACCAGGACCATCCATGGCGGGGTGACGGGGCAGAAGATGCAGCCGGTCACGCGAGGGGCCGGAAAGCCGAATGACGGCAAGTCTGGCAACGGGAACTCGAAGTAGCGTATGTGTGAGGACGGTAGCGAGTCCGCGGAGCGGCAACGCCTCTACGAGCGCCATCGCGACGACCTTTCGAAGCGCCAGATTTCCAATGCGGAGAACCTTGACAAATCGATATTGACGTATTCAGGCGCCGGGCTCGCTCTCTCGCTTGGTTTCCTGAAAGATTTCATACCGATCCGTCAGGCTGAGTTTGCTTGGGCTTTATATGGCTCGTGGATTTTCTTTACGCTCGCGATGGTGCTTGTGGTCGTGTCGTATGTACTCAGTCTGAGAGTTGTGAACTTGCAGCTTGACAGGGCTGAGAGGTACTACCTGAAGTCCGAAGAAAAAGCGCTTGGCGAACAGTTGTGGTGGGATTTCTGCGCGAATCACGTGAACCATTGGATGTCCGCCGCTGCCTTTGCCATTGCGCTAATTTTCACGACTTTTTTCGTATCTGTAAATCTTGGAGGGGCAAACGTGGCTGGCAAAAACACCGTTACTACTTCGCCGACCTATGACGGCATAACTGGCATGGCGATGCAAAAAGTGCAAGATCCGGCAGGAACTGTTCAACGTGGTTTGACCGGATTGCCCATGCAGTCGGTCAAACCAGCCGTACCGAGCAATCCGGCGCCGGCCGCGCCGTCGACTGGCAATACAGGCAAGAGCGGAAGCTAACCAACCATTCAGCGATGTGCTGTTTGACTGATGGCGTGCGGTAGATGGCATTATTTCAAATCGTAGGCTGAGATGTCGGCACGCTGACGGCTCGCCCGATAGGGCCCTTGTGGACGAGGGCGATACTCGCGACATCGGGTTTTGAAAGCGGAGGAATGGCGTCTTCTTTCGCTTCTACGGATTTGCCTGTGCATTAAATCTGTGCGGGGAATGGTTGTAAGTGATGTGCAAAGGGCGAGAGGGAAGCCGTCATGACCTTGAAGGGAATATTCGTCGGCGTTAACAGGCAGCTCGATCCCAACATCGATGAGCTCACGGGAGCGGTCCGTGACGCGACTGCTCTTAATGCGCTGTTTCTCGATTCGATTCCGGGCTTTAGCGCCAAACTACTCGTAGACGAGAACGCGACAAGGGATAATGTCTCAGAGGCGATCTTTGGCACACTGGCAAATGCTGCTGACGATGATGTCATTGTCATCAGTTTCGCCGGCCACGGTTCACCGGATGGAGGCATCGCTGTCTACGACACCCTTTGCACGGACTTGGCCGGGACCACCTTGTCCATGGCATCGATCGGTGACGCGTTCAAGGCAACCCGAGCCCGCGCCGTCCTATGCATTCTGGACTGCTGCTTTAGCGGGCATGCTCCGGCTCGTGTACTGGAAGTCCCCGCGCAGCCAAGAAGCGTCTTCGCACTAGAAGGTGTCGCCGGCGAAGGGCGAATCCTGCTGACGGCGTGTACCGCACGGCAGGTAGCGTGGGAACAACCCGGTACCGGGCACGGCCTTCTCACGTACGCGGTCATTCAGGCAATGACAGCGACTACGGTGGAACGCATCAGTTTTCCAGGCGTGGGAGATGAAATCGTTCAGATCGCTCGCGTCGAAGCGGAGCGCATAGGCGCAACACAAACGCCTGTATTCTTGGGAAATGTGCAAGGAGGGCTTGTTTTTCCGCGGCTCGTGCCCGGCGCTAACTACCACGCCGCCTTCCCGTCAACCACGGTCGAGCAGATGGCCGGGCCGTTCGAGCAGTTGCTAGACAATGGGTTCCCACAATCAATCGTCGATCAATGGAGCGCGCGCTTTCCGGATGGTCTCAACGCCTTGCAACTGCGCGCCGTCAACGAGTACGGCGTGCTTGCGGGTCGTTCACTCATGACGGTCGCGCCAACCAGCTCGGGCAAGACGATGATCGGAGAGCTTTCTGCTATCCAGTCGGTCATCGCAGGAAAGAAGGCGGTCTTCCTGCTACCGTACCGCGCAATCGTCAGCGAAAAATTCGAAGAGTTTTCGGAGCGATATGGTCCGTCGGGGCTGCGCATCGTTCGCTGCATGGGCGATGCCACAGATACCATCGGGGAGGTGCTTGCTGGCCGCTATGATCTCGGGTTTTTCACTTATGAGATGTTTCTCAACCTCGCGCTTGGTGCACCACACATCCTCAACCGGATCGGCCTTGTCACAGTTGATGAAGCGCAATTCATTACCGATCCGCGCAGAGGTATTACCGTCGAGCTGATTCTTGCGTTACTGCTTCGGGCTCGAACTCGAGGTGTCCATCCACAACTGATTGTGCTATCCGCTGTTATTGGTCGCTTGAACGGGTTTGATCAATGGCTCGACATTCCAGTCCTCCTCTCGCGCGACCGTCCGGTCCCACTGGTTGAAGGGGTGCTCGACCGGAACGGCGTTTTCCAATACCGCGATGTTGACGGTATGACCAAGACAGATGCGCTATTGCCACCGCACAGTATTCGTGTGCGAAAGGCTAAACCTAGTTCGCAGGATGTCATTGTTCCCCTGGCACAGAAGCTCGTCGGCGCTGGCGAGAAACTGATTGTTTTCCGCAACCAGCGTGGCAAAGCCCAAGGATGCGCTCGCTATCTCTCCGGCGAGCTCGGTAAGGGGGCGGCGACCGCAACGCTCGATGCCCTCCCTTCGCAGGATCTGACCTCTGCCTCACATGATTTGCATGAATGTCTGCGCGGTGGTACTGCGTTCCACAGCACTAACTTGCTGCGAGCCGAGCGTGAAGCGATTGAGCGCGGTTTTCGGGACACAAAAGGCGGTATCTGGGTTCTTGGATCAACGACGACGCTGGCGGCCGGGATTAACACGCCAGCTTCTACCGTAATTCTTGCCGAGCAGGAATTCCGTGGCGAAGACGGACGTCCCTTCTCGATTGCGGAGTACAAGAACATGGCCGGTCGGGCCGGTCGTCTGGGTTTCAACGAAATCGGGAAGGCCATCATACTCGCGGAAACCCCTGTGGAAAGGGCCAGGCTGTTCCAGCGATACGTCGAAGGAACGCCCGAAGACGTCGTTTCTTCGTTTGCCGAATCGGCAATGCCGACCTGGGTACTTCGTCTTCTGAGCCAAGTTCATGGCGTCAAACTGGTCGAGATACCGGGTCTGCTTGTGAACACCTTTGGCGGTTACGCTGCCGCTCGTGCTAACCCTAACTGGGTAGCTGTGGTTCAGCCGCGCGTAGCCGCCTTTGTGGATCGTCTGCTGCAGGCGGGACTCGCCGAAAAAGAGGGTGACGATATCGTCCACCTGACCATGCTCGGGCAGGCAGTGGGCAGTTCGTCTCTTTCTTTTGAGTCTGGACTGCGTTTGGTGGAGCTGTTGTGTAGCGTCGACATTGCAACAACGCCTCCGCTCCATATCTTGGCGCACGTGCAGGTTTTGCAGGAGATGTCCGACGTTTATACGCCGCTGATGACGCGTGGTAGGGCCGAATCGGCTCGCATCAATGATGTTATCGTTCGCTTCGGTCCAGCAATGTCCAGGCTGCTCCAGCGTTACGGTGCCGACGAACACACCTTCTGGCGCCGCTGCAAGCGTGCTGCAATTCTCTTCGATTGGGTCGAAGGCGTTCCCGTCGACAGTTTGGAGCGGTCCTACACTGCAAACCCCTTCACGGCGATCCGCTACGGCGACATTGTCAGCATCGCCGATGCCACGCGGTTTCACTTGCGGTCTGCTCAGCGCATACTCTCGGCATTGTTTCCTGAGCATCAGCAATTTCTCGATGCAGTCGACGTATTGCTCACGCGGCTGGAATTCGGAGTCCCGGAGCGCGCCTTGCCTTTGCGCAAGCTGTGCGCTCCATTGAACCGCGGACAGTGTCTTGCGCTGCTGCAGGAAGGGGGGCAAACGCCGGAGGCCGTATCGGCTATGAACGATGCGCAACTTCTTGCCTGCGTTGGTCAATCTACGTTCCAGCGCCTGCGTCCACAGTCTGAGGTCGTGGACGCCTGAGACCAGATACGAAACGGTATAACCAATTCGTGCAAGAAGGTCGATCAGCGCGTTGAGATTGCGTCTCAGATCGGTGAGTCGGCTATCTTTGCAGCAGTGACCAATGCTAGCGCGGTTTCGCTAGTTACGGCACAAGAAAAACAACTTGTCGAATAGGCATATTTTCGCTTGGACAACTTATGCCTTAATCTCGGTCGGTGGGCCAATTTATGCTTTTCGGCAAGACCTCAGGGGGCGTCGCGCGCCCATTGAACGGACAGCTTATACTTTAATCTGCGGCCGCCTTTCTCCTAACGGCACACATTCGAACACATCGCTGCTGCTTCGAATCGCACCTTCCCACTCGCCACCGTTTGCCTCGCATCCTCGCCGGACATCCCATCCGGCAGCCGTCGGCATGTGGCTCCATGGACACGCGAATGACCCGTGATTCCGCGCACAAGGCCCTGCTCTGGATAGTGGCCACCGCCTTCTTCATGCAGTCGCTCGACACGACGATCGTCAACACGGCGCTTCCGTCGATCGCGCAAAGCCTCCACGAATCCGCGCTCGCGATGCAGCCGGTCATCGTCGGCTACACGCTGACGATGGCGATCCTGACGCCCGCGTCCGGTTGGCTCGCCGACCGTTTCGGCACCCGTCGCGTGTACTTCGTCGCAATCCTGATCTTCGTGATCGGCTCGGTCTGCTGCGCCGGCGCGCATACGCTCGGCCAGTTGATCGTCGCGCGCGTGCTGCAAGGCGTCGGCGGCTCGATGCTGTTGCCGATCGGCCGTCTCGCGGTGCTGCGCAGCGTATCCGCCGAGCAATACGTGTCCGCGCTGGCGTTCGTGTCGATCGCCGGGCAGGTCGGGCCGCTGCTCGGGCCGACGCTCGGCGGCTGGCTCACGCAGACGATCTCGTGGCACTGGATCTTCCTGATCAACGTGCCGATCGGTCTCGCCGGCCTTGCCGCGACGCAATTCTTCCTGCCGCACGATCACGCGGTGAGCGCGCCGCCGTTCGACCTCGCCGGCTGCGCGCTGCTGTCGCTCGGCATGAGCGCGTTTTCGCTCGGCGTCGACGTGCCGGCGAGCACGAACCGGGCCGCATGGGCGACCGTCTGCTTCGCGTTGAGCGTCGCCAGTTTTCTCGCGTATGTCGTGCACGCGAAGTATCGGACCCATCCGCTGTTCAGGCTCGGACTGTTTCGTGAGCCGAACTTCAGCGTCGGGCTGGTCGGCAACCTGCTGTGCCGCATCGGCGCGAACGCGGTGCCGTTCATGGTGCCGCTGATGCTGCAAGTGCAACTCGGCTATTCGCCGCTGCGCTCGGGCCTGACGATGCTGCCCGCCGCGCTCGCCGGCACGATGACGAAGCGCTGGGTCGCGCCGCTGATCCGCCGCTTCGGCTACGGGACGTTCCTGCTCGTGAACACGGCCATCGTCGGCCTGTCGATCGCCGCGTTCTCGCTCGTGTCCAAAGACTCGCCCGCGCTGATCGCGCTCGTCGTGCTCGCGGTGTTCGGCGCGGCGACGTCGATGCAGTTCGCCGCGATGAACAGCGTCACGCTGAAGGGGCTGTCGCACGCGGATGCGGGCAGCGGCAACAGCCTGTTCTCGATGGCGCAGATGCTGGCGATGGGACTCGGCGTGTCGATCGGCGGCGGCGTCGTGCGGCTGTTCGCGAGCGAATGGGGCTCGACGCAGGCTGGCTTTCGCGTGAGCTTTATCTGCATGGGCGTCATCACGCTGCTTTCCGCGGTGGTGTTCCGTTGGCTCGACGCGGTGAAGCAACCGGCTTCCACCGGACTGAAACAGGCGCAGTAACCGTTACGCGCAACGCCGCATGGCCGCTCTCAAAACGCGCTGCGGTACGCGAAGAGGCCCGGCAGGCCGCCGGTCATCACGAACAGCACGTTCTGCCCGCGCGCGTAACGGCCGGTCTCGACGTCGTGCAGCAGGCCCGCAAACGCCTTGCCGCCATACACCGGGTCGATGAACAGGCCTTCGGCCGCTGCGAGCGTTTTCACGGCCGCGCGCATCGCGTCGGTCGGGATGCCGTAACCGTCGCCGAGTTGCTGGTCGGACAGGTTCAGGTCGTCCGCGGACAACGACAGCGACGATTGCAGCAACGGCAGCGTCCGGTTGATCTTGTCGAGCGTCACCTCGCGCGAGCGTTCCGCGTTGCTGTACACCGCATGGGCGCGGATCAGCGCGGGCTTTGCACCGAGCGACGCAAAACCGGCGACCAGCCCCGCATGCGTGCCGCCGCTGCCGTTCGGCACGACGATCTCGTCGAATCGCACGTTCGCAGCGTGTTCCTGCTGGCGGATTTCGATTGCGCATTTCGCATAACCGATACAGCCGGTCGGGCTGGAGCCGCCGAGCGGGCAGACGTACACGTTGCGGCCTTCGTCGCGCAGTTGCTGCGCGCGCGCCTCGGCGAATTCGAGCGCGTTGGCGGTGCCGGGCAGGTCGTGCACGACCGCGCCGAGCAGTTCGTTGAGCAGCGTGTTGCCGTTGTCGAGGTACGCGTCGTCGGTCCTCGGCACCGCGCGCGTCAACACCAGTTCGCAGCGCAGGCCCGCTTTCGCGGCGGCCGCCGCGGTCAGGCGTGCGTGATTCGACTGGCGCGCGCCGACGGTGACGATCGTATCGGCGCGTTGAGCGATCGCGTCGCCGACCAGGAATTCGAGCTTGCGCAGCTTGTTGCCGCCCATTCCGAGCCCGATCAGATCGTCCCGCTTCACGAACAGATTGATGCCGAGCCGGTCGCTCAGGCGGTCGAGGCGCTGGATCGGCGTCGGGCCTTCAAGCAGGCTGTAGACAGGGAAGCGGGCGAAGTCGGGGCGGGTCGTCATGGGCATGGAGTTGGGAAGCGAGAGCGGAGTCGCGTCGGCGGCGATAGCGCGGTGTCTCAAACCGCGCAGCCGAGACGCGTCGCGAGTTCGTTGAAGTCGTCGGCGATGAAGTCCCACTGCTGCGCGGCGCTCAGGTCGGTGGTCTGTGCGGGACCGTGCTCGTTCGGGCGTTTGACGAACGCGGTCTTCAGGCCGCAGCCGCGCGCGGCCGCGAGGTCGCCGTTGTGCGCGGCGACCATGCACACCTGGTCCGGCGGCAGTCCGAGGATCTCCGCCGTTTCGGTGTAGACGCGCGGCGACGGCTTGTACGCGCGAACGACTTCGGCGCCGAGGATCGCGTCCCACGGCAGCGCCGCGCGTTTCGCCATGTCGATCATCAACCGGATGTTGCCGTTCGACAGCGGCGCGATGATGAAGCGGCGCTTCAGCCGAAGCAGGCCTTCGATCGCATCGGGCCACGGGTCGAGCCAATGCCAGGCCAGATTGAGTTCGTCGAGTTCGTCAGCGGAGACGCCGTCGATTCCGTGATGCGCGAGCGCCTTGACGAGATTCTCCCGATGCAGCACGTCGAGCCGTACATACGGGCGGCGTCCGCTGCGAATCTCCTCCATCGACGGCGAATACTCGCGCCGCCATGCATCCGCGAATTCGTGCGCGTCGAGTTGCGGCGCATGATGCTGCAAGAAAGGTTCGACTGCGCGTGCGACGCCGCTACGCCAGTCAACCACCGTTCCGAATACGTCGAATACTAGCGCCTTGATGCCAGCGTGACCGGTCATGGTTTTCGCCTTCGTCGATACGATGGGCGACCAGTCTAGCCGATTGCCGGGAGCCGTGCTTTTGCGGATCGCGTCGCATGCTTTTGCGCCCGGCGATGAAGCCGATCAGCGCCGCCATGGCGATTGCGCCCGGCACGGCGAGCGCATGCAGCGGAAGGTTCGTCAGGGCCGCCTGCCACGAACCGTATTGTCCGAGCAGCGTCATGGCAGTGCCGATGGCCGCCGCCAGAAGCGCGGCCAACAGGGCGACGAAGATATGGCGCGCGATGAACCGGCACGCGAATACGCACGATTCGAATGCGACGATCAGCGCCAGCGCGAGATGCGTGCAAACGACGACCGCGATGAATATTCCCGCTGCTTTTATGGTTTGCTTCAAGCTCGTAATCCCCGTTTTTATATTGGCAGTTCAACTGCTGCATTTATTTTTCACTGGGATATTACTTGCGTTTTGCAAAAGCGTCTTTAAGGCTGCGCATATCTGCGGCATTTCCGCGACATGGCTGCTTTTGCGAGCATCGGGCGTCGGGCTGCGGACGCGGTGCGCGACGACGTGCCTCGCACCGTGCTGCAGGTGTTCGAGTTGGCGCTGCCGTTGAAACTGCGCGCGTTTCCCGATTTCGCGATGCCGGGCTTGCGGGAGCGGGTGGAGCAGACCGGCGGATCGCGAGTGATCCGATTCAACGCCTCATCACGTGCGGGACCGGGGATCGGGCGATCATCTCAGACCTCGGCATCACCGCCGCCTCTTCTGCCGGTCCCGCCTCCATTACCGCCCGCGGTTCCCAATAATTCCCGGCATCGTACATATGCCTGACCTGCGCATACCGCAACAGCGCGGTCATCGCCGCGCGCCCGGTATGCGGCCGCCTCGCCATCGCACGCAGCACCGCCTTCACCATCTGGGCTTCATCGTCGCCGAGCTTCGCGAGCCGCTTCACGACGACCATCGCGTCGGTATCGACCGCGCGCGGCACATGTTGCGCGTGAATCGCCGCATGCAGTGGATGAGGCGCGAGTCGCGCGATCATCGTCAGCACGCGTTCGCCGAATTCGGCCGGCCGATAGAGGCCGTTGCAGAGCAGCCGCAGTCCGTCGAGCAGTTCGCTGCGGGTCATCCGCATCGGCACGATGTTCGTATCCCATGGCGCGCCGGCGATCTCGGCCGGCCCTTCGATCAATCGTCCCGCGTCGCGCAAGCGGCGATGCAGCCCTGTGGCCATTGGCGCAACGAGCGAGCCGAGCGAAAACACCGGTATCGGCGACGCCATCGCGAACGCATACTGTCGCGCGAAGATATCCGGCCCGTCGTGATCGAAGCCGACGATCATCCCGCCCGACACCGCGATCCCATGCGCGAGCAGCACGTCCACCTGCGCGAGCAGATCGACGCCGACGTTCTGTGCCTTGTGACACTCCTTCAGGCTCGCCTCGTTCGGCGTTTCCAGTCCGACGAACACCCATTCGATGCCCGCGTCCGCGCACAGCGCGACCAGCTCCGGGTCGCGCGCGACGTCGATCGACACCTGCGTGCCGAACACGAGCGGTCCGCGGGCCTGCCTTCGATTCCAGTCGCGCAGCGCGATCAGCAGTTCGCGCGCGCGGCGGCGATACACGGTGAAGTTGTCGTCCGCAAGAAACACGCTGCGATAACCGAGCGCATACAGCGCATCGAGTTCCGCGAGCACGTGTTCGATCGGCTTGTGTCGCTGATGCCGCCCGAGGTAGGCGATCACGTCGCAGAACTCGCATTCGAACGGACAGCCGCGCGACGTCTGCACGCAGCCGATCAGCGCGCGATCGTTCGGATACAGATCCCAGCGGGGCTGCGGCGAATCTGCGAGGTCGGGTTTCGCCGCGTGATATTCGGCTTGCCACGTGCCGCGTTCGAGATCGGCGAACAGCGTCGCAGCAAGCGCTTCCAGTTCGCCGCAGACGAGAATGTCCGCATGGTCCCGCAGCATCTGCGGCGCGAGCGACGCGTATGGGCCGCCGACGATCACCGTCTTGCCGCGCCGCCTGAACTCGGCGGCGATCGCGATCAGACGCGGCGCCTGCGTGACCTTGCCGGTGATGCCGACGAAGTCCGTGTCGCATTCGAAATCGACCGGTTCGAGATGTTCGTCGCAGATCGTCACGGCCCAGTCATCCGGCGCGAGTGCGGCGACGGTCGCGGTCGCGAGGTCCGCGATGCCGACGGCGGGCGCGAAGCCCCATGCGTCGAATACTTCGGTTCCGAAATAACCGGGCAGCACCGAGCGCGGATTGATCAGGTACAGGCGTTTGCTCATCGCACGATCCTCCGCCGGACTACGGTACGTGTCGCTGCGAGTTGCGAGGACGGCGACCGCCGCATTCAGGTGGATGCGCGTTGCCGGATTCTTTTGAGCGGGTGCTACAAAGAGACGTGAATCGATTGCGATCGTATCGTGCGACGGTGCGGCGTCGCACCTGTGCATGCGACGAACGTTGCACGCTCATCGTGAATCGCGAGGATCGGCTTGCATGCCATGAGAGGCGCGCTGCGTGCGGCCTTGCGAACCGCGAAGCGAGCCGTGTTCCGCCTTGACTTGCCTGTTTAGCTCTGCTTTATTGTAGCAAGGTCGAACGCGTTCAGTGAGGACGTCATGGGCGGCGGCGGAAAGGGGGGCAAGGGCGGCGGCGGAAGCGGTTCGATCGATGTCACGAGCACGTCGAACAGCATCGTCGACGCGAACACCAACGCAACGATCAACTCGACGTCTGATAACGACATCACGTCGAATTCCACCAACACGATCGATTCGAAAGCCACCGCGCAACTTCAGGTGCTCGGCCTCGACGACATCAAGCTGAAAACCGATACGCGCTCGGATGCGCGCACGCAACTGGAGATGGACCTGAAGCCGTTGCAGGTCGATCTGTGTCTGAAGCTCGGGCTGGAGCGTTTCCCTTCCACCAAAATCTGCAAGCCGCAGCAACAGCATTTCGCGCTCACGCTGTTCGGCGTCGAAGTGGTGGGCTTCAACTATTCATCTGAACAAAAGACGTTGATCGAGGATATGGGCCGGCGGCCGTTCGTCGTCGGCGGCGACCACGCGTGCGGACCGGCGCAGCACGCGCACGTCGACAGCGATCTCGACGGCGACGGCGTGCGCATCCATCTGTCGGATTAGCGTCGATGCGGGGCGCGCGGTCGATGCTGACGCGGCGCATCCACGAGCGGCGGTCACCGGGTCGCGCAAGGAGGGGGTCGTGCGGGTGTTGCCCGAATACTCAGTGGTCGATCATCACGACGACGCGCCGATCGTGCTCGCCGGCGGTCCGCGCAGGCTGAAAGGCACGGTGCGCCTGCACAATCCCGGCGAAGCGCGCGTCGTGGTTCGCGACGCGCGGTTATGCGGGCTGCCCGCCGCGCGCACACGCAGCGCCGCAACCGGCGACAAGGAAACCGATGCCCCGTCCATCGCGCCCGATCTTGCCGTCTCGATTCCCGCGATCCTCGCGCCGGGCCAGCATTCGTTCGTGCCGGTGCGCGCGTCGATCGATCCGCACACGCCGCCGGGCAGCTATCGCGCGTCGTTGCAGGTCGGCGCGCATCGGTATCCGGTCGAGCTGCACGTGACCGAGCATGTGCAGCTCGACGTGCAGCCGGCCGAAATCGTGGTCGAGAACCAGCCGGGCAAACGCGTGACGAAGACGGCCGTGTTCACGAACGCGGGCAACGTGCCGCTCGTCATCGGCAACCTCGGCCCGATCGCGCTCGACGACGAACTGATCGTGTGCCGCACGTTGCGCGGCACGCTGCGCGACGCCGACGAAACGGTGACGTTGCCGCAGCAGTGGTTCAACGCGTGGCTGCGGCAAGGCAAGAAGCACTTCGAGGAAATGGGCCTGTTGTGGGTCGACGTCGAAGGCGCGCCGATCGAACTGGCGAGCGGACACAGCATCGCCGTCGAATTGAGAGTGCGCGTGCCCGACACGCTGGACCCGCGCACGCGTTATTCGGCGGTGGGATTCCTCTATGACGAGAGCATCCGTTTCCTGATCGCGCCGACCGGCCTCGAAAAGGCCACGAGGAGAGGGAAGTGAACTATTTTCAGTCGTACGCCGGCCAGCCGTCGGCGTTCAGCATGCCGACCGTCGCGGCCGGCGCGGGCGGCGCGTTCTCGACCGGCTCGGCCGGCGCGTCGTCCGCGAACCTGTCGGGCGGCGTATCCGACCTGCTGCGTCTCATCAACGAAGGCGTTGCCGCGCCGATCCTCGACGGCTTGCGCCAGGCCGCGACGAATCTCACCGATTCGTTCGGCGGCGCGTCGTTCGGCGGCGCGACGATGCGCAGCGCGCCGCAACGCGCGCGCGGCGGCTGGCGCCAGGGCGATCCGGCTACGCAGCGCCACGCATCGTACCAGGACTGCGGTTGTGATTGCGATTGCGACTGCGGGCGCGACACCTGTCATTGCCAGTGCTGCATCGTCGACGCGGACCTGATCGTCTATGCGCGGGTCGGCGAACGCCGGATCGTGCCGCTGTCGATCGACAACCCGCGACGGCGCGAACGCAAGGTCGAACTGAAGCTCGGCGAATGGAGTTCGCGCGGCGGCTCGCCCGCGCCGACGGTGCAGGCCGAACTGCTGCCGAAGGAAGGCGCGATCGAGTTGCCGCCGTGCGGCTCGAAGCAGGCGCTGCTGATCGTGTCGTCGTCGCTGGCCGCCAACCAGCGCGAGCCGGTGGACGTGGACGACTGCCGAGTGTTCTACGCGGACCTGACGGTGCTGGGCTGCGAGATCCGGCCGATCCGCATCGCGCTCGCGCTGTTGCCGCTCGACTGCGGCCCGTTCCAGATTCATTGCGGTTGCTGCTGTTGCTGACGCGCGCATCGGCGGCGCTCACTGCGCCGGCTGCGCGCGCATCCGCGTGACGAGCGCGACGACGTCGGCGAGCGTCTGCATTTTTTTTGCGTCGTCGGTGCCGATCTCGATCGCGAATGCGTCTTCGAGTTCGATCAGGATTTCGAGCGCGTTCAGCGAATCGACGTGCAGGTCGTTGAACAGATGGGTCGTCGACGACAGCGACGCGGCATCGCAGCGCAGCACCATCGCGACGATGTCGAACACGGTTTGCGGTAGCGGCGGGGCCGGCTGGGATTGCGCGTCCATGCGGCGCAGTGTGCCACGGCGGCCGGTCGCGAACAACCGCGGCGTCGCGGCGTTGGTTGTCCGAAGTGCGAGCAGGGAGCGGCAGATGAAGATCGTGCTGGCCAATCCGCGCGGTTTCTGCGCGGGCGTCGAGCGTGCGATCAAGGTGGTCGAGATGGCGCTCGAACTGTTCGGCGCGCCGGTCTATGTTCGCCACGAGATCGTGCATAACCGCTACGTGGTCGAGCGCCTGCGCGCGCGCGGCGCGGTGTTCGTCGATACGCTCGATGAAGTGCCGGACGGCGCGCACGTGATCTTCAGCGCGCACGGCGTCGCGCGCGAGGTGTACGACGACGCCGAACGGCGCGGTCTCGATGCGCTCGACGCGACCTGTCCGCTCGTCACGAAGGTGCATCTCGAAGTCGAGCAGCACGGGCTGGCGGGGCGCGCGGTGTTCGTGATCGGCCATCTCGGTCATCCGGAAGTGGTCGGCACGCTAGGCCACTATCCGCGCGGCGCGCGCGAGCGGATCGCGGTCGTCGAGAACGAGGCGCAGGCGGCGGCCATGCCGATCGACGCGGCGCGCGGCGTCGCATACGTCACGCAGACCACGCTCGCGCACGCCGACACCGAGCGCGTGATCAACGTGCTGCGCGGCCGCTTCGCCGATCTGCGCGGCCCGCATGGCGACGACATCTGTTATGCGACGCAGAACCGGCAACTCGCGGTGCAACGGCTCGCGCAGTTGTGCGACACCGTGATCGTGCTCGGCGCGCGCAACAGTTCGAATTCGCTGCGGCTGTGCGAGGTCGCGAGCGCGGGCGGCGTCGCCGCGCATCTGGTCGACGACGACGCGGGCGTCGAGGGGCGATGGTTCGACGGCGTGAACACGGTCGGCGTGACCGCGGGCGCGTCGGTGCCGGAGGTGCTGGTGCAGCGGCTGCTCGCGCGCTTTCGCCAGTGGTGGCCGGGGCTCGTCGAAGAGGAACTGGGCGAAGCGGAGAATCAGTATTTCCGGCCGCCGCGCGCGCTGGCGGACGCGCTCGACGCGCGCCGGGCCGCGATGCAGAAGACCTGAAGCGCGGCGCGTTGCGCGGTCGTCGACAGTCGCGGGATAAGCCGGAACACAACAGGACAAACGCGTGCTCAATCTGAACGTACTTCGGCAACTGCTCGCCGATCCCGCGTTGCGAGGCCAGATTTCGCGGCTCATTTCGAACAAGGTGCGCGCGGATGCGAAGAGCCTCGAAGCGAATGCGCTGCTGTCGCGGCAACTGATCGAACTGGCCGGCCGTGCGCGCCAGGGCGAGAGCAGCGACAGCGACGGCGTGCTGCGGCAACTCGTGAAGGAACACCTCGACTACTACGAAACGCTGGTCAACCTGACGCTCGCGTTCAACCAGCGTCTCGCGGACCAGTTGAACGGCGTCGCGCAGCAGACCCCGACGGACAGCGCCGCGACGGTGACGACGATGCGTCTTGCGGTGCCGCTCGGCACGACCGTGCGCGCGCCGTTCAGGCTGGAGAACAACCGTGCCACGCCGATCGCGGTCGGCTTCGAGATGACGCCGTTCGTCAGCGAGAGCGGCAGCGAGTTCGTGTCCGCGGAGGTCGCGTTCGATCCGCCGTTGCTGCGGCTCGAACCGGGGCAGGAGGGGCGCGTCGAACTGATCGTCGTCGTCGCGCCGGGATTCACGGTCGGCAGCACGTATCTCGCGACGATCACGCTGACCGGGCTCGACGCGACGCAACTGCTCGTGCGGCTGGTGGTGGAAGCGCCGCGCGAAACGGCGCAGCCGGCGGCGGGCGCGTCCGCCGTCAGCGAAACCGTCGACCTGATCGGCGAAGCACCCGAACCGGAAGACGCCGCGACGCCAGCGAACGTCAGCCTCCCGCCGACCAGACCGAAGCGGCCGGCAACCCGCAGCAAGGCCGTGGCGCATGCGGATGCATCCCGGCGCGGCACGTCGGCGGCGAAACCGGCCACGCCAACGCGCGCGGCAAAACAAGCGAAGGCCCCGACGACCGCGAAAAAAACGCCGGGAAAAACGAAGGCTGCATCCGCGTCGTCAACGGGCACGACGCCTCCGCGTAAAAAGACCGGCACGCGGAAATGACCGACCTCACCGTCCCGCTGATCGTCGTCGAGGAGCCGTTGCCGGCGAGCGCCGACTACTTCGCGCGCGCGGTTGCCGGGCTGGACGGCATCGGCGTGTGGCTGGGCCTGATCGCGGAGCATGGCGAATCGACGCGCACGACGCTGCGTTCGCTGGCGCGCTCGCTGGTCGACGAAGGTCGCCGTTATGCGGCGACCCCCGACGGCGCGCGCTGGGCCGCGCTGCTCGCCGGATCGCCGGCGGTCGAGCGCGGCTGGCTGCTGTGGAATCACGCGAACGCGGACTTCTATCTGCGCAACGCGGAGCCGCTGCCCGATTCGCCGGGCGCGCTGTTCGGCGCGGTGCTGCGCGAACTGGCGGACACCGACCTCGCGACGCTGCTCGGCGAACTGAGCCGCATCGGCGCGGAGTGGGAGATGATGAGCGAGAACGACAAGGAGCACCGATGAAGCAACCGCCGCACACGATCGACGCGGGACCCGACGGGCTGCGCGAGGACTTCTACGTGAGCCGCAACAACTTCCTGTATCTGCTGCTCGGCCTGATCTCGACGGCCGAGGACGTGCTCGGCGTGATGCCGGAGATCGCGTCGTCCGCCGTGCCGCCGGAGTTTGCGCGGCGCGCGCGAACCCCGGCCGGCGCGCAGTCCGACGACGGCCGCGGGTCGTCGCTGTTCCGCTGACACGGCGGCGAGCCGCCAATGAGCGATCTGCGCGCGGCGCTCGGCGTGATCGACCGGCCGCATCCGCCGCGGCGCGGCGAGTCGGACATCGCGAGCTACAAGGAGTGGTATCACTTCAACGTGCTCGACACGGTAAGCGGCACCGATCTGATCGTGAACCTGAGCGTCGCCGGCGACGTGACGCGCGCGGGCGGCGGCGACGCGGACCTGATCGTGCTGTGTCATCGGCGCGGCGAAGGCTGGCATGGCGGCATCGATCGGTTCGATGCGGCGGCGGTCGGGTTCGATGCGCGCTCGCTGCGCTTCGAGTCGGGACCGGCGCGGATCGCGTTCGAGAACGGCGAATACCGGCTGCAAGTCGAGCGGACCGATACGCCGGCGCACATCGATCTGCGCTTTGCGCCGCGCACCGATCCGCTGCTGCTGTGGAACGACACGCCGCTCGGCGGCGGCAGGCTGAACTGGCTGATCGTCCCGCATCTGGACGCGAGCGGCGCCATCGACATCGGCCGCGAGCGCATCGTGCTCGACGACGCGTGCGCGTATCACGATCACAACTGGGGCCACTGGCGCTGGGGCGACGACTTCGGCTGGGAATGGGGCTTCTGCGCGGACGAGCGGCACGCGGCGGCCAGCACGCGCACGACGCTCGTGTTCGATCGCACGAGCGACCGCCAGGGCGACGTGAGCCTCGAACACACGCTCGCCGTGTGGCGCGGCGCGACGCTCGCGAAGGTGTTCACGCGCCATGCGTTGCGTTGCCGTCGCGAGGGCCGCTTCGAAGGCGACGTGCGGCGCGAGCCCGGCGCCACGTGCCTCGTTGCGCCGGGCGCGGTCGTCACGGTGCCGCGCGGCTTCGCCGTGTCGTCGCGCGACGGCGCGGACTGGCTCGATCTGGATTACCGGATCGACGCGGCGTTGCAGGTGAGCGTGCCGCGCGAATACGGGTTCGGCCTCGTCGGGTTGAACGAGACGTTCGGCGAGATCGTCGTGCGCGGCGAGGTGGGCGGCGAGCGGATCGCGTTCGCCGCGCGCGCGTGTTTCGAGTTCCTGGGTTAGCGCGAGGCGAACGATGCACAACGACGCGATGCAGACCCTCGAAGACGCGCTCGACGTGCTGCGCGCCGACGCGGCCGCTTCGTATCATCGCGTGCTGCTGGAACTGGAGGGGCTTGCGCTCGACGTGCAGGTCGGCGACGAACGGTTCGACTGCCGTTGCATGGACGCGCGGCTCCGGTTCGACGCGGTGCGCCGCGACATGCGCAAACCGCAGCCGGACATCACGGTCCGCACGGACCGGCACACGATCCTCGCGCTGATCGACGGCCGCCTGACCATGATGAACGCGGTGCTCGCGCGGCAGCTCGCGGTGCAGGGCGATGCGTTGACGCTCGCGCGGCTGTCGCGCGCGGTCGTCGCGTTCAGCGAGGGCGCGTTGCGCTCGCGCGGGATGCGGGCGCTGCTGCAACGCTATCGCGCATAGCGTGGCAATGACGGTCCGCGCTCAAAGCTGCCGCTCGATCATGTAGTCGATCATCTCTTCGAGAAAGCGCCGGTAAGGCGACGGCGGCAGCCACGCGAAACGCTGCGCGAACGTGCGCGCGGCCGAATCGGTGAGCCGCCGCGCGAGATCCGACGCAAAGCGGATCGATCCGTAACGGCGCATGCACGCGAGCACGAACGCGACGTCGTCGGCGCTCTTGTCGGTGCGCCGCCGTCCGTAGATGTCGAGGATGCGCCGCCGGTCGGCAGGCTTCGCATGCGCGATCAGATGCACGACGATCACCGTGCGCTTGCCTTCTGCGATGTCGCCGCCGATCTCCTTGCCGTACAGCGCCATCTCGGCGGTCAGGTTCAGCACGTCGTCCTGGATCTGGAACGCCGCGCCGGTCTTGAAGCCGAACGCGTTGATCGCCGCGAGTTCGGCGGGCCGCACGTTCGCGATCAGCGCGCCGGTGCGCAGCGGCGCGATGCACGTGTACCAGCAGGTTTTCTTGCAGCTCATCCGCAGATACTCGCGCACCGTGACGCCCGCGCGGTTGAAGCGCACCCAGTCCAGCTCGATCGACTGGCCCTCGGTCGATTCGCGCGCCATCCGCTCGATCTCGAAGATCAGCATCAGCGCGCGTTCGAGTCCGAGCGTGCGCGTGTTGCCGAGCAGCGTGCGCATCGCGAGCATGTTCAGCCCGTCGCCGACGTTCGTCGCGATCGCGATGCCGTACTGATGATGCAGCGTCGGAAAACCGCGCCGGCTTTCGCTCTCGTCCTCGATGTCGTCGTGGATCAGGAACGCGTTATGGAACATCTCGATCGCGGCGGCGGTGTCGAGCGCCTCCTCCATGCGGCCGCCGCAGGCCTGGCACATCGCGAGGCACAGCGCGGGGCGAAAGCCCTTGCCCTCGCGCATCGGGTATTCGAGCATCGGCCCGTACAGCGTGCGCTGATAGCGGTTGCGCGGCACCAGTTCGCAGATGCGCGCGAGCACGAGTTCGCGATAGTGGCGCAGCATGTCGAAGAAGTGCTGCGTCGAGCGGGCGGGGCGGCTCTGTTCCTCCTTCAGCGTGACGCTGTCCATCGCGGGCCTCACGCCGTCGCGGCCGGATGGCGCTTCGCGGCGCGCTCGGCCACCATGCGGTCCATCATCGCCTGCATCACGTGGACCACCGCGTCGTAGCCGCGCTTCACCTTCGCCGGATCGTTCGCGGCCTTCGGGCCGGCGCCGGCGAAGCGGATCGGCGGCCCCATCCGCATGTCGATCTGCACCGGGAACGGTACGTTGAACGGCGTGCCGAGCGCGAGCCCGTACGGAAACGAGAACGTCAGCGGCAGGCGTTCGACGCCTTGCTGGTCGAGGCCGAGTTCGCGTGCGCGTTCACGGCCGTCGTCGAACACGATCAGCGTTTCGTGCGCGCCGACCGTGACGACTGGCAGGATCGGAATGTCGAGCCGCAGCGCGAGCCGCACGAACGCGTCGCGGCCGAAGAACAGGATGCGGTGGCGGTCGCGGAACGGCTTGTATGCGTCGTCGCCCGCGCCCGGATAGAGCATCAGCGGCGCGCCGCTTTCGAGCACGCGCAGCGCAGTGCGCGCGCTCGCCGCGAGGCCGCCGAGTTTCATCGCGTGCACGTTCAGGTACGGCACCGTGAAGATCCCCGGCTGCATCAGCGCATACATCGGCGCGTCGGGGCCATGCTGCCTGCACCAGCCGTGCAGCGTCATCGCCGCGTCCGGCGTGTTGATGCCGCCGTTGTGATTGCCGACCACGAGGAACGGTTCGCCGGCCGGCGCGTGCTCGAAGCCGCGCGCGGACACGCGGAAGTAGTAACGCCACATCAGTTCGAGCAGCGGCAGGAATTCGCGGATGTAGTCGGGATCGCGGCGGTCGGTCGCGGTGCCGTCGAACTGCTTCGGGTCTTCCCGATACGCGCGCTGCAGGATCAGGGACATGGGCGTCTCGCATGCGCCGCCGGATGCGGCGGCCGACCGACTTTTATATGTTTTAGCCGCAACGATCCGCGACGACAAGCCGGAGTTTCGCGCAGGGGCGCATGGCATGCGGAAGTCGTTCGGGTTCCGGATCTTTTCTAACGTTGCGGGCCGTGCCGGGCAATGTTCGCCGCAGTACAGACCGCCGATGGCGGACTGCTACGCTGAAGCCTTCCCGTAAGTCACGCAGGGCGCGACCATGAACGACGACCGGAAGATCGACGACCAGACGCTGGAGATCCTGCTGGAACGGCTGCGTCGCGCGGCGACCGCGGTCGAATACGAATACGCGGAGAACGACCGGCGGCTGACGTGGTTCCTGGTGTTCCAGGCGTTTCTGTTTCAGGCGTATGCGACCGCGTTGCAGACGCTGGGTTCGGCGGCCGATAGCGCGAGCCCCACGCTGAAAGCCCTTTTTTCGCACACCCATTATTTCGTCTGGGTGATCTGCATGGTCGGCATCGTGACGGCCGGCGTGACGGTCGTGGGTACGTTCGCCGGCATGCACGCGGCCGCCGAACTGAAAAGGACGCGCGAACAACAGATCGAAGCCGAAGCGAGCCAGTTCGGCATCGAGAAGATGGGCTTCGGCGTCGATACGTGCCGGCATTGGCTGGGGCTGCTGCCGACGCTCGTGTTCCCGTCGCTGCTGCTGATCTGCTGGCTCGGGCTGCTGGTTCGCGCGCTGGCGAGCAAGGTGGCGGACAGTGCGTAACGAAAGCGCGGCGTTAACGCCCCCGCACCGCCCGCACCGGCACGACCTCCGCCATCTCGCCGCTCTGCAAAAACGCTCGCACGAGTTCATGCGCCTGCGCCTTGTGCGCGGCCTGCCATGCGGGCGCGAGCATTTCCGTATCGAACATCCGCGAGATCGTGTGCGCGTTCGACTTGTGGAAATAAGCGAGGCTCACGAGCGTTACGTACAGATGCAGCGGATCGATGCCGCGCCGCAGCGTGCCGCCCGTTTCGCCGCGTCGTATCAGCGTGTGCAGCTTGTCGAGCACCGGCGACGACATCGCCGGAATCCGCTTCGACGTCTTCAGGTAACGCGCGCGATGCAGGTTCTCCCACGACAGCAGCGACAGCAGTTCCGGATGCGTGGAGAAGTGCTCCTCGGTGAAGTCGTAAAGCTGCTGGATGCCGGCGACGGGATCGACCGCGTGTTCGTCGAGCGACACCGCAAGCTCCGCCTCGCGCAGTTTCGCGAGCACGTGCTCCAGCACTTCGACGTACAGTTTTTCCTTGCCGCCGAAGTAGTGATAGATCATCCGGATGTTCAGCTTCGAGCGCCGCGCGATCGTTTCGACGCGCGCGCCGCTGAAGCCCTTTTCGGCGAACTCGCGGATCGCGATCTTCAGCATCCGCTCGCGCGTTTTCGCGGCCAGTTGCTGGCGGCGCGTCGGGGCGGCGGCGGATGCGTCGGCGTCGGCCTTCGCGGTGGACTGCGTGGTGCGTACCATGGAGAGCTTCGGTTGATGAGCGGAATCGGCGCGTGCCTGCGATGGTACTCCGTTCGCCGCGCGCGGCTTGCGCGCCGCCGGTTGTCTGGTCGTCATCGCATCTACCGCCGGAACGGCTGCGCGAGCGCCGGCGGCGCGGTCTGCCGGCCGATCAGCCCGGCCACCGCGACGAGCGCGAGCAGGTAGGGCAGCATCACGAGCAGCGCGGTCGGCACGTGCAGGCCGAACATCGGCAACTGGAACTGCATCGCGGTCGCCGCGCCGAACAGCAGGCATGCCAGCGCGGTGCGCCCGGTTTTCCAGTTGCCGAAGATGATCGCGGCGATCGCGAGGTAGCCGGTGCCGTTCGTCATGCCTTCGGTGAACGTGTGAATGTCGCCGATCGAGATGAAGCAGCCGGCCGTCGCGGACATCACGCCCGAGAACACCACCGCGCCGTAGCGCAGCCGCGCGACCGACAACCCCGACTGATCGACCGCGCGCGGCGCGACGCCGGCAGCGTGCAGCGCGATGCCGAGCGACGTGCGGCGCATCACGACGGACGTCGCAATCAGCATCGCGACACCCGCATACAGCAGCCACACCTGGTCGAACACCGCGCTCAGCACGCCCGGCACCGGCGATACGTGCGCGAGCCCCGGAATCGCGGCGCTCGACCGTTCGCCGAACACTTCGCGATACGCGAGCGTCGTGCCGCCGAGCGCGAGAATGTTGATGCCGATGCCGGTCACGATCTGGTTCGCGCGCAGCGTCACGCTGAGAAACGCCTGGAGCAGCGCGAGCGGAATCACGCCGGCGATCGCGCACAGCAGCCCGACGAGCGGATTTCCGGTCAGCCACGAGAACGTCGCGCCGATGAACGCGCCGGTCAGCATCATCCCTTCGACGCTCATGTTCAGCACGCCGGCGCGCTCGCTGACGAGTTCGCCGGTCGAAGCGAGCATCATCGGCGCGGCGAGCCGGATCGACGCGCCCGCGAACACCGCAAGCAGTTCGACGTTCATCGGCTTCCTCCTTTGCGGTCGAGCCACATCGCGCCGGCCGCGAGCGCGACCGTCACGATGCCCTGCACGATCAGCACGAGCGCCGACGGCACCTGCGCGACCATCTCCATGTTGATGCCGCCCGAGCGCAGGAAGCCGAACAGCAGCGCGGCCGCGAACACGCCGGTGATCGAGTCGCGCGCGAGCAGGCCGACCACTAGCCCGTCGAAGCCGTAGCCGGACGAGAAACCCGCCTTCAGCGAATACTGGTCGCCTTGCAGCATCAACGCGCCGGCGAGGCCGCCGAACGCGCCCGCGATCGCGAGTCCGCCGATCAGCGACGACGTGATCGGCAGCCCCGCGCGCCGCGCGGCGACCGGGTTGAGGCCCGCCGCGCGCAGGCAGAAGCCGAAGCGCGTGCGCTTCAGCATCACCGCCGAGATGACGGCGAGCGCGAGCGTCACCGGCAGGCCGATGTTGAGGTTCATGCCGCTCGCCGCGAGCACGGCGGGCAGCTTCGTCGCGTCGGGAATTTCGAGCGATTCGGGCAGCGTCGATGCGTTCGTCATCGGCTGGCGCAGCAGCGCCTCGCTCTGCACGCACCAGTACAGCAGCCAGACCGCGATGAACGACAACAGCAGCGTGCTGATGACTTCGTTGGTGCCGGCCTTCACCTTCAGCACGCCGGGCAGGCCGCCCCACAGCGCGCCGGCCAGCGCCGCGCCGAGCATCGGCACGACGAACGACAGCGGCGCGGGCAGATGCGCGCAGCCGCCGTACAGGCTCAACGCGGTCGCCGCGATGCCGCCGATCGCGATCTGGCCTTCGCCGCCGACGTTTGTCAGGCGCGCGCGGTTCGCGATCACGAAGCCGGTGCCGACCAGCGCGAACGCGAGGCTGCGATTGACCGACGCGCCGATCGCATAGGGCGAGCCCCATGCGCCGTCCGCGAACGCGGCGAGCGCGTCGCCGACCGGCACGCCGACCAGTGCGATCAGCGCGAGCGCGGCCAGTATCGCGAGCGCGATCGACGCGGCGATCACCAGCGCGACGCGCAGATGCGGCGAGCGTTCGCCGCTCGCGCCGATCCCGTGCAGCCACGCGCGCGGGCCGTGCAGTTTGACGTCGAGGTTCATGCGGGGTCTCCCGAGCCGGCCATCCACGCGCCGATGCGTCCGCGATTCGCCGCGTCGGGCGCGCAACTGCCCATGATGCGGCCGCGATACAGCACGACGATGCGGTCGGCGACGCTCATCAGTTCATCCAGTTCCGACGAGATCAGCAGCACGCCGGCGCCGCGATCGCGCGCGGCGCGGATCTGCGAATAGACGGCGGCGACCGCGCCGACGTCGAGGCCGCGCGTCGGCTGCGCGGCGAGCAGGAACACGAGCGGGTCGAGCGTCAGTTCGCGCGCGAGCACCGCCTTCTGCTGATTGCCGCCGGACAGGCCGCCGAACAACGCATCCGGGCCGCTCGCGCGCACGTCGAAACGCGCCATCAGGTCGAGCGCGTCGGCGCGCATCGCGCGGCGGTTCAGAAAGCCGCCGCGCGTGTAGCGGTCCAGCTGGTTCAGCAGCAGGTTCTCCGCGACCGTCATGCCGGTCACGCAGCCGACCGCGTGCCGGTCTTCCGGCACGATGCCGACGCCCGCGCGCGTCAGGTCGCGCGGCGTGGCGTGCGTCATCTCGCGGCCCGCGACGAAGAAACGCCCGGCCGCCGCCGGCAGCATGCCCGCGAGCACCGCGCCGAGTTCGGTCTGCCCGTTGCCCTCGACGCCCGCGATGCCGACAATCTCGCCGCGGTTCACGACCAGCGTGCAGTGTTCGAGACGCGTGACGCCGTCCGCGTCGCGTGCGCCGAGGCCGTCGATCTGCAGCACTTCGTCCGCGAGCGGCCGCGAGTTCGGCGACGGCCGTTCTGTTTCGACGAGCGACAGGCGGCTCGCGGTGCCGCCTGCGTCGCCGCCGCTGTCGTCGTCGGCCGTCGCGCGATGGATCATCGCGTGCACGAGCCGGTCGATTTCGGCGGAAGGCGACGCGGAGCGCGCGACCACGCGGCCCGATTGCAGCACCGTCGCCTGGCTCGCGATCCGCGCGATCTCCTTCAGCTTGTGCGTGACGAGCACGACCGCGCAGTCGCGCGCCGCGACGCGCGCGCAGGTGTCGAGCAGCGCGTCGATCTCGGCGGGCAGCAGCACCGCGGTCGGCTCGTCGAGCAGCAGCAGCCGCGGCTCGCGCATCAGGCACTTCACGATCTCGACGCGCTGCCGCTCGCCGACCGACAGGTCCGCGACCCGCGCATCGAGCGCGAGTTCGAGCCCGACGCGCTCCAGCACCGTGCGCACGCGCCGCGCGTGCGCGGCGCGATCCAGCCAGCCGCGCGCCTGGCCGAGCAGCAGGTTGTCGAGCACGGTCGCGTCGTCCACGAGGCTGAAGTGCTGGTGCACCATCGCGATTCCGTGGTCGAGCGCGTCGCGCGGATTGCGCGGACGGTACGGCGCGCCGTCCACCTGCATCGCGCCGGCATCGGGCTGATGCACGCCGAAGATCACGTTGCACAGCGTCGACTTGCCCGCGCCGTTCTCGCCGAGCAGGCAGTGCACGTCGCCGGGCAGCAGATCGAGCGACACGCCGTCCAGCGCGACGAACGAGCCGAACCGCTTGCCGATGCCGGCGAGCGACAGGATCGGCGCCGCGCGCGGCGCGGCGGCAGCGGGCGCGTTCATCCTTCCGAGACCTTGATCTTGCCGCTCAGGATGTCCTGCTCGATCTGCTTGAGCTTCGCGTCGATCGCGGGCGTCGAATGGCAGACCGCCATTCCCGACGCCTGCGGCCCCATCGCGAGACCGAACGCCTTGTAACCCGGCTGCCACGTGCCTTTTTCAAGCTGCTCGATCGCGTACTGCGCCTGAAAGCCGACGCCGGTGATGCTATACGCGATGTACAGCGGGTCGCTGCCGCAGCGGTCCGTGTAGCTGCCGATGATGTGCGTGTTCTTCTCTTTCGCCGCCTGCTCGATGCCGCGCAGCCCGAGGTTCAGGATGTGATAGTGGATGTCCGCGCCCTGCGCGATCGCGGCGGTCGTCGCCTCGCGCGCCTTCGCGACGTCGTCGAAGTCGCCGGTGTAGCTCTCGAAGTATTTGATCTTCGGGTTGATGTAGTGCGCGCCGTTGCCGAACTCCTTGCCCGCGTTCACGATCGACGGAATTTCCATCCCGCCGACATAGCTGACCGCGTTCGTCTTCGTCAGCATCGCGGCGGCCGCGCCGGCGACGAACGCGATCTCCGCCTGCTTCACGTCGTAGCCGGCGACGTTCGGCGGCATCGCATCGCCCTTGCTGCCGCCGACGATCGAGAACTTCACGTTCGGAAAACGCTTCGCGACCTTCAGCACCGCGGCCTGGGTTTGCCCGCCGACGCCGATTACCAACTGGTTCTTCGACGCGAGGTTGGTCAGCGCCTGCTCCATGTCCGCGTAGTTGATGTTCTCGATGATCTGCGTCTTCAGCTTCGGCCCGAACTCCTTCTGCGCGGCGGCCACGCCGTCGTAGCCCGATTCCATCCAGCCCTTGTCGGTCTTCGAGCCGGGGATCAGCACGCCGACCCGCATCGCGTCGTCGGCCGCGTGCGCGGGCGGCGCGACGAGGAACGCGGGCGCGCTGCACGCGGCCAGCACGGCGACGGTGAGCGCGCGCGACACCACGCGGCGAACTGGAACGAACGCGCGACGCGGCGCGGAAGACTTCGGCTTTCTGAGCATCACTGGCACTCCTTTTGCGTTGTGGTTTCGGTAAGTAGGTTATTCATGAACGAAACCGGCAACGCAACTTTGATGCCATCCGCCGGACCGGACGCGCGAAACGGCATTCGACACGCGCAACCGGAACGGTTCGCGCGATGCCCGACGGGCATCGCGCGCGGCATCCTGTGCGCGAACTTCTTCGACTGACAGACGACCTGGAGGACCCCTTGGAAAACGCCGCCAATCCCGCCACGACAACGGTTCCGGGCGCGCTCGGCCAGTGCGCGCAGACGCGCTGGACCGCGACCCCGGCGCTGGTGGACATGACCCCGCCGACCCCCACGCCGCGCATCGCGACGCTCGATTCGCAGCCGCAGCAGGTGCGTTTCGACATCGGCCGCTCGGCGCTCGTCGTGATCGACATGCAGAACGACTTCTGCACCAAAGGAGGCTGGGTCGCCCATCTAGGGGGCAACTACGACGCGGACCGCGCGCCGATTGCACCACTGCAGCGCCTGCTGCCTCTCGCGCGCCGGCATGGCGTGCCGGTGATCTGGGTGAACTGGGGCAACCGGCCGGACCTCGCCAACATGCCGCCGAACCAGCTGCATCTATACAAGCCGACCGGCTCCGGCATCGGCCTCGGCGAGCCGCTGCCGGAGCACGGCGCGCACGTGCTCGAAAAGGATTCGTGGGCGGCGGCGGTCGTCGACGAACTCGCGCCGCTGCCGGGCGATATCCGTGTCGACAAATACCGGATCAGCGGCTTCTGGGACACGCCGCTCGACAGCATCCTGCGCAACCTCGGCACGCGGACGATCTTCTTCGCGGGCGTGAACACCGATCAGTGCGTGCTGCACACGCTGACCGACGCGAACTTCCTCGGCTACGGCTGCGTGATGCTGACCGACTGCTGCGCGACGTCGTCGCCGGATTTCTGCACCGAGGCGACCGTGTGGAACGTGAAGAAATGCTTCGGCTTCGTCGCGGACTCGCTGCAACTGGCGGGCGCGCTCGAAGCCGGCGGCGCGGGAGCATGACGATGGACGCCTTCGTTCCCGGCCCGCGTCTGCGCATCGCGGCGACCGGCAGCGGGCCGCTCGACGGCCTGCGCTTCGCGGTGAAGGACCTGATCGACACGGCGGGCGTCGTGACGGGCGGCGGCAATCCGGACTGGCTCGCGACGCACGAACCGGCCGCGCGGCACGCGCCGTGCGTCGCGGCGCTGCTCGCGGCGGGCGCGTCGGTGGACGGCCGCACGATCACCGACGAACTCGCGTACAGCCTCGAAGGCGCGAACGATCACTACGGCACGCCCGCGAATCCGCGCTGGCCGCATGCGCTGCCGGGCGGATCGTCGAGCGGGTCCGCGAGCGCCGTTGCGAGCGGCGCGGTCGATTTCGCGCTCGGCACCGACACCGGCGGTTCGGTGCGCGTGCCGGCCGCGTTCTGCGGACTGTGGGGCATCCGGCCGACGCACGACGCGGTCAGCATCGACGGCGTGCTGCCGTTCGCACCGTGCTTCGATACGGTCGGCTGGTTCGCGCGGTCCGGCGAGATGCTCGCGCGCGTCGCCGACGTGCTGCTCGCGGATCAGGCGCAGACGCCGGTGCCGGCGCGGATCGTGCGCTGCGCGGAAGCGTTCGCCGCGCGCGCCGCGAACGAACCCGACGACGCGGCGCGGCTCGACGAGCGCGCGCAGCGCATCGGCGCGACCGATGCGATCGCCGTGTTCGACGGCGATGCGGCCGGCTGGCTGCACACGTATCAGCAGTTGCAGGACGATGCGATCCGCGCGTCGCTCGGCGCATGGATCGCGGTCACGTCGCCGCGTTTCGGCGCGTCGATCGCGTCGCGTTTCGCGCGGCTCGCGACGCTCGACGACGCGCAGGTCGCGCGGGCGCGCGCGCGGCGCATCGACATCGCACGCCATCTCGACGCGCTGGTTGCCGGCGCGGTGATCGCGCTGCCGACCGTGCCGCGCGCGCTGCTCGACCGCGCCGCGCCGGCCGCGCAGCTCGACGCGTTTTACCGCGACGCGCTGACGATGGACAGCATCGCCGCGCTCGCGGGTCTGCCGCAGGTGACGGTGCCGCTCGCGGACGATCTCGACCGGCCGCTCGCGTTGTCGCTGATCGGCCCGCGCGGCAGCGACCGCGCGCTGATCGCGCTCGCGCGCCGGCTGTCCGGTTCGGCGTCTTCTTCGATCGAATGAAAGGAATCCCCATGTCCGACGATCATGCTTCGCCGCACGATTCGGCCGCATTGGCCGCGTATGTCGACGCCGCGTTGACGCTTCACGTTCCCGGCCTCGCGCCGGACGCCGCCGCGCGCGTGCACGAACAGTTCGCGCGGGTCGCGGCGATTGCCGCGCCGGTGCTCGCGTTTGCGCTGCACGCGGACGACGAGCCCGCCCCGGTGTACCGGCCATGACCGCGCGCCGTTTTCCTTCCGGCGCGCTCGACCTCGCCCGTGCGTATGCACAACACGCGTTCAGCGCGCGCGAACTGGTCGAACACACGCTCGCGCGAATCGCGGCCGACGACGGCCGCATCAACGCGTTCACGACGGTCACCGCCGAACGCGCGCTCGCGGAGGCCGCGTCGCTCGACGCGCGGCGCGCGAGCGGCGCACCGCTGCCGCCGCTCGCGGGCGTGCCGTTCGCGGCGAAGAACCTGTTCGACATCGAACAGGTGACGACGACGGCCGGCTCGCGCGTGCTCGCGGACGATCCGCCGGCGCAGGCCGATGCGTTCCTCGTGCGGCGTCTGCGCGAGCAGGGCGCGATCCTGATCGGCGCGCTGAACATGGACGAGTTCGCGTATGGCTTCACGACCGAGAACCATCACGCGGGGCCGTGCCGCAATCCGCACGATACGACGCGCACCGCCGGCGGATCGTCGGGCGGCAGCGCGGCGGCGGTCGCGGCGGACTTCGTGCCGCTCGCGCTCGGCTCCGACACGAACGGTTCGGTGCGCGTGCCCGCGTCGTGCTGCGGCGTGTTCGGCGTGAAGCCGACGTACGGGCGGCTGTCGCGTTCGGGCACGTTCCCGTTCGTCGCGAGCCTCGATCATCTCGGCGCGTTCGCGCGCAGCGTCGACGATCTCGCGGCCGTGTACGACGCGTTGCAGGGCCGCGATCCGGACGACCCGGCGCAGACGCCGCGCGAAGCGGAGCCGGTCGGCGCAGGCCGGATTGCGGCACTGCGCGTCGCGCGGCTCGGCGGTTATTTCGACGAACACGCGGGCGATGACGCGCGCGGCGTCGCGCTCGAAGCGGCGAATGCGCTCGGCGCGCGCGAGACCGTCGAATACCCGGACGCGGCGGTCGCGCGCGGCGCGGCGTTCCTGATTACCGCCTCCGAAGGCGGCCAGTTGCATCTGCCGACGCTGCGCACGCGCTACGACGACCACGAGCCGTTGTCGCGCGACCGGCTGATCGCAGGCGCGCTGCTGCCGGCCGCGTGGCTGCTGCACGCGCAGCGCGCACGGGCCGTGCTGCGGCGGCGCGTGCTCGAACTGTTCGAACGTCACGACGTGCTGATCGCGCCGGCGACGCCGGTGGTCGCGCCGCCGATCGGCGCGGCGTGGATGGACGTGAACGGCCAGCGTCTGCCGGTGCGCCCGAACCTCGGGCTGCTCACGCAGCCGGTGTCGTGCCTCGGGCTGCCGGTCGTCGCGGTGCCGCTGCGGACCGCTTCCGGTTTGCCGCTCGCGGTGCAGTTGATCGCCGCGCCATGGCGCGAGGATCTTGCGTTCGAAGCAGCGCGGCGGCTCGAAGCGGCGGGGCTGGCTTACGTACCTGCGTTTTCCGGCGCGACGCCGCCGGTCGAAGGAGCCGAACGATGATGGAGGTGAACCGCCCGGATGTGCTGGCCGAAGTGAACGCGGCGTTCGACGCCTACGAACAGGCGCTCGTGACGAACGACGTCGCGATGCTCGACATGCTGTTCCTCGATTCGCCGGATACGCTGCGCTACGGCGCGACCGAGAACCTGTACGGTTACGACGCGATTCGCGCGTTCCGCGCCGCGCGTCCGTCGAAGGGGCTCGCGCGGACCGTGACCGCGCGCGTCGTGACGACGTACGGCACGTCGTTCGCGGTCGCGAACATCGAGTTTCGCCGCGACGGCGATGCGCGCATCGGCCGGCAGAGCCAGACGTGGCTGAAGACCGACGCGGGCTGGCGGGTGGTCGCCGCGCACGTGAGCTGGATGGAGACGAAGTAGCCGCGCGCGCCGTTTCTTCGCGACACGGTTCGATGTCATACTGTGCGGCGTTCGCCGCCGATGTCTGGATGCACAGCGTCGGCACGACTGACAGGACGGCTCCGGGACGGGGACGACGGGCGACGAAGGCGCGGGCCGGCGCGGCGCGCGTCGAGCGTCGGCCGACGCCCGGAGCGGCACACGATTCGAGCGGAGCGGAGAGTGAAAGTAGAAGATGTGATGACGAAACGGCTCGTCACCGTCGGGTTCGACGACAGCCTGACGACGGTGAAGGAGATTTTCGAAGAAGCCGGGTTTCACCACTTGCTGGTCGTCGACGAGGGCGAGTTGCAGGGCGTCGTGTCGGACCGCGACATGCTGCGCGCGCTGAGTCCGTTCATCGGCAGCAACGTCGAGACCGCGCGCGATGCGGGCACGCTGAACCGGCGCGTGCATCAGGTGATGTCGCGCCGGCCGTGGACGCTGCGCCCGGACGCGGACCTGGCCGATGCGATCCGGCTGTTCCTCGATCATCCGATCTCGTGCATTCCGGTCGTCAACGACGAGAACCGGCCGGTCGGCATCGTCAGTTGGCGCGACATCCTGAAGACGCTGGTCCCGAACGACGGCGAGACGCCGCCGGCCGCGGACGGAGCGTCCGACGCGGCGTGATCGCCGCGCGCGGCGTGCGTGATGTGGGCCGCTGAGGAAGCCGGCCCCTTAGCGGCTATAGCCGGTTGTGCTCCGCGTCCCTGTCGGCGCGTTCATCGCGCGAGCCCTTGACGTGCGCGGCGAAGCCCGCTTGACCCGGCGCGACGTCGGCTTTTAGCGTGAGCGCCGGAATTTCATAGTCGCCGCCGTTCTGCGGACGGAACGCGATCGGCGGCGTCGTCGCCAGCGTGTCGAGGCGCTGCCCGAGCGCGTCGCGGATGCGTGCATAGCGCGCTTCGTCGATCCGGCTCGTCCGGTACACGACGAACGGCGGCAGCACGTCGAAGCCGGGGTAATACAGGATGCCGTGCTGGATCGGGAACAGCAGGTCGTCGATCGGCCCGTTGATGCCGCGCGCGCCGTAATGCGATTCCCAGCCGCCCGCCGTGACCATCAGCATCGCGCGCTTGCCGGCCAGCGAACCCTCGCCGTAGCGGTCGCCCCAGCGCGCGTCCGAATGCTCGCCGACGCCGTACGCGAAGCCGCATGCGTACACGCGCTCGACCCAGCCCTTCAGGATCGCGGGCATCGAAAACCACCACAGCGGAAACTGCAGGATCACCGCATCGGCCCAGCGCAGCTTGCCCTGCTCCAGTGCGATGTCCGCGCTCTGCGTGCCGTTCTCGAACGCGCGCCTCGATTCGGCCGACACGTCGAAACGCGCGCCGCGCACGGGCTCCGTGCTGTCGTTCGCATCGACCGTCGCCTTCCATTGCATCGCATACAGGTCCGATACCCGGACCTCGTGTCCCGCCTGCTGCAAACGCCCGATCGCGAAGTCCCGCAGCGCGCCGTTCAGCGACTGCGGTTCCGGATGCGCGTAGACGATGAGCACCTTCATCTGTCGAATCTCCGTGGCCGAAAGCGGTCAGCATAGGTTCGCGTCGGGTATATTGGAAATGAATTTCCAGAATTTCAGGTATTGCAATGATTAATCTCGGACGGCTCGACCTGAACCTGCTGCTGACGCTCGACGTGCTGCTGGCGGAGCACAACGTGACGCGCGCCGCGCAGCGGCTGAACCTGTCGCAGCCGACGGTCAGCGTGCAGCTCGCGCGGCTGCGCGAGATTTTCGGCGATCCGCTGCTGCTGCCGGGGCCGCGCGGCATGCGGCCGACCGCGCGCGCGGACGAACTGCGCGAGCCGCTGCGCCGCGCGCTCGATGCGCTGGAGCAGGCGGTGTCTCCGTCGCAGGCATTCGAGCCGTCGGCCGCGACGCACACGTGGCGCGTCGCCGCGACCGACTACGGCGAATCGACGATCGTGCTGCCCGCGTTGAACGCACTGCGCGATGCGGCGCCCGGCGCGCGGCTCGCGGTGGTCGAGATGGTGCCGTCGCGGATCGCGAAGCAGGCGGAGCAGGGCGGCATCGACCTCGTGTTCCATACGGGAGAAGGCTCGCCGGCCGGGCTGCATCGGCGCGTGCTGTTCACCGAGCGTTATGTGCTGGCCGGACGCGCCGGGCATCCGCGCCTGAAGCGCCGGCCGACGCTCGCGCAGTTCTGCGCGCTCGATCACGTGATCGTGTCGCCGGACGGCGCGGGTTTTTACGGCGTGACCGACGAGGCGCTCGCGGAACGGGGCGTGACGCGGCGTGTCGTGCTGTCCGTGCCGCACTTCCTGTTCGTGCTGTCGGTCGTCGCGAGCACCGATCTCGTCGCGATGGTGCCGTCGCGGCTCGCGCTCAATCATGCGGCGCTGCGCGTGGTCGAGCCGCCGGTCGAGGTGCCGGGCTACGAGATGGCGATGCTGTGGCACGAACGCGTGCATCGCGATCCCGCGCATAAATGGCTGCGCGGGTTGATCGCGGATTCGGTGTGAGCGGAGCGGCGCGTCGGCGTCGAACGGCTACCCGCTCACGCGACGAAGATGAAATACAGCGCGGCGATGCCGTTGTGCATCGCATGGACCGACGCGGTCAGCACGAACGGCCGGCCGCCGCGTTCGTCCTCGATCACGAACACGGCCGCGAGCACGAGTCCGACCCATGCCATCATCAGCATGTAGAACAGGCTGTACGTATGCGCGATGCCGAACAGCGCCGCCGAGGCGAACATCGCGACGCCGGCGCGGCAGCCGAACCGGCGCAGCAGCCGGATGCACGCCCATTGAGTCAGCGCGGTCTCGACGAGCGGCGCGACGATCACGCCGACCAGCAACATTGCGGCGATGCCTTTCTTTTCGAGTTGCGGGCCGCCGGCCGCGAAGTGCGGATCGACCAGCGCGACGAGCGACGCGGGAATGACCGTCGCATACGTGAGCAGCAGCGCAACGGCCATCAGCGGCAGCGGCGCGAGCGCGTTCGCGCGGGCCTTGAGCGACAGGGAGTGCTGGCGCGGCGTCATGCGTGTTGAGCGTCCGGAAATGTCGTCGCATCATTCTCGACGATTGCGGGCCGCGTGCAAACCGCGCTGCTGAATTCAACCCGCTGTTCAGCCCACCGCGAGTGCCGTGTGCCCGACCTTGAACGCGGCGGTCAGCGCGCTCAGCGACTGCGCCTGCTTGGCCAGCGACGTCGCGGCGGCCGCGCTTTCCTCGACGAGCGCCGCGTTCTGCTGCGTGACCTCGTCCATTTGCGTGACCGCGAGCCCGACCTGTTCGATGCCCTGGCGCTGTTCGCGCGACGCGTTAGCGATCTCGCCGACGATCGTCGCGACCCGCGCGATCGCCGCCTCGATTTCGTGCATCGCGCCGCCGGCCTCGGTGACGAGCCCCGCGCCGCTTTCGACGCGGCCGGTCGATTCCGCGATCAGCGCGCCGATCTCCTTCGCGGCCGACGCCGAGCGCTGCGCGAGGCTGCGCACCTCGCCGGCGACGACCGCGAAGCCGCGCCCTTCGTCGCCGGCGCGCGCGGCCTCGACTGCCGCGTTCAGCGCCAGGATGTTGGTCTGGAATGCGATGCTTTCGATCGCGCCGATGATGTCCGTCATTTTCGACGAGCCCGCATGGATCGCGCGCATCGTGTCGACCATCCGGCTCACCGCGTCGCGTCCGCGCGCGGCCACGTCCGACGCGCCGTGCGCGAGTTCGCTCGCCTGCTGCGCGTTGGTCGCGTTGACCTGCACGGTCGCGATCAACTGCTGCATTGCGGACGCGGTTTCTTCGAGCGCCGCCGCCTGTTCCTCGGTGCGCTGCGACAGGTCGAGATTGCCGGCCGCGATCTGCTGCGTCGTGGTCGCCATCGCGTGCGAGCCGCTGTGCACCGTCTGCACGGTTGCGCGCAGACGGTCCTGCATCGCGGCCAGGCTGTGCAGCAGCATTCCCATTTCGTCGTCGTTGCGGACGGCCACGCGCGTCGTCAGGTCACCGGCGGCGATCGCATCGAACTGGCCCATCGCGTCGCGCAGCGGCGTCATGATCGCGCGGCGCAGCGAACGCCAGCTAAGGAACGCGACGACCAGTGCGAGCGCGATGCTCGCCGCGCAGGTCGCGAGCAGCGCATGGAACAGCGCGGCCGAATGATCGTTGGACGAACGCGCCTGCTGATCCAGGTAACGTTCGACGGCGCTCTGGCTCGCGTTCATCGCGGTGTACAGCGCGATCAGATGCTGCGCGCGGGTCTCGTCCATCCAGCCGGTGTCGCCCGCGCGGATCGCTTCGATCAGGCGGTCGATGCCGTCGCGGAACACCGCGCTCCGCTTCGCGTCGAGGTCGTCGGTCAGCGCCTGCAATTCGGGCGTTTTCGGCAGCCCGCGAAACTCGGCCCACCAGCGGTCGGATTCGGCGAACAGGCTCTTCGCGCGGTCCAGCTGCATGCCGAGCTGCGGCGAATGCGGATTCGCCATCGCCCAGTCGAGCCCGAAGCGCGCGCGCGACATCGCGGTGCCGGACTTGCCGAGCGCGACCGCCGACGCGAAGTGCACCGCATACGCGTCGTGCTGCGCGCGGTTCGTTTCGGCCATGCCGAAGATGCCGATGGCGCCCGTCGCCAGCAGCAGGACGCCGAGCGTCGCAATCGTGATCGCGATCCGCAGGTTGATCGTCAGGGTTTTCATGGTCTCAGGAAGGCCGCCCGCCTTGGTGTTGTTGTTCCATACATAAAACGACGTATCGTGTATGGAAAGTATAACGGCGTAAATGCGTGAAAAGTTAATGGTTGTGCGCGGGCGCGGCTGCGAGAAATTCGCGGCGAGGGAGGGGAGGAGAGCGCAACGCCGCCGCGTGCCCTTGCTTGACCCGCGGCGCGAGCGTCGCGCGTTCGGCCTGCCGCGTGCAAGGCATCTTCTGCATCAGCGAGCGGATCGGGTGGCGGACAGTGTGCGGCGACACGCTGGTCTGCGCGCATGGCGATCGTCGTGTGGAAGGGGCGCATGGCGGTTATGCAGTGGTTGTCGCGGCAACGGCAGCGGAGCGGCGAGCGTTGAATGATCGGCGGGCGGGACCCGGCGACGCTTCGCGCTATCATGCTGACCTGTAACCGATCAGTCAGACGATAGCCGGCAATGGCAAAAGACAAGAAAACAGGCACCGGGCGAGGGACCGCCCCGCCGCGCGGCGAAACGCTGCCCGACGACGACACCGCTGCATCCGCTGCCGCGGACCCGGCCGACGCGCTCGAAGAAGGCGGCGCGTCGTCCACCTATCTGGTGCCGGGCCTCGAACGCGGGTTGCGCATCCTCGCGGAATTCTCCGCGCGCGAACCCGTGCTCGGCGCGCCGGAACTGTCGAAGCGCATCGGCATTCCACGCACGACCACGTTCCGCCTGTTGCAGACGCTCGAAGCCCTCGGTTTCCTCGAACGCGCGAACGGCGACCGGCATTTCCGGCTCGGCGTCGCGGTGCTGCGGCTCGGCTTCGAATACCTGAGTTCGCTCGAACTCACCGACTTCGGCACGCCGGTGCTCGAACGGCTGCGCGACGCGACCGGCCTCAGCACGCATCTGCTGATCCGCGACGAGCGTGACGTCGTGTTCGTCGCGAAGGCGCAGACGCACGATCCGATGTTCAGTTCGGTGAAGGTGCACGTCGGCACGCGCCTGCCCGCTCATGCAACGGTGCATGGCCAGGTGCTGATGGGCGACATGACGCTCGCGGACCTGAAGGCGCTGTATGCGGGGCAGCCGCTCGAACGCTTCACCGACCGCACGCCGGACACCGTCGAGGACCTGTATGCGCGCGTGCGCGAAAGCGCGGCGCAGGGGTATGCGATCAGCGAGGCGTCGTTCGAGCGGGGCATTTCGGTGGTCAGCGCGCCGGTGCGCGACCAGTCCGGCAGGATCGTCGCCGCGATCACGGCGACGGTGCCGCGCTCCGATATCGGCGACGACGAACGCGTGCCGCTGATCGCCGCCGTCTGCGGCGCGGCGATCGACCTGTCGGCGCGGCTCAACTATCGCCCGCACGCCGACGACCCGACCGCCGCGCACGCGCGCAACAAGCCGGTCGCCGCGGGCTGAAGCGCGGTCTTCCTCTTCGTTCGACGTAGCGGCGGCCATGCACGTGGAGCGTGACCGCCGCGCGCTACGTCAGTCACATCATCATCAGAACGAGTGATGGATGCCGGTCAGCACGATCGTCTGATTGCGCCCGCTCGACACGCCCGCCGTGAAGAACGCCGCCTGCGCATCCGAGTTCGCGTGCTGGTACAGCGCGTTCACGTACACCTGCGTCGATTTCGACAGCGCGTAGATGTCGCCGATCATGAACTGCGTCCAGCGGCGGCCGGACAGCGTCGAGGTCGCCGCGCCGCCGACCACGCTGTTGGCCGGCGTGAACTGGTAGTTCGCGCCCGCGTCGTAGCTCTGGAACGTGTCCGAGTAGCCATTCGACTGCAGCTTCGTGCGCGTATAGAGGCCGTGCACGAGCAGATTGCCGAACTGGTACGACGCGCCCGCGCCCATGTTCTCGACCTTGTCCGCGATGTACGTCGCGCCCGGCTGGCCCTGGAACGTGTTGATGCCGGTCGTCGAGATCGACACCGACCGGTCGTGCTCGTTCGACCACGTCGCGCCGGCCTTGAGCGGCCCGTTCGCATAGCTGACCGCGAAACCCATCGTGCGGCCGGTCGAGAAGTTCGTCGTGTTGCCGAAGCCCATCATCGCGCCGAACGACAGCCCGTACCAGCTCGGTGACTTGTACTTCATCGAGTTGTCGTACGGCGCCACGCCGGTATCGGCCAGCTGGTCGATGTTGCCGGGATGGAACGCATACCAGCTTGCGCCCAGATACGCGGTGCTCAACGGGCCGAGCACGTCGAACGCGAACGGCGTCTGATGGCCGAGCGTCAGCGTGCCGAACTGGTCGGAACTCAGGCCGACGTACGCCTGGCGGTTGAACAGCGTGTTCGCTTTCGCGAGCGCGCCAGTGTTCGTGTAGAAGCCGTTTTCGAGCTGGAACACCGCTTTCAGGCCGCCGCCCAGATCCTCGACGCCCTTCAGGCCCCAGCGGTCCGGCTGCATGTTGCCCTGTTCCAGCATCCACTTCGAACTGCCGCCGACGTTGCTGATGTAGGCGACACCCGCGTCGAGGCTCCCGTATAACGTGACACTGCTTTGTGCCCATGCGCCCGACGTGGCGCAGATCCCGGCGAGGCCGGCGGCGATGACGTGTTTCAACTCTGGACTCCTGATCGTGTGACAAGTGGCCCGCCGGCTGCGCAGGCTCCCCAACCTTTCTTTTACGGCTGTCGCGCGTCGTGCTGCTTGCATCGATCGCCCGTTGCCGTTATGTTCCATATATGGGCAGTTGTGCTGCCTATGGAAAGTATAGAGACTCACGATGCGCGTCAAAAAGTTTTTTTCGTTGGCCGCGAAACGTGCATCGAAGCCGGGTTAGTTCGGTTTGACCGGCTCGAAAGCCTTATGAAATGGGCGTTTGGTGAATTGGAGGGAATCCGGCCGCAACGTCGATCTGTCGCTTTCACGCTGCATGCCAGGTGTTTACCCCAGTGGGCTCGTATTTATTTTTTTCCAACGAAAAACGGCTCCTATAATAACCATACATAAACCAATGTTCCTTATATGGAACGAAGGTGATCGGGAGAAGGTGAGAAATGGCTGAAGAATGGCGCTGCGCCGGTCATGCCGGCGACCTGTCCGAAGACGCGCCGATCGAGTTCAAGCTCGACGGCGCCGAGATCGGCATCTATCGGGTGGGCGACGAGATCTATGCGCTCGAAAACGTCTGCCCTCATGCGTACGCGCTGCTGACGCAGGGCTTCATCGACGGCGACACCGTCGAATGTCCGCTGCACGAAGCCGTGTTTCATATTCCGACCGGCAAGTGCCTGAAAGAGCCCGGCGGCCGCGACCTGAAGCAGTACGCGGTGCGCCTCGCCGGCGAGGAAATCCAGATCAAGGTCGAATGACCGAGCGAGAGGTGACCGTGAATTTCAATCCGTATCTGAAGCCGTGGCTCGCGCCGCAACCGAACAACGTCGCCGGCAAGGGCGTAATCGAGAAGCCGGGCGACGTCGGGAACATGATCTGGCAGACGCGCAAGGCCGAGCCGACGCAATACGAAAACGACTTCGGCGACGCGCTCGAAAAGGTGTTCGACGCGGGCGCGGTGGAGCTGGGCGAAGTGGTCGACGGTCTGAACCGCATCGGCTTTCGCACGCCCGAAGGCTCGCCGTGGAACGCGGAGCGTCTCGCCGCCGAGTTCCGTCTGTTATCCGAATGAACTGACCGGCGCGCGCGTAACGCGCCGGCCCGCGTTGGCGGGCGGCCCGCGCGAAGAACCCGTCTCCCCGAATACGTACCCGGAGTCTGTTCAATGACATCCCCCACACCCGAAACCGCCGGCGCGGCCGATCCGATCCGGACTTACCTCGACCGCGGCCTGCGCAACTACTGGTATCCGGTCGCGCCGAGCTGGCAGGTCAGCAACGCGCCGATCGGCATCACGCGCCTCGGCGACCAGATCGTGCTGTGGCGCGATCAGCAAGGTCATGTACACGCGCTCGAAGACCGCTGCCCGCATCGCGGCGCGCGTCTGTCGCTCGGCTGGAATCTCGGCGACCGCGTCGCGTGCTGGTATCACGGCATCGAAGTGGACGGCGGCGGCACCGTGAAGAACGTGCCGGCCGTGGCCGCGTGTCCGCTCGAAGGGCAGAAGTGCGTGAAGTCGTACCCGGTCGAGGAACGCGCGGGCGCGATCTTCCTGTGGTTCGGCGACGACGCGCACAAGGAGCCGGCGCCGCTCGTGCTGCCCGAGGAACTGGCGAGCGATGAATACTCGCATTTCCTCTGCATGTCGAACTGGAAGTGCAATTACCAGTACGCGATCGACAACGTCATGGACCCGATGCACGGCGCGTATCTGCACGCGACGTCGCATTCGATGGCCGAAGGCGACAAGCAGGCCGACATGCGCGTGCGCAAGACCGACACCGGCCTCGTATTCGAAAAGACCGGCCAGCGCGACGTGAACTTCGACTGGGTCGAACTCGGTGAAACCGGCTGCCTGTGGATGCGTCTCGCGATTCCGTACCGCAGGAAGTTCGGTCCGGGCGGCAACTTCGGGATCATCGGCTTCGCGGTGCCGGTCGACGGCGACCACTGCCAGGTCTATTTCTGGCGCACCCGCAAGGTCACGGGCTGGCAGCGCGACGCATGGCGCTTCCTGTACCGCAACCGCCTCGAAGGGCTGCACTGGGCGGTGCTCGAACAGGACCGCTACGTCCTCGAAAGCATGGCGCCGAACGCGCGCGATCACGAGTTCCTGTATCAGCACGACGTCGGCATGACGCGCGTGCGCCGGATGTTGCGCCAGCGCGCGCAGCAGCATTTCGCGGACCTCGATGCGTGGCGCGCGCAGCAGGACGCGGCCGCACAGCCCGCCGCGGAGCAGCGCCATGCGTGAGGTCGCCACGGTCGCCCTGAACGGTCGGCGCGTGGTCGTGACCGGCGGCGCGCGCGGGCTCGGCGCGTCGTTCGTCGCGGCGCTCGCGGAAGCGGGCGCGCGCGTCGTGTTCGGCGACCTGCTGCACGACGACGGCGAGGCGCTTGCGAATTCGCTGCGCGCGGCGGGCCACGACGTGTCGTACCGGCCGCTCGATCTCGCGCAGCCGGCCAGCGTGGCGTCGTTTGTCGATGCGGCAGCGGCCGCGCTCGGCGGCCTCGACGGCCTCGTCAACAACGCGGCGATCACGAACTCGGGCGGCCAGTCCGCGACCGAGCTGACCCCCGCGACGTGGGACGCGGTGATGACCGTGAACGTGCGCGGCACGTGGCTCGCGAGCACGGCGGCGCTGCCGCATCTGCGCGAGTCGGGCCGTGGCGCGATCGTGAACATCGCGTCGGACACCGCCCTGTGGGGCGCGCCGAAGCTGCTCGCGTACGTCGCGAGCAAGGGCGCGATGATCGCGATGACGCATTCGCTCGCGCGCGAGTTCGGCGAGCACGGCGTGACGGTCAACGCGATCGCGCCGGGGCTGACCGAAGTGGAAGCGACCGCGTACGTGCCGCAGGCGCGTCACGACTACTACCGCGAAGGGCGCGCGCTGCAACGCGCGCAGGTGCCGGCCGACGTGACCGGACCCGTGTTGTTCCTGCTTTCCGATGCCGCCCGTTTCGTGACCGGGCAACTGCTGCCGGTGAACGGCGGTTTTGTGATGAATTGATTCAGTCCAATCGAAAGGAGAAATCGATGGCCGATGCAGATATCGAGCGCAAGTCGTGGGACCAGCCCGCGGACGCCAGCTTCAAGCAGTGGATGGAAAGCCGCGTCGCGCGTCTGTCGACGCGCCGCTACGACTGGGACGCGCTGAAGTTCCAGGCGGACTACGACCCGAAGTATCGCCGCGCGCAGATGCGCTACGTCGGCACCGGCGGCACCGGCGTCGCGAAGGATGTGAACACCGTGCCGGCCGGCGGCTTCACGTTCTCGACGATGGTGATTCCGGCCGGCAACGTCGGCCCGAGCCACATCCATAGGGATGTCGAAGAAATCTTCTTCGTGCTGCGCGGCAAGATGAAGGTGATCTGCGAGCGCGACGGCGAGACGTGGGAAGCGGTGCTCGGCGAACGCGACCTGATCTCGGTGCCGCCCGGCGTGTACCGCACGGAGATCAACATCGGCGAAGAGGACGCGCTGATGTGCGTGATGCTCGGCTCGCCGAAGCCGATCACGCCGACCTATCCGCCGGATTCGCCGCTCGCGAATCTCAAGCGCTGATTCGCGCGATGAAAAACGCACCCGTCGACGCAGCCATGCTTTCTTCCGCCGCCACTCCCGATGCCGTCGCCGCTTCGCTCGAAGCGCGGCTCGCGTGTTTTCCCGCGCGCCGCGTCGAAGTGGGCGCGCGCGCGGTCGGGTATCGCGAAGCTGCCGGCGCGAAGGACGAAGCCGGGCTGCCGCTCGTGCTGCTGCACGGCATCGGCTCCGGCGCGGCGTCGTGGGTGCAGCAACTCGAAACGCTCGGCGCGGCGCGCCGCGTGCTCGCATGGGATGCGCCGGGCTACGGCGAATCGACGCCGGTTGCCGCCGGGTCGCCGCTGGCTTCGGACTATGCGGACGTGCTGCGCGCGTGGCTCGATGCGCTCGACGTCGAGCGTTGCGTGCTGGTCGGCCATTCGCTCGGCGCGATTGTCGCGGGCGCGTTCGCGGCGGCCAACGCGGCGCGCGTCGCCGGCCTGCTGCTGATCTCGCCGGCGGGCGGTTACGGCGCGGCGTCGCCGGATGTGCGCGCATCGAAGCGCGACGCGCGCCTCGCGATGCTCGCGGACCTGGGTCCTGCCGGGCTGGCCGAAAAGCGCAGCGCGAACATGCTGTCCGCGCACGCGGGCGACGCGGCGCGCGCATGGGTGCGCTGGAACATGGCGCGCATCGTGCCGGCCGGTTACGCGCAGGCGACGCATCTGCTCGCGAACGCGGACCTCGCAACCGATCTCGCGGCGTTCGACGGCCGCGTCGCGGTGGCGGTCGGCGAACAGGACAGCATCACGCCGCCCGCCGCGTGCGAGCGGCTTGCGGATGCGGCGCGCACGCCGCTGCGGATCGTGCCGCGCGCGGGCCACGCGGGTTACGTCGAAGCGCCCGCCGCCTACGACGCATTGATCGGCGCGTTCTTCCTCGACGTCGAACAGCAGCGGGAAAACAGCGTGAAGAACAACGGAGTTCCTGAATGACCCCAGACATTGCAGACCGTCCGCACGACGCGGACGACGACCGGAGCGACGCGGGTTATCGCGTGCCCGGTCTCGAACGCGGTCTGCGCATCCTGACCGAGTTCTCGCCGCGCGAGCCGATGCTCGGCGCGCCCGAACTGTCGCGGCGGCTCGGCATTCCGCGCACGACGGTGTTCCGTCTGCTGCAAACGCTCGAAGCGCTCGGTTTCCTCGAACGCGCGGACGGCGACCGCAACTACCGGCTCGGCGTCGCGGTGCTGCGGCTCGGCTTCGAATACCTGAGTTCGCTCGAACTGACCGACCTCGGCCTGCCGGTGATCGAATCGCTGCGCGACGACACGGGCCTCACGAGCCACATCGTGATCCGCGACGGCCGCGACGTGGTGTTCGTCGCGAAGGCGCAGAGCCATGCGCCGATCTTCAGTTCGGTGAAGGTGAACGTCGGCACGCGGCTGCCCGCGCACGCGACCACCCATGGCCAGGTGCTGATGGGCGACTTCACGCTCGAAGAACTGCGCGGGCTGTATCCGGAGCCGAAGCTCGAACGCTTCACGCAGCACACGCCGGAAACCGTCGAGGCGCTGTACGAGCGCGTGCGCGAGGACGCGGAGCGCGGCTTCGCGATCAGCGAGTCGTCGTTCGAGCGCGGCATTTCGGTCGTGTCCGCGCCGGTGCGCAACGACACGGGCCGCATCGCGGCGGTCATCACGACGACGATTCCGCGCTCCGCGATCGACGCGTCGCTGCTCGACAGCGGCCTCGTCGGCAAGGTGCGGCGCGCGGCCGACGAACTGTCGAAGCGTCTCAACTACCGGCCGCCCGCGCGCAGCCCGTACATGAAGGCATTGGGGATCTGATGATTCGAATCGACTTGACCGGGCAGGTCGCGGTGGTGACGGGCGGTTCGTCCGGCATCGGGCTCGCGACCGCCGAACTCTTTTTACGCGCGGGCGCATCGGTCGCGATCTGCGGCCGCGACCGCGAGCGTCTCGCGCGCGCCGAACAGGGCCTGCGCGAACGCCACGCGGATGCGCCGCTCTTCGCGATGCCGTGCGACGTGCTCGACGCGGACGCGGTGAACGCGTTCGCGCAGCAGGTGCAGCAGCGCTTCGGCCGCACCGACATGCTGGTGAACAACGCGGGCCAGGGCCGCGTGTCCACGTTCGCGGACACGACCGACGACGCGTGGCGCGACGAACTGGACCTGAAGTACTTCAGCATCATCCGCCCGACCCGCGCGTTCCTGCCGATGCTGCGCGAGGCGGCCGCGGCCGGCGGCAACGCGTCGATCGTCTGCGTGAATTCGCTGCTCGCGTTGCAGCCGGAGCCGCACATGGTCGCGACGTCGTCCGCGCGCGCGGGCGTGCTGAGTCTCGTCAAGTCGCTCGCGGGCGAGTTCGCGCCGGAGCGCATCCGCGTGAACTCGATCCTGATCGGCCTCGTCGAGTCCGGCCAGTGGCGTCGCCGCTACGAAGCGGGCGCGCAGCCGGGCCAGAGCTGGGAAGACTGGACCGCCGAACTCGCGCGCAAGAAACACATTCCGCTTGGCCGCCTCGGTCGTCCCGACGAAGCAGCACAGGCGCTCTTTTATCTGGCCACGGCCCTGTCGTCCTATACGACGGGCAGTCACATCGATGTTTCCGGAGGCGTTGCACGACATGTCTAAACAAACCACCGTCGGGGAGCTGATTGCTGCCTTTCTCGAACAATGCGGCGTGCGGACGGCGTTCGGCGTGATCTCGATTCACAACATGCCGATCCTCGACGCGATCGGCCGGCGCGGCAACATCCGCTACGTCGGCGCGCGCGGCGAAGCCGGCGCGGTCAACATGGCGGACGGCCTCGCGCGCGTGTCGGGCGGGCTCGGCGTCGCGTTCACGAGCACCGGCACCGCCGCGGGCAACGCGGCCGGCGCGATGGTCGAGGCGCTGACCGCCGGCACCGCGCTGCTGCACGTGACCGGGCAGATCGAAACCGACTATCTGGACCAGGACCTCGCGTATATCCACGAAGCGCCGGACCAGTTGACGATGCTGTCGTCGATCTCGAAGGCCGCGTTCCGCGTGCGTTCGGTGGATACGGCGCTCGCGACCGTGCGCGAAGCGGTGCGCGTCGCGCTGACCGCGCCGAGCGGTCCGGTCAGCGTCGAGATTCCGATCGACATCCAGGCCGCGCTGACCGACTGGCCGCACGACATGGCCGCGCCGCACGTCACGACGCTCACGCACGACGAAACGCGCGTCGCGCAACTGGCCGACGCGCTCGCGAGCGCGAAGCGTCCGCTGCTGTGGCTCGGCGGCGGCACGCGCCACGCGACCCAGGCCGTCGAGCGGCTGGTGGCGCTGGGCTTCGGCGTGGTGACTAGCGTGCAAGGCCGCGGCGTGCTGCCAGAGGACCATCCGGCGACGCTCGGCGCGTTCAACGTGCATCCGGCCGTCGAGGGCTTCTATCGCACCTGCGACGCGATGCTGGTGGTCGGCTCGCGGCTGCGCGGCAACGAAACGCTGAAGTACAAGCTCGCGCTGCCGCAGCCGCTGTATCGCGTCGATGCGGACGCGCTCGCGGACAACCGAGGCTATCGCAACGAGCTGTTCGTGCACGGCGACGCGGCGGCGGTGCTCGACGCGCTCGCGACGCGTCTCGAAGGCCGCCTGAAAGTGGACCCGGCGTTTGCCGGCGACCTGGCGGCCGCGCGCGAAACGGCGGTCGCGGACACCGCGAAGGGGCTCGGCCCGTACCGGCAGCTGGTCGAGTCGCTGCAACGCGCGGTCGGCCGCGACTACAACTGGGTGCGCGACGTGACGATCTCGAACAGCACGTGGGGCAACCGGCTGCTGAAGATCTTCACGCCGCGCGCGGGCGTGCATGCGCTCGGCGGCGGCATCGGCCAGGGGATGCAGATGGCGATCGGCGCGGCGCTCGCGGGCGCGGCCGCGAAGACCGTGTGCCTCGTCGGCGACGGCGGCCTGATGGTGAACGTCGGCGAACTCGCGACCGCGGTGCAGGAAAACGCGAACGTGATGATCGTGCTGATGAACGACAAGTGCTACGGCGTGATCCGCAACATCCAGGACGCGCAGTACGGCGGCCGCCGTTATTACGTCGATCTGCACCAGCCGGACTTCGCGCAGTTCTGCGCGAGCCTCGGCCTCGCGCACTACCGGCTGTCGTCGCTCGATCAGGCCGACGCCATCATCCGCGAAGGGCTCGCGAAGAACGGCCCGGTGCTGGTCGAAGTGGACATGACCGCCGTCGGCAGCTTCGCGACCGCGTTCGCGGGGCCGCCGGTCAAGAAAGAGGAGCCGCAACATGCGTGACGCCCATCGTCCGTACGTGGCCGGCATCGACGTCGCGATGATCGGCTTCGGCGCGATCGGCCAGGCCGTCTATCGCGCGGTCGCCGCCGATCCGCACGTGCACGTGTCGCACGTGATCGTGCCCGAGCATCACGCGGCGTCGGTGCGCGGCGCGGTCGGGCCGTCGGTCGAGGTCGTGTCGTCGGTCGATGCGCTGTCGACGCGCCCGCAGTTCGCGCTCGAATGCGCGGGCCACGCGGCGCTGGTCGATCACGTGGTGCCGCTGCTGAAGGCCGGCACCGACTGCGCGGTCGCGTCGATCGGCGCGCTGTCCGATCTCGGCCTGCTCGACCGGCTGTCGGTCGCGGCGGACGAGGGCGACGCGACGCTGACGCTGCTGTCCGGCGCGATCGGCGGCATCGACGCGCTGTCCGCCGCGAAACTCGGCGGCCTCGACGAAGTGCTGTACACGGGCCGCAAGCCGCCGGTCGGCTGGCTCGGCACGCCGGCCGAGGACGTGTGCGACCTGCGCGCGCTCGATGTCGAGCGCGTGATCTTCGAGGGCAGCGCGCGCGACGCGGCGCGGCTCTATCCGAAGAACGCGAACGTCGCGGCGACGATCGCGCTCGCGGGCCTCGGCCTCGACCAGACGTCGGTGCGCCTGATCGCCGATCCGGCGGTCACGCGCAACGTGCACCGGATCGTCGCGCGCGGCGCGTTCGGCGAGATGTCGCTGGAGATGTGCGGCAAGCCGCTGCCCGACAACCCGAAGACGTCGGCATTGACTGCCTATAGCGCGATTCGTGCGCTGCGCAACCGCGCGGCGCGCTGTGTGATTTGACGCGACCCGCACGCGCGCAGCGATGCGGCGCGACTGGTCCGATGGAGCTTGTGACATGACCCCTTTCGATTCCCGTCTCGTGCCGGACGGCGACATCTTCGTCGGCGGCGAATGGCGTCGCGGCCGCGCGGCGACCTATGCGAGCGTGTACCCGGCGGACCAGTCGGTGAACATGGAAATTTCGACTGCGAACGCGGACGACGCGAACGACGCCGTCGAAGCGGCCGACGCCGCGTGGCGCCGCGCGGACTGGGCGGGGCTGAAGCCGCATCAGCGCGCGCTCGTGCTGTACCGGATCGCCGACCTGATTACCGCGCGCCACGAGGCGCTCGCGCAACTGCAACGCCGCGACAACGGCAAGCCGATCGGCGAGACGCGCGTGCTGGTCGCGAGCGCGGCGAACACGTTCCGCTATTTCGCCGCGTGCCTCGAAACGCTCGACGAAGAACTGACGCCGTCGCGCGGCGACTACCTGACGATGAGCGTGCACGAGCCGATTGGCGTCGTCGCGGCGATCACGCCGTGGAATTCGCCGATCGCCTCCGACGCGCAGAAACTCGCGCCCGCGCTCGCGGCCGGCAACGCGGTCGTGCTGAAGCCGGCCGAAGTGACGCCGCTCGTGTCGCTCGCGCTCGCGCGCATTTGCGAGGAAGCGGGCGTGCCGAAGGGCGTCGTCAGCGTGCTGCCCGGCAAGGGCTCGGTGATCGGCGACGCGCTGGTGCGCCATCCGCGCGTGCGCAAGGTGTCGTTCACCGGCGGCACCGACGTGGGCCGCGGCATCGCGCGGATCGCGGCCGAGAAGCTGATGCCCGTGTCGCTCGAACTGGGCGGCAAGTCGCCGACCATCGTGTTCGACGACGCGGACCTCGACCATGCGGTGAACGGCGTGCTGTACGGCATCTTCAGTTCGTCGGGCGAGGCGTGCATCGCGGGCTCGCGGCTGTTCGTGCAGCGTTCGCTCTATGACGAATTCATGCGCCGGCTGGCCGACGGCGCGCGCCGGCTGCGCGTCGGCGACCCGACGCGCGACGACACGCAGATGGGGCCGCTCATCAGCGGCAAGCATCGCGAGTCGGTCGAGCGTTACGTCGCGCTCGGGCTCGAAGAGGGCGGCCGGCTGCTGTGCGGCGGCGAGCGCCCGACCGGCGACGGCCGCGAAAACGGCTTCTTTTATCTGCCGACGATCCTCGAAGGACTGGCGAACGGCGCGCGCATCTGCCAGGAGGAAATCTTCGGGCCGGTGCTGGTCGCGATGCCGTTCGACGACGAGGCGTCGCTGATCGCGCAGGCGAACGACAGCGTGTTCGGCCTCGCGGCCGGCATCTGGACGCGCGACTACAAGCGCGCGTGGCGCGTGGCCCGCGCGCTCGAAGCGGGCACCGTATGGATCAACACGTACAAGCTGTTTTCGATCTCGACGCCGTTCTCCGGCTGGAAGGACAGCGGGATCGGCCGCGAGAAGGGCCGCCTCGGCATCCGCGAGTACATGCAGCAGAAGAGCCTCTACTGGGGCTTGAACGACGCCCCGCTGCCGTGGGCGAATGTCTGACGGCGGCGCACAGGAGAAAGAGGCCATGACGATACTCGGCATTGAACAGATCACGTATGGCGTGGCGGACCTCGGCGAATGCCGGCGGTTCTTCGCGGACTGGGGCTTGAAGGAAGTCGCGCACGACGAAACGCGCGCGCGTTTCGAGACGCTGAACGGCTGCACGGTGCTCGTCGTCGATGCGAACGACGCGTCGCTGCCGCCCCCGTTCGAGGACGGGCCGACGCTGCGCGAAGTCACGTGGGGCGTCGCGACGCGCGCCGAACTGGACGCGCTGCGCGGCCGTCTCGCGGACCAGCCGGGTTATTACGCGACCGACGACGCAATCGGCTGCATCGATCCGGCCGGGATGGCGATCCGCGTCGAGGTCACGCGCCGCCGCGCGCTGGACCTGCACGGCTCGCCGTCGAACGTGTGGGGGCAGACGCTGCGCGTCGATCAGCCGTCGCCGGTGTACGAGCGCGCGGAGCCGGTCGAGGTCGGGCACGTGGTGTTCTTCACGAACCGCCTCGCGGAGCAGGAGCGGTTCTATCACGAGCGGCTCGGCTTCGAGACGTCGGACCGTTATCCGGGGCGCGGCGCGTTCATGCGCTGCGCGCCGCACGGCGGCCACCACGACATCTTCCTGCTCGCGCTGCCGGATGGAAAGCGCGGCCTCAACCACGTCGCGTTCACCGTGCGCGACATTCACGAAGTGTTCGGCGGCGGGCTGCACATCAGCCGCTGCGGCTGGGCCACGCAACTCGGGCCGGGCCGGCATCCGGTGTCGTCCGCGTACTTCTGGTACTTCCGGAACCCGGCCGGCGGGCTGATCGAATACTACGCGGACGAGGACGTGCTGACGCCCGACTGGCAGCCGCGCGAATTCGAACCCGGCCCGACCGTCTTCGCGGAATGGGCGATCGACGGCGGCCTCGACGGCAACACGCGGCGGCAGAAGAATGCTCAGGCTCCCGAAGGAAAGTTCATGACGGAGCGTAAGTCGTGAGCGCGCCGCAGGCATCGGCGTCCGTTGCCGCGCCGCGCACCGTCGTCGTGATCGGCGGCGGCCAGGCGGCCGGCTGGGTCGTGAAGACGCTGCGCAAGGAAGGCTTCGACGGCCGCCTCGTGATGATCGCGGACGAAGCCCATCTGCCGTACGAGCGCCCGCCGCTGTCGAAGGCGGTGCTCGCGGGCGAAGCGGATATCGACACGGTGCGGATCGTGAAGCCCGACGAATTCGCGGGCCTTGATGTCGAAGCGTGGCAACCGGACTGCGCGACGTCGATCGACCGCGCGGCGCGCATCGTGCGCACGCGCTCGGGCCGCGAGGTCGAATACGACCGGCTGGTGATCGCGACCGGCGGCGCGGCGCGCCGCTTGCCGGATGCGCTTGTCAGAACGCGGCACGTCACCTGTCTGCGCACGCTCGACGAAGCCGTGGCGCTCGGCGAGAGGCTGCGCGGCAGCCGCCGCGTGCTCGTGATCGGCGGCGGCTGGATCGGCCTCGAAGTCGCGGCGACCGCGCGCAAGCTCGGCGTCGAAGCGACCGTGGTCGAAGGCGCGCCGCGACTGTGCGCGCGTTCGCTGCCGCCGGTCGTGTCGCAGTTCCTGCTCGACCTGCATCGTTCGCACGGCGTGGACGTGCGCGTCGGCGCGGCGCTCGCGTCGATCGAGGACCACCCGGACGACCCGCAACGCGTGCGCGCGACGCTCGCGGACGGCTCCGTGCTCGACGCGGACTTCGCGGTCGCCGGCATCGGCCTCGCGCCGCACACGGCGCTCGCCGAGGCGGCGGGGCTGCCGGTCGCGGACGGCATCGTCGTCGACGAATACGGCGCGACGGCCGACCCGAACGTGTTCGCGTGCGGCGACGTCGCGAACCATCCGAACGCGTGGCTCGGCCGCCGCGTGCGGCTCGAATCGTGGGCGAACGCGCAGAACCAGGCGATCGCGGCCGCGAAGGCGCTGCTCGGCAAGGCCGAGCCGTATGCGGACATTCCATGGTTCTGGTCCGATCAGTACGACGTGAACCTCCAGATCCTCGGCGACCTGCCGACGGATGCGGACCTCGCGGTGCGCGGCAGTCTCGCCGATAAACGCGCGACGCTGTTCTGCGTGAAGGACGGCGCGCTGCGCGGCGCGATCGCGATCAACGCCGCGCGCGACCTGAAGCTCGCGCGCAAATGGATGCAGCAGGGGCGGCCGGTCGATCTCGCGACACTGACCGACGCCAGCAAGGCTCTCGCGTAACTCCCCCCCTTTTTGACGGCAGAGACACCAGGCATGAGAACCATCGACAACATCATCGAACATCGAGGCGGGGCGGGTGTCAGCGGACCTGTCACCCGGGGCTCCATCATCGCGCGGCTCGAACGGATGCCGACCAACGCGATGCAGATTCGCGCGCGCGTGCTGATCGGGCTCGCGACGTTCTTCGACGGCTTCGACGTGATCGCGATCGCGGCGACGCTGCCGATCCTGATCCAGAAGTGGCATTTGACGCCGTGGGAAATCGGCTTCCTGATCGCCTCGGGATCGGTCGGCCAGTTGTTCGGCGCGTTCCTGTTCCCGTGGCTCGCGGAGCGTCATGGCCGCGTGCGCGCGATTGCGTGGAGTTCGGGGATCATCGGCGTGACGAGCATTCTGTGCGGGTTCGCGCCGACCTTCGCGGCGTTCGCCGCGCTGCGCGTCGTGCAGGGTTTCGGTCTCGGCGGCGAACTGCCGGTCGCGGCCACGTACATCAACGAGATCAGCCGCGCGCATGGGCGAGGCCGCTTCGTGCTGCTGTACGAGATCGTGTTCCCGATCGGGCTGCTCGCGTCGAACGCGCTCGGCGCGTGGGTCGTGCCGCGTTTCGGCTGGGAGGCGATGTACTTCATCGGCGGGCTGCCGCTGGTGCTGTTCTTCGTGCTGCGCCGTCTCGTGCCGGAATCGCCGCGCTGGCTCGCGGAACGCGAGCGCCTCGGCGACGCCGACAACGCGATGACCGTGTTCGAGCGTTCCGCGAAGGGGCCGCTCGCGCCGGTCGCGCACGCGGCGGAATTCGACGAACTGGCGAACCGCCATCCGAAGCGCCGGATGAAGGACCTGTTCGGCCCCGCGTATCTGAAGCGCACGCTCGCGGTCGCGATGCTGTGGATCACCTGCGGCTTCATCCAGTACGGGCTGTCCACGTGGCTGCCGACGATCTATCGCACCCTCTATCACGCACCGCTGCAACTCGCGCTGAACCTCGCGGTGGCCGCGTCGGTGCTCGGCGTCGTCGGGTCGCTCGTATGCGCGCTGCTGGTGGACAAGGTCGGGCGCAAGCCGATCATCAACGTGTCGTTCGTGCTGTGTGCCGTGTCGCTCGCGCTGGCCGGCGTGTGCCATGCGATGTCGGTGTACGTGGTCGCGACGTTCAGCGCGTTCGCGCTCGGCTTCCTCGCGAGCGGTTTCATCACGGCTTACGTGTACACGCCGGAACTGTATCCGACCAGCATCCGCGCGCTCGGCTGCGGCGTCGGCGGCGCATGGCTGAAAGTGGCCGCGATCTTCGCGCCGGCGATCGTCTCGAAGACGATGGTCGGCGGCAATCTCGACGTCGCGTTCTACATCCTCGCGGCGGTGCCGTTCGCGGCGGCGATCGTCGTGCATTTCCTCGGCATCGAGACGAAGGGGAAGGTGCTGGAACAGCTCGAAGCTTGATCCGTTCTGGTCTCGGACTGAAAAAAGGCGTGCCGTGCGGCACGCCTTTTTTTCGCCCGCTTGCCGCCGGGCGCGATCAGAAGTTGTGATACACGCCGAGCGCGAAGTCCGTCACCGACGCGCCCTTCGCGGGCAGCGGCCCGCTGCCGTACAGGTCGTTCGTCATCTGCGAGTTCGCCGCGTTCTTGATGACCGACACGCGCGCATACAGCGCGGTGCGCTTCGACAGGAAATAGTCGTCGCCGATCTGGAGGCCGACCGCATGGTTCGCGGTCTGCGTGACGTCGCGATAGACGAGCGAGCCGCGGAACATGTGCGCGCCGAAGCGCGCGAGCGAGCCGAGCGAATACTCGCGCGCGACGAAGTCCTGCGCATAGCGCGGGTCGAACAGCTGCCACGACGCGGACACCGCATAACGGCCCATGTCGTAGATCATCGCCGCGCCGAACGAGTCGGTGCGCGTCGTGGTGTCGGTGCACGCGCCGGCCGACGGATCGCACCACGTCTGGTTGAACGATGCCGACACATAGAGCGGTCCGTTCGCATAGGTGAGCGCGCCGCCGCGGTTCTGCGCGGCCGGCCCTTCGGACTGGTCGCCCTTGAATGCGTACAGCAATTGCGCGGTGAAACCCGCGAGGCTCGGGCTCGTATAGACGGCCGCGTTGCTCACGCGCGCCTCGACCGTCGAGGCGCCACGGCCGAGGTCGGACACGCTGCCGAAGTAGGTCCACGGCGACAGCTTCGACACGCCGAAGAACGGATCGACGAACAGTTGCAGCCCGACGCCGAACTGCTTGCCGAGGTCGATTCCGCCCCAGTCCTTCGACGCGATGCCGACATACGCGGCGCGGTTGAACATCGTGTTCGGCGCGCCGAACGTGCCGTCGTTCGCGTTGAAGCCGTTTTCGAGCCGGAAATGGACGGACAGCCGGGGCGTCAGTTCCTCGCGGCCGTAGATGCCGATTTTCGACGTCCACGCGCCGCCGCTCAACAGGCGCGTCGCGGTCTGCCCGCCGGCGTTGTAGTGGTCGATGTATTCGTCGACCGTGCCGTAGATCGACACCAGATTGCCGGACACCGAGCCATAACCCGGACCGAACGCCGGCATCAGCGAAGAGAACACCGAATCCGCATGGCAAAGGCTGGGCGCGAGCGCAAGCAGCCCGGCCGCAGCGGCTGCAGCCTTGATCGTCTTTTTCATCGTGTGTGTAGTGGTAGGCGCCGTTGGGCGGCGCTCGATTCGAGTGGAAGGGGACAACGACTGCGGGGAGCCGCAGCGGCTACGCCCGGCCGGACGCGCGCTGCGAGCGGTGAACGGCGGTGATTACTTCAAATACGTTTCGACGAGCCGGACCCAGTAGCTCGCGCCGAGGCTGATGATCCGGTCGTTGAAGTCGTAGTTCGGGTTGTGGCACATGCAGCCGCCCCACTGGCCGACGCCGTTGCCGAGCATCACGTAACAGCCCGGCACCGACTGCGCCATCCATGCGAAGTCCTCGCTGCCCATCACGCCGCGCGTGTCGGTCAGCACGTGGTCGTCGCCGACGAGCGCCGCCGCGACGCCGCGCGCGAGCGCGGTCGGCCCTTCCGCGTTCAGCACGACCGGCACCAGATGCGTGTAGTCGATCGACGCCTCGACGCCGAACGTCTGCGCCTGCGACGCGACGATCTCGCGCACGCGCGTCTCGATCCGCTCGCGGACCTCGGGGGTCGTCGAGCGCATGTTCAGCAGCAGTTGCGCGCGCTCCGGAATCACGTTGTGCGTCGCGCCCGCCTGGATGCCGCCGACGCTGACCACGCCGACGTCGCGCGCCGCGAGATTGCGCGACACGATCGTCTGCAACGCCATCACGATCGCGCTTGCGGCGACGATCGGGTCGCGCGTCAGCTCGGGCATCGCGCCGTGGCCGCCGACCCCCTTCAGCGTGACGGTCGCGACGTCGGATGCGGCCGTCACGCTGCCTTCCTTCACGACGAACTGGCCGACCGGCACGCCGGGCGCGTTGTGCAGCGCGTACACCGCGTCGCACGGAAAGCGTTCGAACAGGCCGTCCTCGATCATCCGGCGCGCGCCGCTCAGGTTTTCCTCGTCGGGCTGGAAGATCAGGTTCAGCGTGCCGTCGAACGACGCATGGCGCGCGAGATGCTTCGCGGCCGCGAGCAGGATCGCCGTGTGGCCGTCGTGGCCGCACGCGTGCATCCGGCCCGGCACGCGGCTCGCATACGGCAGGTCGGTCGTCTCGACGATCGGCAGCGCGTCCATGTCCGCGCGGATGCCGATCGCGCGGGCGCCGCCGCCGCGCTTCAGGCGTCCGACGACGCCATGGCCGCCGATGCCGGTATGCACGTCGTAACCCCAGTCGCGCAGCAGGCCGGCGACGAACGTTGCGGTGTCGGCGACGTCCGCGCCGAGTTCCGGGTTCGCGTGGATGCGGCGGCGGATGTCGATGAACGTGTCCTGTTCGGCGACCACTTCCGGCACGAGCCGGTCTTCGTGGAAGCCTTTTTCGAGCACGAACGGCATGGATGACTCTCCTTTCATTGGCCAGGGTGAAGCGTTGCGGGGGAGGCGGCGCGCTGTTCGCGCAGCGCGAGCAGCGCGCACAGCGAGATCGCGCTGCACGCGACCATGTACCAGGCGGGCGACATCGGATTGCCGGTCGCGCTGATGAGCCACGTGACGATGAACTGCGCGAAGCCGCCGAAGATCGACACGCCGACGCTATAGACGACGCTGAGGCCGGTGGCGCGCACGCGCTTCGGGAACGCTTCGAGGATCAGCAGGAAACCCGGTCCGGCGATGATCGCGAGGCACGACACGAGCAGCGCGACGATCGCGAGCGCGACGCCGAGATTCGCGGTGTGGTTGAGCAGCCAGAACGCGGGGAACACCAGCAGTCCGCCCGTCAGCGTGGCGCCGAACACGACCGGCTTGCGGCGCTTCAGCCGGTCCGCGAGCAGCCCGGACAGCGGCGCGACGACGAAGAGCGTCGCGCCCGACACGCAGCCCGAGAGGAACGCGGTCGCCGACGGCATGTGCAGCACCTTGATGAGATAGGTCGGCATGTAGAACACCGCGATGTACATCGTCGCGGTGCTGCCGACGATCATCAGGATGCCGGTCAGCAGTTCACGCCGGTGCGAGCGCAGCGCCTCGCTGAACGCGCTGGTTTCGCGCGCCTCGTCGGTGTGCGTCTCGTGCAGCGAGCGGCGGATGTACAGCCCGACCGGACCGATCAGCAGTCCGCACAGGAACGGCACGCGCCAGCCCCAGCTTTCGAGCGCGGCCGGCGTCAGCAGATGCGCCAGCGCGAAGCCGCTCAAGGCGCCGGCGAGCGCGGCCGCGCCCTGGCTCGCGACCTGCCAGCTCACGAGGAAACCGCGCGTCGTCGCGACGCCGGACTCCATCAGCAGCGTCGTCGACGCGCCGATCTCGCCGCCGGCCGAGAAGCCTTGCAGCAGCCGCCCGGCGACCACCAGCACCGGCGCGAGCACGCCGATCGACGCATACGGCGGCGCGAGCCCGATCAGCGCGGTGCCGGCGGCCATCACGACGATCGTCAGCGTCATCGCGGCCTTGCGGCCCGCGCGGTCCGCGTAGTTGCCGATCACGACGCCGCCGATCGGCCGCACCACGAAGCCGATGCCGAACGTCGCGACCGCCATCAGCAGCGAGCCGAACGGCGAATGCGACGGAAAGAACTGCTTGCCGATGATCACAGCGAAGAAGCTGTAGATCGTGAAGTCGAACATCTCCAGCCCGTTGCCGAGCGACGTCGCCGCGATGAGCATGAAGCGCGACGCGTGACCGCCGCGCGCGGGGACCGACGACCCGATGGCCGGGTTGTGCAGATTTGCCATGACTGCTCCGTTCGTGAAGTCTCACGCCGCCGGGGCGACGACGTGTCCGAACAGTAAGAGCGCCAATTTCACGGAACAAATCGTTTGTTTTTATTCCAATAACTTTTTTTTATCCCGCAGAATCGTGGCCGGGCGCGACGCATGGCACCCGCATTATGGAGCGGATCGGGCAATGAAGTTTCACCAGCTGAAGGCGTTGA